>NZ_JBQFPY010000002.1:0-541055 GCF_056536625.1 Ruegeria sp. CJ9
CTGCGCTTCCATCACGGCGGCAGAGACGATGTTCTCGGACGCGATCAGCTCGATCTCGTCGCGCTGGCGGCCCAGCTCAGATGTGATCGAACCAAAAAGCTCAGGGTCACGGTCGGATAGGGATTGGGTGAAAAAACCGGTATCACGAAGATTAGCGTTCATTGGGGCTCCACAGGGCTGGGTAAGAATCTTGCGGATTTCCTATCGGAAACGATTCATATGCAAAAGCTGTAAAGCGACGATTTGGCCCGCTACGGCGTCAAGTCTGGCCTATTGGGGAAAGGTATGTTTGTTTCGGAACCAAATGTACAACACCGGAAACCGGAAAAGATGACAAAGAGAATCGCCTTTCTCGCAAGCGACGTCAAAGTGGCGCAATCTGCACGGGAAAGCCTTGTGAAACGGTATGGCAATGCAGCGCCCCGAGATGCGGATGTAGTGGTCGCGTTGGGGGGCGATGGATTCATGTTGCACACGCTGCACAACATGCAGCATCTGGACACGCCCGTTTATGGCATGAATCGCGGCACCATCGGGTTCTTGATGAATGAATTCCACAAGGACGACTTGTTGGACCGTTTGGCCGCGGCTGAAGAAGAGGTGATCAATCCGCTGGCGATGAAGGCCATGGATCAATCCGGCAAAATGCACGAAGCGCTTGCGATCAACGAGGTATCGCTGCTGCGGGCCGGTCCGCAGGCCGCGCGGTTGAAGATCAGTGTCGATGGTCGGGTGCGGATGGATGAGTTGGTCTGCGATGGGGCCTTGCTATCTACGCCCGCCGGATCAACGGCTTACAACTATTCGGCGCACGGGCCGATATTGCCTATTGGGTCGGATGTTCTGGCCTTGACGGCGATTGCCGCGTTCCGTCCACGCCGTTGGCGTGGGGCCCTGTTGCCCAAGATCGCGAAGGTTCGTTTCGACGTGCTGGACGCGGATAAACGTCCAGTCATGGCTGACGCGGATTCTGTTTCCTTTCCGGATATAGACTGGGTTGAGATTCGCTCGGAACCCACGATCCAACACCGTATTCTTTTCGATCCCGGGCACGGATTAGAAGAGCGTTTGATCTCGGAGCAGTTCACCTGATCTCTCAAAAGTGAACTTTTTCGAACTTGTGTGATCCAGTTCACAGGCGTTTGACTCACCCTTTGGTAATCTTAACTTGCCCGGAGAACACGCCAAGGTGGGAGTGAGTGGCCACCAGACGGCGTTTTCGAATGATTGCGCAGTTTTCGCGCCGGCGAGGGTAGGTGGTGCTACGCTCGTTGTCAGATTTCCGGGCTTATTTAAGCAAGCGGACCTCGGGTACAAGAACCCGGGGTCTATTTTTGTGATTGAGCGTATTCAAGTGCGCTCTTCCATATTTTGCCATAGCGGCAGGCACATATGACCCACGCGCGCTTCGATCGCGGCGGCGGCGTCAACTGCCATGTCCTCGCGCCACTGACGCGCAGCGATCTGGATATTGATCGGTTGCGGCCCTTGCGGCAATTCGGCCAGACGCGCGGGCACACTAGCGGCAGGAAGCCCCAGGAAGTTCATTGCGTAGGAATAGACCGCACAACCCAGAACCTCATGCACGCCTTCTGGCCCTTCGGTGTCCCGGTCAGGTTTGAAGAAGGGCTGCGGCAGGAAGGGTGACAGGACCAAAGGGTAATCCTGCATGAACAACGACCATTCCCGCGCATAGTGGCTGCGTTTTGCCATTACTTGCAGCAGTTCGGTGCCGAGAATGGGCGGAAACTCCTGAAAATAAACGTCAAAGATATTACGTATGGTTTCAGATCCGGCGGCCTCGATATCGCTTTTCAAAAGGGTCAAAACTTCGCCCATCAGCGCACGGTACCCGGTTCGGCCACAGTCGAATACGTCCGGCGGCGAGACCTCTTCCACCTGATAGCCCGCGTCATTCAGCGCATCGCGCGCGGTGTCAAGGGCCCTGTCGACCTCGGGATGCAGCGCATAGCCAAAGGTGTCTTTGGTGAAGGCTACCTTGATAGGGCCATCCATCGGCGCACCGCGCCAAGGCATCGGGACGTGAAACGGATCACGCGGGTCTGCTGCAATCAGGCTGGGCATCGACAGGTGAAGGTCGGCAGCAGAGCGAGTGATCAGCCCTTGTACTGACATGGATTGCGCCAATAATCCGCGCTCGGTTTGTTGGCTTGGGTTCCAGGCAGGCACGCGGCCCAGGCCGGGCTTTACGGTAACTGCACCGTTGGCGGCGGCTGGAAACCGCAAGCTGCCGCCAATGTCGTTGCCATGCGCCAACGCCCCGATCCCGGCCATTACGGCAGCCCCTGCGCCCCCTGACGAGCCGCCGGGCGAGATGTGCCGACCCCAGGGGTTCTGCGTGCGCCCATGCAGCGGGTTGTCTGTGTCAGCGCGAAACGAGAACTCGGGCGTGTTGGTGCGCCCGATCACCACCGCCCCGGCGTTTTGCAGGTTACGGACAATCGGCGCATCATCAGGCGCAATCACGTCTTTCAAGGCCACAACGCCATTTGAGGTGGCATGGCCTTTTTGATCGACATTGATTTTTATTGTGACTGGCACCCCGTGCAGCGGACCGGTTTGTGCGCCCTGTGTCCGCTTCTGATCAAGGGCGCGTGCGCGCTCCAACGCCTCGGCGCTCAAGTCCTCGACCACTGCGTTCAGGCCGGGGTTGGCCTGATGCATTCTGTCAACGGAGCTTTGCACCGCGTCCTCGGCGCTCAGATCCCCACTGCGGGTCAGGGCGGTCAGGTCGGTGGCGGTCAGACGCCAGATGTCTGTATGTGTCATGGGGCCTCACTGTCTTGAGCAGACAGTAGGGGCCTTGTGTCCGGTTGCAAGGGAAAGCCGTGCAGCGGGCGACCAAAGGCCGCCCGAGGCTTGTCTACTGCGCAAAGCCGATGGATTTCAAAGCCACGGTGATTTCGTCCAGAATGGCCGGATCATCGATAGTTGCGGGCATTTTGAATTCCTTGCTGTCGGCAATCGACACCATAGTCCCGCGCAGAATTTTTCCGGATCGGGTCTTGGGCAGGCGATCCACCACAACGGCTTGTTTAAATGCAGCCACCGGGCCGATCTTTTCGCGCACCAGCTTGACCACATCCTGCACCACCTCGCCGTGGTCGCGATCGCAACCCGCGTTGAGACACAAGAAGCCTACTGGCATCTGACCCTTGAGTTGATCTGAAACACCGATCACTGCGCATTCGGCGACGTCAGGGTGGGCGGCCAGAACCTCTTCCATCCCGCCAGTAGACAGGCGGTGACCGGCCACGTTAATCACGTCATCGGTGCGCGCCATGATGTAGAGGTATCCTTCCTCATCAATCATGCCCGCATCGCCGGTTTCATAGTAGCCGGGGAATTGGTTGAGGTACGAGCTTTTGAACCGCTCTTTCGCATTCCACAGGGTTGGTAGCGTACCCGGGGGTAGCGGCAGCTTCACAGCAATCGCACCCAGTTCGCCGGGCTTCATCGGATGGCCACCTTCGTCCAGAATCTGCACGTCATAACCCGGCATCGGCTTGGCGGGAGACCCTAGCTTGACCGGCAATTCTTCGATCCCCAGCGGGTTTCCGGCAATAGTCCAGCCAGTTTCGGTTTGCCACCAGTGGTCGATCACCGGCACTTTCAGCGCGTCCTGTGCCCACTCGATCGTATCGGGGTCGGCGCGTTCACCGGCCAGAAACAAGGCGCGCAGGTTGGACAGGTCGTATTTTGCGATCAACTCACCCGAGGGATCCTCGCGCTTGACAGCGCGAATGGCGGTAGGGGCGGTGAAGAAGCTTTTGACCTTGTGTTCGGAAATCACCCGCCAGAAGGTGCCCGCATCGGGGGTGCCGACAGGTTTGCCTTCGAATACAATCGTGGTGTTGCCATGGATCAGCGGGGCATAGCAGATATAGGAGTGCCCCACGACCCAACCCACATCCGACGCCGCCCAAAAGACGTCTCCGGGGTCGACGTCATAGATGTTCTTCATCGTCCAGTTCAGTGCCACCAAATGACCGGCGGTGGGGCGCACCACACCCTTGGGTGCGCCGGTAGTGCCCGAGGTATAGAGGATATAGGCCGGATCGTTGCCATCCACAGGCACACATTCCGCAGGTTCGACCCCGTATTGGAAGCCATGCCAGTTAAAGTCACGCCCCTCGATCAGTTGCGCTACTTCCTGCTCACGCTGGAAGATCACGCAGAAATCGGGTTTGTGGCTGGCCATGTCGATAGCACCGTCCAGCAACGGTTTGTAGTGAACCACGCGGCCCGGCTCCATCCCGCAGGACGCGGCGATGATTGCCTTGGGCCTGGAGTCATCGATCCGAACCGCCAGCTCGTTGCTGGCAAAGCCGCCGAACACCACTGAATGCACGGCCCCCAAACGGGCGCAGGCCAGCATCGCCTCAAGCGCTTCGGGGATCATCGGCATGTAGATGATGACCCGGTCGCCTTTTTCGATACCCTTCGCCCGCAATGCCCCTGCCAACGTGGCCACGCGGTTGCGCAGCTCGACATATGAAATCTCGCGCTTGGTGTGGGTAATCGGACTGTCATAGATGATGGCCGTTTGCTCGCCTCGGCCACTTTCGACATGGCGGTCTACTGCATTCCAGCAGGTGTTGACCTTGGCATCGCAGAACCATTCATAAAGCGGCGCGTTCTCGTCAAACAGAGCCTTGGTCGGAGGTTGAACCCAATCGATCCCTTTGGCGGCCTCCATCCAGAACCCTTCTGGGTTGTTCTTCCAGCTTTCATATACGTCCTGATAGGCCATGGCGCCCTCCTCCAACACAGCTTTTGGAATGTGTTAGGCATCCTTAGCAAACCGGGCAAGCCGTGCAGCAGATGGCGCGTCAGTTTATCGCAAAATATTTGCAACTTCGGTCACATTGCTATGCAAATTTTTGCAAAATGCGTGCTTTTGAAAGGTTTGTTGGCAGGCGTACAGCGGTTTTGCAAATGTGCAAACTCTACCATGCAAATCATGCGCTACGCAGGAATCAACTTGGCTGGCGTTTTGACGGGGCATAGGGCCGTGCCCCTTGGGCCGTCTCTGGCAAGTACCTAGTATAAAAGACACGGCGACACAGCATCAAGCGACGCGATGGCATCTGAAACACTGGTCGCAATACCATAACGTTTCCTGTGCACCGCGTAGCAATGACAGGGCTCTTTAGTCCTGTTCTACATTTCGACCGGGGGGCGAACTAGCCGTAATGCGTGACCGGAGTGCCGCCAATCGCGGCCATGTTCAGCAATCCACGCGCGGTGATGGACGGGGTCACGATATGTGCCTTGTTCCCCATGCCCATCAGAATCGGCCCGACCTCAAGCCCGTCGGCTTTCATCTTCAGAATATTGCGCACGCCACTGGCCGCATCCGCATGAGCAAAAATCAACACGTTTGCGGCACCTTCTAGACGTGAGTTCGGGAAGATCCGCTCGCGCAGTTCTGGATCCAAAGCAGTGTCCAGGTTCATCTCGCCCTCATAGATGAAATCGCGGGGTTCGCTGTCCAGGATCGCAATGGCATCGCGCAGTCGCCTGCCGGACCCTTCGGCCTGATTGCCGAATTGCGATTGTGAGCAGAAGGCGATCTTGGGCTCGATTCCGAAACGGCGCACATGGCGGGCCGCGCCTATTGTGGTCTCGGCCAGTTCTTCAGGGGTGGGCAGTTGCCGCACATGGGTGTCTGCGATGAACAGGGGGCCATCTTCCAGGATCATCAGCGACAGGGCGCCATGGGGGCGCAAGTCGCCATCGTTGAGAACCTGCTCCACGTAGTTCAAATGCCAGCGGAATTCGCCGAACGTGCCGCAGATCATGCTGTCGGCTTCGTCGCGATGCACCATGATGGCCCCGATGGCCGTGTTGTTGGTGCGCATGATCGCCTTGGCCTGATCTGGGGTGACGCCGCGGCGTTGCATGATCTGGTGGTACGAGGACCAATAGTCGTAGTAGCGCGGGTCGTCATGTGGGTTGACGATCTGAAAGTCTTGACCCGGACGTACCGCCAGCCCTAGCCGTTCACAACGAGTTTCGATCACTTCGGGGCGGCCAATCAGGATCGGGGTTTCGGTGGTTTCCTCAAGAATGGCCTGGGCCGCGCGCAGCACCCGCTCGTCCTCGCCCTCGGCAAAGACGATCCGGCGCGAGGCGACCGATGCGGCCTCAAAGACCGGGCGCATCAGCAGGGCGGATTTAAACACGGATTGGTTCAGGCGCTCTTTGTACGCTTCGAGATCGGCGATCGGGCGCTTGGCCACGCCACTTTCCATCGCAGCTTTGGCAACGGCCGAAGAGACCACACCAACAAGGCGGGGGTCAAAGGGCTTCGGGATCAGGTAATCCGGCCCGAATGTCAGTTGCTCACCCTTGTAAGCTGCGGCGGCTTCGGCGCTGGTGGTAGCGCGGGCCATTTCCGCGATACCCTCTACGCAGGCAATTTGCATCTCGTCATTGATCTCGGTCGCGCCTACATCCAAGGCACCGCGGAAGATGAATGGGAAACACAGAACATTGTTGACCTGATTGGGAAAGTCACTGCGCCCGGTGGCGATGATGGCATCCGGGGCCACCTCGCGCGCGGCTTGTGGCAAGATTTCCGGTGTCGGGTTCGCCAATGCGAAAATGATCGGGCGCTTGGCCATTTTTCCGACCATTTCCGGTTTTAGGACGTTGGGGCCGCTGAGGCCTAGGAACAGGTCGGCGTCACCGATCACGTCGTCCAGAGTGCGCAGGTCGGATTTTTGCGCGAATTGATCCTTATGCGGATTCATATCTTCGGCGCGGCCCTCATAGACCAGCCCATGAATGTCACACAGCCAGATGTTCTCGCGCTTTACGCCCAGTTTGACCAGCATGCTAAGGCATGCGATCCCTGCCGCTCCGCCGCCGGTCGAGACAACCTTGATGTCCTCGAATTTCTTCCCTGAAACGTGCAGTGCGTTTCTGGCAGCGGCGCCTACCACGATGGCGGTGCCGTGCTGATCGTCGTGAAAGACCGGAATGTTCATCCGCTCACGGCACAGCTTCTCGACGGTAAAGCAATCGGGTGCCTTGATGTCTTCCAGATTGATGGCGCCAAAGGTCGGTTCCAGTGCGCAAACGATATCGGCCAGCTTTTCAGGGTCGGGCTGATCGACCTCAATATCAAAACAGTCGATCCCGGCGAATTTCTTGAACAGAACGGCCTTGCCTTCCATCACCGGCTTGGATGCCAGCGCGCCGATATTGCCCAACCCCAGAACCGCTGTCCCGTTCGAGACGACCGCCACCAGATTGCCGCGTGCCGTATAGTGTTCGGCCTCAGCCGCGTCAGCCTTAATCTCAAGGCAGGCCTCGGCCACGCCAGGGGAATACGCGCGGGCCAGATCACGGCCGTTTGCCATGGGTTTTGTCGCCTTGATCTCCAACTTTCCGGGCTTTGGATAGGCATGGTAATCAAGCGCGGCCTGCCGCAGGCTGGGTGTGTCGGACATGGCGTCTCAGCTCCGTTTTCAAATTTGATTTAGCCTTAAACTATTTTTTTCTGCTTGGCTACGTTGTGCGACTTAATTCGGCAAACAAGGCCGTTTTGTCGCTGTGGTTGCTTTCCGTGGCAAAAGACTTAAACTCCCGCGACTTTCGAACACACCCCCTTCTGGACCGAGAATAACAGCATGCGCTCTAAAGAAAACGGCGAGGTTGATAAGACTCTATCGCTGAATACCGGCAAGTTTGGAACTGAACATTTTGCGTTTCGCGCAGCCCTTGTTCTGGCCATGTTGGTATTGTGTGCGATTTCAGTGTGGCCGATGCAGGCCGAGGCATTCAACCAGGAAGGCGGTCTGATCGAAACGGGTTCGGCCGCGGCATTGCTGGTGGCTGGTATCGCCGCATTGGTACGGTATCGCGGGATCAGCCGGTTATACATCGGCGTGGTTCTGCTGCTGTTGGCGGAACGAGAGCTTGAGGCTGATATTTATGCCGTAGACAGTGTTCCGTACTTCATTCTGCACGGGATGGATGTTCTTCTGGATATGACGATTGTGCGTGTAACCCTGGCGGTGATCGTGCTGGGCGGGGTCGTCTGGCATGGGGTTCCAAATGGGTGGCGGGCACTAAAAGAACGGGCGCCATTTCTGCTGGTGTTCTTTCTGGCGGGTATGTGTGCCGTCGTGGCGCAGGGTCTGGAAGAGGTCAGCAGCGCCTTGGGTGACCAGATGACGACCATCATGGCAACTCGCCTATTCGTGCTGGAAGAAACGCTGGAGATGTTCTTTTCGATTGGCATTTTGGCCGCCGTTCTGATCGGATGGCCAAAATCCAAACCCGATGGAACATCAGATGAGCAAATCCCAAACTCGGACATGCGCTGAAATCCGCCTGCCCACGCAGGAACTGCGCAACGACATCCCGTTTTATACAAAGGTTCTGGGGATGCGGATGGACATGATCTATCCCGCCGACGATCCGCGCACCGCCGTGTTTTCCGGCCACGGCCTGCGTGTGCGGATCGAAAAAGACGCGCCCGAGTCCCCCGGCACGTTGCGCATCCTGACAGACAACCCGGATGAATTTGCAGGTGGCCAGCGCAATCTGGTGGCCCCGAACGGCACACGGATCGAGATTGATGAGTTGAACCCGCCAATGGTCATGCCGGAAACGGTGCATTCTTTCGTGGTGCGCAGGCTCAAGGATCAGGCCCCGTGGATCATCGGGCGGGCCGGAATGCACTACCGTGATTTGGTGCCAGACCGGTTGGGCGGATCGATCATCGCCAGCCATATCCGCATTCCTGACGGCGGGCCAGTGCCGGACATGGTGCATTTTCACAAGGTCGGTTTTCAGCTGATTTTCTGCATCCACGGATGGGTGGATGTGGTTTATGAGGATCAAGGCGACAAGATGCGCCTGACCGCGGGCGATTGCTTTATCCAGCCGCCTGAAATCCGCCACCGCGTGCTTGAGGCCTCGGACAATGTGCAGGTGATCGAAATTGGTGTCCCCGCAGAACACGTCACCGAAATTGATCATGAAATGGACCTGCCCACGCCCCATTACCGCCCTGACCGGGAATGGCAGGGTCAACGGTTTGTCTTCAATCAGGCCGAAGGGGCCGAATGGGCCCCGTTCCGCCTGCCGGGTTTTATCTGCCGCGACACAACGATTGCCGAGAACACCAAAGGCGTTGCCGGGGTGCAGGTCGTGCGCAAGGGGCAGGGTGATCCGGTTTGGGCTGCACACAACACCGATATCCATTTTACCTTTGTCATGGGGGGCGAGGTCACGTTGGAGGGCGAAGGCCGTAATCCCTATCGGCTGGAGCAGGGCGACGCCTTTGTCATCCCACCCGGCATGCGCACACGTCTGTCCGACCCGTCCGAGGATATTGAACTGCTTGAGGTCACCTTGCCCGGTACGTTCAACACAACGCTGGACTAAGAGTATTTTGGCCCAGGAATCTGCTGTCCGGGGCTTCAACTCCCCGGTCGGTTTCATTTAGGGTATGACTTTCTGACCAGATGATCAAAAATTGGGGAATCGCCATGACTTTGAAAGATGCAGCACTGTCTGTCCGGGAAAAAGCCTATGCGCCCTATTCCAATTTCAAGGTTGGCGCAGCGATCCGAGCAGCGTCGGGCCAGGTATTTGCAGGCTGTAACGTCGAAAACGTAGCCTATCCCGAAGGCACCTGCGCCGAGGCTGGTGCCATCGCTGCTATGGTCGCGGCAGGCGAACAGGAATTGACCGAAGTCTACGTGGTTGCCTCCTCGCCGCAGCCGGTACCGCCCTGTGGGGGGTGCCGACAGAAACTGGCCGAGTTCGGCAAGCGTGACGTCAAGGTGACCTTGGCCAGCGTCGATGGCGCCGAACTGGAAACCACCATCGGTGACCTTCTGCCGGGTGCATTTGACGCCTCGCACATGGCGGATGTCTGAGGCTATGGACGCCCGTTCGATCATTGCCAAGTTGCGCCGCGAACAAGTGCCCAGCGCGGAGGAACTGACCTGGTTCGCGCAGGGCCTTGCCGACGGTGGTGTCAGCGACGCGCAGGCCGGGGCCTTTGCCATGGCCGTCTGCATGGGTGGGCTGGGCGCGCAGGGCCGCGCCGATCTGACGGTGGCGATGCGGGACAGCGGAGACGTTCTAAGCTGGGATTTCGATGGCCCGGTAATCGACAAACACTCGACCGGAGGGGTCGGCGACAGCGTCAGTTTGGTGCTGGCCCCAGCGCTGGCCGAATTGGGGGCTTTTGTCCCGATGATCTCAGGCCGTGGGTTGGGTCATACCGGCGGTACGCTGGACAAGCTTGAGGCCATTCCGGGCGTCAGTACCCAGATCGGGCAGGATCGTCTGACCCAGATCCTGCGCGATACCGGTGCGGCCATTGTCGGCGCGACCGGGCAGATCGCGCCTGCTGACAAGCGGCTTTATGCGATCCGCGACGTAACGGCGACGGTGGAAAGCCTGGACCTGATCACCGCGTCGATCTTGTCCAAGAAACTGGCGGCGAGCCCCGAAGCTTTGGTGTTGGACGTCAAGGTGGGCAGCGGCGCGTTCATGAAAACGCTGGAAGACGCCCGCAAGCTGGCAAAGGCCCTGACGGAAACTGCAAATGCAGCAGGGTGCCGGACGTCGGCGGTGATTACGGACATGCACCAACCTTTGGCTCCGGCGCTGGGCAATGCGTTGGAGGTGGCCGAGGTGATGAATGTCCTGACCCACGACCATTACGCTCCATTGGCTGAAATTTCGGCGGAACTGGGCGGGGTTTTGCTGGCCGATGCAGGTATGTTTTCAACCGCCGATGAGGGGCGCGACAAGATCACTGGTGTGATCCGCGATGGCCGTGCGGCGGAACGGTTCGGCCGTATGATGGCCGCCGTGGGCGGGCCGCTACAGTTTGTAGACAACTGGTCACGCTACCTGCCCGAAGCAAGCGTGATCCTTGAAGTTCCGGCACCGGATGCGGGCTACATTGCGGCAATCGACGGTGAGGCGTTGGGCCTCGCCGTGGTCGCCTTGGGTGGTGGGCGGCAGGTCGAAGACGACGTCATCGACCCCGCGGTTGGTTTGTCGGGCATTGTTCGTCTGGGGGACAAGGTCGACAAAGGCACTCCCTTGGCCGTGGTCCACGCAGCCCGCGAAGACGCGGCACGACAGGCGGCCGACACGGTCCTGCGGGCCATCACGATAGGCAAAGACACAGCCATGACCCCAATGCTTGTGCATGAAAGGATCAGGCCGTGACCCGTGCCTTTCTGGTGGTGATGGACTCGGTGGGCATCGGCGGTGCACCGGATGCGGACCGCTTTTTTAACGGAGAAACCCCCGATACCGGGGCCAACACGCTGGCCCATATAGCTCAGGCCTGCGCTGACGGACGGGCAGAAGACGGTCGCACAGGGCCATTGCACCTGCCCAATCTGGATGCGCTGGGCTTGGGGGCCGCGACACGCCTGGCATCGGGCGCAGAAACGCCCGGATTGCAGGTCACTCCCGCAGGTCTATGGGGCTGCGCGCGCGAGCATTCACCGGGCAAGGATACGCCTTCGGGACATTGGGAACTGGCCGGGCTGCCGGTGCCGTGGGATTGGTACTATTTCCCGGATAAAACGCCGTCCTTCCCGCCTGATTTAGCGCGTGCCGCCGCCGAGGCCGCCGGAACCGGCGGCATTCTGGGTGATTGCCACGCCTCGGGTACGGCCATCATTGCCGAATTGGGGCCCGAGCATATGCGGACCGGATGGCCTATCTGCTACACCTCAGCCGACAGCGTGTTCCAGATCGCCGCGCATGAGGAAAGCTTTGGTCTCGACCGCTTGTTAGGCATGTGTAAAGCGTTGGCCCCACGTCTGCATGAAATGAAAGTTGGGCGCGTTATCGCGCGACCCTTCGTCGGATCGCCAGAAGACGGGTTCACCCGCACCACTAACCGCAAAGATTTCGCCATCCTACCACCGGCGCCGGTTCTGACCAACTGGGCACAAGATGCCGGTCGGCGCGTGCATGCGGTGGGTAAGATAGGTGACATTTTCTCGATGCAGGGGATCGACACTTTACGTAAGGGCTCGGATGCCGAATTGATGGGGCATTTGTCCGATCTGGTTGATGACGCCGAAGAGGGCAGCCTGACATTCGCCAATTTCGTTGAGTTCGACAGCCTCTATGGCCACCGTCGCGACATCAGCGGGTATGCCCGCGCGCTTGAATGGTTCGACCGTGAAATCGGCTTGATCCTGCAAAAGCTGCGCCCCGGAGATCTGATGCTGCTGACCGCTGATCACGGTAACGATCCCAGTTGGATCGGCACGGACCACACGCGCGAACAAGTGCCTGTTCTGATCGCAGGGCAAGGTGCAGGCCGGATTGGTGCGATCAATTTCGCCGACGTCGCAGCCAGCATTGCACACCACCTGAATATTCCGGCACAGGGGCCAGGGAAGAGTTTTCTATGACCGTCGCAGACTTGCCAAAGATCGAGCTACACCTGCATCACGAAGGCGCGGCCCCGCCCGCCTTTATACGCCAATTGGCGCATGAAAAGCGCATAGACCTGAGCGGAATTTTCAAGCCGGACGGTAGCTATGACTTCCGCGATTTCGCCCATTTTCTCAGCGTCTATGAGGCCGCTTGCGAAGTATTGAAAACGCCCGAGGATTTCCGCCGTCTCACCCTCGCGATCCTCGAAGAAAGCGCGGCGAATGGTGTAGTGTATTCCGAAACCTTCCTGAGTCCTGATTTCTGCGGTGGCGGGGATTTGGATGCTTGGCGCGATTACCTGAGTGCTATTCAGGACGCGGCGGACGAGGCTGAGCGCAAGTTCGACATCACCTTGCGTGGCGTCGTCACCTGTGTCCGCCATTTTGGGCCGGAGCAGGCCAAGATCAGCGCCCATTGCGCTGCAGAAACCGCCGGAGATTGGATTACGGGTTTCGGCATGGGTGGTAATGAGTCTGTTGGCACGCAGAGCGATTACAAATGGGCCTTTGACTGCGCGCGCGAGGCCGGGTTGCGCCTGACCACCCACGCCGGAGAGTTCGGCGGCCCCAAAAGCGTGCGCGATGCGGTCCGCGATCTGGGGGTGGAACGGATCGGTCACGGTGTCCGTGCCATCGAAGACCCGGACCTGATCCGCGAACTGGTCGACCGTGAAATCACGCTCGAGGTTTGCCCCGGATCAAATGTGGTTCTGGGCTTGTTTCCCAATTTCGACGTCCACCCGATTGCGAAACTGCGCGATGCAGGCGTCAAAGTCACCGTTTCCACCGATGACCCGCCGTTTTTCCATACCACCATGCGGCGTGAATATGAGATGCTGGGCAAAGCCTTCGGTTGGGAGGCCGAGGACTTTGCCGCCCTGAACGACACGGCCCTTGCGGCTGCCTTTTGCGATGATGACACCCGCGCGCGGGTCAAGAAAAGACTGGAGAGATCATGAGCGAACACCTGACCGTCGTTGACCACCCGCTGGTGCAGCACAAACTGACGCTCATGCGGGACAAGGGCACGTCCACTGCCGTGTTCCGCCAATTGCTGCGTGAGATCACATTGCTGCTGGCCTATGAGGTCACGCGCGAGCTGAAGCTGACCACACGCCACATCGAAACCCCGATGGAGGAGATGGACGCCCCCATTCTGGCCGGCAAGAAACTGGCGCTGGTGTCGATCCTGCGCGCCGGGAACGGGATGCTGGACGGGGTGTTGGAATTGATACCCTCGGCCCGCGTTGGGTTTGTTGGTCTCTACCGGGATGAGGAAACGCTGAAACCGGTACAGTACTACTTCAAAGCCCCCGAAGGGCTGAAGGACCGTCTGGTCATCGCCGTTGACCCGATGCTGGCTACCGGCAACAGCTCGGCCGCAGCGATTGATCTGCTGAAAGAGGCCGGGGCCACCGATATCCGGTTCCTGTGCCTGCTGGCCGCACCAGAAGGCGTGGAGCGCATGAAAGAAGCCCACCCGGATGTCAAAATTGTCACCGCGGCATTGGATCGGGAATTGAATTCAAAAGGCTATATCATGCCTGGTCTCGGCGATGCGGGTGACCGGATGTTTGGCACCAAGTAAGCTATTCGCCGCAGATATTTTGTAGCCGGACCCAATCGCGGTCCGGCAGTACCTGTTGCAAGGGGCGGCCCGCCATCGGGTCGGCCTCGATCAGGCCCAGAACCGTCTCACCCGTGACATCCACGGCATAGGCGTATGGTGTCGACGGTAGCGCGGCCTGGGCGAACACTTCTAACAGATCATCCTCGGGCAGGGACGGGCGGGGTTCGGACAGAACCTGTTCGGTGTAAGCGTCGATATTCGCCGGCGTCAGCTCTCCGGTCGTCAACAAGCGGAAAGCCGTTGTGGCGCCGGTGCGGTCCAGCAGATCATCCAACGGGTCCTGCGCCTGCGTGCGGGCACGTTCGGCGATGACGTAGCCAGCTGCGACCGATGGGTCCTCGTGATCTTCGACCAGCGCCCGGTTCAGCAAAACGATCCCACCCGGCAGGCTAAGGCTTGTCTGCACGCCTGCGGGCAGAATGACGATTTTCCGAACGCCGGTGCGCGCGGCCAACTGATCAAGCGCTGCCTGCGCATCTTCGGAAGTACAGGCCCGACCCGAGACCCGCTCGATCCGCTGCAGGATGGTATTCCCGATATCCGCGCGTTTGATGTCAGGCACAACCGAGACGACATGGTTTTGCAGCGCAGCCGGCATCCAAAGCAGCAACAGCGCGGCAACGGCGGCCACCACACCTGCAACACTGAGCCAACGCAACCGGCCGGGATGCGGTCGCGCCCGGTCGATGGCGCGCTGCAGGCGGTCGATGGCCTCGATCATCGTGGTCTCGGCTTCCTCCAGCTCCAGCGTTTCGTCCGGGTCACCGTCGGGGTTGAACAGGGCCGGAAAATCGCCGGGGTTCTGGCGCACCAACGCGGCCAGGGACCAATGAGTCAGCGCCTGTTCGTTGAAGTCCGAGATCGTCAGCGTGGCCTCACCAATCGACACCACCACCTCGCGCCGCTGCACATCGGGCGAGGGACGCCACAGACCGGTCGCTTCGATCCGCTGGTACTGTTTAAGTGCTGTCTTCAAGGTGAGGAATGCTCGTACTAATTTTGTTTCAGCTTAGCATGGTAAAATCCAAAGGCGCAAACCTGTTGCGCGCCGATTTGTAATTGTGCTGTATATCGCGACGCGCGGCAGATCAGAGTGTCACGCACCACTTTGCTACTGGGGTGCAAAATGCAGGCAGATACTCAGACCTCACCGATATTGGCCTCGGTCCTGATGGTCAGCGCCATGGCGATCCTTGGGGTCATCGACAACGTGGTGATCTTGTTGGCCGAAACGATCGGCCTGTGGCAGTTCCACCTGATCCGCGCCCTGATGATGCTGCCTCTGATCGTCGTCCTGTCTTTGTTGGGAATGGGCAGCTTGCGCCCGCGGCGGTTGGGGCCAGTTATTCTGCGCAGTGTACTGATCACACTGGCGATGCTGTTCTACTTCGCCTCACTGGCGTTGATGCCGATTGCGCAGGCACTGGCGGGCCTGTTCACATCCCCGATTTTTGTGATGTTGATCTCGGCACTGGCAATGGGGCAGAGGATCGGCCCCTGGCGCATTCTGGCAGTTGTGATCGGGTTCTCGGGGACCTTGTGCGTATTGCAACTCAACCCTTATGAGTTTGACGCCAAGACGCTGCTACCAGTGGCCGGAGGGTTATTTTATGCCCTCTGTTCCCTCGTCACACGCAGCCACTGCGCACAGGAAAGCACGGTCGCCCTGTTGGCGGCCATGATTATCACGCTTGGGCTTGCTGGGGCGATTGGGTTGGCTGTGTTCTCGTTCGTGCCACATTCCTTCCCCGACGGGTTCGTGACGCGCGGTATGGTCTGGCAGATGCAACCCGCGTTGATCTGGGTCGTCATACAGGCGGTCGGCTCAACCATTGCAGTCTTCATGTTGATCAAATCCTATCAGATCGGTGAGACCTCTTATGTAGCTGTGTTCGAATATTCGGTGATGATTTTCGGCCCGCTATTCGCCTGGGTGGCACTGAATCAGACGATTGGTGTCATGCAAATTTTGGGGATTGGCTTGATCGCGGCAGCGGGAGCGTTGCTGGGCTGGCGCTCAAAGCGCGCGGCCGCGGTGGGAGAGGCAGCGTGATCATCTCGCGCGGGCGCGGCTATGTGTTCGTCCATATTCCCAAAACTGGCGGCACGTCTTTGGCACAGGCGCTGGAAGCACGGGCAATGAAGGATGACATCCTGATCGGGGATACGCCCAAAGCTGTGAAGCGCCGCAAACGGGCCAAGGCGCTGAAGGGCAGGGGACGGTTATGGAAACATTCGACCCTGACCGATATTGACGGAGTTCTGTCGGTCCAGGAGTTGCAGTCGCTGACCACATTCACCATAGTGCGCAACCCGTGGGACCGGATCGTCAGCTATTATCACTGGCTGCGCGTGCAAGGTTTTGACCACCCAGCGGTTTCGCTGGCAAAGGCTCTGACTTTTGACCAGTTTGTCTTGCACCCCGATACGACGCAGTCATTCCGGCGGAACCCGGCGCGGCACTATATGACCCGTGTGGATGGAGTCGAACAATGCCGGTTCTACATTCGGCTGGAATACTTCGATCAGGACGCGGCCCCATTGTTCGACCATTTGGGTTTTCACCTAAGCTTACCCAGGCTCAATCGATCCGAGCGATTGGAAGATTACCGCGAGTATTATTCGGATCAGACCGCCAATGCTGTGGCCGAAGCCTGTGCTGAAGACATCGCTAGATTCGGCTATGCATTTGATGCGATTGACCGCGCATAGTTTCCAATTCGAGCCCAATTTTATTAATTTTCGCGGTGTTGTTTGGGTGTAGGTCGTTTATCGACCCCGAAATGGTGCAAATCTGGCCGTAATATGTCAAAAATAAGTCATCCCACTTAATCCTGTGTTAATCATCGAACGTAGTTGTAGTGAGTAAAGAGTGGGTTCGGTTCTTGTTGAAAGTAGAGAGTGTCATTGATTTTGCAGAGCGTTCTGAGTACCAGGGCACCGCTGAACCGCAGGCCGCGTTGAACGCACGCCGGGGCGGTCTGGTACATGGAACCAAGGTTGCAACCAAAGGTGGATGGAAGCTGGTAGAAGAGCTTCAGGTTGGCGACCTCATTCGTACATTGGACAATGGTTTCAAGGCGATAAATCGCATTGCGACGGATTGCATTACGGTGCCGCCCGATGAAACCAATGCCGATAGCATGCCGGTGCGCATACCTTCACATGCGGCCTATAATGGTCGGCCGGTCTGGCTGATGCCGGAACAGGGCGTGGCGTTGGATAACACCAAGCTGGACCATGATCCGATCGCGCTGCCGGTCAGCCTGCCTGTTGTTTCGGCAAGGTTGCTGAGCGGCTTGTTTCGCATCACTTCGAATGTGCCTGCGTCCTGTTTCGATATCAGCACCCTGTTCTTCGATCAGGATGAGGTGATCTATATCGAGGGCGGCTTCCGGGCCTTCTGCCCGTCGGGGCGTTTTGGATCACGTAATGTCTCTGGTAGGGCGTCATATAAGGTTGTCTCGGCCGAGGCTGCTGCGGATTTGATCTATCTGACCGGAAGACGTCGCGATATTGCCGTTCTGGCCAATTCACTGGGCTCGCTGCCTGCACCGATCTTTGATCACCCGATTGTACCGACCAGACCGGCCAGAGGTGCACGTCGTCCTGGGCGCCCGGGACGGCCCGTCATGATGATCTGACTGGGAAGCTGTATCTGAGACTGCAAAGTAACGCTGGCGCATGGGGGCATGCGCCAGCGTTTTTCTTTAGGCGGCTTTTGCCTCGGGGTTGAAGCGGCCGTAGAAGGATTGGCCTTTCTCAGCCATCTCACGCAGCAGCGGTGGGCAGGCGAAACGTTCGCCATAGGCCTCGGCCAACTGATCACAGCGCTCGGCCGCGTACGGCGTGCCGATGATGTCCAACCAGCTGAGCGGACCACCCGACCAAGGCGCAAAGCCCCAACCAAGGATCGCGCCCACGTCACCTTCGCGAATGTCTTCCAGAACACCTTCTTCCAGCGCGCGGACCGCTTCCAGAACCTGTGCGAACATCAGACGTTCCTGCACTTCGATCAGGTCAGGCTGGTCTTCCGCATGGGGATATTTCTCTTGCAGGCCTTTCCAGTATTCGACGCGCTTTCCCTTGTCGTCATAGTCGAAGAAGCCCGCATTTGCCTTGCGACCCAGACGACCCTGTTCTTCCATCCAGAAGATCAGATCGTCCGAGGGGCTTTCCGGGTAGGCATCGCCCATCGCCGCCTTGGTCGCGCGGGCAATCTTGGCCCCCAGATCGATCGAGGTCTCATCGGTCAGCTGGATTGGCCCCACCGGGAAGCCCAACTGACGTGCGGCATTGTCGATCAGCACAGGGTTTACACCCTCAGCGATCATCCGAACCCCTTCGTTGATGTAGGGAATGATGCACCGGTTGGCATAGAAGAAGCGCGCATCGTTGACCACGATCGGCGTCTTCTTGATCTGACGTACATAATCCAGCGCCTTGGCCACCGCGCGATCCCCGGTTTCCTTGCCCTTGATGATTTCGACCAGGAACATCTTCTCGACCGGTGAGAAGAAGTGGATACCGATGAACTGTTCAGGCCGCGAGGATGCTTTGGCCAGATCAGTGATCGGCAGAGTCGAGGTGTTCGAGGCAAAGATGCAATCCTCGGGGATGATCGCCTCGACCTTCTGGGTCATCTCGGCCTTCACGCCCGGGTCTTCGAAGACTGCTTCGATGATCAGATCGCAGCCCTTCAGGTGATCAAGATCCGGGGTCGCGGTGATGCGATCCAGCATGGCCTCTTTCTTTTCAGCCGTGACCTTGCCGCGCTTCATACCCTTGTCCAGATAGCTCTCGGTATAGGCCTTGCCCTTGTCAGCGGCTTCCTGATCGCGGTCGACCAGAACCACTTCCATACCTGCTTGAGCGCTGACCAGTGCGATACCAGCCCCCATCATACCAGCGCCCAGAACACCGACCTTTTTGACGCGCTGATCGGGCACATCCTTGGGACGCACCGCGCCTTTCTCCAATGCCTCTTTGTTCAGGAACAGCGACCGGATCATTGCCGAAGATGACGGGTTCATCAGGATCGAAGTGAACCACCGCGCCTCGATCCGCAGGGCGGTGTCGAAATCGACCAGTGCACCTTCGTAGATCGAACTCAGCAATGCTTTGGCTGCCGGGAAAGCACCCTGAGTCTTGCCGTTCACCATGGCGTTGGCACCGACGAAGGTCATGAACCCGGCAGGGTGATAGGGCGCACCGCCGGGCATCTTGTAACCCTTGGCATCCCACGGCTTTACCAGATCGGCGTCTTTTGCGTTCAGAACCCACTCTTTCGCGGCAGCTACCGGATCGTCAGCCACGGCGTCGATCAACTGCGCGCCCTTGGCTTTGGCCGGGTCCATCATCTTGCCTTCCAGCAGAACAGGGGCCGAAGCCATCGCGCCAACCATGCGGCTAAAGCGCGTGGTGCCGCCGCCGCCGGGGAAGATGCCCAGCAGAATCTCGGGCAGGCCGATCTTGGCCTTGGGGTTGCTGGTCATAACGCGGTGGTGACAGGCCAGCGCGATCTCGGTCCCGATCCCGGCGCAGGTGCCGTTAATGGCGCAGACCACCGGTTTGCCGCCCTTTTTCGTCTTGGGGTCCATGCCCGCCAGTTCCAGCTTGCGCAGGATGTGGTGGCCGCCCATGACAAAGTCGAACAGGGCTTGCGCCGGTTCATCGCCTGCTTCCTCACGGATGGTGGCCAACGTGCTCAGGTCCATGCCGCCAGCAAATGAGCCTTCCTTGCCGCTTGTGATAACGACGCCTTTGACCTCATCATCTTCCAGCGCCTGATCGACCAGTGCGCTGACCAGTTCGAATGCCTCGCGGGTCATGACGTTCATGGATTTGCCCTGAGCGTCCCAGGTAATGAAGGCGACGCCGTCCGCGTCTTTGGTCAGAGTGAAATCAGTCATTGTCATCTCCAATCTGGTCAGCCGTCAGCGGGCTGCCATCCTTGCGGGTGAAGGCGAAGCCGTTTTCGTCATCCTTCACCATCATGTCTATGTCGCTGTAATAGCCGGTCTCGGTCGGGGTCCGTGTGCCCACGACCAGAAAGGTCATGGGCGCATCGGTTTTGTTCACAAGGTGGTGGCCATTGGCCTCACCTGCAGGCCAAGCGGCGCAATCGCCTGGCTGCAAGTCATGCTCGCCATCGTCGTCGATCAGTGTGCAACTGCCACTGAGGATGATGGCAAACTCGTCCTGCTCCATATGGTAATGGCGAAGTGAGGACATGCCCTGCGGTTCCAGCCGCACTATGTTAACGCCGTATTGGGTCAGCCCGCCCGCATCGCCCACACGCTGCACAAAACGACCGGCGGTCGCCTGCGCCAGTTTGCCGGGATAAGACGAGCCCCCCTTGAACGGGATCTGTGAGAGGTCCAGCTTGGGCATTAGACCCGCTCGATAATGGTTGCCGCACCCATGCCGGATGCAATGCAGAGCGTGGCCAGACCGGTTTCTTTGTCCTGACGCTCCAACTCATCCAGCAACGTGCCGATGATCATTGCACCGGTCGCGCCCAGCGGGTGACCCATCGCGATTGAGCCGCCGTTTGGATTAACCAGAGCAGGGTCGACGTCAAATGCCTGCTGGAACCTCAACACGACCGAAGCGAAGGCTTCGTTCACTTCGAACAGGTCCAGATCGCTAATCTGCATGCCATTGTCGGCCAAAATCTTCTCGGTCACCGGAACCGGGCCGGTCAGCATGATGGTCGGATCGGTACCGATCTTGGCAGTTGCCTTAATGCGGGCACGCGGCTTGAGGCCGTATTTCTCACCAAACTCCTTGTTGCCGATCAGTACGGCGGCAGCACCATCCACGATGCCCGAGCTGTTGCCCGCGTGGTGGATATGATTGATCCGCTCAAGATGCGGGTATTTGATCATCGCGACCTTGTCGAAGCCCGGCATCTGCTCACCCATCATCGCGAACGAGGGGTTCAGCGCGCCAAGGCTCTGCATGTCGGTACCGGGGCGCATGTACTCGTCGCGGTCCAGAATGGTCAGGCCGTTCTGATCCTTGATGGTGATGACCGATTTCTCGAACCGGTTGTCTTCCCAAGCGGCCGCAGCGCGTTTCTGAGATTCAACGGCCAGCGCATCGGCGTCATCACGGCTGAACCCATACTCGGTTGCGATAATATCGGCCGAGATACCCTGCGGCACAAAATAGGTATCCATCGCCAACGTTGGATCAACGGCAATCGCGGCACCATCGCTGCCCATTGCCACACGGCCCATCATTTCTACGCCGCCTGCGATATAGGCTTGGCCGGCGCCGCCTTTGACCTGGTTTGCCGCCAAATTTACGGCTTCCATCCCCGAGGCACAGAAACGGTTGATCGCCAAGCCGGGAATCGATTGATCCAGATCGGAGGCCAGCACGGCCGATCGCGCTAAACAGCCGCCCTGTTCCATCACCTGCGTGACGTTGCCCCAGATCACGTCCTCGACGGCGTGACCTTCCAGGTTGTTACGCTCTTTCATCGCGTTCAGGGTCAGGGCGGACAGGCGCACTGAGGTTACCTCGTGCAGGCTGCCATCCTTGCGGCCTTTGCCGCGCGGGGTGCGCAGGGCATCATAAATGTAAGCTTCGGTCATGGGTCTTCTCCTCAAGCTCGATCCGACGGTTTGCCGGGCATCAGGTCATAGGGGTGTTTCCAACCGGGCTGCTCGCTAAGGCGCGTCAGCCAGGCATCGATATGGGGCCAATCGGCGCGGTCAAAGCCGAATGGTTCGGGGTAATAGAGGTAGCCGCAGCAGCTGATGTCGGCGTTGGTCACGCCATCACCGACGATCCAGTCACGGTCGTCCAAATGGTCGTTCAGGATTTGATAGGCCGCCTTCAACCGCCCTTGGTTAAAGGCGATAACATCCGGGTTGCGGTGCTGTTCAGGCAAGAAGTTGATCAGAAAGCGGGTTAGCCCGGCCATCGAACTGAGCTTGTGATTGTCCCACAGAACCCAACGGAAAATCTCGTAATTCTCGTCGCGATCCTTGCCGCCGAACTTGCCAGATTTCTCGGTCACATAGGCCTGAATGGCACCGGATTGCGTGGTGCGGAAATCGCCATCGATCAGAACGGGTGCTTCGCCCATCTCGTTGACGTCGGCACGGTATTCGGATGTGCGGGTCTGGCCGTTGAAGAAATCGACAAAGACAGGCTCCCAGTCCAGTCCCGACATCTCAAGCGCCAGCGCGGCCTTGTAGGAATTTCCGCTTTCGCCGAAACAGTGCAGTTTGATAGTCATGCGATCACCCCTCCCGTGGTGTGCGTGGTCAGGTTGGATTCGAGTATTTTTGAAAAGATGAAGACTTCGCGTTCACTGTTTATCAACCTTGTTCCTTTGATATGGCCGAGCGGTACAGGCTGGAGAGCCGATGACCGTAAAAGGTGAAGTCGTCCCTGTCCTGAAGGTGAGTGCGCCCGGTGGCAGGGACGCATCACATTTTCATCTTTTCAAAAATACTCCCGCCGGAGGCGCCCAACCTCGAGTTGAGCGCGAGCAAATATCTGTTGCGCCTTGATCATCGCTTGCGCGCCTCAAGCTCAGAATTGAATTCGCGCAGCCTTCGGGTCAGCTTGTCCTCATTGATCACACTGTTGAAATTCTCGAACAGAAAGGATAACGCCTCACCTTCGTCCAACCCGGCCTCGCGCGCAAAGCCGCGCAGTTTGCGATAGCTGTCCTCGGTCATAGCGACCGGAAAGCGGCGGGTCAGGCGAAAACGTTTTGGCATTGTCTCTCTTTCGAAAGTCCGGCCTCGGGGGTAGGACCCCAAGGCCGGGTTATGTTCAGAAGTTGGCGGCCTCCAGCGCCATGACCGTTTCCGCGCCGGTCTGGATGCGCGCCAGATGCATGCCCGTGGCGGGCAGGCGGCGCGCCATGTAGAATCGACCAGTGTTGAGCTTGGTCTCGTAGAACTCTTTGTCCGACGCACCACCATCCAGCGCGTCCTGCGCTGCCTTGGCCATCTGCGCCCACATCAGGCCCAGGCAGACATGGCCGAACATGTGCATGAAGTCGTACGAACCTGACAAAGCGTTATTGGGGTTCTTCATCCCTTCCTGCATAAAATACATGCCGGCAGCTTGCAGATCCTTGGACGCGGCCTTCAGCGGTTCGATGAACGCCTTATCATAAGCCTCATCCTTGCCGCCGTTTTCCTTACAGAAGGTTTTCACCATCTCGAAAAACGCCATGACGTGCTTGCCGCCGTCCTGCGCCAGCTTACGACCGACCAGGTCCAGCGCCTGAACGCCATTGGCACCTTCGTAGATCATCGCGATGCGGGCGTCGCGGGTGTATTGCGACATACCCCATTCTTCGATGTATCCGTGGCCGCCATAGACCTGCTGCGCCTGAACGGTCATGTCGTAGCCTTCATCCGTCAAAAAGCCCTTGATAACCGGCGTCAGCAGCGAGATCAGACCGTCCGCGTCCTTGTCACCCGACCGGTGCGCCTTGTCGATCATCGTCGCGCCCCACAGGATGAAAGCGCGGGCCCCTTCGGTGAAGCTTTTCTGATCCATCAGATTGCGGCGAATATCGGGATGAACGATCAGCGGATCGGCGGGACCGTCCGGGTTCTTCACCCCGGTGACATCGCGACCCTGCAGGCGGTCCTTGGCGTATTCCAAGGCGTTCTGGAACGCAGCCTCGGCCTGAGACAGACCCTGCATGCCGACACCCAAACGCGCCTCGTTCATCATGGTGAACATGGCGCGCATGCCCTTGTGTTCTTCGCCCAGCAACCAGCCAGTGGCCTCGTCATAGTTCATGACGCAGGTCGAGTTGCCGTGGATGCCCATCTTCTCTTCGATCTTACCGACTGAGACGCCGTTGCGCTCACCCAGTGACCCGTCTTCGTTCACGATGAACTTGGGCACGATGAACAGCGACACGCCCTTGATACCCTCGGGACCGCCGGGAATCTTGGCCAGCACCAGATGGATGATGTTGTCGGCCATGTCGTGATCGCCGGCCGAGATAAAGATTTTCTGGCCGGAAATCTTATAGCTGCCGTCACTCTGCGGTTCCGCTTTGGTGCGCATCAGGCCCAGATCGGTGCCGCAATGCGGTTCGGTCAGGTTCATGGTGCCAGTCCATTCGCAACTGACCATGTTGGGCAGGTACTTGTTCTTCTGCTCGTCCGAGCCATGCGCCAGAATGGCCGAGGCCGCGCCATGGGTCAGGCCCTGATACATTGTAAAGGCCTGGTTTGCGCCCGAGAACATCTCGCCCACAGCCGTGCCGATGACGTAGGGCATGTTCTGACCGCCATACTCTTCGGGCATGTCGAGGCCGGTCCAGCCGCCTTCTTTCATCTGCTCGAACGCGTCCTTGAAGCCTGTGGGCGTGTACACGATGCCATTTTCCAACCGGCACCCTTCGGTGTCACCCACCACATTCAGGGGATGTAAAACATTGGCCGCGACCTTGCCGGCCTCTTCCAGAACGGCACCGGTGAATTCGGATTCCAGTTCACTGTACCCCGGAATATCCGAGTCTGAGATTTTCAGAACATCGTGCAGAATGAACTGAGTGTCTTTTGTAGGCGCGTTATAGACGGGCATTTGAAGCTCCCTTAAATTCAGATGTCCGGGGATTGGGCCGCCAGAGTTACTCGGCGGCTTTGTTCTCGTTCTTCATCGAGGCGATGACTTTTTCGCCCCAGCGCAGCTGTTCTTTCAGATCGTCAATGGCTTGCGTCAGCTCTTCGCGGCGGGCTTCCATATCTGCCAGACGTTCCCGTGCGATTTCAAACGTACGGGTCATCTGGGTCATTTGCTGGTCGCCCACATGGTACAGGTCCAGTAGCTGCCGGATCTCTTCCAGGCTAAAGCCAAAGCGCTTGCCGCGCAGGATCAGTTTCAGGCGCGCCCGGTCACGTTTGGTGAACAGACGTTTCTGGCCCTCGCGGATCGGAAACAAAAGTTCCTTGGCCTCGTAAAATCGCAAAGTGCGCGGCGTGACATCATATGTCTCGCACATTTCACGGATGGTCATCAGATCTTCGGTCATGGTTTCAGCACTCTTGTCACTGGCGTCTATCAAAGTCAGTTGCGCAGTTGATGCGCACGTTACAACACGTAGATGACGTTCACGTAATGCAAACGCTACGTCACTATGAAAGTTGACGTAGCATCCTCTCGCGTCAAGGTGCGGATAACGCCCAATTGAAATCGTTACGTAACGGAATTTAGCTGTGGGGCGGGGGCTGACGCCTAACGGTCAGACAGTAATTCTGACGCAGCGCTGCGCTTGCAGAATGTTCTAAAGGTCAAGAGAGGCCAGTTGATCCTGTCGAATATCAACCCAGAGATTTAGCGGTCTGGTCGCGTAGGCGCTGCAGTTCTTCCATCGCCTCGTCCAGTTGCTGACGCTGTTTTTGCAGTTCAGGCATCTGCCGGTCGGCCAGTTTTATAAACTCGGCCATTTGCGCCTGATCCCCCTGATCTTCATAGATCAGCAGCCACTGGCGAATCTCTTCCAGCGAGAATCCAAACAGGCGCCCACGCATGATCAGTTTCATCCGCGCGCATTCCCGCGGCCCATAATAACGCGAGCGGCCTTCGCGTTCGGGCTGCAGCAGTTCGATATATTCGTAATAACGCAAAGTGCGCTTGGTTACGTCGAACTCTTCGCACATCTCGTTTAATGACAAACGGTTGTCAGTCATTTGTTGTCTCCTCAGCAGCAAACTAGGGCGTCGTGGCGGCAAGCGCAACAGGCGGTCTTGCTCTTTTGCAAAGCGCAGGCTCATAAAGGACGGAATTCAAAGGACACGTATACATGGTCGACAAAGTAGAGATTGCCCGCCAGTTCATTGAGGCGATTCCGCATGCCAAAGCGCTTGGTCTGAAACTGACGACCATCAGCGATGGGGAGGCTGAAATTTCAATGCCGTATAATGCGGATCTGATCGGAGACCCCAGAACTGGCGTTATCCATGGCGGCGCTGTGTTTGCCGCCCTGGACACATGCTGTGGGGCGGCCGTTATGTCCCATCCGTCCGCTCCGGGCGGGACGGCCACAATTGACCTGAGAATTGACTATATGCGCGCAGCGACGCCGGGGCAGAGCATTACGGCGCGTGCGACCTGCTACCACATTACGCGCAATGTTGCTTTTGTTCGGGCAACCGCGATGGACGACGATCAAGAACGCCCGGTCGCAACAGCGGCAGGCGCCTTTACGGTGGAGGGATTGTAATGGTGCGTCCCCGACCCGAACCCATGCAGGTGGTCAAGCAACGTCGCGACGCGGCCCTGAAGGCGATTGTCGACGGAGTTCCTTACATCCGCTTTCTCAATATCACCTTCGACCGACGCGGCGATGAGCTGACTGGGGTGCTGAACTTTGACGACAAGCTGATCGGAAATCCATTGCTGCCCGCGCTGCATGGCGGGGTTACAGCCGCATTTCTTGAGGTGACGGCCGTCATCACGCTGAGTTGGGAACACTTCTTTCCCCGCATCGAAAGCGGTGAGATCGAGGCCGAAGATTTGTTCAAAGCCGATGCGGTGAGATTTCCAAAAACCGTTGATTTCACGGTTGACTACTTACGCTCTGGCTTGCCGCGGGATGCTTATGCGCGCGCCTTTGTCAGCCGGTCCGGCAGGCGCTATGCCTCGGTCCGGGTCGAGGCCTGGCAGGACAATCACGCACGACCCATCGCGCAGGCCACGGGGCATTTCCTGATGCCGCAGCCGAAAGCGGAAAGAGAGTAACCCGTGACGCAGCACGCCTCGGCACCCCTGACACATACGCGGGTGTTGAAAATCGCCGTTCCGATTGTGCTGTCGAATGCCACGGTTCCGATACTTGGCGCTGTGGATACCGGTGTAGTCGGTCAGATGGGGTTGGCTGCGCCCATCGGGGCCGTCGGTATGGGCGCGGTTATCCTGTCTGCGATCTATTGGATCTTTGGCTTTCTGCGCATGGGCACGACCGGTCTGGCGGCGCAGGCGCGCGGGGCAGGGGATACGGCGGAAACCGGTGCGCTATTGATGCGCGGGCTGCTGTTGGGCGGCGCGGCGGGGCTGTTCTTTATTCTCACGCAAGTCGGGCTGTTCTGGGGGGCGTTTGCCCTGTCACCCGCCAGCCCCGAGGTTGAGGCGTTGACGCAGGATTACCTGCAAATCCGCATTTGGGGTGCCCCGGCAACCATCGCGCTTTTTGCCGTTACGGGTTGGCTGATCGCGATAGAGCAGACAAGGGGCGTGTTTCTCCTGCAGGTCTGGATGAACGGGTTGAACATCTTGCTGGACTTGTGGTTCGTGCTTGGGTTGGGCTGGGGCGTCGAAGGTGTGGCCATTGCTACCCTGATCGCGGAATGGACCGGGCTGGCGCTGGGCCTGTATCTGTGCCGCGAAGCGTTCACAGGGAATCAATGGCGCGACTGGCCACGTATATTCGACGCAGCGCGATTGCGCCGGATGATGCAGGTTAATGCTGACATCATGATCCGATCTGTTCTGCTGACGGGCGCGTTCACGACATTTCTGTTCGTTGGGTCCGATCTGGGAGACGTTAACCTGGCTGCCAATCAGGTCTTGCTGCAGTTTCTTGAGATCACCGCATTTGCCTTGGACGGCTTCGCCTTTTCCGCCGAGGCTCTGGTCGGCAGTGCCGTGGGCGCGCGGAACCGGTCTCAGGTCCGGCGGGCGTCAATCATGGCGTCCCAATGGGGCGTAGGTGGGGCGTTCCTGCTGGGGGCTGTGTTCTATTTGGCTGGGCCTGCGCTGATCGATCTGATGTCAACTTCGGCCGAGGTGCGCGCGGCGGCGCGAGACTATCTTATCTGGGCCGCGCTGGCCCCGGCAATCGGGGTGGCAAGCTGGATGTTCGACGGCATCTATATCGGGGCCACCTGGACGCGTGCGATGCGCAACGCGATGGTTCAATCAGTTGCGATCTATGTGGCGGCCCTGTTCCTACTGGTGCCGGCCTTTGGTAACCACGGCTTGTGGGCCGCGCTGATGGTACTGAACATCGCGCGCGGCGTCACCATGGGCTGGCGCTATCCTAGGCTTGAGGCGCAAGTGGCCTGAATCAGCGTAAGTAGGTTTTCGGGTGGGCGTCCGATGGCAGCCTTGTCACCTGCGATTGCCAGAGGGCGCTCGATCAAGATGGGGTTCTCTGCCATTGCGGTGATCAATTCATTAGCAGGGGTTGCTTTGGTCAGACCCAGTTCTTTGAACTTTTTCTCACCCGTGCGCATCATGTCTATGGCGTTGACGCCGAGTTTGCCCAGCACCGTACGCAGCTCATCGGTCGAGGGTGCGTCTTCCAGGTATTTCCGAACCTCGATCTGCGCGCCATTCTCTTCCAGCAGAGCCAGCCCGGCGCGGGATTTCGAACAGCGCGGGTTGTGCCAATATGAAATCAAAGCCAATCCTTTCGTTTACTTCCAACTGCTTGCGCGACGTTGTTGAATCCATCTCGTTCCAGCAATTTATCGAGACCTTGCGCGATATCTGCGACCAGAGAAATACCGCCATACACCAACGCGGTATAAAGTTGCACGGCAGATGCCCCGGCGCAGATCTTGGCATACGCCTGTTCCGCGCTGCTGATACCACCCACGCCAATCAGCGGGATTTTGCCCTCGATCAGCTGGCTCAGCTGTGCCAGAACACGTGTCGATTTTTCGAATAAGGGCGCGCCGGACAGGCCGCCGGTTTGACCCTTATGCCCACTGCGCAGCCCATCGCGGGACAATGTAGTGTTGGTTGCAATCACCGCGTCAACGCCTGTTTCCTTCGCCACATCGGCGATGTCCTGCAATTCGGCCTCGGTCAGGTCAGGGGCAATTTTCAGGAAAATGGGTAAAGGCCGGGACAGACCGTTGCGAGTTTCGATCACGCCGCCCAGCAATGCGCCAAGCGCGGCCTTGCCCTGCAGGTCCCGCAGTTTCTCGGTGTTGGGGGATGAGACATTGACCGTGGCGAAATCCAGATGCTCGGCGCAATGGGCCAACACTTTGGCAAAATCGCCGGGGCGGTCGTCACTGTCCTTGTTCGCGCCCAGGTTCAGCCCGATGATCGCATTCTTGGGGCGGTCGGCCAGACGGCGCGCCATGACCTCCATGCCTTCGTTGTTGAAGCCAAAGCGGTTGATTGCGGCCTTATCCTCGGTCAGGCGGAACAAGCGAGGTTTGGGGTTGCCGGGCTGCGGGCGTGGTGTAACAGCGCCCACTTCGATAAAGCCAAAGCCTGTGCGTGAGAGGGGGGTCAAAACCTCTCCATTCTTGTCAAACCCCGCAGCCAGACCGACCGGATTGGGCAGGTCCAGTCCAGCTACGTGAGTTTTCAGCCGCGGCGATGTGACCGGCCCGGGCATCGGGGCAAGCCCGGCCTTCAACGCCTTGATCGACATGCCATGGGCGGCTTCAGGGTCCATCTTGTGCAGGACCGCCAGCCCCAGTTTCTCGGTCAGTTTCATCCGAAAGTCTCTCCACCTTTGGCCGGGGCGCAGCGGATCAGGCGCGAAGTTGCAACCGCAGCCTGCCTGTGAATAACCGCAGCCTGATAATCCGGGTCGGTCACCATTTCCAAAAACGCATGTGCAGTCGGATAGCGGGCGATAAATACCTCATCCCAATCTTCGTCCTGCGGGCCGATCAGAGTGGTCTGAAACGCGCCGCGCCACAGGATCGACGCCCCAAGGCGCGCGATAATCGGGGCGGTTTCCGCGCCGTAATTTCGATAAGCCTGCGCGCCGGTCAGCCCGGCATCCGCCAGTTCGTGGCCCGTCGGGTATTCGGCCATGTCGCGAAACTTGACCAGATTCAACATTTCGATCGGATGATCACGGTCCAGCGCCTTGAACGCTTCAAACTGGGTGCGGTCAGGGTCGACAAAAGACCTCATTCCATCCCCTCGGGGAATTGGTGGGCTTGCCCGTCAAAAGGCAGGGGGCGCGACCAGACGACATCTGTCATGCGGATCTGCCGGTAAAGATGCGGGAACAAGGCGTCACCGCGCGAGATCTCCCATTTCAGATCATCGTCCATGGCATCGGCATCGCAGGCCAACAAGGTCAAACCTTCGACACCGGCAAAGTGTTTGGCTGCGGTCTCAGCCGCCTGTTGGGCGGTCGAGAAATGGACATATCCGTCAGACACATCAATCGGTGCGCCATCCGAGGCACCCTGATCCTGCAGTGCGGCCCATTCCTCGGCCCTGAATATCTTGTAAATCAGCATGAGGTGGTGATGCCCCGCGCGACGGGCAGAATCAAGACGGATTTCCCCCTTTGACTCTTCTTGTTGGCGGGCGCACCATCACGCCAAACAAAAAACAAGGAGTATGAAGATGTTCACCCGCTTTTTGGCGTCTGCTGCAGTTCTGGGCCTAACCGCAGGTATGGCCGCAGCCGATTATAAATTGACGATTCTGCATACCAACGATTTCCACGCGCGTTTTGAGCCGATCAACAAATACGACAGCGCTTGCGATGAGGAAGACCAAGCAGAAGGTAAGTGTTTCGGCGGTTCGGCCCGGTTGGTTACTGCGGTGAATGACGCGCGCGCGCGGGCCGAAAACTCGATCCTGGTCGATGGTGGGGATCAGTTTCAGGGTTCGTTATTCTATACCTATTACAAGGGTAAGGTCGCAGCCGAGTTCATGAACAAGCTGGGGTATGACGCGATGACCGTGGGCAACCACGAATTCGACGATGGCCCCGAAGTGCTGCGCGGCTTCATCGACTCGGTGGAATTTCCGGTATTGATGTCGAACGCGGATATTGCCGACGAAGAGTTGCTGATCGACAAGATCAAGAAATCGACTGTCATCGAAGTGGGCGGGGAAAAGATCGGCCTGATTGGCCTGACACCGGAAGACACGCATGATCTTGCCTCTCCTGGTCCAAATATCAGCTTTTCTGATCCGGCCCCCGCAGTGCAGGCCGAAGTGGACAAGTTGACCGGCGAAGGCGTTGATAAAATCATCGTTCTCAGCCATTCCGGCTATGGTGTTGATCAACGCGTAGCGCAGGAAACCAGCGGGGTGGACGTAATTGTCGGCGGTCATTCGAACACTTACTTGTCGAACGTGTCCGACAAGGCAGCGGGTCCGTACCCGACCGTGGTCAACGGTGTTCAGATCGTGCAGGCCTATGCTTATGGCAAGTTTCTGGGTGAGTTGAACGTAACCTTCGACGATGAGGGCAATGTGCTTGAGGCGGTGGGCGAGCCGTTGATCATGGACAATACCGTGACCGAGGATCAGTCCGCGTTGGACCGTATCGCCGAACTGGCCGTGCCGCTGGACGAAATCCGCAACAAGGTGGTGGCGAATGCAGCAGACGCCATCGAGGGGGACCGTTCTGTCTGTCGTGTGCAGGAATGTGAGATGGGCAACCTGGTCGCCGACGCCATGCTGGCGCGTGTGGCCGATCAAGGCGTGCAGATTGCGATTGCCAACTCAGGCGGGCTGCGGGCCTCAATCGACCCGGGCGAAGTAACCATGGGCGAGGTGCTGACGGTGCTACCATTCCAGAATACCCTGTCTACCTTCGAGATCAGTGGTCAGGGGGTGATCGATGCGCTGGAGAACGGCGTAAGCCAGGTCGAAGATGTAAAGGGCCGCTTTCCGCAGGTTGCGGGTCTGACATTCATCTGGGATCCAATGGTTGCGCCGAACGAAGGGCGCGTGTCCGAGGTCATGGTTGCCGAGGGTGATGGTTTTGCGCCAATTGACCCGGCAGCGACATATCTGGTTGTGACCAACAATTATGTCCGCAACGGCGGCGACGGGTACAACATGTTCGAAGGCGACGACAAGAATGCCTATGACTTTGGTCCGGACCTGGCAGATGTCACGGCTGAGTACTTGGCTGAAAATGCGCCCTATCAGCCTTATCTGGACGGCCGTATCAAGCAGAAGTAACTCTGCGACATAGCAAAGAAAAAGGTCGCATCCCTGATGCGGCCTTTCGTGTTTCGGGCGCACTCAGCCCAAATCGTATTCGGGCCAGAGCGCGGGATCGAACCCGTCAAGCATGGGGCGTAGATGTTCGGACACGCTCTGCCATCCACCAATGGATTTGGTCGAGATCTTATTGCGGACCTGATCGATACTGGCCGTTCTGACCTGCTTGGTGTTTTTCTCGGGATGCATCATGGTTTCGTTCCATTCGATATCGCAGAACGCAGCAACCTGTTGGCTGTAGGTTTTCGGATCGGCCACTAATTTTTCATAAGGAACGGTCAGTATGCGGTCACCGAACACGGTATCCCAATGTGCCATATAGCGGCGGTACATATTCGCCGAATGAGCAATGGCTGTCAGGTTCGACGCATAACGCATCCCACCAGCCGGGAACCGCCGGATCCATTTCGACAACCCCACATCACGGGGGTCACGTAGCATGTTGATGATCTTTGCATTGGGGAAGGCGGCCAACAAGAAACCAACAAGCTGATAGTTGTGCGGCATCTTGTCAACGAACGCGACCGATCCGTCAGGAATCGGTGGCATCAGTTCGCGGAATTGCTGCGCAAATTCAGTGGCTTTTTCAGCGTCAAAACGCTGATTGCCCAATTGGAATTCATGCGACAGGTCAGACGCCAACGTCAACTCACCACACCCGGCGATATCGGGCGCCGAACTTAGCATCATCTCCATCAACGTGGTGCCCGAACGGGGCTGACCCAGAACGAAGATCGGAACCGGCCCATCGCTTGATCCGGCTGCGGGTAAATCGGTTCCAATGGGGAACAGACCGGTGATCTGGTTCAGCTTTTTCTCTTCCTCAGCGGCGTCGTACGGGTTGCTATCGTGTTGTACCTTGTTGGCTCGCACAAATTGAGGCATGGCGGCATTTAGATCGTCAATTACCGAGATCAGGTGTGCCTTGGCGAACTCCAACTCTTGATAGTCTTCGTCCTTGTTGGCGATTGCGGTCTCGACCGCCTCCATCAGTTTCGGGCCGTCATCCTTGGAGGTTACAAGGGACAACTGCAGCAAAGCGCTCATGTTTTCGGGATCTGTATCCAGAATACGCTGCAAGATTTCCTTTGACCCGTTTTTGTCACCGCTTTGGTGCAGGTTCACGGCCTTTGCGAAAGCAATCTTTATGTTTTCCGGTTCCAACTCAAAGGCGCGAGAAACATCGCGCGAGTGGTCCTCGACAAATCCAATTTTCGAATAGGCACGGGCCCGTTTGCCCAGAAGGTTCACATCGTCAGGCTCGGCTTGCAGCTTCTTGCTCGCATGTTCAATGACCAGGCGCCAGTTGCTGCCTTTCAGGTGAATCTCATCCAGGACGCGGTTCAGTTCTTTGTTGTTTGGGAACTGTTCCAGCTTTTGTTCAGTATATTCCAGCGCCCTGGGGATCTGTCCGGTCTGCATAAGCGCATTTGCCAGGTTTTCCACGAATTGAGGGTCGTCTGGCTTCATTCGTGACGCTTCGACGAAATGCGGAATAGATTTCTTGTATTGCTTCATTTCGGTCAGCACAAAGCCCGAGATGGCGTGGAAATCAGAATCCTTGGGGAATTTCTTAACGCCCAACTGTGCCTTTTTCAGCGCCTGTTGCAGCTTGCCTGCTTCCAAAGCAGCCACCGCCTTGCCTTTGAGGGTATTCGCTGTTTGATTTTGCATGTGACCCCGTGACACCCTGTGCCTGTATGAAACGATTATTGATGGTTCATTACCCATGTGCGGACGGTTTGCAATAACCCTTCCAAATGACGCAATGGCGCAGCTGTTTTCAGCACGGCCCGCAAACACGTTGCCTGCTGTGCCGAACTTCAATGTTTGCCCGACAAATCAAGTGCATGTGGTGCGCGTTGGCGAAGGTGGTCGCCAGTTGGATTCGCTGCGCTGGGGGTTCCTGCCGCATTGGTACAAGACTGAAACCGCCGGTCCTTTGCTGATCAATGCGCGTGCCGAAACTCTGGCCGAAAAGCCTGCATTTCGCGCCGCCTGCCGCGAACGACGCTGCCTGATCGTGGCAACAGGGTTCTATGAATGGACCAAAACTGAACAGGGAACACGTCTGCCATGGTACATCCACCGCAAAGATGGCGCACCGATTGCATTTGCCGGGGTCTGGCAGGATTGGGGCTTTGAGGGTACGCAGCAGGGCACTTGCGCCATCGTAACAACACCGGCAAATCGCCACCTCAGCGCCGTTCATCATCGGATGCCACTGATCCTTGAGCCTGACGATTGGCCTTTGTGGTTAGGGGAGGCGGGGAAAGGCGCGGCACGTTTGATGCAACCCGGGGCCGAGGGTGTCTTGGAGTTCTACCGCGTTGATCCAGCAGTGAATTCGAACCGGGCGAACGGGCCGGACCTGATTGAACCTGTCCCGGCGTGACTGGGCGCCTTTTCATTTCAAAGTTCGCAGGATAGACCGTTGGCATGGCTTTGAAATTTTCTGATCTACCCGGCCTGTATGCGCATGATTTTGACACTGTGATCGACGTGCGCAGCCCCGCTGAATTTGCAGAGGATCATCTGCCCGGCGCCATCAACCTGCCAGTGCTTAATAACGAAGAACGCGCGCAGGTGGGTACGATCTATGTGCAGGAAAGTCCGTTTCTGGCCCGCAAGCTGGGCGCAGCGCTGGTGTTTCGGAACGCGGCAAATCACATAGAACACAGCCTGTCGCACCACGAGGGCGGCTGGAAACCATTGGTCTATTGTTGGCGTGGCGGACAGAGATCAGGGTCGTTCACATGGATGTTGCAACAGATCGGTTGGCGGGCCGAAGTGGTCGATGGCGGATACCGAGCCTATCGCCGATTGGTGAATCGCTACCTCTATGACGATCCATTGCCGCACCGGTTGGTGGCCCTCGATGGGTATACGGGCACAGCCAAGACTGACCTGCTGATGTATTTGAAGGCGCGCGGCGTTCAGGTTCTGGACCTCGAAGACATAGCCAACCACCGGGGATCTTTGCTAGGTGAAATGCCGGGCGGGCAACCCAGCCAGAAAGCCTTCGAGTCCGCTCTATCCGCCGCATTGTGCGGCTTGGACCCAGCGCGCCCGGTGGTTGTCGAGGCTGAATCCTCCAAGATCGGTTCGCTGATCCTGCCGCCAAGCTTGTGGACTGCGTTGCGGACGGCACCGCGGATTCAGGTGTCCGCTTCCCTTAAGGCGCGTACCGCGTATCTGGTCAAGGCTTACGACGATATCCTCTCGGATACCGAGCGCTTGCGCGATCGCCTGTCTCCGCTACGGTTCCATCGAGGACACGATGTGGTGGATGGATGGCTAGCGCTGATCGATGCGGGGGATAAACGGGCGCTGACGCGGGCGTTGATGGAACAACATTATGACCCGGCCTATGCCAAATCCTCCAAAACACGCGCCGCGAAGATTATCGCGCAAATCGACGTGGCGGCGCTGGACGATGCGGGCCTGAACGCCGCAGCCGCTCGGGTTGAAGAAATTCTGGATCAGCTCTGAAGCCGCAAACCCGGAGTGTCAGTCAGATGCCCGATGATGACCGCCGGATAGCACGCGTGCCTTAGCTGTTCGCACAATTCGTGCGCCTGATCGGATGCGACGGCGGCCAGTAGTCCCCCAGCAGTTTGCGGGTCAAACAGCAGGTCGGCCTTGTCCGAGGATGGAATGCCCGGAACGATTGCGCGGTTGTCCTCGAAGATTGTCGACCGGACACCTTGAGCGGCCAATTCCAGCGCGCCAGTCATCAGAGGGATCGTGTCCAGATCCAAGACTGCACCACAATCCGAGGCTTCGCACATGCCCATCAGATGTCCGGCCAGTCCAAATCCGGTTACATCCGTCATCGCATGTGCCCCGGCCAGAATGCGCGATGCTGCGCCTTGCGGCTGAACCATTTGCCGCAAGGCATCGGCCACCCAACTGCCATCAGCTTGCCCCGCCATTTCAGCGGCCATCAACACCCCGCTGCCCAGGGGTTTTGTCAGGATCAATGCATCCCCAGGACGTGCCCCGGACAAAGTGATCGGGTCATTGTCGCACAGTCCGGTCAGAGTGAAGCCGATGGTCATCTCATCCCCGAGTGAGCTGTGACCGCCCACGATTTCTGCCCCGGCGTCGCGGATGACCTCGGTGGCCGTCGTCATGATCTCGGACAAGGTGCGGTGCTGCAATTGCGGGGACATACGCGGCAGGATGATCGTTGCCGTCGCCGCCTGTGGGTTGGCCCCCATGGCCCAGATATCCCCCAGTGCGTGAACAGCGGCGATGCGCGTCATCAGCATTGGGTCATCCGTGAAGCCGCGCAGGTGGTCCGAGGTCATCACTTGCCGCGCTCCGCCGGTTGTCAGCAGGGCGGCATCGTCCCCGGGCAAGGGGGTGATGTCGTCCCGGTTCGGCTTTGGCAGGCCACTCAGAACTGTTTGCAACGCGCCGCGTCCAACCTTGGCCCCACAGCCGCCGCACATGGGTTTTTCCCCCAGGGCTTCTTGCATGCCCGCTGCATGGTGGCGCGGTAGGGCGGGGCGTGCCATCTGGGGCAGGTTGCGGAATTTATTCATGAAGCTCTGGTCGATATGGTTCTTCCATCGCCACATCACTGGCCCGCTGAACGAGGTTCCAAGACGTTCGGCCAGTGCCGATTTACCACCCAAAGAGATCAGTTTTAGGTAGTCTTTCTGCGGCTGATATCGCCGCATCTTCCCGGCCCCCAGAGCGACCCGCAGATTGTTGAACAGGACCGGAGCCTCTCGGACCGCATAGACACCGGCCTTGGGACGAGGGTTATCGGCAAGATGGGCGCAATCTCCGGCGGCAAAGATCGCCGGATCGCTGGATTGCAGATGGGCGTCCACGCGGATGTAGCCGTCATGCAGATCAAGGCCCGTCTGGGTGATCCAGTCATAGGGGCGGGCACCGGCAGCCCCGGTTATAAATTCGGCGGGAACCTTGCGGCCATCCTCTAGCAGAACATGATCCTGTTCGATGCGTGAAATCGCGGCATGCTCGATCAGCTCAATCCCCAGATCGGCCACCGCCTTACGAATGGTCGCGCCCGCCTTGGTCCCCGTCGCCGCCAAGGCCCGGGCATTGTCGATCAGTGTCACCTGCGCTGTGCGGGTTTTGGCGCGAAGGGCATGAGCCATGGCCATAACCAGTTCTACCCCCGCGACCCCACCGCCGATCACGGCGACTGAGGCGGGGCCGCTGCCATCCAGATACTCCGCCCACCTGGAGGCAAACGGTCCCAGCGGCTTGGCGGGAACTGCATGGTCAGCAAATCCGGGCAGGGCGGGCATGTCCGAGGTGATCCCCACATTGACCGACGCCACATCGAAGGCCACGGGTGGTCGGCCAGGCACATGTATCTGACGCCGGTCGATGTCGATACCATCAACCGGGCTCAGGATCACGCGCGCACCGGCAAATCGGGCAAGGCGCACCAAATCAATGTCCAGCTCCCAACGCTGGTAATGTCCGGCGACGAAGCCTGGTAGCATACCGGAATAGGGGGCATTGGCACCGGGGTTGATCACCGTCACCCGCGCACCGGGCAAAGGGTTCATGCCCCATTTCCGCAGTACAAGCGCGTGGGTATGCCCGCCGCCTATCAGAACCAGATCACGGGTCAGGGGCAGCGGAGGGTGATGCATGGAATTCAGGTCTTTGTGTGGTCTGGAACGTCTTCGACCTGCTCAACCGCGTGAGTGGCCCAAAGCTCATCCTCACCTGCGTCAGGCAGATTATCGGGCTTTTCATGGCGATGAATATGCCATTTGGCAATGAACAGGGCCGTGATCGGCGCAGTCAGGAACAGGAAAAGGGTGATCAGCAGCTCGTGCAGGGAAATATGCTGCTCGATCACTGCCGAATGAAAGATCGACGCCAGCAGCACACCACCCACACCTAACGTCGTCGCTTTGGTTGGGGCATGAAGACGCGACATCGGGTCCTTCAACTTTATCATCCCATACGAGCCGACAAAACCGAATATGCCGGATACGATCAGAAAGAAGGCGACTAGAAACTCGATTATGAACATTGGGGCGCCCTCACTCGATGATATTGCCGCGCAGCATAAAGCGCGCATAGGCTACGGTTGAGACAAAACCCAGCATGGCGATGATCATGGCGGCCTCGAAAAAGATCTCGGTCCCCAGAGCCAGCCCGTAAAGAATCATTAGCGCAATTGTGTTAATGACCATCGTGTCCAGCGCCAGAACACGTGTGCCCACACCCTCGGCCGAGATGATACGATACAGGCACAGCATGATGGCCGCCCCGAAACAGGCGAAGGCAAACCAGATCGCAATCTCGATCATTCGAAAATCTCCTTCAGACGGCGCTCATAGCGCTGTTTGATCTGGTCGCGCACCTCATCCACGTTGGGCGCATCCAGGCAGTGAACCAGCAGGTTGTGGCCTTGTGCCGACAGATCGCAACTGACTGTTCCTGGGGTCATGGTGATGGTTCCGGCCAATACAGTGATCGCTTCGGGGGTGCGCAGTTCAAGTGGGATACAGACCCAGTTGGGCTGTCGGTCGGCATCGCGTTTGAACAGGATGATACGGGCCACGGTGATATTGGCCATCACGATATCCCACAGCACCACCAGCATATACTCGATGATCATCGGCCAGTTGCGTAGTTTGGGTCTGTCGGGCCAGTAGGGCTGAGTAATGAAGGGAATGATAATCCCAAGCAGCAATCCGAACACCAGAGAGTTCAGCGAAGGCGAATTCGCCAGAAGCATCCACACCAGCGTTAGCAGGATCGTCAGATGCGGGTGGGGGAAAATTCGATGCAGAAGTCTCATTATTCCTCTCCCCCCAGAACGGCTGAGATGTAGTTTTCGGGTGTGAACAACTGTTCGGCTGTTTTGCCAGCGTAAGTCAGGGCAGGGCCCGCGAACAAGGTCAGCATCACAAGCCCCATGACCATGCCAAAAATGGCGGTGAAGGCCAGTCCGGGGTTTGGTTCGGGTGCGGGCAGGGCTGGTGCTTCCTCGTCATCTTCCACCTCGGGCGCCGGGTTGTGTTGTGCGTCATGGCTTTTCCAGAAGATCAGCGTGCCTGCGCGCGCCAACCCGACGATCGTGACGAACGACCCGATCAGGATCACGGCCCAGATTGCGTTTGCATCCGGTGCGTCGCGCGCCGTATCCAGCACTAGGAGCTTGCCGATGAAACCCGACAGTGGGGGCATTCCCGCCATCGCGATTGCCCCAACAAAGAACAGGGCCGAGACCAGCCCGCTTTGCGCCATCGGGGCCGTTGGCGCGATGGCCCCGCCCCGGCGTTCCATCACTAGGTCAGCCACCAAGAACATGAGCGCCGTGGCAAGGGTCGAATGAAAGATGTAGTACAGCGCGGCAGTTGTGGCCGTTTCGGTAAACAGTGAAATTGCGATCAACAATGTGCCCATTGATGCGATGGCACAAAAGGCCGTCATCCGTGCGATGTGCTGCGAGCCCAGAATACCAATGGCACCCACGGCCAGCGTCAGAAGCGCGGCAGGTTGCAGCCAGTCGCCCAGCAATCCTTGCGTTACAGCCACATCGGGCCCAAAGACCAGCGTATCGACGCGCAGGATTGAATAGGCACCCACCTTGGTCATGATCGCAAACAGTGCGGCGACGGGCAAAGGTGCATTGGCGTAACTGGCAGGCAACCAGAAATGCAGTGGCAAGACGGCCGCCTTGATACAAAAGACCAACAGCAACAAAACCGCTCCAACCCGCAATAGGGCGGTATCCTCGGGCGGAATTTCGGCGACTCGAACAGCCAGATCGGCCATGTTAAGCGTTCCGGTCACGGCATAAAGCGTGCCGAGCGCAAACAGGAACAAGGTCGAGCCCAACAGGTTATAGGCCACATATTGCACCCCGGCCTTCAGCCGGACCGACCCGCCCCCATGCGTCATCAAGCCGTAGGAAGCGATCAGCAACACCTCGAAGAAAACGAACAGGTTGAAGGCATCGCCCGTCAGGAAGGCACCACAGACGCCCATGAGCTGAAAGTGGAACAGCGCGTGAAAGTGTTTGCCCCTGTCGTCCCACCCGGACGCAATAGCGTATAGCACAATGGGCAAGGCGAGCAGGGCGGTCAGCAAGACCATCATCGCAGACAGGCGGTCTAGCACCAGCACGATGCCGAAGGGCGCAGGCCAATCGCCCAGCTCATAGACCAGAATATCGCCACCTGCGGCCTGCGCGGTGATGGTCAGGGCAATCCCTAGCAACGCCACTACACCGGCGACCGAGAAGATGCGCTGCAGGTCCAGGTGATATCGCAGGACCATGATGATGAACGGGGCCAGGATCGCGGGCAGGACGATCGGCGCTACGATCCAGTGGTTCATGCGTCTTCTCCCGCGCCGTCGACGCTGTCTTGTGCGGTCATGTCGATATGGTCATCTTTCGACGACAAGTAAGCAGAAAGCGCGATCATAACGATCACCGCAGTCATCCCGAAAGAAATCACGATGGCCGTCAGCACCAGCGCTTGTGGCAACGGGTCGGTATAAGGAACCTCTTCGTATTTGTTCAGAACCGCAGGCGCATTCAGCGCCAGACGCCCGGTGGCGAACAGGAACACGTTCACCGCGTAGGTGATCAGCGACAGCCCCAGAATGACAGGGAATGTGCGGCGGCGCAGGATCAGGAAAATCCCGGCGGCGGTCATGATGCCTACGGCTGAGGCTACGAGCGCTTCCATCAGGCCTGCTCCTTCTTATCTTCGTCTTTCGAGTCGTCCCGTAGCGGGTTGATATCCATCGGGAACTCTTGCGCCATGCCCGGCTGCCACGCGAACCGCGACAGGCTGTCCAGCGCCAGCATCACCGCACCCAGCACGGCCAGAAACACGCCGGTGTCAAACAGGATGGCGGTGGCCCATTCGAACTCTTCCAGGGGTGGCCAATGGAGATAGCCGAAGTCACTGGTCAGGAACGGGCGTTCGTTGAACCATGCTCCAATCCCGGTGGCGGCAGCGATCAGAACACCCCAGCCGATGGTGCCGTGATAGTAGAACCGTTGCCGTTCGATGGCCCATGTGTAGCCACTCGCCATGTATTGCATCAGGAAGGCAATCGCGACGATCAGACCGGCGATGAACCCGCCCCCCGGCTGGTTGTGACCGCGGAAAAAGATGTAGGCACCAACCATCAGGGCAATTGGCATCATCACGCGGGTGGCCACAACCATCATCAGCGGATGTGAATCCCCCGATTGCGGCCAGTGCGGCTTACGATTCAACAGATAGCTGCGGACATTGGTGCCCAGAACGGCCTCGGTCAGGGCAAAGATGATCAGGGCGGCGATGCCAAGAACGATGATCTCGCCAAAGGTATCAAAGCCCCGGAAGTCCACCAGGATCACGTTGACCACATTGGTGCCGCCGCCACCTTTGTAGGAATTGGCCAGGTGGAACTCGGAAATCGTCGGAAATGCGAAGTCCCGCAGCATCAGCGCATAGATCAGCCCGCCCGCGCCAAGGCCAGCCACCACTGAGATCGCCGCGTCCCGCCAACGCCGCGCTGCGCTACTGTCCCACGGGGTATCCGTGGGCAGGAAATTTAGCGACAGCAGCAACAGGATCATCGTCACCACCTCGACCGATATCTGTGTCAACGCCAGATCCGGGGCCGAGAGGTAGTTGAACGCCATCGAGACGATCAGACCGACGACGCCGATCAGCACCAGCGAGAGCAGGCGGTTGCGGTGGAACCACATGATCGCCAGTGTTGCACCCACCAGACAAATCCAGCCGATGAATGGGATGATCTGGATAGGCAGAGGATCGCGTGTTTCGGGTCCGATCGTACCGGTTGTATAGGCGTAGTAGCCAAGCCCGACGGTGAACGCGACAAGGATGATGGCATAGCGGCTAATCACTCCGTTATGCAGCGTGTCGGTGATCCAGCGGCTGAGCGTGGTAAACGCGCCGATGACAGCCTCGAAGATGACCTTCGCTTCGGGGCGGGGCAGGGCGTTCCACAGCTGTTCGCCACGACGGTGTAGCGCCAGCAGGAACAGACCGCCTAATGTGGCTACGGCCGACATGTAAAGCGCGGGCGTAAAGCCATGCCAGAGCTTCAGTGAGTAGTAGGGCAGCTTCTCTCCACCGATTACGGCGCTGGATACAACCGCGACCAGAGGCCCAACGAGCGCGGCCGAATACAGCCCGATCAGCACAACCAGCACCACCAGGAAGGCTGGAGCCAGCCACATACCGACAGGCGGATCATGCGGGTGGTGCGGATAATCGTTGCGCTGCGGGCCAAGGAAGACATGCCCGACAAAGCGGAAGGAATAGGCAGCCGAGAACAGTGCCGCCAGCAACGCCAGACCCGGTACCAGATAGTGCGAGTGCAGCCAGGTGGTGTGGACTGTCTCCTCAAGCATCATTTCTTTGGACAGGAAGCCATTCAGCGGAGGCAGACCGGCCATGGACAGTGCGGCAATCGTTCCGATGGTAAATGTGATCGGCATCAACTGACGCAACCCGCCCAGACGTTTGATGTCTCGGGTTCCGGTTTCGTGGTCCACGATCCCGGCGGTCATGAACAGAGCACATTTGAAGGTGGCGTGATTGATAATGTGGAATATCGCCGCCACAGCTGCAATCTTGGTGCCAAAGCCCAGCAGCATCGTCACCAAACCCAGATGCGACACGGTCGAAAACGCCAGCAGTGCCTTAAGATCGTCTTTGAACAAGGCAATACAGGCCCCGATCAGCATGGTCACCAGACCTGTGGTTGCCACGATGTAGAACCACGCATCCGTCCCCGCCAGAACCGGCCACATCCGGGCCATCAGGAACAGTCCGGCCTTCACCATCGTGGCCGAGTGCAGATAGGCCGAAACCGGGGTCGGTGCGGCCATCGCATGCGGCAGCCAGAAATGGAACGGAAACTGCGCTGACTTGGTAAAACAGCCCAGCAGGATCAGGACCAGCGCGGGCATGTAATACGGTGAGGCTTGGATCAGCTCTTTGTTCTGTAGGATGACGCTTAGGTCATATGAGCCCACGATATTGCCCAGAATCAGCATCCCCGCGATCATCGCCAACCCGCCACCGCCGGTTACGGCCAGCGCCATGCGCGCGCCCTGTCGGCCCTCGGGCAGGTGTTTCCAATAGCCGATCAGAAGGAATGAACTTAGTGATGTAAGTTCCCAGAAAATAAGTAAAAGAAGGATGTTGTCTGACAGAACGATCCCGACCATCGCGCCCTGAAACAGCAGCAGATAGGTATAGAACTGCCCCATCGGATCTTCGCGTGACAGGTAAAACCGCGCATACAGGATGATCAGCAATCCGATCCCCAGGATCAGCAGGGCAAACAGAAACCCAAGACCGTCCAGCATGAAATTCGCGTTCAGTCCCAGTGCCGGTATCCAATCGAACCGCGCCGTAACGACATCTCCGCGCATGACCGACGGGATGTGAATCAACAGCCCCATAAGCGCCAGAAAGGTGGTCAGCCCGGCGGCTGATGCTGCTGCGTTTCGTCCTGCCCGGATCAGAAGGGCTGGGAAAACAGCTCCGAGGAAGGGAAGGGCCGCGATGAGGAATAGGGACAAGTGCGATACTCCGATCTGGGCGGTCAAATGTAGTACTGGTTTTTAAGGATAATTTTCTAACTGTCCAGCTATTGCAAGTTTTACCCGCAGTCCTAGCGCCATCGATTGGGGTGCGAAACAATGACGCGATCTTGATCTGCCGGTTGAAATTCAACGCGGATTCGAAATTCGGGCTGTGATAAGCACATCCCATCGGATCAGGAGGGAGCTGCGTGGCAGACAAAGCAAACCGAACACGCCGATGGGTTCTGTTGGGCGGTGGTGCCGCCATTGTTGCTGGCTTTGCTGTTCGGGAATATCGCTTGATCCCGCAAGATTATGCGGGTGACAGGCTGAGTGTTCAGGACGCGCATCAGCAAGCGGTGTCTGGGGATGTGTTGTTGGTCGACATTCGCACGCCGCGGGAATGGCAGACCACGGGCGTTGGCCAGGGGGCGCATCCGTTGGATATGCGCCGCGATGATTTCGAACAGGCGCTGGCACAGCTGACCGGCGGTGATCGGAACGCGCCTGTTGCATTGATTTGCGCGCGTGGGGTCAGGTCGGCTCGGCTGAGCAACAGATTGACCGAGGCAGGGTTCACAAACATCATTGACGTACCAGAGGGTATGCTGGGGTCCGCCGCAGGGCCGGGATGGGTACGGGCCGGTTTGCCGGTTGAACACAATACAGGAGAGACAGGATGATCCGGGCATTCACCTTGGCAGCGGGTTTGATATTCGCCGGGCAGGCGGGGTTGGCGGCCTGTGCCGATCAGGAAAGCGTGTGTGAGACGGCCTCGGGTGGGTACCACATCGAATTGCCCGAGGCGGATAACCCACCGTTGGTTGTCTTTCTGCATGGCTATGGGGGTTCGGCAACCGGTACTTTGAAAAACCGCAGCATGGTCGAGCCTTTGCTGGCGCGCGGTTATGCAGTCATGGCCCCCGAAGGGTCAGAACGAAATGGCCGCCAAAGCTGGAACTTCTTTCCCGGTTGGGAAGGGCGGGACGAAACCGCCTTTCTGACCGAAGCGGTACAGGATGCCTCGGACCGTTTCGATGTGGATGCGGATCGCGTGGTTCTGGGCGGTTTCTCGGCCGGGGCGTTCATGGTGTATTACCTGGCCTGCGCGGCACCCGATACGTTTTCGGCCTATGTACCGGTATCTGGCGGTTTCTGGCGACCGCATCCCGAAAGCTGCGAAGGCCCGGTACGGATGTTCCACACCCACGGCTGGACCGACAATGTGGTGCCGTTAGAAGGACGCATTCTGGGCGGTGGCCGGTTCCATCAAGGCGATATCTTTGCCGGGCTGGAAATCTGGCGGGTTGCCAATGAATGCGTCGATACCAAGCCCAGCGGTTTTTCAACCACCGGTCAGTTCATGCGACGCAGATGGAGCGGGTGTGCCGAAGGCGGCATGCTGGAATTCGCGCTGTTTCCCGGTGGCCACTCAGTGCCCAAGGGTTGGGCGGACATGATGGTGGACTGGTACGAAGGCCTGCCGGGCGGCTAATCACTCGGCAGGGGTCATGACCGTCTTACCCTCGATCAGGCGCTTCAGTTCGTTCCGATGACGCCGGGCGGATCGCGTGATGGCGGGTTCGTGAAAATCCTCTTTCATCCCGACCATGCGCCGCGCGGTACCAGCCGACACACCGCTGAGTGCGGACAGGGGGATCGCCAGCGCAAGGCTGACGGCAATCGGGGCTAGCCAGATCGACACCAGACCGGACAGGATACCCACACTCAATGCGATGCCGCTAATGGTTTCCAGCATGTGGCACAGGACCAGCGTTTGCAGGCTATAGCTGCCACCATCCCGCGCCTGCGGGGACCAACCTTTTTGCAGACCAAGCGCCGTGCGGAATACTGCGATCATCTGTTGCACCATCAGGATCGGAGCGTAAAGGATCGACAGGATGACCTCGGCCAGAAACGACGTCAGGAATTTGGAACCGCCGCCGAAATCCGCATAGCGCACTCCGCTGAGGGGCAGCGCCAGAACGCCCAGCACCTTGGGGGCCAGCAACATCGCATACATCACCAGAATGATCAGCACATGGCGGGTTTCCGACATCTCGGGCCATTGCGGGAACAGCGGGTTGTCGGGGCTGAAATAATGCAGGACCGAGGCATCCTCGCCCTGACCGATCAGCGCCCACATCACCAGCAAGGCGAACCACAGCGGCGACATTAGATAGCCCACCGCCCCGTGGAACATGTGGAACCGCGACACTGCCCGGAACCCGGCAGACCCCAGCAGCTTCAGGTGCTGCAGGTTGCCCTGGCACCAGCGACGGTCGCGTAGCGCATGGTCGATCAGTGTGGGCGGTGTTTCCTCGTACGAGCCGCGGATGCGCGGCAGGAACCGCACGCCCCAACCGGCGCGACGCATCAGACCGGCCTCGACGAAATCGTGGCTCATGATCAGTTTTTCCTGACCATTCAGGCTGAGCAGTTTCGGTAGACCAGCGCAATTGGCGAAGGCCTTGGTGCGGATAATCGCGTTGTGACCCCAATAGTTGCCCTCTTGTCCACACCAGCGCGCCAGACCTTCGGCGAATGCAATGCCATACACGCCGTTGGCAAACTGCTGCATCCGGGCAAAGACCGATTGCGCGCCGATCAGTTGCGGATAACTTTGGATCAGGCCCGCGCCAAAATCGCGCGCCAGTGAATCCGTCAGGCGCAGGATGGCACGGCCCGTCATCAGACTGTCGGCATCCAGCACCAACATCGCATCCCAATCCGCGCCCCAACGGCTGACCCAGTCGGCGATGTTACCGACCTTGCGGTCCGTGTTTTCTTCGCGGCGGCGGTAATACAGTTCCAGACCCGGGGCCAGCGTCGTTCGCAGCGCCTCGATACTGGCCTGTTCCTGTGCTGCGATCTCGGGGTCGCGGGTGTCTGACAGGATGAACATGGCATAGTAGTGTTGACCACCACGAGCGCGCAAATCCTCGAGCATCGTGCGGGCATTGCCCAGCACGTTCCAAGGCACCTCGTTATAAACCGGCATCAACAGCGCCACGCGCAAGGGCTGTGGACGGCCCTCGCGTTTGGGCTGTTCCTGCCGCGACAGGGAAACCATACCTAGCAGCACAGTGCAGACGGTGAAGGAAATCCAGAAGAAGTTGAACGAGATCAGCGACAGCAGGATGGCTTCGATCAGGTTGATCCCTTCGGCCCCAAACCAGTCGCTCATTACCCACAGCAGGCCTAAAGTCGCGGCCATCGCAGGCGAAAACGCCAAGGCGCGCCAAAACCCGACCGAGGGGCGCTGACCCTCGGGCACTTGCGCGTCACGGAAGCCCGCGCTGAAATCTTGCGCGGGCATGGCCAGCGGTGCCTCGGGCGGCATGATATGCAAATCTTCGGTCATACGGTCCAACGGTAGAGCCAGACCTCAGAGGCAGGCTGTTTGTCTTTCAGCAACTGCGCGCGCAGTTCCACGTGGTTCCTGTCACCCGGCTGGAAGGAAAAGGCCAGTCGCAGCCCGCCGGTATCGGGGTTGCTTTGCAGCACGCCCTCGGACGTTTCGGCGTGGGGTGAGTTGACGAAGATCGTCATCGCCTCGGGGTCTTCGAACAGCTCAGAGGGTTCAAAGTCGATGACGGCTAGGCGCCCTTCGCCAAAGGTGTTTTCACCCATGGCGGTGTTGATCACGCGCGGCATCGGCGTACGCTGCGGCTCGTCCCCCCAGATCAGACGGTAGGACAGGTCGACCTGGCTGCCCGCTGCGTATGGCTCCATCGGACGCCAATAGGCGACGATGTTGTCATAGATCTCCTGATCTGCCGGAATCTCAACCAGCGTTACAGTACCTTTGCCCCAGTCGCCCTTCGGTTCGACCCAAAGGCCGGGGCGTTTGTGGTAATTCGCCTCAAGATCCGCGTAGTCCGAGAACTCGCGTTTCCGCTGCATCAGGCCGAACCCGCGCGGGTTCATGTCAACGAAGGACGAAATCTGCAGACGCGTCGGGTTTGCCAACGGTCGCCACAAAACTTCTCCGGCACCGTTGCGGATCAGCAGACCGTCGCTGTCGTGGACGGCGGGGCGGAAATCGTCGAACCGGCTGTGATTGGTCTGGTCGAACAAGAACATCGAAGTGCCCGGCGCGATTCCGACATGTGTTAGCTCTTCGCGCGGGAACAGGGTGGCCTCGATATCCATGACGCAGTCTGCGCCTGCGGTGACGTTGAACCGATAGGCACCTGTCACGCTGGGGCTGTCCATCAGCGCGTGAACCACCATGTCACGCTGGCCAGGTTTTGGGCGCTCCAGCCAGAAGCGGATGAATTCGGGGAATTCCTCACCATCCGGATCGCCGGTTTTCAGTGCCAGACCACGGGCGGAGAGGCCGTAAACCTCGTGCAGGCCGATGGCGCGGAAATAGCTGGCACCCTGCCAGACGCAGAACTCGTCGGTTTTGCCGGGGCGATGCATCTCGGTGCGTAGGCGCAAACCGGAAAAGCCCAGCGTGTCGTCGATCGGAAGTTCAGGCACATCCTCGGATTTGTCGAACATGCTCAGATCAAACGCGACCGGCGTTGCGAAACCATCCTCGACCGTCGACACCTTGACGGTGCGCGGGAAGTATAAGCCGGGTGTGAAGAAATCGACGTTAAAGGGCGTCTCGGTTTCAAACCATAGCGCCCGGTCCAGGCGGAACCGGATCGAGCGGTATTGCTGATAGGTCAGGTCCTGCCATTCCTGGGGCACCATTTCGCGTTCCGCATAGGGGCGGCTGGCAAGATCCCGGGCCATCGCGATGACGTCATTGCGGTCAAAGGGGGTTTCCCCGCCGGTGGCAAATGTGGCAGGCGCAAAGGCAAGCGCCGAAGTCGAGGCCAGAAATGCACGACGTGTAAAATTCATTTCTTTGACTTCCAAGGTTGTGATTTGAACCAAGCGGCCATGTATGCCACCCCGATGATCATCGCAAAGCCAATCATGTTAGCGATGAACACACTGGCAACATCCCGCCCACTCAGGTCCAGTCCGACGCCGATAAGCCGTGCTGCTGCCATGGAAAAAACGAATACTGCCAGCGATTGCTGCCCGACTTTGGTGATCACGGTCAGCAGGAATTGCCAAATTTTGGCCGCCGCGCCGTGACCGGTGGCGATCAGGCGATGGCCGTGTTCTCCCGCAACGACCCAGCCCAGATAAGCCAGCGACAGGAAGTGCAGATACCGGAACAGGCCAAAATCGGTCTTGTCGCGGAACTCTTTAGTAACGGGCCAAACTTTTCGGATTTCGTCGGCCAGATCGGGGGCTGCTGCGTTGATCCAGGTGAACACTTTCCATGAGCCAAACGGCATCGAGAAGATCAGGAACAGCGCCGCTGCCCAGATCAGCGTTTTCGAGACCGGGGGGGCGGGAATCCAGCCGCGCATGAATGCAAAGCCGGTGAAGAACAGCAATTGCCAACCGAAGGGGTTGAAGAACCACTGTCGATCCGACCACGGCTCGGCCGGCAAGTCCAGAACGTCGGTCTGCGCCACGAGCCACAGCGTGACTGAGGCCAAGGCAACCGCCCAGAACCCAATCCGCGACAGGCCCATGACCAGCGGCATCATCGCCAGAACCACCAGATACATCGGCAGGATATCGAAGTAATTTGGCACGTAGGTCAGGGTGAACAGCCCGACAATCTGCGGCGCAGGATCGTTAAAGAAATGCTGCAGATTCAGCGAAGAGATATAGTTTTTCTCGAACAATCCACTTTCATTCAGCGCAGCCATGGACATGGCGACAAAGAAGAAGAGTGCGATATGTGCCCAGTAGACCTGCCAGATGCGGAACGCCACGCGGGCGGTACCCAACCACCAGCCCTTGCGCAGAAAGGCCCCGCCGAAGGCGATGGCTGAAGCCATGCCGGAACAGAACACGAAGATCTCGGTCGCATCGGAAAAGCCGAACCGCGCGGGGATCCATTTGGCCCAGGGGTCATTGGGGATATGTGCGATCAGGATGATGAACATCGCGATGCCGCGGTAAAAATCCAGGCGCGGATCACGCACACGGGCAGGGGCGGCCGCCGAGGCGGCCACAGGCGCAAAATCAGAAGCGGGCGATGCAGTCGCCATACGTGTTCTGTCCTTCTTGGTCTTTGTTTTTGTTATTCAGCCGGGACGCTTTGTGCGTCTCCGTTGTCGCGGGCCGCGTCGATCAATGCGCGGCGCGCAAGTGCGTAATTGTCCTCGCCTCCGGCCCGTTTGGCGCGGCGATCGTCCAAGATGCGCTCGACAGCATCCAGACGGCCCGCGCGCAGGCCCGAATCAATGGTGATGCGCTCGAATACATCACGTTGGGCGTGGCTGCCACCTACCAGTTGCATGCCATTGCGCGCGCTCGACAAAAAGTCGAATGCGGCGGCGTACTGCCCCTCACCAAAAGCCTCAAGCCCTTTGGAGGCTGCAATACCCGGGTCGGACATGCGGACCGGAGTATCGCCTTGATTGCGTTGCGCGTCTTTCTGGATGCGCTGCAACATTTTGCTGGTCGCTTCGTTGCGGTTATCACCAGTCAAAGCCAGCAGATAGTGAAGGTCGGCGAAGACCACGCAGCCATCCTCGGTCCGGGCCGCGCTGAGATCGGCCAGCTCTTCCCAGCGATTGCCTACGTCGACGCCTTCCAGCTCTAGGCGCGACAGCAGTGAGGTCGCGTTCGAGATATCGCGGTAATCGTCCGTTTTGTCCTGGCGAACGTGGGTATCGTACAGCTCCATCACCTGGTCGACCTGACCCAGGTCCAGATGCATCAGTGCCTTGTGCCACCAGACGTGATAGCGGAAGTTGTTGCAATGGGTCCAAGCGTCCTCGCGTCCGGCCAACCAGTCCAGACCCAATTGCGCATTGCCCTGCATCTCGTGCACGTGGGCCACCGCATGCAGACCCCAGGCATCATCCGAAACCATCCAAAGGGCTTGGCGTCCGGCAATCTCGGCCTTTTGGTATTCGCCCGTTTCCTCCAACGCGAAAGCGTGACAGCCCAGAAGATAGCCACGTCCTGGGTGATCCGGTTCATAAGCGGCCAAGACCCGCTCGATTGACCGGCGCATACCGGTCGGGTCACCTAGAACGAACCGGGTTGCGTGGCTGAGTTTCATCGCCAGAGTATCCTGCGGATGGGAGCGCAGAATCTGCTCAAATTTTTGAATCGCCTGCGAGGGCAGATCTTCCAGATACAGGCCAAGCGCCTCGACATACATGCGCTCACGTTCAGAGATCGGTTGCCGTTCCATCGCGGCTTTGGCCTCTGACAGGGCCTCGACCGCGACCGCCGTCATCTCACGCCGGCCCAGCAGAACCATGAACAGCCCCTTGATGGCGTGACCCAGGGCAAAGTCGGGCTCAAGCTCCAGCACCTTGCCCAGATGTTGCGGAGTAATGGCCGCATGCGCCATGAACCCAAGCAGAACACCGTTCCACGCCTCGACGCTTGCCGAATGGCTGAGGGTGTTCATCTGTCCGAAAACATCCTGTTTCATGCGATTGGTCCGATCCAATTTTAGTTTTCTACACTATTCGATGTAGCAGAGACTCTGACGGCGTCGTATCAGTATCGCCTCTGCTCTCGAATTGGTGAAAAGCCGTGTGTGTAAAACGTGAAAAAAACCGCCGATTCAACGGCATGTTTCAGCAACATGCCGCCGAAACGGACACAGTGTTTCAATCTTCGAATGGATTTTTGGCGTTCAAAACGGCCTGAGTGTCCGCCCCGAATTCGGGCGGGGCAGCGCGATAGGTGACCGGAGTGCGTGACAATTTCAGCGGATTCCCGATCAGCTGCACCGGCCCTGGTGCTGCCTGCATGGCGATCTGCATTTGTCGAGCCGCGACCTGATCCGAGGCAAAAACCTGATCCAAAGTCCGCACCGGGCCGACGGGTACTTTGCGGTCTTCCAGCTCGGCGATGACGGTGGCAGTGTCATGGGCTTGAACCGCCGGGCGCAGAACTGCGTTCAAAGCGTCGCGATTTTCCAGGCGCGCCGGGTTGGTGGCAAAGCGCGGATCATCGGCCAGCTCGGGCCGCCCGATAAAGTCGCAGAAACGGCGGAACTGTCCGTCATTGCCCACGGCCAGAATCACATGGCCATCCGAAGTTTCGTAAACGTCATAAGGCACAATGTTGGGATGCCCGTTGCCCCGCCGTTGCGGAACATTGCCCGAGGTCAGGTAATTGACGCCCTCGTTGATCAACCAGGCAACTTGTGAGTCGACCAATGCCAGGTCGATCTGCTGGCCTTCGCCGGTTTGATCCCGGTGGTGCAGAGCGGCTAGAATGCCAACGCAGGCATACATTCCGCACATCACATCAGCGATGCCAACACCCACCTTCATCGGTGCGCCTTCGGGGTCGCCGGTCAGCGACATGATCCCGCCATAACCTTGCGCCATCAGGTCATAGCCGGGCTTGGACGCATTCGGCCCGGTCTGGCCATAGCCCGAGATCGAGCAATAGACGAGGCTCGGGAACTCCGGCGATAGCGTGGCGTAATCCAGCCCGTATTTCGCCAGCCCGCCGGGTTTGAAATTCTCGATCAGGATATCGGCATGCGATGCCAGCCGTTTGATTTCAGCCTGGCCTTCGGGCGTAGTGATGTCGATGGCGACGGATTTCTTGTTGCGGTTGGCCGACATGAAATACGCACTCAAGTCCGAGCGGTTGCCCTGAGCGTCTTCAACGTAAGGAGGGCCCCATTGCCGGGTATCATCGCCGCCACTGGCCGGGTTTTCGATCTTGATTACGTTGGCGCCCAAATCGCCCAGCAGCTGCGTACAGGTTGGCCCAGCCAGAATGCGGCTGAGATCCAGCACCTTGACGCCTTTCAGCGGTCCCTCAGATCCGGCCATCATATCCTCCACGCTCGATTTCTGCAGCGATGACGGTAAAGCGGTCGGCTTTGACCGCCTGCTCCAGCGCCGACCGCAGTTCTGCGCGGTTGCGGACGGTATGTCCATAGCCACCAAAGGCTTGCCCCATGGCGGCAAAGTCGTGGCGGTCGAAATCCACGCCCATATTGCCCATCTGACGCTGGCGCTGTTTCAACTCGATCAGCGCAAGACTGGCGTCGACAAAGACCAGAAAAATCGGATTGCAGCCCATCTCGGCTGCGGTCGACAGCTCTCCGGCAACCATCAGAAAACCAGCATCGCCCGAGAAACTGATGACCGGGCGGTCAGGCTCTGCCAGTTTCAGACCAATGGCCATCGGTACGGCGCAGCCCATGGTACACAGGGCCGAGGATTGGATCAGCCCGCGTTCTTCGTGGCACTCCCACATCTGGCTCAGCAGGATGCGATGCGCGCCGCTGTCAGCGGTGGCCAGCGTATCAGCGGGCAGGGCGGCGCGGGATTCGGCGATCACGGCCGCCGGGCCCCAGTCATCATCCGCGGGGAAGGCCTGCGCCAGTGCGGCTTTAACCTGCGCGGGTTCACCACCCGGCCACGTCGCGCGGGCGGGGTTCCCCTTGGCGATGGCTTCTAGCGTGGCGCCCGTGTGGGCGACCAGATTCAACCCGGCTTGATGCATGTAATGATCGTTGACGACGGCCGAGATATCGATGACGCGCTTTTCCTCGGGGTCCCAGATCTCGCGCCAGCCAGGGCGCATTTCGATCGGGTCATACCCCAGACACAACACCAGATCGGATTGTTTGACCAACGGCACCAGATGCTTGTCGGCCAAGGGCGACAAACCTGCGCCGCCCAGGCACAATGGATGATCCTCGGGCACGACGCCCTTAGCTTTGTAGGTGGTCACGAAGGGGATGTTGAAATGTTCCAGAAACGCCTGCACCACATTGCGCGAGTCGTCATAAAGCACGTCCAGACCCACGATCGCGATGGGGCGTTCGGCCTCGGTCACCCAGCGGCGGGCTTTCTCAACACAGTTCCCTTCGGGCGCGACCGCAGCGGGTTTGACCAGACGGCGGCGTTTGCTCCCGGATACGCGCGTGTCCGCGACCGAGATCGGCACGTCGATATGAACCGGACCGGGGCGGGGCTGTGTGGCCAGCGAAACCGCTCTGTCAGCAACCACGTCTGCGCCCTGGGCCGTCAGCGTGAACGTGCCCTTGGTGATCGAGCGGTAAACCTGCGCGTGATCCATCACCTGATGAGTATAGGTCAGTGCCTCATCCGCATCGACACAGCCGGTCAGAACGATCATCGGCACCCGGTCTTGCAGCGCGTTGGCAACAACGTTGATCCCATTCATCGCGCCGGGGCCCAGAGTGGCCACCAGAATGGCAGGTGCGCCATCACGGTGGTGGACAGCCTCTGCCATGAAGCCGGCGGCGTTTTCGTGTTTGGTCAGGTGAAAGGTGATCCCAACCTGTTCCAGAGCATCCACCAGCGTCAGAACCTCTCCGCCTGGCATGCCAAAAGCGTGGCGGCATCCGGCCTCGTATAGTCTTTGGGCCAAAAGGTCAGCCGCGCGGGGGGAGAGGTCCTGCATTCGTTATGCTCCGAAGTTTTCGTTGCTCAGCAGATTGCGGAGGACGTAGCCAGACGCAAGCAGGTTCACGTCAGTGTGACTATTTGGCTGCGGATTCCGCCACTGACTGAAACTTTGTGTCAAGTTCTTGGGCAATATCGCGCAAAGGCTCTCCGCCCTCGTACACATAGGGGGCAAAGACAAAGCTGGGCGTTTTGTAGGACAGGGTGGCGGTGCCGTCGTCGTTTTCGGTCACGTAAAAACGAATCGGCGCTTCGATCATTGCACTGACAGAGGTTTCCAGAACGCGCACGGCATAGTCGTTGTTGAAGGCACCGATCACCAGATTGCCGGGTATAGTGATGCCACGGGCCGCAGCCGCCTTGGTCGGACCAGCCTGCGTGACCACGATCAACCCGTTTTCCTTCACCGCAGCCTTCGTATCCGCGACCAGTTCTTCATAGCTTTTGACGGTTGGATACACTGCCCAACCCGACAATGGTTCCTCGGCCCGGACAGGCAGGGCGAGAAGACAGAGCAAACCCAAAAGCGTGCGCATGACGGTGCCTCGTTCAATGTGACTGTCTGAGTGATGCCAGAAATCCGAGTTCCGCGCACGCACATTTCCGTGCGTATTCAGGATTGCGCCGACGTCTAGAAAGCCGCAGAAACATGCAAACCATCAAACACGAGGCCACACGTGGACCCGATACGCCTATTGATTTGCAGCAGTTGTGCGGGAACGCGTGACCGAGTGGCCGAGAGGCAGGCCGTGGATGACGCGCTGGTGCGTGCAGGGCTGAATGGCCGGGTCGTCATCTCGGATCACGCCTGTTTCAGTGGCTGCGCTGAGCCGACCGCATTGGCATTGCAGGCCGCAGGACGGGCGTCTTACGTGTTTTCGGGGGTCGATATCGTTACCGATGCCGAAGACATCGTCGCGACCTGCAAAGCCTATTTGGACAGTCCCGCAGGTTGGATCGAAGACGCCCGACCCTGCGGGCGACTTCGGATGTGTTTGCGCGCGCGGATACCGGCGCTTTAATCGACCTGAACGGTCACGGCAGCGCTGACCGGTACGTTGTCGACCGTCAGTGCGCTGTGGCTGTTTGCGTTCAGCGAAACCGAAACCTCGACCTCTCCCTTCGGAAGGTCGGGGATGTGTATCCAGTTGCCGTAGAGCCGGGCCAGTTTCTCGCCATTGATGTAAACATGCGCGTGGCCTTCGCCGTCTACGTCGGCTGTTGACGCGTTTTCTGGGGCAAACCGGAAATTCTGCGGCATGACGTGCAGGTTCCACCCGGCCATCGGGTCCTGGGTCAGCGCGATTGCAACGCTGGGGGCGTCCGCCCCTGCGGGCAGGTTTACCGTGGTCGAATGGTCATGGGCCATCGCTTCGGCATGCGCGCCGCCGTGATGGGACGGATCGCCATGATCGTGGCCGTCAAACGTGGCGCCATTGGCTGCCGCCAGCACAAAACCAGCACCACCACCGAACACAAGGCCGATTGCAAAAAGGGCAAGTGAGCGTGCCATTTTTCTTTCCTTTTGGGCAAAAAGAAACGCGCCGGGCAGAACCCGGCGCGTCATTACATAAGAGGATCAGGCCGCTGCTTCGACGCGTTTGCCTTCGCTTTGCCAGAAATACCCGGCAAAGGCGCCAACCAGAACCCAGGCCACCAGACCAATGCCAAAGGCGCGAGCGGCGAACAGAGCGCCGATCTCGGTCGGGACGGGGCCGGTGAACACATCCGGTTCGGGCGCACCGATCAGATGGGGTGCTAGCAACAGGGCTGCTGCGATCACATAGCTGATCAGGTTGCCGCCAAACGCAATCAACCACAGCGCAACAAGCGCAGCACCAACAGTGGCAAACCACCAGACCTGTCGGGCATAGACGTCAGCTGCCGCTACACCAGGCACCTCTGGTGCCAGGGTAAAGCCAGGCGCCAGATGAAAGGCGATGAACCCAGCCAGACCCCAAAGCACGCCGGTGCGGCCATCAATCGTGTGGCCCTGGCCTTCGGCCACGGACATCAGAGCAACCATCAGCAGCGCGTAACCGGTATAGGTCAGCATGGTGAAAATGACGCTCAGCGCGTCACGGGTCAGTTCCGAGAACATGCCCGGCAATTCGGGATGCGCCGAAACGGATTCGGCTCCGAAGTGCACCAACTCACCGGATTCGTACAGCTCTGCGTGCAACAAAACAGGTTGCACAAAGACCAACTGCAGCAAGGCGGCTATCAGCCCCGCTGCAGCACCAGCGAACAACGCGCTGGTCAGTATACGACTGAACATGGTCTTAGTGGCAGGGGAAGCCGGTCGCGTGGCGCACGTCGTGTGCTGCGTCATGCAGCGCCGCGGCCTGTACGTGACCGGTCAGGGTGATGATACCCAGACCCAGTACCACCGCGAACATGACCGGAAGGATACCAGCGCGCGAGGCGGATGCTGTTTGCGTTTGTGTTGCCATCTTTTATTCTCCTTTGCCGCCGCACCCGACGACCGGTGTTTCAATTGTCGCCTGGCAGGTCTCCTGGCTTGCGGGTCGATGCCTCTGTTCGCCTTCCCCCTGAGAACAGGAGTGGCTGGTTGAACAGGGGCTCTCCGCTTACAGTCGCGGGGGCGGCTGTGGATTTGGCTGCCATGGCAGTCGCACCACATTCCCTCTTAGCATCCGGATGTCTCCGGCAGGACCAGACGCGTTCATTTAGCCTCTATGATGCCGCTGGTGCAATCGTCATTTGCGACCTTTTAGGTCAGATCACGCGCTTTTTCAGCAAATAGATATCCATGATCCAGCCATGATCGGCACGTGCCTTGGCACGGGTGTCCAGAATCTCCTGCGCCACATCGGTCAAAGCGCCTTTGATCAGGATTTCCTCTTTCATGCCGACATAGGCACCCCACCAGATGTCATAATCGGCCATGTCCAGGGATTGAAACGAACACTCGCCATCCAGCATTACCGCTACTTTCGAGGCAGTTGCCGGCCAGCCTTCATCCCTGATCCGCCGTCCGGTGGTCACAACAAAAGGCGCGCCCAGATCATTGATCGGGATGGCGTGGGCGGCCGTCAATGCCTGCAGCGCGGTGATGCCAGGGATCACCCGTGTCGTGGGCTCAGGGTCCAGCCGCGACGCGATTCGCAACGAGCTGTCATAAAGCGACGGGTCGCCCCAGATCAGCAGCGCCACTTGTCGCGCATTCGGGTGGGCCGCAATCGCCTCGTGCCAGCGCAGGGCAATGGCATCATGCCATTCGTCGACCCCGCGTAGATAACCATCATCGGCCCGACGCTTGGGAATGTCGAAATAGGCGATCTGCGGCGGAGTGTCAGTCACAGTTGCAATGATCTCTTCGCGCAACCCGGCCAGATCAGCCTTGTTCTCGCCCTTGTGCGGGATCAGAAACAGGTCTGCATCGCGGATGGCATTTGCCCCTTGCAAGGTCACGTGATCCGGGTTGCCAGTACCAATTCCGATTAGAGACAACTCAAACATCGTCGAACTCTGCCAACGGGCCATACAGGATCAGAGCCGGGGCTGTGCCGATCTCGGCCTCCAGCTTTTGCGACAGCGCGCCAATTGTTGCACGGTGCAGGCTCTGGTCGGGAGTCGATACGGATTCGGCCATTAGGGCAGGTGTTTCCAGCGGCAGGCCATGCTCATGCAGCGCATTTACCAACAGGGGAAAGGTCCGTTTGCCCATGAACACCACAGTCGTTGCATCCGGATCGGCCAGCGCGGGCAGGTTCAGATCTTCGGGCAGTTTACCACTGACATCGTGGCCAGTGACAAATTGCACCCGCCGCGCAGTCAGGCGTCGTGTCAGGGGTATTCCTGCTGCTGCCGCCGCCGCAACCGCCGAGGGGATGCCAGGGATGATTTCATATTCGATCCCGGCCGCACGCAGGGCAACCAGTTCTTCCTCCAGCCGGCCAAACAGCCCTCCATCACCGGATTTCAACCGCACTACGCGAGCACCGGTCTTGGCGTAATCCACCAACAGGCGGCTCACGTGATCCTGCTTGGGTGAGGGTCGCCCGGCCCGTTTGCCTACGCCCACCAGATCTGCATCGTCATGCGCATGACTTAGGATCGGGCCGCTGCTGAGGTCATCAAACAGCACCGCATCTGCTTTTTGCATCCTGTCGACCGCCTTCAGGGTCAAAAGATCAGGATCGCCGGGGCCGGAACCAATGAAGGATACGAAACCGCTCATGCCGAGGCCTCGGCGATCAGGTGAAAGAACGTACCGGAGACGTTCCCTCGCACCGAACCTGTTTGCGGCCCTTCAGCACCTTCAGCATCAAACACCCGCGCCAGCGGTGCGTCCGGCTGTTCTACGATCGAAGAATAATGGAATTCATGCCCCCGCAGAGCCGTGTCGGCTGCAAAACCGGGCATCGGGGCCAGCAATTCTGCGCGCCGATACCCCAGATTGAACTTGCGCTTTTCATACGAGGTCACCAGCCGCAGCAGGCCTGCCATCTGATGTCGCTCGCCCTCTTTGTCGATCAAGGCCTGACCCAGCGCCATGTATCCACCGCATTCTCCATGCACGGGTTTGGATTCAGCGTGTTTGCGCAGTCCGGTCTGGAACGTGTCGGCGGCAGCCAGTGTGCCCGCATGCAGTTCCGGATAGCCACCGGGCAGCCAGACCAGATCGGCATCGGCAGCAGGTGCCTCGTTCGCCAGAGGTGAAAACGGCAGAATTTCTGCACCCGCCGCGCGCCAACCTTCCAGCAAATGCGGATAGGTAAAGGAAAACGCGGCATCGCGGGCCAGCGCAATCCGTTGCGCCGGAGGGCGCGGTAGCGCGGCTGACGATGGCCCATTGGGGCCTGAGGAAGCCGCCACCTTGATCGCCTCAAGATCCACATGTTCGCGCAGAAACGCGGCATAGCCGACAATTGCGCTTTCCAGATCAGGATGCTCGACCGCCTGTATCAGGCCCAGATGGCGTTCCGGCAGGGTCAGATCACCGCGCCGGGGCAAAACGCCCAGAACCGGCAGACCGGCGCGCTCCATACCCAGACGGGTCAGACGCTCGTGCCGGGGGCTTGCGCAACGGTTCAGGATCACACCGGCAAACGGCAGGTCGGGGTTGTACATCCGAAACCCCAGTGCAGTTGCCGCCGCTGATTGCGCCTGACCGCCCACATCCAGCACCAGCACCACAGGCCAGCCCATGCGCTGGGCGGTTTCGGCGCTGGACCCGTGCCCCAACTCGCCCGGCTTGGCGACGCCGTCAAACAGCCCCATCGATCCCTCGGCGACCACGATATCCGCACCCTCAGCCTGCGCCGAAATCGCACTCAGCAACGGGTCACCCATAGCCCAACTGTCCAAATTGAACGAGGAGCGCCCGGCAGCAGCATTATGAAAGGCAGGGTCGATATAGTCCGGGCCGCTTTTGAACGGTTGCACGGTCAGCCCATCCTCGGCCAATGCCCGCAATAGGCCCAGCATGACCGTTGTCTTACCTGTTCCCGAGGACGGGGCAGAAATCAGAAGACCCGGGGGGTTAGTCATCACCGTGGCTCCAGCTTGACCACGGGCTATCGGCACTTTGCGGACGATAGCGGCGATCGTAATCCTTTGAATACAGGCAACTTTCATCGAACCCTTCGCCTGCCAGCGCCGGGCCCACCATGATCAGTGCGGTGCGCGAGATGCTTTCATCCAGCGCCTCTTTCAAGGTGTCCAGCGTGGCGCGGATGATCCTCTCATCCGGCCAACTGGCGCGATACACCACGGCCACCGGGCAGTCCGCGCCATAGGCGGGGGTCAGATCGGCAATCACCTTGTCCAGATTGCCGATCGACAGGTGAATGGCCAAAGTCGCACCGGTGCGGGCAAAATTCTCAAGCGTCTCACCTTCGGGCATCGAGGATGCACGGCCCGGCGTCCGGGTCAGCACCACGGATTGTGCCAGTCCAGGCAGGGTCAGCTCGGTTCCCAGTGAAGCCGCCGCAGCAGCAAAGGACGGCACGCCCGGCGTCACGCTGACCGGGATGCCCATCTCTTTCAGCCGTCTGATTTGTTCACCCATCGCTGACCAGACCGACAGGTCGCCGGAATGCAGGCGCGCCACATCCTGACCAGCCTGATGTGCGGTCTCGATCTCGGCCATGATCTGATCCAGATCCATCGACGCGGTGTTTATGATCTTTGCGTCCTCGGGACAGTGACCAAGGATTTCCTCGGGCACCAGCGACCCGGCGTAAAGGCATACCGGGCAAGACGCGATGATATCACGTCCGCGCAGAGTCAGCAGGTCGGCAGCGCCCGGTCCGGCGCCAATGAAATGAACAGTCATGTTTGTCCTCCGATGGCTATGGCGCAGGTGGCCAGCCGGTCGTCTGAGATTTGTCTGGGTGAGGTCAGTCGAGCGCCGGATCCGGCAGCGGCAAGGGCGGATGCTTCGGCCACGCTGCCGGTGCCATACGTGGCGCGGCTGCGGTTCGAGCAGGTGAGCGTGCGCTGCCCTGCCAGATCGGCAGGGGCGACGAAATGCAAGGGCAGTGCGATGGCCGAGGCGAATTCGATCAACGCAGGATGTCCGTCTTTGTCCGCCACCGTGGCCAGCGCATCCACGCGCTGCCCGTCGCTGGCCCGGTCAAAGGCCGCGCGCAGGCTGTCCAACGTGGCCGTAGATGAGAATCCCAATCCCGCGACGATCATAGGGTGACGCTCCACTGCACCACCGGATAAGCGGACTTCCAGCCGCGCCGGGGGCCAAGTGCCGAGGCTTGTGCCAGTTCGATCCGCAACAGCTCGCCGCCCAGTTTGTCTTGCCATTGCGCGAGCAAAGCTTCGCTTTCCAACGTCACCGCGTTGGCGACCAGCCTTGTGCCTTTGGGTAGGGCGGCTTGCAGCCATTCCATCAGTTCGGTGCTGAGACCACCGCCGATGAAAACCACGTCCGGCAAGGTCAGACCACCCAGTGAGCCCGGAGCAGTGCCGTGCACAACATTCAATCGGTCCTGGCCCAGCGTATCAGCGTTGCGCCGAATGCGTTCGGCGCGATCTGCGCGGGGTTCGATGGTTGTGGCCGTCAGGGTCGGGTCACACATCAGCCATTCGATGCTGATCGAACCCGTGCCGCCGCCGATATCCCAAAGGTGTTCGCCCCGCTGCGGCGCCAGTGCCGACAGAGTTAACGCCCGCACGGGGCGCTTGGTGATTTGGCCATCGGTTTCAAAAATCTCGTCCGGCTTGCCCGACGCCTTTGGAAAGGCGCGGCCTTCGCCTGCAACCTCAAGCCCGACGCAGACCGGGTGGTCGAATCCGCCCAGCAGCGCTTCGGTCAGCGATACACTGCGCGCCCGTTCTCGAGGGCCGCCCAGAGCCTCCATCACATGCAGGCGGGTGTCGGGAAATCCAGTTTGGGTTAGGTAGGTCGCCAGTTCCGCCACCGCCTTGCCGTCCCGCAACAGCAGGATGGCGCGTACCCCCGGTGCCAGATCAGGACGCAACCGGGTCAGCGGGGCTGCGTGCAGGCCGAAGGTCAGCGTGGTCTCTAGCGGCCAGCCCAATCGCGCAGCGGCCAGTGAAAAGGTCGATTGGCCGGGCAGGGCAGTCCATTCGCCAGCCTCGAAATTGCGCGCGATAACTGAACCTGCACCAAACCAGAAGGGATCGCCCGAGGCGAGAACCACAGTCGGACGGCCCCGAAAGCCGGCCAGCATCGGAAGGCCATCGGAGAAAGGCACAGGCCACTCAACCCTCTGCGCGCCGGTTTCTGGAATCAGCGACAGGTGCCGCGGCGGGCCCATGACGATTTCGGCGCGTTCCAGCACTTGACGGCTTGCCGGTGGCAGGCCATCCAGTCCATCTTCGCCCAAGCCCAGAACGGTCAGCCACGGAGCTTTAAGCATGACACATCTCCTGATCCTTGGCGGTACGACCGAGGCCAACGCGCTGGCTAAGGCCGTGACCGAGCAGGGCGTTCCGGCAACCTATTCCTATGCCGGACGGGTCGATAACCCCCGCCCGCAACCCTTGCCTGTGCGTGTCGGTGGATTTGGCGGCGCGCAGGGGTTGGCGCAGTACCTTTGGGATCACGCGATCACCCACGTGATCGATGCCACTCATCCCTTTGCTGCACAAATGAGCCTGAACGCCATTGCCGCCTGCCGCGATACCGGGCTGCCGCTGGCTGCGCTGACCCGTCCGGCCTGGACGGCGCAAGACGGGGACCGCTGGCAGCACGTTTCTCATATCGACGGCGCAGTGGCTGCCCTGTCCGGCCTGGCGCAACGTGTCTTTCTGGCCGTGGGGCGGATGCACCTTGAGGACTTCGCCGCCCAGCCCCAACATCACTACCTGCTGCGGCTGGTGGATGAACCCGGTGAATTGCCCTTGCCGAATTGCGATGTGGTTGTGTCGCGCGGGCCGTTTATCGAAGCGGATGACCGGGCGCTGATGCAACGCCATGACATCGAATTGGTCGTGTCCAAGAACGCAGGCGGCAGCGGCGCGCGCGCCAAGCTGGACGCCGCGCGGGCGTTGGGCCTGCCGGTGCTGATGATCGACCGTCCGATCCTGCCACAACGACACGAACTGACGAGCGTAACGCAGGTTTTGGACTGGCTGGCTCATTCCGGTGTGAACCTCGGGGTGTAGACGATCGGGGCGCTGTTGCGATCAATCACACGGGTCAGGGATGATCCCACGATAACCACCGTCTGCATGTCCGCCATATCCGGCGTTGCCTCGGCCAGTGTCGAAACCCGGATCGCCTCATCCGCGCGGGATACGGCGCGGGCGAACAGGATCAGACGTTCGGGCTCACATTCCTCGCGCAGGATTTCCAGCGTCTTAACAAAGCCTTCGGGGCGGGATTTTGAGCGCGGGTTGTAAAACGCCATCGCGAAATCACCCTGCGCCGCCAATCGGAGACGTTTCTCGATCAGCGACCAGGGTTTCAGATTGTCGCTGAGGTTGATGGCACAGAAATCATGCCCCAAAGGTGCCCCAGCACGCGCCGATGCGGCCAGCATCGCGGTGATGCCCGGCAGCACGTCGATGGGAATTTCGCGCCATTCAACAGGGCCATTTTCCAGCGCCTCAAACACGGCGGCCGCCATGGCAAACACGCCTGGATCGCCCGAGGACACAACGACCACGCGTTTCCCCTCGGCCGCCATCTGCAACGCGTGCTGAGACCTGTCAATCTCGACCCGGTTGTCGCTGGCGTGCAGCGTCAGGCCGGGGCGTTCGGCCACGCGCGCAACGTAAGGGATATAGCCGACGATATCCGTGGCCTCGGCCAATGCGGCGGAAACCTCGGGCGTTACAAGGTCCTCGTTTCCGGGTCCGAGGCCCGCGATCTTGACCCAACCGCTCATGGCCGCCGCCCCTGACCATGCACGATGATGATCGAGAAGTAGGGGGTGACCTTGTCACATGCCTCGGACAGTTTCGTCACGGTCTGGTTCGGCATCTGAGCGTATTCGACGATCCATGCTCGATCATACAGGCCAGCCGTTTTCAGGGCCCGTTTCACCTTTTCGATGTTGCGCCCGATCTTCATCACCACCAAAGCATCGGTCTGCGCCATGCGTTCCGCCAGAGTATCTTCGGGGAGTGTACCGACCAGAACGGTCAGGACATCATCGCCCCACGTGATCGGGTCACCGGTTGCCGTCCACGCGCCGGACATACCGGTGATGGCGGGAACAACCTCGACATCAGCTTCGTCACGCAAGCGGCTGTAAAGATGCATGAAAGACCCATAGAAAAATGGGTCACCTTCACACAAAACCACCACATCCTCACCTTCATCCGACAGGTTTTTTAAATGCGCGGCGCAGTCTTTGTAGAAGGCAGACAGCAGCTCGTTATAGCGCGGATCGGTTAGGGGGATTTCCGTGGTGACGGGATATTCCATCGGAAATTCCACAGCATCGCCGGGAATCATGCCATTGACGATCTTGCGTGCCTGACCGCTGCGGCCGGGCTTGCGGAAAAACGCCACGTGGCGCGCATTGCGCAGTAGACGGTCGGCCCGAACGCTCATCAGGTCCGGGTCGCCGGGGCCAAGGCCGACGCCGTATATCTTGCCCGCGCTCATTCCGCGCGGCTCGCGATGGCGTTGACGGCGGCGACGGTGATGGCGCTGCCGCCCAGACGACCTTTGACGATACAGGATGGCACCGGTTGCGCCGCCCACAAAGCGTCCTTGGATTCGACCGCGCCGACAAAGCCCACCGGGCAACCGATGATGGCTGCAGGACGCGGGCAGTCGGGATCTTCCAGCATGTTCAACAGGTGGAACAGGGCAGTCGGAGCATTGCCGATGGCCACAACAGCACCTTCAAGATGCGGGCGCCACAACTCCAGCGCTGCGGCCGAGCGCGTGTTGCTCATCTCAGCGGCCAGCGGACGTACGCGTTCGTCATGCAGGGTGCAGATTACCTCATTGTCGGCGGGCAGGCGGAACCGGGTCACGCCCTCGCTGACCATACGCGCGTCACACAGGATCGGCGCGCCGTTTTCCAAAGCGGTGCGGGCAGCAGAGACGAAACCGGGCGAGAAATGCACGAACTCTTCCAGCCCGACCATCCCGGCGGCATGGATCATGCGGACGGCAACCTGCTCTTCGTCGGCGTCGAACCGGGCCAGATCGGCCTCGGACCGAATGGTGGCAAAGCTTTCCTTATAGATCGCTGCGCCATCAGTTTCATATTCATAGGGCATCAGGTCAGGTCCATGGTCATAAGTGTTTCGGGGGTCAGCCCGCGTTGGCAGGGCTCATCCCCTGCGCGGCCGTGTTTGACAAGGTCAAATCGCCCATCGCGACCGACCAAAGTGACATCCGCTGTTCCCATTCGGGCGCATCCTTTTGAGCAGCCCGAGACATGCAGGCTGCCTTCCACATGCGGTGCCAGCGCTCGGGCGACAGCACGGGTTTCTACCTGCGCCTGCGGGCAGAACGGTGCACCGGTGCAGGCGTCGGTGGTCATCAGCGGATCGGTGCCATCTGTGACAAAGGCCGGGGCCGGGATCGCCGCCCCGCCTTCCAGCAGGAACAGCCGCCAGGGGGTCACCCGCAGGGCGGAAGCGCCTGTGTCCTCGATCAAGCTGAACAGACGCCGCGCAGGCAGTTGCCCGAATGCTGCACCATAAAGTGTGCCCAGTTCACAAATGCCAGGTTGTAGCGGTGAGCCAACAGCGTTGGCTGGGCTGCCTTGCCATTCCAGAGGCAAAGCTTGTGCTGCGACCACGCGGGCCATGCGGCGATTGTCCGAGGTTTGGTTTTCGGCAAACCATTCAGCCAACGCGATAAGCTGGTCTATGGCTTCGACTTCTGAGACGGCGCGCCCCGTCTCGCATCCATCGGCGCGAAGGATCAGGCCCTCCGCGCCGGTCTCCAGCCGGATATCCGCAGAATCCGCGGCCATCAGACGGGCCGGGCCAGTGTCGATGGCAAAACCGAATTTCGCAGGCACGGCGGGCAGGTCTGCCAGTCGATGGATCAAAGATTGCGTCAGCCGCGCGGTCAGATCGCCCGTTTCGTAAAGCGGTGAAACCAGAATGTTGCGGCGTACTTCGATGCCCGACTCGGCGTCCAAAAGATCCAGCGCGGAAAGCTCAGAAAGCAACGATTGATGATCGGCCTCTTTCACGCCACGTAATTGCAGGTTGGCTCGGTTGGTCAGGTCGATGGTGCCATTGCCAAACCGCTCGGCCAACTCGCACAAGCCCAAAGCCTGCGTCGCATTCAGACGTGCCAACCGGGGGCGCACCCGCACCACCAGTCCGTCGCCCGACATCATCGGACGATGGGCGCCGGGGCACCAGCCCTGAACAACAGGTTTTGAGGTGGGGGCGCTCATCCCAACCCCTCCAGATCCGCGCGGATCGAGTTCCGGCGTGTGTTCCACAACCCCGCGTCAAGCAATGCGCGGAACCGGTCCTGCATGGCTTGATGTGCTTGCGGATTGGCCTCTTGCAGGAAGGCGTCAACCTCGGCGTCACCCAGTGTGGCATCGTGGTACAGATCGAACAGGTGCGGAGCGACTGTGCCGGACAGGTGGGCAAAAGACGCCATATGGTCCAGCGTCGCCGCGATCTCTGCGGCCCCGCGGAACCCGTGCCGTTGCATCGCTGCAATCCAGCCGGGATTGGCAGCGCGGGCATGAACCACGCGGCTGATTTCTTCGGGCAGGGTACGAGCACGGGGAGTGTCGGGGTTGGTATTGTCGAGGTGGTACAATTGCGCGCTGCCGCCGGTGACGGTCTTGGCAGCGGCAAACCCGGCCTCGTGCGTGGCATAGTCGTTGGCCAGCAGCAGGTCGGTCTCGGTCAGGTCCTGCAGGTGGACAAAGCTGTCGGCATTGGCGACGCGTTCGGTGATGCCGGTGACATCCTGCGCGATATGGTCGCCCTCCAACGCAAAAGAGCTTGCCTGCAGCCATGCTTCACCCGCCTGCGCGCGGGCTTCATCGGTATAGATTTCAGACAGTTGCGTCATATTCACGCCATAGCTGCCGGGCGCGGGGCCAAAGACTCGCGCGGCAGGGGCTTGCCCGGCATAGGGGTTCCAATCCGGGGCTTCATCACGGTCAGACAAGGCACGGACGGCCTGACCGAACAGTGCCGAAAGCGTCGGGAACACGTCGCGGAACAGGCCCGATACGCGCAGGGTCACATCTAGGCGAGGGCGGCTGAGATCGGTGATTGGCAGCACTTCGATGCCTGACACTCGCTCGGACCCCTTGTCCCAGATTGGCTTGACGCCCAACAGGTGCAGCGCCATGGCGAATTCTTCGCCTGCCGTGCGCATGGTGGCCGAGCCCCATAGGTCGACGATCAGGCCCTTGGGATAATCACCTTCCTCTTGCAAATGCCGCCGCACCAGCTCTTCGGCCAGCTTCACGCCTTGGGTATAGGCGGCGCGGGTAGGAACCGAACGCGGATCGGTGGTATAGAGGTTCCGACCGGTAGGCAGCACATCCGACCGCCCACGATAGGGTGAGCCGGACGGTCCGGCCTCGATCCGTTTTCCCGCCAGCGCGTCAAGCAGAGCCCTGCGTTCCGCACGGACGGAAGAGGCGGGGTCAAAATTACCGGTGACCTCAGGCGTGCGACCAAAGATGTGCAACCCGTCACCGAACTGGCTTTCCTTGATATCGCAGACAAACCGGTCGATGCGGGTGATTGCCTCGGCAGTGCAGGTGGCCTGATCCAGACCTAGGTCGTTTTCCAACCCGATGGCCTGCGCCTCATCCCGGATATCTTCTTGCAGGCGGTCCCGGCGCTTGGGGTCCAGCCCGTCGGCGTTCGAAAACTCGTCCAGCAGGGATTCCAGCCGCACCATCCGGTCGGGCGTGCCGCTTTCCTTCATCGGGGGTGGGATATGACCCAGCGTGACCGCCCCGATCCGGCGCTTGGCCTGCGCGGCCTCGCCGGGGTCATTGACGATGAAGGGGTAGATCACCGGCAGATCGCGGATCAGCGCCTCGGGCCAGCAATTCGCCGACAGGGCGACCGATTTGCCAGGCAGCCATTCCAGCGTGCCATGCGCGCCGATATGGATCAGCGCATCCGCACCCAACCCTCTGCGCAGCCACAGATAAAAGGCCACATAGCCGTGGCGTGGGGTGCGTGAGAGGTCGTGGTAATCATCCTCGCGCAACTCGGGCGTGCCGCGTTCGGGTTGCAGCGCGATCAGGGCCTTGCCACGACGCAAAGCGGTGAAATTGAAAGCGCCGTCTGCTAATGCTGGATCATCCTCGGGCCGTCCCCAAACGGTTTCGAGGTCCCTGCGCAATTCATACGGCAGATCGGCCAGCGCCGCCAGATAATCCGCAAGCGGCCACGATACCCTTGCATCCATAAGGGTTTCGGTAATGGGTTGGGCGGGGGCGGTGTCGTACCCTTCGCCCTGCAGATCGGCCAACATCGCCTCGGCTGAGGCCAGCGCGTCCAACCCCACAGCATGGGCCATCTGCCAGTCCTTACCAGGGTAAGTGGACAGCACCAGCACCGGGGTTTGATCGACCTTGGGCTTGTCATGCAAAGCTAGCCACCCGGTCACCCGGTCGATGATGGCCTCGATCCGTTCATCTTCGGCCCGGTGGGCAAATCGCGAGTATTCCAGATGTGGGTCACGTTTCCCGGGTTCTTTGAATGAGGCGATGCCCGCCGAAATCCGCCCGTCCACCTCGGGCAACACCACATGCATGGCAAGGTCGGCGGGCGAGAGGCCACGTTCCGCCTCGGCCCAGGCCTTGCGGCGTGCAGTTGACAAAGCGACCTGAAACACAGGGACATTGGCCGCGTCCAGCGGAGATGTGCCAGACGCGCCCTTGCCTGAGAATGAAGTGGCGTTGATGATGGCCGACGGCTGCATTGCTACGATATTTCCGCGCAACCACTCGGCGGCGGTTGGGGCTTTCAGCGACGGCGCGAACAGGCCCACGGCTTCGAACCCGCGCGCGCGTAGGTTACGGATCAGGGCCGCGACCGGGGCGGTGTCCGCAGAGGTCAGGTAAGCGCGGTAGAAACTCACGAGAATGCGTTTTGCATCGCCCGTGAACGCCTTTTCCACTGGGATCACGCCACGGTCAGGGCACCAGGCGCCGCACTCGGGGATGGTTTTGGCCCCCATCACAGGGCCTGCATAAAGCCCCGCCGCCAGCGCCATCTGTGCCAGCGCGGCCTGCGCTGCAACTTCGCCGCCGGTATCGCACAGATGCGCCAGCCGCCGCAGGGTTGAAACGGGTAGGGTGGAAAAGTCGTCCAACCGCGTATCTTCGCGCCCATCCGCTGGCAGGACAGCCAGCGCGATGCCCTTGTCCTGCGCCAGCGCCAGAACCTGCTGCAGGCCATAGGACCAATAAGGCACGCCGCCGATCAGGCGGATCAGAATGCCTTTCGCACCTTCCAGAGTTTGTTCGACGTAGGTATCGACGGACAGAGGGTGTTTCAGCGCCGTCAGATTGGCCAACCGCATCGTGGGCATCCGCCCCTCAGCCCCGCCACCGCGATGCCAGCCTGCCGCGAAAGCTCCGAGGTCGCTGTCCGAAAAGGACAGCACCACCAGATCCGCCGGGCTTTGGCCCAGATCGGTCGGGGTCTCGGTTTCCTCGAGCCCGTGGCTTTCGCGGAAGACGACGTGCATGGCTTACTCGGCGGCCTCGGTCACACCCACGAGGATCTCGCGGATCGCGGCCTCTTTGATGTCGTCATGTTCGGCAATCACCACCAGACGCGAGCGGCGCTCTTCGCCGGGTTCCCATGGGCGGTCGTACTGATGTCGCACGCGTGCGCCAACCGCCTGAACTAACAAGCGCATCGGTTTGCCCTGGACAGCGGCGTAACCTTTGACCCGCAGGATGTTCAGCTCATTTGCCAAGCGTTCGATATTGGCAACCAGTGCTGCCGGATCGGTCTGTTCCGGCAACTCGACGATAATGCTTTCGAAATCGTCATGTTCATGATCGTGGTGGCCATCGTGGTGCGACGGGCGTGCATCCATGTCATCCTCGGCGGCAGCCTCAAGCCCCAGTACGACGCGCACGTCCACAGCGCCTTCGGCAACTTCGACGACGGGCAGGGCGCGCGGAGCCTCGGCTGCGATCACTTCTTTGGCCTTTGCCACGCCTTCCGGGCCAGCCAGGTCAGGCTTGGTCAGCAGGATGATGTCGGCGCAGGAGATCTGATCCTCGAACACCTCGGACAAGGGCGTTTCATGGTCGATCGAGTCGTCAGCCAGGCGCTGGGCGTCGACGGCTTCGACATTCGGGGCAAAACGCCCGGCGGCGACGGCCTCGGCATCGGCCAGAGCGATCACGCCATCCACGGTGATTTTCGAGCGGATATCGGGCCAGTCAAACGCTTTCAACAGCGGCTTTGGCAGAGCCAGACCGGACGTTTCGATCAGGATGTGATCAGGGCGCGGCTCCAGTGCCATCAGCGCCTCGATGGTCGGAATGAAATCATCGGCCACGGTGCAGCAGATGCAGCCATTGGCCAGTTCCATGATATTTTCCGCCGGGCAATCGGGAATGGCGCAGGATTTCAGAATGTCGCCATCCACACCCACATCGCCAAATTCATTGACGACAACGGCCAGACGCTTGCCCTGAGGGTTCTGCATTAGATGTTTGACCAGCGTGGTTTTGCCCGAACCCAGAAAGCCGGTGATCACAGTGACGGGGAGTTTTTCGAGATTGCTCATTTCAGGGCTCCAATCGGGGGAATGCGGGCCGCACAGTTTTTGCGGAAATGTTCGGGACGTTCGCGCCATTTGACCAGACCGTCTTCGGCGGCGAGATACTTGGTGACGCCTTCGACGATGGTGTCGACATGGTCGGTTTCGTTCAGGTTTTCGTACACAAAGGTCCAGCGGGTCGGTCCGCCGCGCAGCACTATGGAACAACCCTGATCGCAATTTGACAGGCACTCGACCGGCTTCAGCACGATACCTTCGGGCAAATCGGCGTCTTCCAGTGCCTTGTGCAGCAGGGCACCTGGACGTTGCGCATCGTCTTCAATCGGCAGGCCACGCCGACAGGTCGTGCAGACCAGCAGCTCGACTGGTGCAGTCTCGGTCACGTCTCTCATCCCCCCAAATCCTCTTTGCAGGGGACGGGGTTTCATGCGGGCCACGTCTGCACATGGACCCGACACCGGATCACCCCGTCCGGTTTCAACTTCGGGCGCTGGCAGGTCTCCCGGCTTGCGGATGTCGGGGCGCTTGCCCCGGCAGATGTCCCGCCTTCCCGGCCTTGCGGGCCAGTGGCATTGGGCACCCTCTCCGGTCACGGTCGCGGGGGCGGCTGCGTTTGACGGTTGCCCGCTGACGCATTCCCTTTTCATCCATCCGAAGATGGACACCAACGCATGCGACATGCGGCACGGGCAGGGGGCTTGTCAAGCACGAGGCGCATGGTGAAATCGTTCAAACCAAAAAAGCGACCAGCCTGTGTCAATCCGCGGCATGCGCGGCCAGCCTCTCGCGCAGCCAAGCGCAAAACAACCCTGCCGCAGCGGTCGATTGCGTAGCGCCTCGTGTACTGATCAGGTAATGCGACTGGGCAAAAGGAATCGCAGGTCCCGCAATTGCAATCGGCACAGCCTGCCGGATCGCATTCCGGGCGAACCGTTCCAGAACCGTTGCATAGCCCGCCCCTGCCATCACAAGCTGCAGTGCTGCGACCGAGGTGTCCACCGAATGTCGGGGCGGCTGGTCCGGAAGCGCGAGCCCGTTGGCCTGAAAGTACCGCGCCCAGTTGTCTTCGTATCCAAGGATATGAATCAGAGGGCCTTGCCGCAGTACGTTCAGGGTCGCGGGCGAGTCCCCGGCCCGGCATACCGGTACCAGCTTTTCATCTGTCAGCTTTTCGGACTGAACGCCGGGCCAATCGCCATAACCCAGCCGGATTTCCACATCCAAATCGCCGGGGGCCACGCTGTCATTCCAGATGTGCGAGACAAGGCGTACTGGGATCTCGGGGTGGCGAGCGGTAAAGTCGGGCAGTTCCGCCGCGACCCAATAGGTGGCTGTCGATATCGCCGCACGGATCGTCAGGGTCTGGCGCGAGGCAGGGCCGAACAGGCTGTTGGTGGACAGGGCGATGTCGCCAAGCGCACGCCGCACAGTCAACGAATAAGACTGCCCCAGCTCAGTCAGTTCCAACCGGCGGGCATTCCGGGTGAACAGCTTTTGCCCAAGCTCGGCTTCAAGCGACCGGATATGCAATGAGACCGCCGTCTGCGTCAGGCCCAGCTCTTTTGCTGTGGTGGTAAAATTCAGATGCCGCGCGGCGGTTTCAAAGCTGCGCAACCATGTGGGGTTTGGAAGGCGATCCATATATCACCAAATTATTTTGACCATAATTGGCATTATTAATCATTTTCGTTTCTAACAGACAACACAGATACTCGGCCCGAATACGACCGTCAGGAGGGAAACATGAAAGTCGGATTTATCGGTTTAGGAAATGTGGGCGGCAAACTGTCCGGCTCGCTTCTGCGCAACGGGATTGACCTGACGGTTCACGACCTTAACCCAGACCTGGTGGCCGAGTTTGTGGCCAAGGGGGCCGAAGCCGCGGAAAGCCCGGCGCAGATGATGCGGGACTGCGATGCCGTTATAACCTGCCTGCCGTCCCCGGCGGCCTCGGACGCAGTGATGCAAGATATGCTGCCCGCGGTCGGGCCGGGCAAGATCTGGATGGAGATGTCGACCACCGACGAAGCCGAGGTTAAACGACTGGGCGCCATGGTGATCGAGCGAGGAGGAGCGGCGGTGGATTGCCCGGTTTCAGGCGGGTGCCACCGGGCGGCTACTGGCAATATCTCGATTTTCGCCGGATGTGATCGCGAAACCTTTGAGCGGATTCTGCCGTTTTTAACCACGATGGGGCGGCGCGTGCTGCACACGGGGGAGTTGGGCTCAGCCTCGGTCCTAAAAGTTCTGACCAACTATCTGGCGACCGCCAACCTGATCACCTGTGCCGAAGCGCTGGTAACGGCCAAAGCGGCCGGGATGGATTTGAACACCACTTATGAGGCGATAAAGATTTCGTCGGGTACTTCGTTCGTGCATGAAACAGAAAGCCAGGTCATTCTGAACGGGTCCCGCGATATCTCTTTCACCATGGACCTTGTCAAAAAGGACATCGGACTGTTCCAAGACGTCGCCGACCGCGCCGGAGTACCCTTGGAAATCAACCCGGTAATGATCCGCATCTTCGACGACGGTATCGCCCGCTATGGTGAACGCGAACTGTCCCCGAATATTATCAAGCGGTTGGAGGACGCGACCGGGCTGGATATCACGGCGCCCGGTTTCCCGACCGAGATGCACGATGATGAACCGGAAGAGCCGGGTTATGAAGTTATCCCACAGAGAGGTCAGGCCGAATAGCGCACACCGAGCGCAGTTGAATACCGGTTAGATAATCAAAGAAGTGGAGGCGAGTACCGGAATCGAACCGGTGTACACGGATTTGCAATCCGCTGCGTCACCACTCCGCCAACTCGCCTTTTCAAGTAAAATCAAATACTTGCTGTGGTGTGGCAGGCGTTTTAACACCTTTCGTCAGGGGCGTCCAGTGGGTTGATTGCAAAAATCCACCTCCATGTGTTGCGGCATGGCGCGGCGCGACACCAAGTCTCTGCGATCTGGTGAAACTTTCGACGTTGCAGCCGTTGCCGGTTTCTTCTGGATGTGGCAAAAGCCGGGAACACTAGGGAAAAACATGGGCGATCCAATGACAGATTTCGCAACCCGGCGCCGCACGATGGTCGATACGCAGATCCGACCTTCGGATGTAACGAAATTCCCCATCATTGACGCCATGCTGACCGTTCAGAGAGAGAATTTTGTACCTGACGCTCAGCGTGAAGCGGCTTACGCCGAAGGCGTGATCGACCTTGGTGGCGACCGTTGCTTGCCCGAACCGCGGACATTGGCCAAAATGCTGGATGCGCTGAATATCTCGAATGACGAGGCTGTTTTGGATATCGCCCCGGCTCTGGGCTATTCCACTGCGGTTGCCGCGCGTATGGCGCAGTTGGTGGTTGCCGTGGAAGAAGATGAAGATATGGCCGCCGAAGCGCAAACGATCTTGATGGAAGCAGATGCCGACAACGCGATTGTACATGTTGGGCCGCTGGCGCAGGGCGCGACCGAACACGGCCCCTATGACGTCATCATGATACAAGGCGGGGTTGAGCAGGTTCCCGAGGCATTGATCGCCCAGTTGAAGGATCACGGACGCATTGCCTGCCTGTTCGTCGAAGGAGAGCTTGGAACCGTTCGGATCGGGCATAAATCCGGCGGTCGGGTGACGTGGCGTCATGCATTCAACGCCAATGCCCCGGTTTTGCAGGCATTTTCCGCCGAGTGTGCATTTTCGCTATAATTTCATCGCTTATTTTTCTGCGACCTTGATTAGTTGAAAACATCGGCGCAAACTACGCTCAGGGCAGCGTAATTTTGATTTGAGAAGGATTTCGACATGCGTTCAAGGACAGGGGGAAAGCTAACAAAGGCGATGGCGCTGACTGCGGGGCTCGCGCTCAGTGTTGTACCAGGGCGTGCGGTATGGGCTGATAACCTGACCGACGCGTTTATCGGGGCTTACAATACAAGTGGGCTGCTGGAACAGAACCGCGCCTTGTTGCGCGCGGCTGATGAAGACGTCGCAATCGCGCTGTCAGCGCTGCGCCCGATCATCAACTGGGCGGTCGAGGTCAGTCAGAATTACAATCGCAACAGCACGAGCGCTGGTGTTGTGCGGGATGAGCCAGCCAACTTTTTCACCGGCCTCACCCTGAGCCAGCTGATCTATGATGGCGGCTTCTCGGTTCTGGGCAAGCAATCGGCGCAGGAAACGGTGCTGGCCACACGGCAAACCTTGCTGGACGTCGAACAGGACGTCCTGTTTCGCGGCCTGAACGCGTATTTGGGTGTTCTGCTGCAAGAAGAAACCGTTCAGATTCGCCTGAACAACGTGGATGTGTCTGCCGAAGAATTGCGCGCCTCTCAGGACCGCTTTGATGTGGGTGAGGTGACCCGGACGGACGTCGCGCTGTCCGAAGCACAGCTGGCCAGCTCGCAAGCGGATCTAGCGGTTGCGCGCGGTAACCTGAGCATTGCGCAGGCGGAATATGTGAACGCCGTGGGCAAGGCGCCAGGCCGTACTGCCGGTCAACCAAGCCTGCCGAACCTGCCGCGATCCGAAGGTGAAGCCGTTAGTCTTGCACAGCGCAACCATCCGGCTATTCAGTCAGCGCAACATCAGGTGCGGGCGCTGGATTTGTTTGTTCAACAGCAGCGTGCCAACCTTGGTCCGAATGTCAGACTGAATGCGGATGCGGGCCTGCGCGAAAGCTATGACAACGATGACAGCCTCGAAGATGCGACTGTCGCGTTGCGCTTTGAACAGCCGATCTATGCCGGTGGCCGTCTGGCCGCCACGGTCCGTCGGGCAATGGCAACTCGCGACGCATCGCGCGCCAATTTGCTGAACGTGCAAAAGGATATCACCCAGGGGGTCGCGGACGCCTATGCCGCTTACCAGGCCGCCAGTGCCAGCCTAAGGGCGTCTACGGAACGGGTCCGGGCCTCGCAAGTGGCGTTTGACGGTATCCGCGAAGAAGCAACCTTGGGTGCGCGGACCACGCTGGACGTGCTGAACGCGCAGCAGGATCTATTGGACGCGCAACTGGCCGAGGTTGCATCGCGCACCGAACGGTCGCGTGCCGCTTATCAACTGCTGGATGCGCAGGGTTTGCTGACGGCTGAACGTCTGGGTCTGGCTGTCCAGATTTATGATCCAACCCTGTATTACAACTTGGTTAAAAAGGCTCCGGCGCAGATCAGCAGACAAAGTCGAGACCTGGATCGCGTCCTCAAAGCGTTGCGTCGCGACTAAGGGCCAATACTACCTGTTGTTAGGACCGGTTTGTTTAGCTACACTCGATCCCGAGGATAGAGCGGTAGAGAACAATGACGGATAAAGTCGTAAAAGCGGGAATCGAGGACGTCTTGTCCTCGATTAAGCGTCTGGTCACCGAAGAAGATCGTAAAATTCCGGGTGTTATGGCGTCATCCAACACGCGAAAGCCTGGCAGGCTGGTTCTGACCGACGCATTGCGAGTCGGTGAAGTGGCCGTGAAAGAGAAGCCTCAGCCAGAAAAAGCGGAACCGATTTACAAGGCCGAAGATTCTGTCAAACCGATGCTTCTGCGGGCTTGTGATATCGTGAAACATGCCGAACCCGCGGTCGAACAGCAAACCACGACTGAGCCAGAGGACGGCCTGACCGGCAGTCTGAGCGCCAAGATCGAAGCGCTGGAAACCGCAATTGCCCGAACCGAAGATCAGTGGGAGCCGGACGGCGACAGCGAAGATGCTTATTCCGGCACGCCGACGAAGCCGCTGGAGTGGGCGGCGGAGGTCGAGACACCGGCAAAACCGCTGGAGTGGGCCGCAGAAGATGAGTTCAACATCACCTACTCGGCAAAGATCAGCCAAGCTGAAACGATACACGAAGACGTTGACACAGCCACAAAGGCAACCTTCGTCCGGGACCCTGCGGTCGTGGCGTCTGCGCAGGCGGTGAAATCAGAAGCAAAAGAACTGCACGTGCGGCCAACTGGCAAAAATGCGCAGACTGCAGGCAAAGACTTGCCAGTGATGAACACAGCTCCTCTGGCCACCGGACAAGGCGCGCTGACCTTGGACGAAGACGCAATGCGCGGTCTGATCGCACAGGTCGTTCGGGAAGAGCTGCAGGGCGTTCTAGGCCAGCGTATCACTCGCAACGTCCGCAAGATGGTGCGGCGTGAGATTTACCGCGCGCTGGCCGAGCGCGAAGTCGATTAACCCTTAAGGCCGCTTCGGCGGCCGGGCCATACCCAGCAGGCGATCCAGGTCCATATGCTGTTCCAGATGGTCCGCCAGCGCGTCCAGCGTATCCTCGACCCCATCCTCATATGACAGGTCCGATTCTGCGCCCAACTGCTGCAGGTAGCGGGCGCGGAAAGCGTCAGAAGAAAAGATGCCGTGCAGGTAGCTCCCGCGGATGCGGCCTGTGCTGTCAGCAGCACCTTCCGGCCGCTCTTCGATCTCAAGCCAAGCGCGATCGCAATCGGGACCTTCGGTTCGGCCCATGTGAATTTCATACCCGGTGACTGGCTCATGTCCCGGAATGGTGCGTGCCGTGCGCAGGGTGACCTGCTTTTGACCTGCCATGAGGGTGGTCACGTCCAACAAGCCCAGCCCGTCAACAGTGCCGGGTCGGCCATCGACGCCATCGGGATCGGCGATGGTTTTGCCCAGCATCTGATAGCCACCGCACAGGCCTAGCACATGGCCACCCCGGCGAACATGGGCATATAGGTCGATATCCCAGCCCTGCGCCCGGAAATAGGCCAGATCGCCGATGGTGGATTTGCTGCCAGGTAACAGCACCAGATCGGCATCACCCGGCAAAGGACGCCCGGCTGGGATGATTTCAACGCTGACCCCCGGTTCGGCGGACAGCGGATCAAGATCGTCGAAATTCGCCATGCGTTCCAATTGCGGGACAACCACTTTGCAGGCCCCGCCTCTGTGCGAGCGAATGTCCATCATATCCTCAGCGGGTAATTTCCAGGCGTCATGAAACCACGGAACTACGCCCATGCATGGCCATCCTGTGCGCGCGGCAATGTCGTCGCGCCCTTCGTCAAACAGGGAGACGTCGCCCTTGAACCGGTTGACGGCGAAACCTGTGATCATCTCAAGATCACCGGCATCCAAAACCGCCTGCGTGCCGACGATTTGCGCAATGACTCCGCCTCGGTGGATATCGCCCACCAGAACGACCGGTACGTCAGCGGCACAGGCAAAGCCCATATTAGCAATGTCGCCCTTGCGCAGGTTGGTTTCAGCCGGGCTGCCGGCACCTTCGATCAGCACCAGATCGGCATCGCTGCAAAGCCGGTCAAAACTTTCAAGCGCGGCATCCAACAGTTTGGACTTGTCCTTGCGATAGTCGCCCGCCTTCATCGTGCCTGCACGCTGACCCTGAACGATGATCTGAGCGCCAGTGTCCGTTTCCGGTTTCAACAGAATCGGGTTCATATCCGTATGGGGCGGACGCTTGGCTGCACGTGCCTGCAGGGCCTGGGCGCGGCCTATCTCGCCACCATTCTCGGTCACGGCGGCGTTGTTGGACATGTTCTGCGGCTTGAACGGCGCCACTTTCAGCCCGCGCCGCGTATAGGCGCGCGCAAGCCCGGCCACCAAAACTGATTTTCCGACATTGCTGCCGGTGCCCTGAATCATGATGGCGCGAACCATGGTCGTCTCCTATACGTTAGGGCGCAGATGATCTGATTTGACACCAAAGGGAAAGCCCCGGATGAACACGCCCGCGCATCTTTTGATCGGCGCTGCCGCTTTTGCGCGGCCTGCGCGGGGGGCCATTCTGTGGGCTGCGGTGCTGGGCTCGGTTCTGCCCGATCTGTCGCTGTACGTCATGGCTGGGGTGTCCTTGCACGTCTTGAGCATCCCGCCACAGGTCGTCTTTGACGAACTATACTTCTCACCAGCCTGGCAGACGGTGTTTGCCATCGACAACTCATTCATCCTGTGGGGGTTGGCGTTGATGCTTGGGTACTGGCGGGGATGGCGGTTTTTGACGGTCACCGCATCCGCAGGGCTGCTGCATCTGTCGATGGATTTCCTACTGCATGCCGGTGACGGTCGGCCGCAATTCTGGCCGCTGAGCGATTGGGTCTTTCACAGCCCGGTCAGCTATTGGGACAGTGCGTATCACGCGCTTTTGGTAACGCCTGTTTCTGTCGTTATATGTGCTGGTTCTTATGTGGTGCTATGGAACAGGGGGCTGTCAGCGCCCGCCAAGCTATTCTTTGCCGCATTGCTAGGGGCCGAGATTTGGGTTGCCCGCCAATGGCTGCTGTTTTTCTGACCCGGAAATAGAAAAACGCGCCCGGAAAGTGGGCGCGCTTTTTCCTGCAGATGTTGCCTTGGTTTAAGCGGCTTCTGCCTGCTGAGCGGCATTACGACGCTCGCTTTCTTCACGCGACAGCGCGACCGAGGTACGCACGCCACGACCAACGAACTCCATCAACCCGCCGACAACCCGCTCGTTGGGGTCGATACCTGCGCAGGACAGCACCTCGCGGCCATCGCGCGAGCGGGCCCAACGGGCGATCTGTTCCGGGCCGTTGCCGTATTTCTTGTCATCGGCAATAGCGTCGTCCAGTGCAGCCAGCACAACGGCTGCGAAAAGTTTGCGTGCACGATTGCCTTGCTCATTGTTAAAGGCAGTGCCGTCAACGAAATCTCTCATCTCGTCTTCCTTGTTGTTCTTGCTCTTGCATTTTCGGCGTGACGGTCCTTATGACCTATTAGATGTGATTCGGATACAGCTAAAATGCATAGTTGCGTTGCGTCATTTGCATAGCTTGCTGCAAGTGCAGCACTAGGTCTCGTTGTCTTGTCAGGTGTGGTTACGCCAGATATAGGGACGGGAACTGACGCATCAACCGTTTGTGAAGGATTTATGTGATGCCCAAGATAAATGGGAACGAAATTCGCCCCGGCAACGTGCTTGAGCATAACGACGGGCTGTGGGCTGCTGTTAAGGTCGACCATGTAAAGCCCGGTAAAGGCGGTGCTTTTGCGCAAGTCGAACTGCGCAACCTGCGCAATGGTTCGAAATTGAACGAACGTTTCCGTTCGGCGGATAAGGTCGAGCGCGTGCGTCTTGAACAGAAAGATCAGCAGTTCCTGTACGAATCTGACGGCATGCTGGTGTTCATGGATTCTGAGACCTATGAGCAGATCGAACTGCCCGCTGAACTGTTGGGTGAACGTCGCCCGTTTCTGCAGGACGGCATGACCATCGTGGTCGAATTCTATGAAAGCGAAGCACTGAACGCCACATTGCCGCAAAAAGTGACCTGCAAGATCGTCGAGACCGAGCCGGTGGTCAAAGGTCAAACTGCTGCAAACTCGTTCAAGCCAGCCATTCTGGATAACGGCGTCAAGGTCATGGTACCGCCCTTCATCGGTCAGGATGAGATGATCGTGGTGAACACCGAAAGCATGGAATATTCCGAACGCGCGTAAATCGGTGCTTTGGCAAAACACGAAAAGACCGCGACGGCAGGGGCCGCGCGGTCTTTTTTTAGTTTAGCTTTCTAGGCCGACGATATCGTTCTGGGTTCGGACCGAACAATTCCAGCATCAGGTCGTATTTGATGCGGTTGGCACTGACTTGTCGGTAAAAGGCGATCAAAAAGGCCGTGGGGCCCTGAATGCGGCCAAGACCGCTGGTGGCGGCGACCACGGTGCCCACATCCGTTTTGCCATTCAGAACCAGGTACCCGCCCAGCATCAGAACACCGACCGTGCCTGCGCCATTAATTACGCTCAGCAGAAATTTGGCGGACAGCTTCCACAGGAACATGCGGCGGCGCGTGTTGTAGATATCGTCGAACTGAGCCTCGATATCGCGCGCCACAGCGTCAATGTCTTCGGTCGTCAGCCTGTCGGTAGAGCTGCGCAATATGCGGACCCTTTCGGCAACGAAGACGTTCACCTTTCGCTGCGAGACCAGCACAATCACGATCTGCGGCACGATCATTGAAAAGGCGATCATGCCCAGCCCGGGTTGCGTTGATGAGATGTAGCCAATGACGCTGATCAGCGTGCCGATCTGCACAACCGGGTCTGAAAAGGCGCCACCGGCGAACTTTCCCAACTCCTCGGCCTCGGCGGAAATAGCCGTGGTCATGGTTCCCGAGCGCATTTTCTCACCGGTTTCACTCAGGTCCGATGAGCGCAACAAAAGCCGCTGGCGGATCATGCGGATCAGATCCTCGCCCAGCGTCCCGGCGCGATAGCCCAGCAGCCACTTTAAGGCGAGGCTCAGCAGGATGGCCGACATCATGCCTGCACCCAGATATAGCAATCGCTCGGTGCTGATATCGTTCGAGGTCAGATGGTTAACGATATCGCGCTGAAACTCTAATGGCACCGCGGCAAGGCCTGCGATGGCGATGGACAGGACAATAAGAATGATTTGCCGTCCGGCGCTGGCACGCCAGATCGCAGCGTATAACTTAAGCATATGCGCATCCGTTCAGTGGACTGACCGCAGTGTGGCAGCGCCCCGAAAGGGTTCAAAGGGTACCGGGCCGCGCAACGGTTCAGCCGTGCCGGAATAGCAACATGTTAGGCGTCAAGCGTGACGGTGGCCTCGGCGGCATGCATATCGTCGTTGGCGCGGTCAAACCTCAGATAGGCGATCCCCTGACCGTTCGATTGGGTGAACAAGGTACCGGCCGGTTTGCCGCCAGATGTAATTTCGGTCCCAACGGGCGCGGTGCCATTAACCCGAACGCTACGCAGCCCTTTGCGCAACTCGGTCTTATGCTTCATCCGGGCGGTGACTTCCTGCCCGACATAGCACCCTTTTCTAAAATCGACGCCGTTCAGGCCCTCGAATCCAGATTCAAGGATATAGCTGTCGGGGGTCAGCTCGATACCGGTTTCCGGTATGCAGTGTCGCACGCGGATGGCGTCCCAATCCGTACCATCGTCGCCTTCGGCCTCGACCGTATACGCCCGCCACCCCATATCTGGATGGCGCGGGTCGGGCAGGGCGCCTGCGGGTGCCGGGCCGGTGCCGCGTTGCAGATTCAGGCCGCTATCTTCGATCGAAACATCGGCGCGCAGCTTGTACATGCCCAGCCGCTTGACGAACCCGTCGGCGATATCCTCGGCGACATCCAGTAGCACCGTATCGCCGTCACGTTTCAGAAAGAAATCCGCCAGATACTTGCCCTGCGGGGTCAGCAGTGCGGCATAAACCAGTCCCTGATCCAGCCCGGAAATATCATTGGTGACCAGCCCTTGAAGAAAGCTGTCAGTGTCCGACCCGCTAAGGCGCAGAATACGGCGATTGGGCATGGGGTGGTCCTCGTCTTTTCCCTTGGCCCCGTGATATAGGAGATCGCGTCGCCATGACCAGAGGATATCCGCCTTGCCAGCACCAATCAGCATCGTCATCCCGACCCTGAACGCGGCAGAGGCTTTGTTGGAGTCCTTACCGGCTTTGATGGAGGGTTTGCACACGGGGTTGGTCCGAGAGCTGATCGTTACCGATGGCGGTTCAACCGACCAGACCCTTGAAATTGCGGAAGAGGCAGGGGCTGAGATCGTGACCGGGCCGCCCTCACGCGGGGGGCAGTTGCTGCGGGGCTGCGCGGTAGCCAAAGGTGAATGGCTTTTGGTTTTGCACGCCGATACCGTCCTGCAAGAAGGGTGGAGCAAGGACGTCGGAGAGCATCTGCCCACGGGCAACCCCGCGGCTTTTCGTCTGACCTTTCAGGCCAGCGGGTTTTGGCCAGCCTGGGTTGCGGGCTGGGCCAATCTGCGCAGCCGGGTGTTTAGCCTACCTTATGGTGATCAGGGGTTGCTTGTGCCGCGTCGCGCCTATGACAAAGCCGCAGGTTACCCGGACCAGCCGTTGATGGAGGACGTGGCGCTGGTGCGCGCCTTGCCCCGCATCACCCTGCTGAGCACCCGCGCGGCTACGAGCGCGGACCGCTATGCGCGGGCGGGGTGGGTGCGTCGGGGCGTGCGGAATCTGTGGACTCTGACAAGGTATTTTCTTGGAGCTGATCCGGAACAGCTGGCGCAGGCGTACCGACGCTGAGCGTTGTGCGCAGTTCGACAATGGATTTGCCCAATCGGAAGGGCGCGGCAAAGCTGACCAGACACAGGGCGACGATTTGCAACACCAGTATATGCGCGTTTTCCTGCAGGTATTCCCATTCGTCTTTTAGCTTTCCGACCTGTTCAACCAGGTCATCATAGCTTTGGGCAAGGATCAGATAATCCCCGGCAATGGCGGGCACTTTCCGGCGCATGTTGTCGATCGCAACCTGTGTTGCATCGTCCAGCGTGGTGAAAACAAGGAACTGATCGATGCTGAACGCATCGGCCTTGGCGGCCATAGCGCGAATTTCCTCCTGTTCATCTTTCGCTTGCCCACCAAGCAGGAAATGCAATCCCTGCAGCGGCGCCACTTCATTGGTCACAGCGATGAACAATGGCAGGTCAGCATTGCTGGCGGTTGAGGCCGAAAGGAATTCAACCTTATCGCACAAAACGGCGGTGTCCGAGTCATAGGCCGGATCGCAGAACCGCAGTCGGAACCGCGCGGCGTCGCGGTCAAAAGCAAGCGTCGCGGCATAAGCCACATCGATTTGCCGGTCCAACCGCGAACTGTCCGAGGTGTAGAGCCCGGCCAGAACCGCCACCAGTGCGCCGATCCCGCCCAGAACGACCCAGACAAGGTCGGCCAGCTTCCATGCCCGGTGCCCGGCCGGTTTGCGAAATAGAAACGCGGTGCCAACCGAGCCAATAATAAAGAACAAGATCAGCAGGGGCAGTTGATTTTCGGTCACAAATGTCATGACACCAAAGTGACCGCGCGCCAGCGCGCTGGCAACACTCCTCACGTTCAGTTGTAGAGATTTCGCATCAATAGGGCTTGGCCTGCAGGGCAGCTATCTTGCGCTGGTCAACGGCACAATCACCGCTTCCTCCTGCGGTGGAAACCCAAACAGACTCACCGAAAACATTCTCAAAACACTGATCGAAGCTGCGTTGTGATCGGTCTCAACCTGTGCAAATAACTTAGCCGGTCCGATTTGCAGGACAGTTTCTTCCTTTACGAAAGGTTCGGATGTGACCCTGTTTGTCATTGCCATCATTTTGACGGCGGCGGTGTTGCACGCGGTTTGGAATGCGATTGTCAAAACCGCGGCTGATCGGACCACCACTCTGGGTCTGGTGGCGTTGGGGCACGTCATTCCAGCAACGGTAATGATCCTGTTGCTGCCACTGCCCAGTGCCGAAAGCTTTCCATACATTCTGATCTCAACCGTGGTGCATTTCGGCTATTATTTCATGCTCGGCAAAGCCTATCAGCACGGAGACTTAAGTGTCGTATATCCAATTGCCCGCGGTATCGTTCCGGCGCTTGTATCGCTGTGGGCGATGCTGTTGGTGGGCGAGGTGCTGCCGCTGCAAGCGTGGGGTGGGATCGCGCTGATCGCTGTTGGTATCCAGCTCAGCAGTTGGAAGGCATTGCGCTCTGGTGTGGGCCGTTGGGCCCTTGGATTTGCGCTGGGTACGGGCTTTTGCATCTCAATATATTCGGTCGTGGACGGTATTGGCGTGCGCTTGTCCGGCAATACGCTTAGCTACTGGGCCTGGGGTGCGTTTCTGCATCTGTTTATCGCGGGGTTTGTTGGTATCCGTCGACGGAAGACCCTGGCTGAATTGCCTGCCAAAGTCTGGATGATCGGCATTCTGGGCGGGCTTGTTTCGATGACAGCCTATGGTCTGGTGCTTTATGCCAAGAACTTCGCACCGCTTGGTGCAGTTTCGGCGCTACGGGAAACCTCGGTTATTTTCGCGGCGCTGATCGGGTTTGTTTTCCTGAAAGAGGGGAACTGGATGCGGCGGCTTGGTGCAGCGGTTCTTATGGCTGTCGGAGTGGCGCTGATAGGCCTGTCCGTCTGATAGGCCTGCGACACAGCCTTGCTGAAGTCGCCCCCGATCTCTCATAGTAGCGAGAGAAAAGGGAGCGTTTTCATGACCAAAGAGATTGTTCTGATCCACGGTGCCTTTGCAGGGCCATGGTGTATGCAGGATTATGCCGGGTTTTTCCGCGACAGGGGCTGGACGGTACACACCCCCGCGTTGCGCTATCACGGCGGGGACTCAAAGGCCGAACCCGACCCGCGCCTGACCGATACCAGCGTGATGGACTATGCCAACGACATAGCAGAGTTCGTGCAAGGGTTGGACAGCAATCCGGTTCTGTTGGGCCATGCCATCGCCGGAGTTGTGGCGCAGCAGGTGGCCTCACGTGTGTTGGCCAGTGCGATTGTCCTGATCAACCCGAACGCGCCTTGGGGCACTTTGCCCGAAACCGATGACGAACGCGCCATCCCGCGTGCTTTGATGGAGGGCGGGGCGTTCTGGAAACAACCCATGCGGGTCGAGTTCGACCTGATGGCCCCCTTCGCGCTGAACAAAATGCCCGAGGCGCAACAGCACGCGGTGTTCGACCGTTTGGGCGCCGAAAGCGGGCGGGTGATGTTCGAGATGTTTTTTTGGATGTTCGACGATCACCACGCGATGAAGGTCGATATCGACAAGGTCGACTGCCCGGTGCTGGTCGTATCAGGGGCCGAGGACAGGGCGGTGAACCCCAACACCTGCCGCGCCCTGGCCGATTTGTATGGCGACCGAGCGACTTTCATGCCCGTCGAGAACCACGCGCATTTCCTGTTCATGGAGCCCGGCTGGGAAAAGCCCGCCGCGCAGATCGCGAAATGGCTGGAGCAGAAGGTGGGCTAGCCCGCCCACCTTAAGCGTTCAGTTATTGGTCGAGAACGTGCTCTGCGGTTTCCACTTCATCGTGCCGTCGTCCTCACGGTGACAACGCAGCAGGCGTTCCTGGATCGTGCTGACCGTCTGAGTAACGGTGTTGTCACCGACCAGCAGGACAAAGGCGTCCTGCGAATAGGCCATGCCGTTGTAGTAGCAGAACTTGGTCTCGGCCCCGTCCGGAATGGGGGATGCGGTGGTCAATGTCTGCTGCGCGGTCGCTTGACTGGCCAGCAGTGCAACGGCCAGCCCAAGGGTTAGTGTTTTCATGTCGTCCTCCCGTTCGAAAATCTGTAGTTGGTTTCATTGCGTCTTGGACGCTCGGAACCTCAAATGTCGTTCTTGAATGACGGTTTGAGGGTAAGTGTGAACGAGATCAACAGGTTAGGCAAGGGGAGTGTTTGGGAGCTGTTTGAGGAGGATCTCACGCCATCCACCCAATGCTTGATGCGACGCATCAATCACGCGCCCGACTCGCCCCCATAGGCGGGGCACGAGGCTCGTCAGGTTACTATCAGATTTACGACCGTCCGGTTGTTTTTTTTGATTTCTCTTAAACAGGCCCGCTGGAGGTCAGGGAAACCCTACTTGGCGAAGCCTGTTAGCTAAGCTCAACTTCTTAGAGAACAAATGCGCACCCAAAGTTTTTGCGTGAAATGAAAGATAGTTCAATTACCAAATTTTTGATTCTTGCAGTTGCAATTTTTGCCGCTTCTATGCCTTTGGCGGCGGAAGGGCCTGAGGCTGATGTATGGACGGACTGCAGACCGACGGATACGTGTGAGATCGAATATGATCATCTTTCCAACCAATCCGCCGAGCCATTTTTATTCTTGGGTTACGTTATGGATAGTGAACAGGCGCGATGGAAACAGTTCCGAAAAGCTATTCGTAACTATCCAGATGTACAAAGCTGTTTGATCAAAGAGGAACAGAAGAAAGAAAGCCCAAACTTGCTGAAGCTGGATTGGAAAAGAGTAGGTTACGGGAGTGGCGTAGAGGTTTGCATTTTCCGTATTTCGCGAAGTCTGGGTACTCTAGATAGAATTCAAAGCTGGATGAGTTATCACGACTTCCGAGTGGTGGGATACAGCAGATACAGAAGTGAGAACTTTGTTCCTACTAGAATAAACCAACCTGTCGGGAATGTCGCAGGCTATTGGACCGTAGAACAGTATAGGGAAAGAAATCCTACGCTATTTTGGCGTTTATTTGAGTTTGACCTGATATATAGCTACGAAATTGTTTTGGGCATATCAGATGAGTTCAAAGTAGTGGGAACTCATGTCATCACGCCAACAAAATAGACTCACGCAATAGGCCTAAGCCAAATTGTCGTCCAAAACGTGGAGTGTTGGAGGCTCTTTAGGTCAAACATCCAGCTCCTCCACAAACCGCGCGTTCTCCTGAATGTACTGGACCGCATTTCGGGCTTTTCGCTCATCAGGCGCTTGCTCTTCAGTGTGGTCAATTTTGATCTCACCTATTCGATTTATTGAACTCATACAACGCGTTATGCAGCGACACAAATGCACTATTGGGCTCAACAGGTGAGGCGTTGAACAACACGACAACAGTCTCTCCGTCCGAAAATCGAAAGACGGTTGTGAAGATGCCTCGGACCCCGCCCCAATGGGTCAGGTGCTGGCCGTTCTCTTCCGGCCAGACATGCCAGCCCGACGCGTAGAAATCACTTTTGTCGTCCTGTGATGCCGTCGCCTCGAAAAACGGTTGGGGCGCTGAGGCCATGGTCCAGACCGCCTCGGCCGTGCCGATTGCCCCACCAGCGATACCCAAGCCTGAAAGCCAGCCTTGATCGTCCTTAGAACTCAGCACACGGGTCCAACCGTCGCTGCGAAGTTCCCAATTGGCCCCGGCGGGCCCCTCCAGATGGATGTCGGCAACCTGCTGCAGGGCGTCTTCAGCTTCCGCCCCCAGCAGATCGGTCAGAAGGCAGAAGCCAACATTCGAGTACGCCGTCTTGCTGCCCGGCGTGTGATCCAACGGCATGGTTTGCCACACGGTCCGGGCCACTTTGGCGCAACTGGCCGACCAGTCAAGGCCAAGCCGATCGGGCGCGAAGATCGGATCAAAACTGATAGTTCTATCGAACCCACCCGTATGCGCCAAAAGCTGCCGCGCCGATACTTGTGCGGCCCGCGGGTCATGCGGCGGGGGCAGGTCGGCAAGCTCGGCTATGGGACGATCCAGGTCGATTTGGTCACGTTCCTCGGCTTTGATCAGTGCTCTGGCTGCGATGGGTTTTGTGACCGAGGCCAGGCGAAATGGCTGGTCGGTCGACATGGGCGTGTTCTCAATCGGGTCTGACACGCCAAACGCCACGACTTTGGGCTCTGCATCCGAGGGGCCGTAGGCCAGCACAGCCCCCGGAATATTATGTGTCTGAAGAAAGGACTCGACGATGTCTTCAACAGTGGCCGGTTCGCGGTAGCGACCCGCGAACATCACAATCACACCAGCGAGAACAAGAATACCAGTTGACCAGCACAGTCTTGCCTTACGTGATTTGAACATTTGGCCTCTGCACTGATTGATGTCTTTCGCGTTCGATCGTCTTAGACGTCCAACTCCTCCACAAACCGCGCGTTTTCCTGAATGTACTGGAACCGCAGTTCTGGTTTTTTGCCCATCAGGCGCTCGACCAGATCGCCGGTCTCTCCGGGTTCGTCCTCGTCGATGGTGACGCGGATCAATTTGCGCGAGGCCGGGTCCATCGTAGTTTCTTTCAGGTCCTTGGCGTCCATTTCACCCAGACCCTTGAAGCGTGACACGTCGATCTTGCCCTTGCCGCCCAGACCTTTCTCAAGCCATTCGTCGCGCTCGGCCTCGTCCAGGCAATAGACGCGTTTTGCGCCTTGGGTCAGACGGTAGAGGGGCGGGCAGGCCAGATACAGGTGTCCCGCGTCGATCATCGGCCGCATCTGGGTAAAGAAGAACGTCATCAGCAGCGAGGCGATATGCGCTCCGTCCACATCTGCGTCGGTCATGATGATGATCTTGTCATAGCGCAGGTCGTCGACGTTGAATTTGGTGCCAAGCCCCACTCCCAAAGCCTGCGTCAGATCGTTGATCTCGGCATTGGTGCCCAGCTTGGAACTGGCCGCGCCCAACACGTTCAGGATTTTGCCGCGCAGGGGCAGCAGGGCCTGTGTCTTGCGGTCACGGCCCATCTTGGCGGACCCACCGGCCGAGTCGCCCTCGACGATGAATAATTCAGTGCCGTCACGTGTTGAACTAGAGCAGTCCACCAGCTTGCCGGGAAGACGAAGTTTCTTAGTGGCGGATTTGCGTTGTGTTTCCTTCTCGGCCCGTCGGCGCAGGCGTTCCTCAGCCCGCAGGATGAGGAAGTCCAAGATAGCGCCGGCGGATTTCGTGTCGGCAGCCAGCCAGTTGTCGAAATGGTCGCGGACCGAGTTTTCGACCAGCCGCTGTGCCTCGACCGTGGCCAGACGGTCTTTGGTCTGACCCACGAATTCAGGTTCACTGATGAAACAAGAGACCAGCGCACAGCCGCCGGTGATCAGGTCATCACGTGTGATCTGACCTGCCTTTTTGTTGTTGATCAGCTCGCCATAGGCTTTAATCCCCTTGAGGACAGCGGCCCAGAACCCGGCCACATGGGTGCCGCCTTCGGGCGTAGGGACGGTGTTACAGTAGGACTGGATGAACCCGTCGCGTGAAGGCGTCCAGTTGATCGCCCATTCGACCTTGCCGGGGGTGCCGAATTTCTCGTTAAAGTCCACGGTACCGGCAAAGGGTTGCTCAGCATAGGTGGACGAGCCATTCATCGTCTCTTTCAGGTAATCGGACAGGCCACCGGGGAAGTGGAAGGTCGCTTCGGTCGGGGTCTCGCCATCGTCGATGGCGGACTTCCAACGGATTTCGACGCCCGAGAACAGATAGGCCTTGGAGCGGATTGATTTGAACAGCCGCGCCGGTTTGAATTTGTGATGGCCAAAGATCTCGGCATCAGCGTGGAAAGTGACTGTGGTGCCGCGTCGGTTCGGGGCCGCGCCGACCTTTTCCACCGGGCCTAAAGGAATGCCGCGTGAGAACCGTTGTTCGAACAGCGTTTTATCTCGCGCCACCTGCACGACCATAGAATCCGACAATGCGTTTACCACAGATGCGCCCACGCCATGCAGACCGCCCGAGGTCTGGTACGCCTTGCCCGAGAATTTGCCACCCGCGTGCAGAGTACACAGGATTACCTCCAACGCTGATTTGTCGGGAAATTTCGGATGCGGGTCGATCGGAATGCCACGTCCGTTGTCGCGTACGGTCAGGGCGTAGTCGGCGTGCAGTTCAACTTCGATCCGGTTGGCATGGCCTGCGACGGCTTCGTCCATCGAGTTGTCGAGGATTTCGGCCACCATATGGTGCAAAGCGCGCTCATCCGTGCCGCCGATATACATACCGGGGCGTTTTCGGACCGGCTCAAGACCTTCCAGTACCTCAATCGAAGAGGCGTCGTAAGTGGTGGTCGCGCTTGGCGTCAACAGATCGTCGGGCATCGGGGCTGCTCTTGTTTTTAGGTTGAGACCCATTATGGCAGGTGATGTGGTCCGGGGGAAGAGGGGCGCGAGGTGTTGTGGGCGATTGGCTGTGATCTTGATGGGTGACACCTCTGCACGAAGCCGAAGTTATTAAGGTTTTTCCGCCGTCAATCGTACCCCGCCGATCCTTCTTTGTTTCACGTCGCTGACAAATTGCGCGTACATTTTCAGGAAAGTATCCCCCTTGGACGGGTTGCCAGCGCGTTCGGCCTCGGCATCCAAGGTTTGATACATGCTAAGCCGACGCGCCAGAATTTCGCCCCAGGACGCCGTTACATCGTTGGCCGAGGCAACCGAAAATCCAGTTTTTTTCAACACAGTTTCGTATTCGGGAATGCTCAGCAGGGACTGGCAGGCAAAACGTTGGTGGTACAATTCCATCTCATCATCGGGCAGGGGCTCATGCATCACCCAATCGGTAAAGGCGAACCGTCCGCCAGTGCGCAGAACGCGGAACACTTCGGATAGGGCTTTGAGCTTGTCGGGGATATGCAAGAAGGATTCCTGACTGACCGCCGCATCGAAATGCGCATCGTCAAAGGGTATATCCATCGCACTGCCCAGAATAGGATGCACCTGATCCTGTAGTCCGACAAGCGCGTTCAGTTCCTTGGCACCGTCGACGCGGTTGGGGCTGATATCGAGGCCAGTGACGTCAACGTCATGCTCAGAGGCATACCATCGCGCAGGTCCACAAAGCCCGGCACAAACATCCAAAACGCGATCACCAGATTTCATCCGGACCTTGTCCGCCAGTCGGGCGTTGGCATTCAGGCCGTCATAGTGATCCTGATCATAAGGGTAGAGCTCTTGCGGGGTCACATCCTCAAGGGATCCGCGAAGGCTTGTCAGCTTGGTCAGAATATGCGGCGCGGAAATTGGGTGGTTGGCATAGAACTCAGTGACAGTTTTCTCCGCCATTTCCATGAGATACTCCCTTACTTGCGTTTCGTCAGCTTAGCCTGACATGGTGGGGCGATCCAGTTTTGTCTCAGAAGGATACGAGTGCGAAACTGGGAAGCGAAGACGCGACACGACAACAGGGCGAGGACCATATGAGCTGGATTAAGACTGTTCCATTTGACGAAGCCACCGGCAAGCTGAGAAAGCTTTACGAGCGGGTCACCGGGCCTGACAAAAACGTGGACAACATAATGATGGTGCATTCTTTACGGCCGCATTCGATGGAAGGTCACATGGCGCTGTACAAGAACGTCCTGCATCACTCGGCCAATAAAGTCCCGAAGTGGTTTCTTGAGGTGCTGGGGGTTTGGGTCAGTTCCCTGAACCAGTGCAGCTATTGCGTCGAGCATCACTTTAGCGGGTTGCAGCGGTTGTTGGCAGACGCGGAACGGGGCGATGCCATCCGCTCCGCGATTGAGGCCGGAACGCCGGATTCCGCACCGCTGGACAACGCCCAGATCGCTGCTATGTGCTATGCGCGCAAGCTAACCGAAGCACCTGCGCAGATGGTTCAGGCTGATGTTCGCGCCCTGCGGGACGCCGGGTGGGACGATGGCGAGATCCTCGAGATCAATCAGGTCTGCGCGTATTTCTCATACGCGAACAGAACGGTTCTTGGGCTTGGATGTTCTACCACAGGCGACGTTCTGGGTCTTTCACCCAACAACTCGGATGATCCGGCGGATTGGGGGCATAGCTAGAAATCTGCCGCAGCGTGTTGAACTTCATTAGTGGAAAATTTCCTACGTTACGGCTCAAAAATTTGACCCGTGTCAAAGCGAAAATCTGCGCCTTTTGCTAGACGTTCCTGCGGATAGTGAAAAAGGAAAAATTGAATGGAAGCAGCGGCACAAATTGAACAAAAACAATCCTCTGTCAAAATTGTCCCAACACCCAATCCTGAGCCATCGCAACCCAGCCCCGAGCGAATTCGGCAGGCGTTCGAAAGCGGCAAGTATCCCTACGATCGCAAGATGGCGCGGGGCAAGTACGAGGCGCAAAAGGCGCAATTGCAGGCCGAATTGCTTAAGGTGCAGCTTTGGGCGCAAGAGACGGGGCAACGCTTTGTTCTGCTGTTCGAAGGGCGTGATGCAGCAGGCAAAGGCGGTACGATCAAGCGGTTTATGGAACACCTGAACCCAAGGCAAGCCCGCGTCGTGGCCTTGAACAAGCCGACCTGGGAAGAGAAAGGCCAGTGGTATTATCAGCGCTATGTTCAGGAACTACCTACGGTCGGTGAAATGGTGTTCTACGACCGCTCTTGGTACAACCGTGCGGGCGTTGAGAGGGTCATGGGCTTTTGTTCTCCCAACGAGTACCTTGAGTTCATGCGACAGACGCCCGAGTTGGAGCGGATGTTGGTCCGCTCGGGTATTCAGCTCTATAAATATTGGTTCTCGGTCACGCAGCCGGAACAACAGCGCCGCTTCAAAAGCCGGGAAACCGACCCGTTGAAGCAATGGAAGCTGTCGCCCATCGACAAGGCGAGCCTGGATAAATGGGACGACTATACCGAAGCGAAAGAGGCGATGTTTTTCTATACTGACACCGCCGACGCGCCTTGGACCATCGTCAAGTCGAACGACAAGAAACGTGCGCGTCTGAACTGTATGCGCCACTTTTTGTCGACGCTGGATTACCCGGACAAGGACCACAATATCGTGGGGCAGCCCGATCCCATGATCGTAGGGCAGGCGCATCACGTCATTCATCAGTCCGAGCATATTCTGGGCACTTCCCTGCATCCTGACGCGCGATGAACCAAGCGGCCAATTGCCGGCAGAACTAGTCTCACCTTGAAATTTCACTGATCACCTCTTGTCCCGGCCTCTGGCCGGGCATAAGGCTGGTGAAATGAATAAGGTAATGACATATCGCGCCCACTTCCGGGCCATTGCAGTTCTGGGCCTGCCGCTGGTCGGCGGGCATCTGGCGCAGTTTGCCATTGGTTTGACCGACACGATCATGCTGGGCTGGTACGGGGTCGAGGCATTGGCCGCAGTGACGCTGGCCAGTAGCTTTTATTTTGTGCTGTTCCTGTTTGGCGGCGGTTTCGGACTGGCGGTGATGCCCATGGTGGCGACTGCGGCCGCCGAAGAGGATGAGACCAGCATTCGCCGCTCGACCCGCATGGGGGTGTGGCTGTCCTTGTTATACGCGGTGCTGGTTATGCCTTTGCTGTGGTGGTCCCACCCGATTTTGATTGCTGCAGGGCAGGACCCGCAAGTGGCCGAGACCGCGTCGCAATATCTACGTGTCGCAGGATGGGGCCTGTTCCCGGCGCTGGTGGTTATGGTGCTGAAATCTTATCTGGCCGCTTTGGAGCGCACTCAGATCGTTTTGTGGATCACTGTGACGGCCGCTGTCGTCAACGCACTGACCAACTATGCGCTGATCTTCGGCAATTGGGGTGCGCCTGAACTGGGCGTGATGGGGGCGGCAATTGCCTCGGTGGTGACGCAGATGGTGTCGCTGGTTGCGGTCGTGGTCTACGCCGTGCGCGTATTGCCCGAACATAACCTGTTCCAACGGTTCTGGCGCCCGGATTGGGAGATGCTGTACAGCGTGCTGCGTCTTGGCATTCCCATTGGATTTACATTGCTTGCCGAGGTGTCGCTGTTCGCCATGTCCGCCTTCATGATGGGTTGGATCGGGCCGGTGCCGCTGGCGGCGCATGGGATTGCGCTGAATCTGGCCTCGGCCACGTTCATGGTGCATCTGGGGCTGTCTAACGCGGCCACGATCCGTGCGGGGAACGCCCTTGGGCGCAAGGATCGACCACATCTGGAAAAAGGTGCGAAGGCGGTGACCGTGATGTCTCTGCTGGTGTCTGTTCTGACGATTATCTTGTTTGTGACCTGCGCCGAGCCGCTGATTTCTGTATTTGTCGAACCCGACGATCCGCAGCGCCCGCAAATCCTGGCCATCGGAACGGGCCTGCTGGCCATGGCCGCTTTGTTCCAGTTGGTCGACGGGGCACAGGTGATTGCACTGGGCCTGTTGCGCGGATTGCAAGATGCCAAGGTGCCGATGGTTATGGCCGGGCTCAGCTATTGGGTGGTTGGGATACCGGCGTCCTATTACTTTGGCTTTGTGCAGGGGATGGACGGGATCGGCATCTGGATGGGTCTTGTACTTGGGCTTGCCTGCGCGGCCGTCTTGCTGATGGCCCGTTTCTGGATGCGCTCGGTTCAGACCGTAGGGGTGCCTGCGGAATAGCCGCGGCTTCAGCCTTTGCTTAGGCGATCTGCCTTTTTGCGCACCAGAACGCTACGCAGGTCGTGCATCGCCAGCAACAACCGGTCGGTGACATCCTCAAGCTGTTCGTCCGACGCCTTGGATTGTGCCCATTGCGTGGTCAGATTCAGATAGTCGACCGCGCGGTGTATGTCGTCGATATCCCGTTGCGCCAGCAGGGCTTTGCGCGCGTCCATCCATCGTGCGATTTCCGCCTGATCCGCCGCTGTCAGGGTGCGCTGGCCCTGTGGCTTGACCTCGCCATTGCGGATGTTGATGACCGCGATCTGATCCATCTCGATCCGCCGTTGACGGTTTTCGGTATCGATCCGAAAAACCGCCGCGCCATTCTCGCGGACACGAAAGTAGTATTCAGGCAGTTCTGCGGTCATCAGGGGCCTCCGGATCAGGTCAGGGACGCGCAAAAGCGCTGGATACGGGTGCAGGCCTCGGTCAGGGCTTCGTCCGAGGTCGCATAGCTGACCCGGAAATTCGGTGACAGGCCAAAGGCCGCGCCAAATACAACGGCCACGTCGGCCTCTTCCAGCAGGGCGGTGGCGAAGGCCTCATCCGAGTCAATTCTGGTGCCGGCCGGAGTGGACTTGCCGATCAGGCCCGCGATCGACGGGTAGACATAGAACGCGCCTTCGGGCGTGGGGCAGGTGATACCGTCGATCTGGTTCAGCATTTCGACCACCAAGTTTCGGCGGCGTTTGAACGTCTCGTTGTTCGGGGCCAAAAACGCTTGCGTTCCATTCAGCGCCTCGACCGCCGCCCATTGGCTGACCGAGCAGGGGTTCGAGGTCGACTGTGATTGAATCTTGCGCATGGCCGCGATGATTTCGACCGGACCCGCCGCATAGCCAATGCGCCAGCCCGTCATGGCATAGGCTTTCGATACGCCGTTGCAGGTCAAGGTACGGTCATAGAGGCCCGGTTCGATCTCGGCCGGAGTGCAGAATTCGAACCCGTCATAGGCCAGATGCTCGTACATGTCGTCGGACATGATCCACACATGCGGGTGGCGCATCAGTACATCTGTCAGGGCTTTTAATTCCGAACGGCTATAGCCCGCTCCCGTAGGGTTCGACGGAGAGTTGAAGATGAACCACTTGGTCTTGGGCGTGATCGCCGCCTCAAGCTGTTCGGCGGTCAGTTTGAAGCTGTTTTCCAGCGTCGTCTCGACCACGACTGGCGTACCTCCGGCCAGCAGAACCATGTCCGGGTAGCTGACCCAGTATGGCGCGGGGATAACAACCTCGTCTCCGTCGTTCATTGTCGCCATCAACGCGTTGTACAGCGTCTGCTTGCCGCCGGTCCCAACCGAGATCTGCGCGGGCGTGTAATCCAGCCCGTGATCACGCTTCATCTTGGCGCAGGCGGCCTGCTTCAGTTCGGGGATGCCGTCGGGCGCGGTGTATTTGGTCTTGCCGGCGGCAATGGCTGCAACAGCCGCGTCCTTGATGTTCTGGGGGGTGTCGAAGTCAGGTTCACCCGCGCTCAGGCCAATCACATCACGCCCCGCCGCCTTCAACTCGGCTGCTTTGGCGGTCATCGCGATGGTTGGTGATGGTTTTACGCGTGACAGTGTCGCAGACAGGAAAGTCATGATGGCCTCAGTTTGTATGTTCAACCTGTCTGTCATAGGGTGCGCCCGAATGACGATCAAGCGATATGAGGCCGAGACATGGAGACCCTGATGACCGACGAAAATGACTGGTATAGCCCAGAGGCAGCGACATTCGGGGACCGGCTGGCAGGCGCGCGCGAGGCCGCTGGTATGACCCAGACCCAACTGGCGCGTCGGCTGGGTGTCAAAAAAGCGACTATTGTGGCCTGGGAAAACGATCTGTCCGAACCGCGTGCCAACCGTTTGTCGATGATGGCGGGTATGATCAACGTTTCGATCATGTGGTTGCTGACCGGCGAAGGCGAAGGTATGGACGCCCCCGTCGAAGACGGCGAGGTCAATATCGAGCTGGCGGATGCGGTGGCCGAGCTACGCGCAATCCGGGGCGAGATGCGCGCCAGTGCCGAACGGGCCGCGCGGCTTGAGAAGAAGCTGCGCTTAATGTCGGAGCAGGGAAAGTGACCGAAACACGGGAAGTCAGGATCAAACGCATGAAAATGCGGTCCATGCGACGCGGGATCAAAGAGATGGATTTGATCCTTTCGGCCTATGCCGAACGTAATCTCGACGCGATGGATACAGCGGGTCTGGATCAGTTCGACGCGCTGCTACACGAAAATGATCAGGATCTGTATCAGTGGGTCACTGGGCAGGCCCAGCCGCCCGAGGGGTTTGTCCATCTGGTTTCGCATATCGCGCAGACCTTCCAAAAATAAAGACAATCCAGCTTAACCGATTCTTGGGGATTTCGATTCATGCTGCCTGAAACAGCGCGACTGAATCGGAGGATCGGATGAGTATGGAAATGCAGGTCTCCGCGCCGGAAACCAAGGGTTTCATGACCAGCTATCTTGAAGCGCTCGCTTTGGTCGAGCGGCTGCACCGTCTGCTACTGGACGTTATCAAGGATGAGTTCGAGCGCGTGGGCGTGTTGGAAATCAACGCCGTTCAGGCCCTGCTTCTGTTCAATATCGGCGATCATGAGGTGACGGCGGGTGAGTTGAAAAGCCGTGGCTATTATCAGGGCAGCAACGTCAGTTACAACCTCAAGAAGTTGGTCGAAATGGGCTATATGCACCACCAAAGGTGTGAGATCGACAGACGCTCGGTCCGGGTTCGGTTAACGCCACGAGGACGCGAGATTCGGGATATCGTGACCGAGCTGTTCTCGAGCCATGCCGAGGGGCTGCAAACCCGTGGTGTGCTTGGACTGGAGGGGATAGACGACATCACAACCTCTCTACGCCGGGTGGAACGGTATTGGACGGACCAGATCCGGTATATCTACTGATCAGGGGCGCGCATCGGACAGGATCAGCCCTTCAAGCTCTCGGATCAGCTTTCGGGTCATGGCGTCCTCATAAGCGTCAAACCCCAGGGCAACCTCGACAAAGGCATCTGGCCCCAGGATGACCCAGGCGGTGTAATAGGCAGACAGCTCTCCAACCTGCACATAGCGTTTGTCGCCGTGGCTGGGATCATCCGCGCCGATGACCAGGCCGTTGATGGTGATGCCCGAAGCTTCAAGCGCGCTTTTGGCTTCCCGCGGGTGAGTGCCCAGATTGTGTTTGCCGTCGCCGGACAGATCGAGTGTTCGTTTCCAGCAACTTGTTTGGTCGGACAGCAGGTCAGCCCCGAACAGCATCGCTGAGCCAACAGCCGTACCTTGCGGGGCGGCACTGCGCTTGGTTCGGTTCAGTATAAAGGCGATCTGTTCAAGATCGCTGACAGAACGTATGGCGATCCAGTCTTGCAACAGACGTTGATGGCCCGGCTCGCTCCACTCGAAAATCGCCAGCCGCACAGGGGCAGCAGGGTTTGACAGCAATAGCTGCACCACTTCAGGACGCTGCAAAGCAGCTGCCACACCGTCAAGTTGCAGCCGGTATTCGTGACTGTCCACCGAACCAGAAACATCCAGCCCCAGCGCCAGAGCTTGTCGGCACTCTGCCGTGGCCGAACCAGCGATCAAACTAATGACAAATGCCAATAGCCGCGTCATCTGGGCGCGATGTCCTGCAGCACGCCGATTTGCAAGCTTGTCAGTTCACGTTCCAGCTTCCGCCGCATGGCGCGTTCGAAATCCTCGAACCCCTGTGCGACTTCTAGAAATGCGCCAGGCCCGTACAGAACATTGTTTTCGAAGTAGGGAATCAGATGAACTTCGCCCTCGAAATCGGCAGCATTGATAACCAGCCCGTTGACCACAATGCCCTCGAACGGAAAGTGGCGATAAGCGGATGCAGGTTGGAAACCGTCATTATTTGCGCCGTCCCCAGACAGGTCGATGGTCTGAAACAAACATGGTGGTGCTTGCTGCATCAGGGTCGCACCAAAAGCCAAAGCTTGCCCCATGGCAGTGGCCGAGTCACCGTCAGATCGGACTGAACGTTGTATGGTCTCTGCCGCCGTTAGCAAATCAGCTTGCGTGTTGATCATCGTCCAGTTCAGGATCATGCGCTGGGTCGAGCGGCTGCCCCACTCATACACAGCCAATGCCACGGGCAAAGGAGAGGAAAAGAACGCCTCGGTCACCTCAGGGGCGATCAGGGCAGCGGCCAGGCCCTGCCGCTGCAGGGTATCCTCGGTTGCATCCACTGAGCTTGAGATATCCATAGCCAACGCCAGGGCCAGGCGACAGGTTTCGGCCCGAAGCGGGCTGGCCAGTCCGGCCAGTCCCAGTGCTGTCAGCCAGCGGATCACCAGTGTCCGGTGCTTTCCATGCTGACCCAGGGTTCGGCGGCTTCCAGCGCGTCACCGTTCTGTAGCAACTCGACCGAGATATTGTCGGGCGACCGTACAAACGCCATACGGCCGTCGCGGGGCGGGCGGTTGATCACCACACCATTGTCCTGCAAGTGCTGGCAGACCTCGTAAATATTGTCGACGCCATAGGCCAAATGCCCGAAATGCCGACTGTCGCTGGGCAGCGCATCGTCACCATCCCAATTGTGGGTCAGCTCAATTGGGCGATCCTCTTGCCCCGGGGGCGCCATGAAGATCAGCGAAAACCGCCCCGCCTCGCTGTCATAGCGGCGGGTTTCCTTCAGGCCCAGCAACTCAAAAAACGCCATCGACTTTTCCAGATCCTTCACGCGGATCATGGTGTGAAGATATCTCAGCCCCATTGTGGCTTCCTTTCCGTTCAGGTGATGGGCTGCAGCTTAGCGCGCGGAAAATGCGTGTCGAGGGGCAGGGCGGACACAATTTTGAAAATGCGCCGCTGGGTGTACATGTCGCGGTTCCGGTCGGGGAATTGCCGATATATAGTGGTGGGCGACTCATTGCTGGAAAGGAACTTTTATGCCGCTGTCCTCTGACCAACTGGCCGAGATCGAAGCGCAACGGGCGCAATCGCATCCAACACGCCGCGTTGTGGCTGCGGGTATGGAAGATCACCTTTATACCGCTCATCAGGTGCTGGACCACGGCTTTGTGCGCGTGATCGACTATATGGGTGACGATGCGGCGATCTGTCAGGCGGCGCGGGTGTCGTATGGCAAAGGCACAAAATCGGTGCAGAACGATGAGGGTCTGATCCGCTATCTGATGCGTCACTGGCACTCGACCCCGTTCGAGATGTGCGAGATCAAGCTGCACGTCAAGCTACCTGTCTTTGTCGCCCGGCAGTGGATTCGTCACCGCACGGCAAATGTGAACGAGTATTCCGCGCGCTATTCGATTCTGGACCGCGAGTTCTATATCCCCGCACCCGATCACGTTGCCGCGCAGTCCGAGGTAAACAACCAAGGCCGGGGTGATGCGCTGCAAGGGGAAGAGGCCGCGCGAGTTCTGGATATCCTCAAGGCCGATAGCGCCCGGTGCTATGACAACTATGAATCGATGATCAACCAAGACGGCCAACAGGGTCTGGCGCGTGAACTGGCGCGGATGAACCTGCCCGCGAATATCTATACGCAGTGGTATTGGAAGGTTGATCTGCACAACCTGTTCCACTTCTTGCGCCTGCGTGCCGACCCGCATGCGCAGTACGAGATCCGGGTCTATGCGGATACCATGTGCAAGATCGTCGCCGACTGGGTGCCCTTCGCCTACAAAGCGTTCGAGGATTATCGGCTGGGTGCGGTGAACCTTTCGGCTCAGATGGTCGACAGCCTGCGCCGAATGCTGGTCGGGGAAAATGTCACGCAGGAAAACTCGGGCATGACCGCTCGGGAATGGCGCGAGTTCGAAGCGGTCATTCGCAAAAGCTGATCTCGCGCATTGCGCATTATAGTGATGGAAAAAGCTAATCCTCTCGCGCCTAAGCCGACCCGGCGCGAGGGTAAGGTTTCTAACCTTTGAATATTGGTCAACGGCCGGAAATTGGCCGTTGGCCTGTTTTGATCACCCGCAGCATGCGGGACTGTTTTACAGTGGCTTTAAATCAGATGCCATTTGTCGGCCGTCGCGTCCGTCTTCCAACTCATACGAGACTTTCTGATTGTCAGCGAGCCCGGTCAGACCGGACCGTTCAACGGCCGAGATATGAACAAATACGTCCTTGCCGCCCTCATCAGGGGCAATAAACCCGTAGCCTTTCGTGGTATTAAACCATTTCACGGTGCCAGTTGGCATTTCCCGTGTCTCCTTCTACTTACGCGTTGTCCCACATAATTGGTGGGGGCAGTGATTGACGTCGCCGCAATTGATCACCGTATCGCCGTAACGATACAGCGCGAATTGCGAGTTTCGTCTTTTTCAACATTGCATGGTGAAGTAAAAAATCAAGAATTTCTGAAACGTGCAGGCAAATTTGCTGAAAATTGAACCAGATACAGGAGACACCCGAAATGCGCCTTTATGGTCTGAAAAACTGTGACACGTGCCGCAAGGCTTTGAAATCACTTCCAGATACTGAGTTTGTCGACGTTCGGACCGATGGCGTACCCAAAGCGATGCTGACGCAGGCGCTGGATCGCTTCGGCGAGGCTTTGCTCAATACCCGTTCGACAACCTGGCGTGGATTAGACGATGCACAACGCGCGCGGCCTCCGCTGCAACTGCTGGCAGATCACCCGACCCTGATGAAGCGCCCCCTGATCGAGCAAGACGGAACCCTGTATCTGGGATGGACGGCGGAAACGAAGGCAGGGCTTGGCGTTGCGTGACCTGATGACTATCTGAATTGACGCAAGTTAGAGGATTTTGAATGCGTAACGCTGCTATGATTTTGGGTGTCATCGCCGGTTTGATCGGGATGATCGTGGGCTTTTTCGGCTATGGCTATGTCGAACTGATTGATCGGTTTGGTGAGATCGACGGGCTGGCCGAGCAGGTGGACAACGCGCAACTCATACAGTTCGCGTCGATCATTGCGCCGCTATTGGCGATTGCTGGCGGTGCAATGGCCCATGCACGGGCCCTGATCGGAGGGGTCTTGTTGCTGATCTCAGCGGCCGGGATGTATTACGCCTTTGGTTTTAACGTGTTCACTATGTTCCCGGTGGCATTTGCGGGTGTTGCGGGCCTCCTTGGACTGGCCGCGGGTAAACCGGACGAGCCCAAGGCGCATTTCTAGATCACTTGATGTGCAGGATGCGATCAACGGACAGCGGCCCTGCGCCGTTGATCACGATCACTGCCAGCAGGAAGGACCAGAGTGTCCGATCATCCAGCAGGCTTACGGCGTTGGTGAAGTAGCTGCCCAATTCCGTGCCGTGGCCCGTGACATCTACGATCGTCTGAACCCAGACAAATGCCAGCATACCCAATGCTGCGAACCGCGACAGAAGGCCGATCACGATCAGCGTAGGTAGAAGAAACTCAGCCCAGGTCCCCGCAACAGCAATGGCCCAATGCATGATCCCCAATTGCGAGCTGTCATAGCTGACGGCTTCCATGGCTTTGGGGAAAATCTGCACATAGGCACCGTCGGACGGGAACAGGAACCCAAAGAATCCGCTACCCAGTTTGGTGGTCGCCGAATTCCAATAATACACCAGCAATGTTGCCGCAAAGACCAGCCTGGCCAAGGTCGGTGTCAACCAGCCAGAGGTCATCTCTAACCGTCCCAGGGTGTTGTTGTGCAATGAGATCAGGGCAGTCATGTTGCCAGCCTTTCGATAGTCACAGAGGTTATTGCGCCGCCTTGTAAAAGCAGCGCCAGAGTGGCCCCAAGGTCAAATTCGGGGAAATGGTTTACAGTATCTTCAAACGCGCCACCAATGGTTTGCCCGGCCTGAAGGCCCGCAATCCAGTGCGCGCCGCCTTCGGGCAGCAGATGTGGAACCGGGTCATACTCGGCCCGGGTGATCAGAACGTCTTGGGCGGTGGGATCGGGTTTGGGGGCGTCGACTTCGGTGTTGAAACGCCAGATCGAATAAATCGGCCAGTCCGAGTGCAGAACCCGCATCGACGGGGCAAATCCCAGCTGTGCCCGCATGATGTCTTCGGGCGGAACAGCCAGTGCGTCCGCCGGGGCTGGTTCGCTGTCAGCGGCGTGGTAGGAACGGCGCAAGGCAAGCTCCAATTGCGCCACGTCAGGCAGGTATCCAATATGCGAGAGCTGCTCCATTCCGGCAAGAAATTCGGGGAATTCTTCACCGTAAAACATCATCAACGGCGATGAGGGGGGATGTTTGCGCAGGAAAATACCCGACAGCCCATCCATGTTCTGATCCCCCAGCAATTTGGTGATGACCGGAAATGCCTGATGCATCGCTTCGGTCAGCGACACCGCCACGTTGTTGCGATACACACTGAACCGCCGCCCGGCAGGTTGTGCGACCGCGTCCAGCAGTCCTTTGGGGATGGCGGCTGACGGGTTCATCAGCGCGGCGTGAAAACTCTCTTGCGAAACGCTCATGCCGGGACGCGGTCCAAGGCCGCCTGCGCACGGTCTGCTTCGGCCCGCAGCACGGGCCATTCTGGAACGTCCGTGTCCCATTCGACCAACACGGGTTTGGGACCAGATCGCTCTAGAACGTAGTCCAGCAGCGCCCAAACCGGATCAACGACTTCGCGCCCATGGCTGTCAATCAGCAGGGGGCGACCATGGTCGTCCTCATCCTCATCATGCCCGCCTAGATGGATTTCCCCCACCTTCTCAAGAGGGTAGGCATCGATATAGCCCTGCGGAGAGAATTCCAGATTGGTGGCTGAGACAAAGACGTTGTTCACATCCAGCAGCAGGCCGCACCCAGTGCGACGTGCAACTTCGCGCAGAAAATCGGGCTCGGACCAGGTGCTTTCTTCGAACGCCAGATAGCTGGACGGATTCTCCAACAACATTTGGCGACCGACGGTTTCCTGTACCTGATCGATATGCTCGCAAATGCGTGCAAGCGAGGCATTAGTATAGGGCAGGGGTAGTAGGTCGTTCAGAAAATGGCTGTCATGGGTCGACCATGCCAGATGTTCCGAGAAACTGGCCGGTTTCAGCCAGCCAACCAGGTGTTTCAATCGTGTCAGATGGTCGGCATCCAGCGGGCCTTCGCTGCCGATGGACAGGCCAACCCCATGGACCGAGATCGGAAACTTTTCCGAGAGATGGCGCAATTGCGCCAGCGGACGACCACCGTCACCCATGTAGTTCTCGGCGTGAATTTCCAGCCAGGCAACTGGCTGTGCGTGTTCAAGGATCTGTGCGAAATGCTGCGGCTTGTACCCGACGCCGGGTGCCAGAGGCAGGCGGTTCGAACGGAGTGTGTCATCCAACATTTGGCAGCTCCTTGTTCTAGAAGTAAGGGGCGGGCGAAGTCGCCCGCCCCCTGACTAGCCTAGGCCGGACTTATGCCGGCAGATCGCGGTCCTGAGCTTCCAGCGAGCCTTTGCGCGGTGTGCCGTCAGCCTCGGCCGGCAGTTCGATATCGGCGCAGGTACCTGCATCGACCAGAGTCCAGGCGTTGCCCTGATAGTCTACGGTCGAGGTGCCCGCGCAGGTTGTGCCGGGGCCCGCGGCGCAGTCGTTCTGACCGGCCAGCGAAATGCCATAGCATTTCTCTTTGGCTTGTGCGGTGGCAGTTGTGGCTGCGCCCGAAACGGCGGCTGCGACTGCGGTTGCGATAACCAGTGATTTTGCGGTGTTCGACATCTCGGTAATCCCTTTTGATGACTGCGTATGTCTGCTTGTGACAATGACAAAGGTAGTGGCTTGCGGCCCAGAGTTGAATTCACGAGCCCGTGTCTCACAAGCCCGTCAGGGCGCACAATGCCCCCTTGTAAGTTAATATACTGTTTTTGAATAAGAAAAGAGGAAATATTTCAATTCGGCCCCAAAAGCGGGGCCGAATTCATGGCAATTCCATGCCGAATGTTACAACAGATCCGGCGGTGTCGCGGCCTGTGAAAGCTCATTTGTTACAGCTTCAAGCGATTGAACCTGCGTTTGTTTTTCGCCCAGACGGCGAACGCTGACGGTGCGTTCGTCAACTTCGCGATGACCGACGGCCAGAATGACCGGAACCTTGCCGACCGAATGTTCGCGAACCTTGTAGTTGATCTTTTCGTTGCGGATGTCAGCCTCGGCGCGGACACCGGCGGCCTTGAGCGTCTCAACCACTTCGGCCACATAATCATCGGCTTCTGACGTGATCGAGGCGACGACGACCTGACGCGGGGCCAGCCAGAACGGCAGCTTGCCTGCGTGTTCTTCGATAAGAATGCCGATGAAGCGTTCGAACGAACCCAGCGTTGCCCTGTGCAGCATGAACGGGCGGTGCTTGGCGCCGTCGGCACCGATAAAGCTGGCATCCAGCCGCTCGGGCAGGTTGGGGTCCACCTGCAGGGTCCCGCATTGCCATGTCCTGCCGATCGCGTCGGTCAGAGTGAACTCCAGCTTGGGCCCATAAAACGCGCCTTCGCCTTCTAGCAGCTCATACTCATATCCGGCGGCCTTACAGGCATCGCCCAGCGCCTTTTCGACCAGATCCCAGCTTTCATCCGACCCGATCCGTTTTTCCGGACGAGTAGACAGTTTGATCGTCCAGTCATGGAAGCCCAGATCGGCATATACCTTAGACAGGAAGGCAATGAACTTGGCGGTCTCGGATTCGATCTGATCCTCGGCACAGAAGATGTGACCATCATCCTGTGTGAATCCACGCACGCGCATGATTCCGTGCAGCGCGCCCGAAGGCTCATAACGGGCACAAGACCCGAATTCGGCCATTCGCAACGGCAGATCACGATAGGATTTCAGGCCCTGATTGAACACCTGCACGTGACAGGGGCAGTTCATCGGTTTCAGCGCGTTGATTGCCTTTTCGCGGGCATGTTCCTCGTCGACTTCGACGATGAACATGTTTTCCTGATATTTGTCCCAGTGGCCCGAGGCCTCCCACAGTTTGCGGTCGACAACCTGAGGCGTGTTCACCTCGACATATCCATCGCGCTCCTGCATCCGGCGCATATAGTCCTGCAGGGTGGTGTAGATTTTCCAGCCGTTCGGATGCCAGAAGATTTGGCCGGGGGCCTCTTCCTGCATGTGGAACAAGTTCATCTCGCGGCCCAGCTTGCGGTGGTCGCGCTTGGCGGCCTCTTCCAGCATGTGTAGGTGAGCTTTCAGCTTTTCCTTGCCGGTAAAGGCCACGCCATAGATACGCTGCAGCATCGCGCGGTCGCTGTCACCGCGCCAATAGGCTCCGGCGATGGACATCAGCTTGAACGCATCGCCTGGAACCTGACCGGTATGCTGCAGATGCGGGCCGCGGCACAGGTCCTGCCAGTCGCCATGCCAATACATGCGCAGCGGCTCGTCGCCCGGAATGGCGTCGATCAGTTCGACCTTATAGGGCTCGTCATTGGCGGTGTAGAAATCGATCGCACGCTGACGGTCCCAGACTTCGGTGGTCACGGGGTCGCGCTTGTTGATGATTTCCTTCATCTTTTTTTCGATCAGGCCAAGGTCTTCGGGCGTGAAAGGTTCCGCCCGATCAAAGTCATAATACCAGCCATTTTCGATGACGGGGCCGATGGTGACCTTAGTATCGGGCCAGATTTCCTGCACTGCGCGAGCCATGATGTGCGCCAGGTCGTGGCGGATCAGTTCATTAGCCTGAACCTCATCCTTCATGGTGTGAATGGCGATATCGGAATCGGATTCGATGGGCCATTGCAGGTCCCAGTGCTGGCCATTCACCGTGGCCGAGATGGCCTTTTTCGCCAGCGAAGTCGAGATATCGGCAGCCACCTGCGCGGGTGTTACGCCTGCGTCATAAGAACGTGCATTGCCATCGGGAAAGGTGAGTGAGACGGATTTTGCATCCAGGGCCATATCGGCTCTCCTCGTCGGTTTGGCGCCCACTGAACGCCCGGTTGCGGGTTATGGTGTCCGGCTCATGTGGCAGGTGCAGCAAAACCTGTCAAGTGTCGAAGGAAGCAGGACTGACGCTGCGAAACTGCAAAAATCGGGAATTGCGACCACTGGTCTGCCGTGCATGATGTGATGCAAATGGAAAGAGGGTTTCATGGCAGCTACGGAATTTCTGATCACCGCAAAAGACCGGCGGTTGGCCTATCACAAAAGTGAGGGCCATGGCCCGACCGTCGTTTTTCTGGGCGGGCTCAAATCGGACATGGAAGGCACCAAAGCGGTGCACCTGGAAGACTGGGCACAGGCGCGCGGGCAGGCGTTTTTGCGGTTCGACTATTCCGGTCATGGTGAAAGTTCCGAGAAATTCACCGATGGCTGTATCGGCGATTGGCACGAAGATACGATTGAGGCTGTGGCAGCCTTGACCGAAGGGCCGTTAATCGTTGTCGGATCATCCATGGGCGGGTGGCAGGCGCTGTTGCTTGCCAGAACTATACCCGAACGGATCGCTGGTATGGTGACCATTGCCGCCGCGCCTGATTTCACTGAGGACGGCTATTGGGCGTCGTTCAGCGCCGAACAAAAGGCTGCGCTGGATAGTGTTGGGCATGTGGAACTGCCCTCGGATTATATGGAACCCTACATCATCACCAAGCGGATGATCGAAGACGGGCGGCAACGGTTGGTGCTGCGCGACGCGCTAGACCTGCCTTTCCCGGTACGCTTTCTGCAGGGCACGGCGGATACGGCGGTGTCCACCGAAACGGCTGTGCGGTTGCTGGAACACGCCAGTGGGCCAGATATGCGTTTATTGCTGGTCAAAGACGCAGATCACCGGTTCTCGGACGGCCCCTGTCTGGGGTTGATCGAAAATGCGGTGCTTGAGGTGATGGAGGCCAGCTGATGCAGCGCTTTGGGTGGTTTCTTGGGCGTCTGCTGCTGGCACTGATTGTTGTCGGTGGCCTGATCTATTGGTTCGGGCCGCGTGAACAGGTCGACCTGCATCCCCGCTTTGATCCGCGCAAATTCGGCGAAGGGGTTCAGGTCTACTTTGAAAGCACAGAATCCGCCTATGACGACATCGTGCCCGGAGTGGAAAAGCGCGTGGTCTGGCAGGACGGGTTCAAAGAACAACGCACGCCTGTTTCGGTTCTCTATGTGCATGGCTTTTCGGCCTCGTCCGAGGAAATCCGTCCGGTGCCGGATAAGGTGGCCGACGCGCTGGGGGCCAATCTGGTCTATACGCGCCTGAAGGGACATGGTCGCGATGGCCCGGCAATGGCCGAAGGGACGGCTACGGGCTGGATGCAGGATATGGCCGAGGGGTTGGCCGCGGCGCGGGCCGTTGGCGACAAGGTTGTTGTCATCTCAACCTCGACCGGCGGAACGCTGGCCGCAGCAGCGGCGTTGGATGAAGAACTGAGCCAAGACGTGGCGGCTTTGGTCTTTGTGTCTCCGAATTTCGGGGTGAACACACCGGGCGCGTGGATTCCCGGCTTGCCCTGGGCGCGGAAGTGGCTGCCCTTGGTGATGGGGGAGGAACGGGATGTCTCTGGCCCGGACCCGGAGGTAAACACCTATTGGACCTCGGTTTACCCGTGGGAGGCTGTGGTGCCGATGACCCTGTTGGTCGAGGCTGTCTATGCGGTGGACTTCTCGAGCGCGCAGATTCCGGCGCTGTTCTGGTTTTCGGATGACGATCAAGTCGTGCGTCCTGACCTGACGCATAAAGTGGCCGAAAGATGGAGTGGACCGAAGACGGTCAATCTGGTGACAATGGGGTCAGGGGATGATCCCGCGTCGCATGTGATCGCGGGTCGGCTGATGTCCCCGGGGCAGACGGACGCGACTGTTGCAGGTATTCTGGACTGGCTGAGTGAGCAGGGGATCGAATAGTGGACCAGCGAGTGAGCTTGATCACAGTTGGGGTGGATGACCCCGAGCTTGCCGCCGGGTTCTATGAGGACATGGGTTGGAAACGGGTCAGCAGCCCCGACGGGGTAATTGCCTTTGACCTTATCGGCCAGACTTTAGGTTTGTACCCGTTGTCTGCATTGGCTGAAGAGATCGGAGTTGACGTTGACACTCTGGGCCATGGTGCGCTGACGCTCAGCTACAATTGCCGGTCAAAGGACGAGGTTGCGCAGGTGTTGGACAAGGCCGGAGAAGCCGGAGCCGAGATATTGAAACCGGCATCTGATGTTTTCTGGGGCGGGCATCATGGGTATTTCCGCGCCCCCGATGGGACGATCTGGGAAGTGGCCTTCAATCCCTTCTCTGCGCTTGCACCGGACGGTGCCTTTTGCTGGAACGGGTATGGGTAATGCGCAAGCCGGGCAGCATGTGGAGCCTTGAAACGCTTGGGCGTGTACGTCTGTCCCGGCATTTCTTCATGCGGGAATTCCTGTATTCTGAGATTGGAAATTTCCATGAAAAGCAAAACCTTCCAGACAATCCTGACCTTGCCATCGAAACGGGGCGCGCCTTTTGCCAGACCCTGCTGGACCCGCTTGAGGAAACCTTTGGACGTATCGCGGTCCGGTCCGGGTATCGGTCACCCTTGTTGAATCAATTTGGGAATGAGAACCGATTGAACTGCGCCCGCAACGACAACCCGTTGGAATGCCATATCTGGGATCGGGGCGAAGGGGATGCCCGGATCGCCGGGGCGTCAATCGTTATCCCTTGGTTCGCCGATCAATACGATGCGGGACGTGATTGGCGTGATTTGGCGTGGTGGATGCACGATCATCTGGACTATTCCGAAATCTGGTTCTTTCCCAAGCTCTGCGCCTTTAATCTGGTGTGGAGGCCACACCCCCATCGCCGGATCGACAGCTATATTGCACCGCGCGGGTGTTTGCTGCGCCCCGGGGCTGAGCCGGGCGAAGACCTGAAAACCCGTCGCAACCGATATGCAGATTTCCCGCCTTTCCGGGACATCAAATATCCCTGAAGTTTAACTTGCCCGAACCTGCAAAACCCCTCATCCTGAGTGCAAAGAGCATTGCTTATAAAGTTGAAGTGTTGCGAGGCCCCGCGTGATTGAGCCGCTGGTTTTACTGCCTGAAATGATGTGCGACGCACGGTTGTTTGAACCCCAGATCAACAGCTTGTCGCGGCGGCGCGCGGTTACGGTTGCACCGATTTCACTGGGCGAACGTATCGAAGAGATTGCGTCGTCCCTTCTGGACCAACTGCCGCGACGATTTGCGCTGGCTGGGTCGGGCATGGGGGGCGTGGTTGCGCTGGAGCTGGTTCGGCGCGCGCCGGATCGGGTGTCGCGTCTTTGCCTGATGGCGACGGATGCGCAGGCCGATACACCTCAGACCGCGGCGGCGCGCGAAGAGTTGTTGGTCGCCACGAAAATGGGTCGGCTGGAAGAGGTGATGCGTCGGATAGTCAGCTCGAACACGTTGGCACCGGGACCGCGGCGCATACCCATTCTGAACGATTTGGTCGCAATGGCGCTGGATTTGGGGCCCGAGGTGTTCGAACGTCAGATTCGCGCTCTGCAACGGCGTCCCGATCAGCAAAGTGAGCTGAGGCGCATCAAGGTGCCAACACTGGTTCTGTCCGGCGCGCATGACACCCTTACACCGCTACGCAAACATACCTTTATGTCCGAACTGATACCGGGTGCTGATTTGAAAGTTATTGACGAGGCCGGGCACCTGCCGACGCTCGAAGCGCCCGATTTCGTGAATGACGCGCTGACACAATGGCTTAGCGCACCCGCTCGCGCAGCTTACGTGTAGAATTTCGCGCGCTCAGTCTTGCTGAGTATCGTCGGTGCGACCACAGGTTTGCCGTCGCCTAGGTCAAAAAACGGCGTGTTTCTCCATCTTCCGGACAGCCACGATTTGCTGAGGCGCGTCAGCATCCCAACCGCTGCATAGCGCAGTTTTTCATGCGATTGCTTACCGTTCGGCTGTGGAACAAAGCCACGGGTTGTGATCGGACCAAGCCCGGTAGGGTCAGCAATGCGTTTGACATCGAACCCGGCAAAAGGAAATTTCGCGGTCCGTGCGGTCGTCGCCAGCGGCGCATTGCAGCAGCTGGAATACCACCGCAACATCCCTTTGGGGCTTAGCTGCATCAGCGCAAGTTTTTCCGAGCCCCCTTCGAAGCAGATCTCCTCTGGGCTCATCTGTAGGATGTTGACAGGGCCGGGGGCTGGATCGGGTTGACCGAAGTACAGCTGTGCTGCGCGGCAGTCGCGGCAAAAGCAACCGACATGGGTGCCCGAATGCACTCCTTCAGCGGTGATATGCCCGTGCAAAGTACCGCATTCGCAGGAGAAGGGCATTGGGTGGGCCGCTCTCCTACGCATTTTTGTCAGGCGATCTTGTTCTTATTGGCGGCCCGGCGTTGTGGTTTGCGGGCGTTGGCGGTCATGAAGTCGATCACCAGTGGCCGGATATTGTCACGCCAGCTGCGTCCGGCGAAAATGCCATAGTGCCCGGCTGCTGGTTCAACATGACTGGCCTTCTTCGATGCGGGCAAACCGGTGCAAAGGTCCAACGCAGCGATACACTGGCCGGGGGCCGAGATATCGTCATTTGCGCCTTCAACCGTCTTGACCGCAACATTGGTGATTTTGCCGATGTCCACCTTGTGGCCCGCGACGACGAATTCGTTCCGCGCAATTTCGCGGTTCTTGAACACACGCTCAACCGTCGACAGATAGAATTCGGCGGTCATGTCCATAACGGCCAGATATTCATCGTAGAAACGGTTATGCGCATCATGGTCCGAAGCTTCGTCTTGCATAACGCGCTGAATCTGCTCTGAGAACGCTTTGGAATGACGCTCTGCGTTCATCGACATAAAGGACGCTAGCTGCAACAGGCCGGGGTAGACCATGCGGCCAACGCCTTTGTACTTGAAGCCGACACGCTGGATCATGGTCTCTTCCAGCTGCCCCATGGTGACGCGGCGGCCAAAATCGGTCACATCGGTCGGGGTGGCATCGGGGTCTACCGGTCCACCTATCAGGGTCAGCGTGCTGGGTTGCGCTTTGGGCTCAACCTCGGCCAGATAGGCCGTGGCGGCCAGAGTCAGCGGTGCAGGTTGACAAATCGCCACCACATGAGTGTCGGGACCAAGTTCTTTCATGAAATCGACAAGATAGAGTGTATAGTCCTCTACATCGAACTTGCCTTCGGAAACAGGAATGTCGCGCGCGTTATGCCAATCAGTGATATAGACTTCGCAATTCACCAGCAGGCTTTTCACCGTCGAGCGCAACAACGTCGCATAATGCCCGGACATCGGCGCCACCAGCAACACCTTGAGGGGCTGTTCCTCGCGCCCATTGACCCGGAAATGCACCAGGTCACCAAAGGGACGTTCGACAACGGTCGTGATATCGACCAGATGGTCTTTGCCATCCTCGCATGTAAAAGTGCGGATGCCCCAATCCGGTTTGACGATCATCCGTTGGAAAGTACGTTCGGTGACATCACCCCAGGCAGCCATCATACTAATTGCGGGGTTGGGAATCATAGAAAACGCGGGGTAGGATGCGATTGCGCTGGCAGTTGCGCCCATCCATTGGTTGGTGTTGCGCATCGTTTCCATCAGGTCGTATGTCATCATGTAGCGCATGGAAAAAGGGGCCTCCTAGATGTCAGCCAATAAGATTGGACCATTCGCCGCTTTGCCCCCCGACACCCACGACGTTATTCTGCGTAGCAGCGAGGTTAGGGGGGAATTGTTAAAATGACAACAAGTGAAGATCAGATGCCAGAACTGACCGAAGAAAACGTTGAACGCCTTAAAGAAAATATGGAAAAGGTCGAGGCGCTTTCGAAGCGGCTGATCGAAGTCATGTCGGCCAAAAAGCCTCATACCCCCGCTTTGGATGGCCCGAATCAAGAGCTTTTCGCACGAGCAGCAACAGCTTATTGGGCCGAAGCTTGGCAAAATCCGGCAAAATTGCTGGAACAACAAATAGAATACTGGGGCAAGTCGGTTCTGAACTTCGCTGAAGCCCAAAAAGCTATGACCACGGGCGAGGCCGACGATGACCAGCCCAAACCCCAGGACAAGCGTTTTTCCAACCCCTTATGGGAAACCAACCCCTATTTCCGTCTGATCCGGCAGCAATACCAGACCAACGCAGAAGCCATCGCGCAGGCCGTGGCCTCGGTTGAGGATCTGGATGCCAAGGACAAACGCCGCCTCAAGTACTTCTCGCAGCAAATTGTCGACATGATGTCCCCCACGAATTTCCTGGCAACCAATCCAGACGCCCTGCAAAAGGCGGTTGAAACCGAAGGGCAGTCATTGATCAAAGGGCTGGAAAACCTTGTCTCGGATCTTGAGGCCAATGACGGCGAGCTGGTTGTCAAACTGGCCGATGAAAGCGCGTTTGAGGTCGGCGGCAATCTGGCGACCACTCCGGGCGATGTGGTCTATCGCAATCGTATGATGGAACTGATTCAGTACAAACCCGCGACTGAAACGGTGTATGAAACACCGATCGTGCTGTTCCCGCCCTGGATCAACAAGTTCTATATCCTTGACCTTAAGGCCCAGAACAGCCTGATCAAATGGATCACTGAAAAAGGCTATACACTGTTTGTGGTCAGTTGGATCAATCCTGATGAAAGCTATGCGGATGTTGGGATGGAAGATTACATCGAAGATGGCTTTCTGACCGCGATCGAAGAAACTAAGAAAATCTGCAAGGTCAAGCAGGTGAACGCGATTGGTTATTGCATTGCTGGTACTACTCTAAGTTTGACCCTGGCGTTGCAGAAGCAGCGCGGCGGCAAGTCGATCAAATCGGCCACCATGTTTACTGCGCTGACGGATTTTTCCGAACAGGGCGAGTTTACGCCATTTCTGCAGAACGACTTCATTGACGGGGTTGAGGCAGAGGTAAACAAAGAAGGCATTCTGCGCTCATGGATCATGGGGCGCACCATGTCCTTTCTGCGCTCGCGCGATCTGGTCTACGGTCCAGCCATCCGCAGCTATATGCTGGGCGAGATGCCGCCAGCCTTTGATCTGCTGTACTGGAATGGGGACGGGGCCAACCTGCCTGCCAAGATGACGGTGCAATACCTGCGCGGGCTATGCCAGCGCAATGAGTTCGCCGAAGGCGGTTTCGAACTTCTCGGGCACAAGCTGCATGTCAGTGACGTGGACGTGCCGTTGATGGCGATCACCTGTCAGACGGATCACATTGCTGCTTGGAAAGACTGCTATCGTGGTGTGCAAAAGATGGGGTCACGTTCCAAGACTTTTGTCGTCTCGGAATCCGGTCACATCGCAGGCATCATCAACCCACCCAGCAAGAAGAAATACGGCCACTACACCAACCCCGATCTGAAGGTGGACGCGGACACATGGATGAAAGAGGCCGACTTCCACGAAGGTTCGTGGTGGCCCCTTTGGGAGGCCTGGTTGAAGAAGCGATCCGGCAAGCAGGTTCCTGCCCGCGATACCGGCGATTCGGATCACCCACGGCTTGCACCAGCACCCGGGACCTATGTGGTGGCCGATCCAAACAACTGATTTCATTTTGAAACTTAAGATTTTCTGCAATGCAGCAAGAAAAAACTTGCAATGCTGCATTGCAGCAATCATATTGTCCTCAAGCTGATGAAAGCCGGGGTGGGCCCGGTTCGGCAAAAAGGATTAGGACAATGGCAAAGACTCAAGACTTTACCGCGACCCTGAAAGACATGATGGGTGCATTCCCCGTTGACACCACCGCTCTGGAAGGTGCCTTCAAATCGACCGCTTCGCTGAACGAAAAGCTTTCCGGTGTTGCTCTGGAAGCAGCAGAGAAGTCGGCTGAAATCTCGAACAAATGGACCAAAGACACACTGTCCAAGCTGACCGAGATGTCGAAAGCAAAGGCCGAGCCTGCTGAATACGCAAAAGCCGCAACCGACTTCGCAAGCGCGTCGGCTGAAGTTGCCGCTGAAAACATGGCTGCTTTCGCTGAAATCGCGAAAAAACTGCAGACTGAAACCGTCGAGCTGCTGATGGCTGCTGGTAAAGACGCTGCTGAAGAAGCAACCGTTGCTGTTCAGAAAGCCACCAACGACGTGACTGCTGCTGCCAAAAAAGCTGCAGCCACCAAGTAAAATTTGGGCGCGAGGCGCACCCACTCCTCCCATTTGGTGCAATCGCGCAGGGCAGGTCTTAGGACCTGCCCTTTCTTTTTGTTCTGCGGTCGCATAATCTCTGCTGCAACGCATCATCCTTGGGGAGGGCAAACGGTGCCAGAACAAGAAAAACCGCTGTTGATCAAGCGCTATGCAAGCCGCAGGCTGTATAACACCGAGACCAGCGACTATGTTACGCTCGAAGATATCGCGACCTTCATCCGCGATGGGCGCGAAGTGCAGATCATTGACCTGAAATCTGGCGACGATCTGACCCGGCAATATCTACTGCAAATCATCGCCGAACACGAAAGCCGGGGTGAAAATGTGCTGCCGGTCAACGTGCTGAACGATCTGGTGCGCAGCTACATGATTCCGGGTGGCGGGATGATGCCGCAATTCCTGCAAAGTTCGTTTGAGATGCTGCGCGAAAGCCAGAGCAAGATGATGGAGAATATGAATGCCATGAACCCGATGTCGCAGATACCGGGTTTCGAAGCCATGCAGGCGCAGCAACAGGCATTCCTCAAGGCGATGACCGGGGGGCTGTCAGGCAATTGGTCAGGCCCAGAAGAAGGTGAAGATGCCAATTCGGAATCGAAAGAAGATCTGGATGACATCAAAAAGCAGCTGGCTGAGTTGCAGAAAAAGCTCTCCAAGTTGAACTGACGTCTGTTGTGTTGCGCTGGCTGGTCCTGAGTGTTGCGGTGCTTTGGGCCCACCCGGCGCTATCACAGGGCGTTTTTTCGGAAGGCTGGTCTGCGGTCTGCACGATGGGCACCCAATCCGAAGAAGGGTGCGATGCCATTCGTGCGCGCGAGATCCTGGATGCGGATCAACCCCCATGGCGTGCCATTGGGCGCCTCAATTTCGCCAGCCGGGACCGGCGATCACATTGTACTGGCGTATTGGTGTCTGACCGGCTGGTCCTGACTGCTGCGCATTGCCTGTACAATTCCCCACGCAAACGCTGGATACCGCCGTCTAGCATCCGGTTTGCCGCTGGCTATCAACGCGGAGAGGCCGCGGCCGTTGCGGGTATCGATGGGTATAAGTTGCATCCGGAACAAGGCGCTGACGGGGCGTTCGACGACCGTACCGAATTGGACTGGGCGGTTCTGGAATTGACCGAGCCTATTGGTCAAACGGTTGGTTATCTGCCGTTGGCATCTGCGTTGACGCCTTCGTCGTTTGTTGCGGGGTATTCCGGTCTTCGGCCTCATGTCCTCAGTCGGACTTTGACCTGTGCGCCGCGTCCCCTTGAAGGTGGAATGGTCTTGTCGCTGTGCCCGGTCATGATGGGAGATTCCGGTGCGCCGCTTTTAGTGGACACGCCGACCGGCCCCCAAGTCGCGGCGATCCTGTCGCGTGTGGGTGTAACCCCCGAGGGGATTACAGCCCTGTTTCTGTCGACCGAGTTGTTTGACCTCGATCCGTAAGCCTTATCAAGTTCCGTAGACGGGAACCGGGCCGGTCACCTCGCCGACCGAAGCCAGTAGAATATCGGCGATCACGTCCAGTTCTTCCTTGGTCAGCCGTACAGGCAGACGGACGTCGCACGCTTTCATCAGCATGTCCCGTGTCTGCGGCAAGTCGAACTTTTCGGGCAGGAATTGCCAGTTCCAGAAGGCGCGGGCGTTGTCTTCGCTCAGGCCGAAAACCTGAACTTTGACACCGCGTGCCTCTGAAGCCGCCGCAAAGGCGCGGATTTCGGCCTCATTCATTCCGACCAGATTGAACTGGATCGAATCCGGTGCCCGGCGTTCGGGTGTCAGGGGGGCAGGGACGTCGATATGGGACGAGGTGTTCAGCCGTTCGGCCACGTAGTCGTGGTTAGACAGGCCATCCCGCACACGCCGCGCCAGTTCGGGGATTTGGGGGCGGATCACGGCAGCGCTCAGGTTGCTCATCCGCAGGTTATACAGCGGCAACTGGTTCTGCCAGCGGGCAAAGGCTTGCTCCAACTCGGGCGAGTTGTCGCCATGCGGGGTTTTGTGCTTCTTCCAGTTGTGCTCATAAGCGCCCGACATGATCACGGCCTGGGCCACCAGGTCGGCATCGTCGGTGATCAGGATGCCGCCTTCCCCCGCGTTGATCATCTTGTAGGACTGGAATGAAAAGCACCCCACCTTGCCGATGGTGCCAATGTTCTGCCCATGCCAGGTTGTGCCCAGCGAATGAGCCGCATCCTCGATCACCGGGATGTCGCGTTCGTTGCACAGCGCCATGATGGCATCCATGTCGGACGTGTGGCCGCGCATATGGCTGATGATTACGGCCTGTACGCCGTCCAGCTTGGTGGCGAAATCTTCCATGTCGATGCGATAATTCTCGCCGACCTCACACAGCACCGGAATGCAATCCGCATGCACGACAGACGAGGGCACGGCAGCAAAGGTAAAGCCGGGGATCAGAACCCGTGCATCCCGAGGCAAGCCCAACGCTTTGAGAGACAGGAACAATGCGGCCGAGCACGATGACACGGCCAACGCGTATTTTGTTCCCAGCAAAGCGGCAAATTCCGCCTCGAGCAGAGCCACCGGCGCATCCTGTGGCGCGGTATAGCGAAACAGGTCTCCCGATTGCATCAGAGCGTCGATGGCTTCTTTTGCAGCTGCAGGGATGGGTTCGGCGTCATGAACGTTTGGAGGAAGCGTCATATTTGATTTTCCCAAATTCTAACTTTGGGAAACGTAAAGCTAAACGAAAAGTAATCCAACCCCTCAATCGCCATGTGGGCAAAATTTCACCAATCCGTCACAATCAAAGGGTCACTGGTTGGCTTGCAATACGCCCCAGGTAATTGTTTTGAGCTTGCAACTTTTGAGAAAGTAAGGTGCCAATTACCCAACTTTTGCGTTGCTCTAGGTTGCAAGGTGGGATCACTATTTTGATTATCGGACGGTTCATATTTCTCTTGGCGCTATTAACGTACGCGCCAGTGGCAAATGCTCAGTTTGTTCTGTCAGACGGCGTGGAAGTGGCTCCGCTTGAGATATTTCAGGAATGCTATGTTTGCCCTGAAATGATTGCCTTGCCTTTGGGTGAATTTCTGATGGGTGGCCCTCCGGGTGAATCGAAACTGCATTATAATTTCGATAAAGAGGGCAACTGGATACGTACCACCCCAGAATTGTCCTACAGCTCGATTCACGAAGGGCCGGTTCACAAGGTCACGATAGACTTGCCCGTGGCGATGGGCCGAAACGAAATCACCTACGATCAATGGATGGCTTGCATGGATGATGGTGGTTGCGGAGGGTATGAGCCGGAGGACTTTATTCGGTTACCCAAATCACAGCGCGCAAAGGTCATTGGAAACCATCCAGTTATCATGATTTCTTATCTGGACGCTGTTTCGTACACCGATTGGCTAAACAGTAAAGTGGGGAAGGATGTCTATCGCTTACCGACAGAGGCTGAATGGGAATACGCCGCGCGCGCCGGGACGCAGACCCCTTTTGCACAAGGCGAGGAAGTCACAACCGATCAGGTGAACTTTCTGGGAAGCGCAACAGAGATCATGCTGGGGGAAGAGCGCCCAGACCTCGTGTCCCGCGGAGTCCCAGTACCGGTGGATTTGCTGGACGCGGCCAATGCCTGGGGCCTGCGCCATATGTCCGGCAATGTTGTGGAAGTAACGATGTCCTGCAGGACGGATCAATATGCCGGTTGGGAGACGTCCAGCCTTTACCTGGAAAAGGCACTTGAACCCAATTGTGAAAGACGCGTCACACGGGGTGGAGCGTACTATGCCGCAATGGACGCCTCACGTGTCGCTGGACGAGGGAGTGGTTTGGAAAGCTCTCGGACAGCCGGGGCAGGGTTCCGTGTCCTGAGAGAATTTAAGTAATCAGGTTTGCCTGAGTTCACACCCCTAACCGATCCCTCAGCGCAAACCATGTCATCGCCAACACCAGCAGCGGGCTGCGCAGGGCAGGACCGCCGGGGAAGGGCAGGGCGGGGACGCGGGCCATGGTGTCAAAGCCTTCGGCTTGTCCTTGGAGAGCCATTGCCATCAGCTGACCGGCATGGGTAGCCGTGCCGACACCGTGGCCGGAATAGCCCGAGGCGGACAGGATATTCGGTGCAACCCGCGCCAGATAGGGCATGCGACGCATGGTGATGGCCAAAGTGCCGCCCCAGGCATAGTCGATCTTCACATCCTGCAGATGCGGGAAGATCTCTGTCATCGGTTTGCGCACTTTGGCGGCAATGTCGCTAGGGAAGCGATAGCCATAACTCTCACCACCGCCAAACAGCAGTCGGCCATCCGCGCTGAGGCGGAAGTAATTAACCACGAATTTCGTGTCGGCGACCGCAACGTCCTGTGTCAGGGCGCGGGCGGCGTCGGCCCCCAATGGCTCGGTCGCCGCGATGAAGTTGTTGATCGGCATGACCCTTGACGCCACCCTGCGGTTCAGATCGCCCAGATACCCATTGCAGGCCAGAATAACGTGGTCGGCGGTGACCGTTCCGTTCGCCGTCTGCACCTTGGCAGGTTGGCCTTCCTCAATCCCGGTCACCTCGGTGCTTTCAAAGATGCGCACCCCGGCCTTTGCCGCGGCTTGTGCCAGACCCAAGGCAAAGTTCAACGGGTGCAGGTGTGCCGCGCCCATGTCCAGATACCCGCCTTTGTAAGAGGGCGATGGGCACAGCGCGTGGCCGGCGGCCTCGTCCAATAATTCGATCTGATCGTAACCGTAACGGCCGGATAGATGTGCGGCATGTTCGTGCAGGTCTTGCTGCTCGCCTGCGCTGAGGCCCAGAACGGCAACGCCCGGTTTCAGGTCGCAGTCGATCTGGTGCTTAGCGATGAGCGATTTGACCAGATCTTTTGCGTCCTCTGCCAGATCCCATAGCTTGGCCGCATCATCGTTTCCAACCAACCGCTCGAGGTCTTCCTGATCCATGCGCTGGGCGCTTCCCAACTGGCCACCGTTGCGACCGGACGCGCCGAACCCCACACGGTGCGCCTCAAGCAGCACCACGTTGAGCCCGGCTTCGGCCAAATGCAGCGCGGCGGACAGGCCGGTGTAGCCTGCACCAACGACACAGACATCGGCTGTCTCGTCTTTGCGGAGTGCCGGAAACCGATCCACCGGGTTGGCCGTCGCCGCATACCAACTGGCCGGATACTCGGCCTTGCGGTCGTTGGAATAGAGCAGGTTCATCGCGCACCTCAAACGTTCAGCAGCAGATGCTCACGCTCCCACGGAGAGATCACCTGCAGGAATTCCTCGTATTCTGCGCGTTTGACGATGCTGTAGACGCGGGCGAATTCTGGGCCAAGGACCTCATGCAGGGCGTCGGCCTCATCAAACAGGTCAAGCGCGCTGCCCATAACCTGTGGGATATCGCCTTCGCCTTCATAGGCGTCGCCATAGAATTGACGGCGGGGACGTTCCTGCTGTGTCAGGCCGAGATAGCCACAGGCCAGCGACAGCGCGATGCCCAGATAAGGGTTGCAGTCCATCCCGGCGATACGGTTTTCGACCCGCCGCGCCTCAGGCCCGGACAGGGGTACGCGGATACCGGTGGTGCGATTATCACGTGCCCATTCCAGATTGATCGGTGCGGCGTGGTCTTTCACGTAGCGACGGTAGGAGTTCACGTAAGGCGCCATCACGGCCAGCCCGGCGGGCAGGTGGTTCTGCAGCCCGGCAATGAAGTTATAGAACGCGTCCGTCTCACCGCCCTGTGGACCAGAGAATATGTTTTGCCCGGTCTCAGTATCGATGATCGAGTGGTGGATATGCATGGCCGAGCCCGGCTCATCCTCGATCGGCTTGGCCATGAAGGTGGCAAAGCAATCGTGACGCAAAGCGGCCTCGCGGATCAGGCGTTTGAAGTAGAACACCTCATCCGCCAGCTTGACCGGATCGCCATGGCGTAGATTGATTTCCAGCTGACCCGCGCCGCCTTCTTGCGTGATGCCGTCGATCTCGAATCCCTGGTGTTCGGCGAAATCATAGATGTCGTCGATCACCGGGCCGAACTCGTCCACTGCCGTCATTGAATAGGCCTGACGAGCCGCCGCCGGACGGCCCGAGCGACCCATCATCGGCTTGATCCCCTGCGCCGGATCTACATTGCGGGCGACCAGAAAGAACTCCATTTCAGGCGCGACAATCGGCTTCCAGCCCTTGTCGTGATACATCTGCACCACCCGTTTCAGCACGTTGCGGGGGCTGAAGGGGATCGGCTCTCCATCCCGGTCATAGGCGTCGTGGATCACTTGCAGTGTCCAGTCGCCCGTCCAGGGCGCGGCCGAGGCGGTCGAAAAGTCAGGCTTGAGGATCATGTCCCGTTCGATAAACCCGTCCTCGCCGGCGGCCTCACCCCAATCACCTGTGATGGTCTGGTAGAAAACGCTGTCGGGCAGGTGGAAATAGGCCTGCTTTGCAAATTTTGAGGCGGGCACAGCCTTGCCACGGGCGATACCGGGTAAGTCCGAGATGATGCATTCAACCTCATCCAGCCGTTGGCCGTCGATATAAGTTCGGGCTGCCTGTGGCAGTTGATCTTTCCAGTCGGCCATCAGGCCCTCTCTTTCTTCAGAAACTCGGCCATCAACTGCCCGATCTTCGGATTGTCATTCTGGGCGGGCAGGCGGTTGGCTGCCGCCTCCATCAGTGCATCGGGCACAACGCCTTTTCCGCGCGTGTTCATGAGGCCCTGAATGAAGGCATCGCCGTATTCCGGATGCGCCTGCACCGTCCAGACGTTGTCGCCATAGGCCACCATCGCGTTACGGCAGAAAGTGTTTGTGCCCAACACGCGTGCGTCTTCGGGCAAATCAATCACCTGATCCTGATGCCAGGCGTTCAGCGTTATGGTCTGGCCGTCATATTCATAGTCCGTGCGTCCAACGGCCCAGCCGCCTTTGAATTTCTCGACTTTCCCGCCAAGCGCCTGCGCAATGATCTGGTGGCCGAAACAGACGCCGATCAAGGGGCGTCCGCTTTGGCGAATGGCGCGGATCAGATCTTCAAGAGGCGGTATCCACGGGTGGTTCTCATACGCGCCGTGGCGCGAGCCAGTGATGACCCAGCCATCGGCCTGAAGCTCATCTTTTGGGAACTGCCCGTCCACGACGGCGAAGGTTTCGTAGGTAAAGCCATTGCCGTCCAGAAGCGCGCGAAACATCGCGTCATATTCGTCGAACTGGTCCTGCAATACGTCAGGAGGGTGGCCGGTCAGTAGGATGCCGATTTTCATGGGTCACCAAATTTGATCAAATTTATTCTAGCCCACCGGGTTCACGCGGGCAAGAGGGTCATACCGCTTCCAGATAGCTTAGCCAGTGTTCTTCCACCGGGCGGTCGGCAAAGCGGCGCATTTCCTGCCGCTTGGTCATGGCGAAAAAGCGGATCAGATCGGCGGGGAAGATGCGCGCCACGTTCGGGTCGGTTTCGAACGCGGTAATGGCTGCACCCCAATCTGCTGCCAGTTGCGGCAGGCTGTCGATCTCATATGCATTGCCCGAGATTGGGGCGGGGGGTTCGGTCTCGTCCTCGATCCCGTTCAGCGCGGCACCCAGCACGGCCGCCAGCATCAGATAAGGGTTGATGTCGCCGCCCGCGACGCGATGTTCGATCCGCCGCGCGGCAGGGGCACCGCCGGGAATGCGAAGGGCGGCGGTGCGGTTTTCATAGGCCCAACTGGCACCGGTCGGGGCGTGCGCGCCGGGTATAAGGCGCGTGTAGGAATTGCCGTGGGGCGCAAATATCAGCGTGCAGCCCGGCATCGCCGACAGACATCCGGCAACGGCCCAGCGCAGCAGATCAGTGCCCTCAGGCCCGCCATTGTCGAATACGTTTCGGCCTTTCTCGTCAACGACCGAAAAATGCACGTGCATCCCGTTGCCCGCGTCATCGGCGTACGGTTTCGACATGAATGTGGCCGTAAACCCATGTTTGCGGGCAAGGCCACGCGTCAAGGTCTTGAAAAGCCACGTATCATCGGCGCAGCGCATGGCGTCCTGGTGGTTCAGGTTGATCTCGAACTGGCCAATGCCGCTTTCGGATATCGCTGTCTGGGCTGGTATGCCCATGGCTGCGCATCCGTCGTAGAGATCGGTGAAAAACGCGTCGAACGCGTCCATCTCGGCCATGGACAAAACTGCCTCATCCGCCAGCCGCCGATCTGTGACCGGGTTGATTGGAGGCTGCGGTTGGGGGCCGGATGCGTCCAGCAGAGTGAACTCCAGTTCGGTCGCTGCGATGACAGACCAACCGCGCTGGGCATAGCGTTCCAGCACAGCGGCCAGCGCGTGCCGGGGATCCCCAGCAAAGGGCACACCTGCGTCATCATGCAAGCACATCGGGACCAGTGCGGTGTCTGCTTCCAGCCAAGGCATCGGCACCGGCCCGCGGTCCGTCGGCAGTAGCATTCCATCGGCGTCACCGGATTCAAAGACCAGCGGGCTGCCGTCGATATCCGCGCCCCATAGATCCACATTCAACGCGGAAAAGGGCATCCGCACCGCGCCTTTAGTCAGCTTGTCGGCATATGAGGGCGGCACTCGCTTGCCGCGCATCTGACCGTTCAGGTCACAGGCAGTAACGCGAAAACTGTGCAGGGCGCTCAGGTCCATCGGGGTCTCCATCCTTCGAGTTACCCGAGATGTAATGGGTTAAACGCGCCTTGTCACTAAATTTGATCAAATTATTGCCGTGGTGGTTTTGCAGCAAGTTGCTCCGCGCCAGAGGGGAACGGCGCGGAGCAGGGGCTTTAAACGAAGCTGACGCCGTTTTCAGCCATTGGCAGTTCGGCTACATGCGTGCCTGACAATGCGTTGATTGCATTGGCCAACGCCGGGGCCGAGGGTGGGGTGCCCGGTTCGCCAACACCTGTGGGTGCCTCGGCTGATGGAACGATATGTACGTCAATCGCGGCGATGTCGCCAATCCGCAGCGGCTCATAATCCGGGAAGTTGAATTGATCCACAGTGCCATCTGTCAGCGTGATCTGATCGCGCATGACATGTCCGATGCCGTAACCGATGCCGCCTTCCATCTGCGCGCGCACCACATCGGGGTTCACCGCAATGCCACAATCGACTGCACAAGTGACCTTTTCGATCTTGATGCCGTTTTCCGGATCGCCCGATACCTCGACAACCTGAGCGGCATAGGAACCAAAAGACTTGTGAACTGCGATACCCTGCGCGCGACCTGCAGGCGCGTTGCCCCAGTTGCCTTTTTCAGCCGCCAGTTTCAGAACCGTAGCTTTGCGTGCCTGATCCGGGTTGCTGGCGTCGGCAAGGTGCGACAGTCGGAACTTCACTGGATCGCGCCCTGCGGCCTCGGCAACTGCATCCATCATCGTCTCCATGACATAGCCGGTGTGGGTGTGGCCCACAGAGCGCCACCACAGTACCGTCGTTGCCTTCGGCGTGTCGGTCAGCCCAAGCGCCATTCCGGGGATGGCATAAGGACTGTCGGCGATACCTTCGATCGAGCTGTGGTCGATCCCGTCATGCACCAGAACGGATTCAAACGGAGTGCCCTTGATGACCGATTGTCCAGCTACCTGATGTTGCCAGCCAACGATGTCGCCATTGGCATTCAGGCCCACACGGACCTTGTGACCAAAGGCAGGGCGGTAATAGCCGCTGCGGATGTCATCCTCACGCGTCCAGACCAGCTTAACCGGGCGCGAGCGGTCGGTGACCACAAAGGCCAGCGCTGCCTCGACTTGGTAATCCGCATCTGGTGTCGCGCGACGCCCGAACGACCCGCCTGCCAGCATCGTCTTGATGTGGATCTTTTCGGGCGGCAGTTGGAAGATTTGCTGATACGCCATGTGCGGGCCGGTCGGCATTTGCGCACCGTCATGCAAGACGATGTCGCCCTCGGCGGTTTGTTCGATGGTGCAGTTCAGAGGCTCCATCGGAGCATGCGCCAGCAGCGGGAAGTAAAAGGTCTTTTCGATGACCTTGTCTGCCCCGTCGATTGCTGCTGCGACTGCTGCGAAGTCCGCCTTGTTCACGTTATAAGTTGGTTCGGCATCCAGTGCGGCCATGATCTCGGCCTTGATCTGATCCGAATGGCGGGTTTCCGCGCCCGACATATCCCAATCAACCTCAAGCGCGTCACGCGCCTGGATCGCGTCCCAGGTGTTTTCGGCGTAAACCGCGACCCCTGCCTGATTGGGCAGAACGGCGGCTGAGATATAGCCTTTGACTTCTTTCGACGCGCTGTCGTCAAAGCCGTTGGCGATACTGCCTTTTGACTCAGGGCGCTTGATCATGGCGACCATCTGGTTTGGCAGGTGAACGTCCATGGCATACATGGCCTGACCGTTGCCTTTGATGGCGGAATCCTTGCGGCGCACGGATTCGTTGCCGATCAGACGGAATTCCGATGGGTCTTTCAGGCGCGGCTCGGCGGGCGCGTCTAGCTGAGAGGCCGCAGCCACAAACTCGGCAATCGGGGCGGATTGGTCGCCTGCTTTGACGATGCCTTCGTCGATGGTGATACCCGCGGCATCCACGCCCCAGCTTTGGGCGGCGGCGGCGATCAGCATTTCGCGCGCGGCGGCACCAGCCTGACGATATTGCATCCACGAATTCGCCATCGCGGTCGACCCGCCGGTGCCCTGAAAGGGGCCGAACAGAAGGTTGTTGTAAACCTGCGCGTTAGATGGCGCGAATTCGTAGTTGATCTGATCCATGCGAAGACCGATTTCTTCGGCGATCAACGTCGGCAGGCCGGTTGCGGGACCCTGACCTTTTTCAAAGTGTTTGACGATGGCCGACACTGTTCCATTCGCATCAATCTTGACGAAGGGGTTGAATTGCGCAGTCTCGGATGAGGTCGCAGCCAGCACGCCATCGGCACGCGCACCAACCAGCAGAACAGCACCGGCAGCGGCGGCCCCTTTCAGAAACCCACGGCGAGAGGTGTTGATGGTCATAGATCAGGCCTCCAGAATTTCGGACGCGCGCTGAATGCCGGCGCGAATGCGTTGATAGGTGGCGCAGCGGCAGGCATTGCCGTGCATGTAATCGTCAATCTCTTCGACGGATGGGGTGGGATTTTCGGACAACAGCCCAACGGCCGACATCACCTGACCCGATTGGCAATAGCCGCACTGAACGACGTCCAACTCAACCCAGGCCTGCTGAACGGCGGCGCCGATCTTGTCATTGCCGACGGCCTCGATTGTGGTGATCTCGGCATCTTCGACGTCTTCGATATAGGTCTGGCACGAGCGTACGGGCTCGCCATTCAGGTGTACGGTGCAGGCACCGCACGAGGCGACGCCGCAGCCGAATTTGGTTCCAGTTAGTTTTAATTCATCCCGGATTACCCACAGCAAGGGCGTGCCGGGTTCGGCGTCAACCGTGTGGGTTTCGCCATTCAGTTTCAATGTCAGTGCCATGAGGGGACCTTCCGTGTTGGGCTGGTTACCTGAGTCGGTAAACTGGCGCGTTTACTAGTGGCACAGAATATCGCCATTGTAAACTCCTGCGTTTACCTAGGATTTGACCGCCCCCTGTCAATAGGTCTATAGCTCTGACATGACCGAATGCAGCGCACCGAATGCGACCAAATACGCGCAGATCATCGAAGCTGCTGTGGCCGAGTTCCAGGACAAGGGCTTTGCCGCAGCCAGCATGGATCGCATCTCGGCGCAGGCCGAGGTGTCTAAGCGTACGCTGTATAAGTATTTCGAAAGCAAAGAAAACCTGTTTCGCTCGATTGTGATCGAGCTGTCCAGCCGCTTTGCCGAAGTGGTCGAAATCCGGTACAAAAAAGGCCGTGATATTCGCGAACAACTGACCGAACTGGCCTGGGCCGAAGGACGCATCCTGATGATGCCGGATGTGATGGCGATGTCCCGGATGGTGATCAGCGAAACCTTGCGCAGCCCGGCCCTTGCTGCCGAGGCGACAGGCAAACTAGACAAAACTGCCGCCTTTATCGGCATGATGCGGGATGCAGCCGAGGACGGGCAATTGCGGATCGACGATCCGGAACAGGCGGGGCGCGAATTCATCGGCCTGATCAAAGCGCGCGCATTTTGGCCCCTTTTGTTCACCGGGTCTGTGCTGAGCAAGGCCGAAATGGCCGAAACCATCGAAAACAGCGTCGAAATGATGATCAGCCGTTATGCGGTGTGAGGGTCAAAACCCGTCATATATCATCCGCCCTGGCTGAGATTCGTCTCGAAACTGACAATTTGGCATTCCGAGTGGCACTCGATCCCGAAATAGTGCTACAGGGCTGTTCTGAAAAGATCCCTTGAGGAACAAGGCCAAGACGGGCGCGGAAAGTATGTCGAATTTAGCAGAAAACACAGCCCTGAAAGGGGGTGGACTTAGGCGCGCGGCCCGTCTGTCCGTTGCCCCCATGATGGATTGGACGGATCGGCACTGTCGCTATCTGCACCGGCTGCTCAGTGGGCAGGCGTTGCTTTACACGGAAATGGTGACGGCCCCAGCGCTGGTGCGTGGTGGGGCGATGCATTTGCTGAGATACAGCCCTCAGGAACATCCCGTAGCGCTGCAACTGGGCGGGTCCGACCCAAAGGAATTGGCGCAGGCAGCGCGGCTTGGGACCGAGGCGGGCTATGATGAGGTCAACCTGAACTGCGGCTGCCCTTCGGATCGGGTGCAGTCCGGCACATTTGGGGCGGTTTTGATGAAGGACCCGGGTCGGGTTGCCGAATGCGTAGCTGCTATGCGTGAGGTTGTGGATGTTGACGTGACGGTCAAATGCCGGATCGGCGTGGATGAACAAAACCCTGAAGAGGTTCTGCCAACATTTCTGGACCAAATCCGCGCGGCCGGTTGCGAACGGGTGACGATCCACGCGCGTAAGGCTTGGTTGCAGGGTCTCAGCCCCAAGGAAAACCGCGATATTCCGCCTTTGGATTATGATCTGGTTCACCGGATGAAGGCGGCATTTCCCGATCTGCATATCTCGATCAATGGGGGCATTACCTCTCTGGATCAAGCGCGAACGCATCTTGAGGCAGGGCTGGACGGCGTCATGATCGGGCGCGCGGCCTATCATCAGCCGACCGACATTTTGGCGGAAGCCGACCCGCTGATCTACGGCACCGGGCAGGCCGCTGATCCTGTCGAAGTTGTGCAGGAAATGGTTCCCTATGTTGAGGCTCACCTTGTCGAAGGGGGCCGGTTGCACCAGATCACTCGTCATATGCTGGGCTTGTTTGCCGGTCGCCCCGGTGCGCGGGCCTGGCGGCGGGCCTTGTCCGAAGGCGCGGTGCATGAGGGCGCGGGCCCCGAGGTAATGTTGCAGGCACTGGAGCGCGTGGCGCCTCTGGTCGAGGTTTGAGCAAATCAAGATACGGCCACAGGCCGCTATGGGGGGAAGATGCCCGAGACGATGTTGCTGGCCCAGATGTTGGGCCTTTTGCTTGTAATCGGGGCGCTGGCCGGTGTGCTGGCCGGATTGCTGGGGGTTGGCGGGGGTATAGTGCTGGTGCCCGCCTTTTTCTATGCCTTCCAGACGCTTGGATATGGCGGCCCGCAGTTGATGCAGCTGTGTCTGGCGACCTCTTTGGCGACGATCATCGTGACCTCTGTGCGATCGGTGCTGTCGCACAACAAAAAAGGCGCTGTGGACTGGGAAATTCTGCGCGGCTGGGGGCCTGGGATCGCGGTCGGGGCGATCATTGGCGTTCTGGTGGCCTCGGCGCTGCGGACCGAGGTTCTGCAGATTTTGTTTGGCGTTCTGGGGATGGTCATCGGTGCCTATCTTGGGCTAGGCAAATCTGAATGGCGGTTGGGTGACGCCATGCCCAAAGGGATCAAACGTGCCGTACTGTCGCCCCTGGTGGGCTTTCTTTCGGTGTTGATGGGGATCGGAGGCGGCAGTTTCGGCGTGCCACTGATGAGCCTTTACAACACGCCCATTCACCGCGCCGTGGCAACTGCTGCCGGTTTTGGCGTGATCATCGCGGTGCCTTCGGTTCTGGGCTTTCTGTTTCTGGACGTTCCGCCGGAACACCGCCCGCCTCTGACCATCGGGGCGGTCAATCTGGTCGCCTTTGGTATCGTTGTCGCCATGACGACAATCACCGCGCCGTGGGGGGTAAAGCTGGCTCATGCGATGAACCCTAAACCCCTCAGACGCGTGTTTGCGGTGTTCCTGACGCTGGTCGCCCTGAACATGCTGCGTAAGGCACTGGGGTTATGAGCGATTTTCACGAAGATGGCTGGATCAGGTTCCCCTTCGATCCGGTGCTGGCCGAGTGGGTAGGGCACGCGCTGCCCGCTGCCCGTGCATCTGTCACTGACCCAGCCCATACCCAATGGCTAGATTGTGAGGGGACATGGTTTATTGGCGTCGACGCGCTGGACAATGACCTGCGGGGCAGGGTTGCGCAATCGAGGGTGTTGTCCGGCCAGGCCATGGATTTCATCACCGATCAGTACGGAGAACTGCCGCTGCACAAGGGGCAGGTCTCGGTCATCTACCCCGGCTATCCACGCCCGCGACAAGGCGAAAGCGCCAGCGCCGGTCAGTATCGGTTAAAGCGGGACGCGGCACATGTGGACGGGTTGCGGCCTGCGGGACCGGATCGGCGGCGGCGGGTGGATGAGCCGCATGCGTGGATATTGGGCATTCCTCTGAACGATGCCAGTATTGATGCCGCCCCCATGGTGCTGTGGGAAGGCAGTCATAAAATCCTGCGCGCCGCGTTCAAACACGCGCTGGACGGGCACCCACGCAATAGTCTGCATCAGGTGGATATAACCGAGGCGTATCAGGCTGCGCGCCGCGAAGTATTCGACACTTGCCCACGCATCGAATTGCCCGCCAAACCCGGTGAGGCCTACCTGTTGCACCGTCATTGCCTGCATGGGGTGGCCCCATGGGGCGCCAATGCCTCGGCCGGGGAGGATGGACGCATGATCGCCTATTTCCGCCCCGAGTGCGCCGGGGGAGTAGCCGAATGGATCGAATCCGCCTAACCTCCTGCCATTATTCGGATTTGGAGGTTTTTTGATGATTACAGTCCACAGGAATTCGGACGGAGCATTGCTGGAAGTTGAACTGTCCGGCGAGGTGACCAGTACTGATTACAGCGAGGTTCTGGTGCCCGCTATCGAGGCCGCATTGACCGAACATGAAAACGTGCGTCTGCTGGCCGTCGTTCAGCCGGAATTCAAGGGTTACGATCTGAGTGCCGCTTGGGCCGATACAAAGCTGGGGCTGAGCCACTGGCGAGGATTTGATCGCATTGGCGTGGCGGCGGATCAGGGTTGGGTAAAGACCAGTATCCGCCTGGCTGCCCCGATCCTGCCATGCCCGGTGCAAGTCTTTGCCCTTTCCGATCTAGAAGCCGCCAGACGCTGGATGCGCGAATCTTTGGGGTCGATTCACGTGGTTGATCTGGGTGGGCCGTGCATTCAGATCAGCCTCTTGGGAAAGCTGGACCCCGACGAATTCAGCCGGGCGGAACGGGACCTCGATAGCCTGTTGCAAGCCAAGGAGGGGTTCCGGTTGTTGATCGACTTGCGGGAATTTGACGGCTGGCAGGGTCTGTCAGCGCTGGCATCGCATTTCAAACTGGTTCGGAAACATGCCGGGTTGCTGGATCGCGCGGCCATCGTTGGGGACAAAACGTGGCAACATATGGCGCAACGGGCGGCCAGTCATGTTCTGGGCACGAGAACTCAGTTCTTTGCATCTGAGGATATCGAAAATGCCAAATCCTGGCTGGCTGCCGGGTAGGCCAAGATCAAACCTGACGCTTACGTCAGGTCATGCTGGGTCAGGCTTTGTTTTTCTTGATTGAATGGTCAAAAAACGATTAGCAATGCCTTGTTCTTCCGCGTAACCACTTCGGAGGAACCTGAAAACTGAAGCGCGTCGCTGTGGGTTGCCACTCACTCACCACAAGTGTTCGAACTTGATCCCCCTCGAAGTTCAGACCAACCTGCAGCGGCGCAGATTCAGCCCATGTCCTCGATCTGGATAGAATTTAAGACTTTTTCAGGCGTGCGGCACGACCACCCCGGCGTTTGGTCAGCTGGGGTTTGCGTGAGGGCAGGTTTTCCATGATCTCAGCACGCTCGTTGCTGTCCATTTTGGACCATCGCGAGATTTCATCAATCGTGCGGTAGCAACCGGTGCAGATACGTTCGGTCGGGTGAACGACACAGATCTGGATACAGGGGCTTTCGACCTCGTTCCTTTTCCAAACCATGTTCGTCATTGCCGTATCCCGTTGCAACTAAAGAAAGCGCAGCCTGTCCAGCGCCCCTTGCAGAATATAACCAGCCGCGACGTGATCGATAACCTGTCCGCGACGTTTTCGTGTCGTATCCGCCTCAAGCAGTGCCTTTTCGGCCGCAACCGTGCTGAGCCGTTCGTCCCAGAACCCGATGGAAACCTCGGTCAGCCGCGACAGGTTTCGGGCAAAGGCGCGGGTGGATTGGCAGCGGGGCCCTTCGGTTCCGTCCATGTTTTTCGGCAGACCCAGAATGACACCGCCAATCTCGCGGTCAGCGATCAGTTCAAGCAATCGCGCAGAATCCAGGGTGAATTTTTTGCGCCGCACCGTCTCCAACGGGCTGGCCACACCGCGCATCCGGTCCGAGACGGCGACCCCGATGGTTTTTTCGCCCAGATCCAGACCCATCAGCGCGGTCATCGGCGGCAGGGCGGCAGCAAATTCTTCGAATGCGTCGTGAATCATTGTGCAATTCCGGCCTGCAACGCGGCGGCGTCGATCAGTTCGATGGCATCGGCATTTCCGGCAAAGACTGCCATAGCCTCGTTTTTGATGTCGATGGCCCGCTGACCTTCGCCCAACACGCCAAGGGCTGCAATCAGACGCGCCCATTCCTCGGGTGAACCGCCCTCAGAGGCCAGACGTTCAGACAGTTGGTTGACCATGCCCTTGATCATTTCTTGCCGTTCTTCCGGTGTCAGTTCGGCTGCGGCGTCGACGTCACCCTGACTGGGGCCGGGGGCAGCAGGTATTTCAGGCGCGTTGAATACCCCGGCGCGGAAAGCCAGCTCGTCCAATTGGGCCCGAATGGCATCGGCCCATGGCGCGCCGGCAGGGGCATCGCGGAGGGCATCGACCCAGACCCGGTATCCAACGTCGGGGCGTCCGATCTGCACCATCATCTGCCCTAGATAGTATTGCGCCGGCCCATGGCGCGGGTCGCGTTTCAGCGCCTGCCTCAATGCCTCTTCGGCCTCGGGCGAGACATAGCCGCCCACGGACAGAATCATCATCTCGGCCAGATGTGAAAAGGCGTCGGCTGGGATATCGTCGCCAGACAGCTCGATCACACGTTGCTGGGCTGCGTAAGCGGCGGGAAAATTGCCTGCATTCGCCTCGTGTTGAGCCAGCAGGATATGGCCCTGCAGATCATCGGGGCGTGCTGCAACAGTCTCGCGCAACTGATTCAGAAGATTGGCATAACTCTCATCCAGCTGCGGCAATTGTGCGGGCGGGGCGGCTGCTTCGGCTTCGGCCTGGCTGGGGCGTTCGGCACGCAGAGTTTCGGCTTGCTCCAGCCGCAGCGACAAGGGCTGATCCGGCAGCCCTGCGGCACCCATCTGGCGATACATCCAGATCGCACCGCCCACGACGACAAGCGCGATGACAGCAAAGGCGGTAACGCTGGCCCAGCGAGGCGGTCCGGCGCGATCAACCCCGGCCTGCATCTGCGCGTCGGCGGCCAGAATGCGGCGTGAGATTTCCGTGCGGACCCGGTCTGCGTCGGCCTCGCCGATAACGCCACGGGCCAGATCCTTGTCCACGCCCGCCAGCTGCTCGCGATAGACACGCAGATCATATGCCGCCGCAGGCTCACGTGTTTTGCGGCTGCGGAGCAGGGAAAAGCCCAGGAATAGGGCAATCAGCAGTGCGGTTAGAATGGTGACGACCAGGAACGACATGGTTTCTCCGATATGGCTGCCCTGACTTAGACCTCTCGGCGGGGCGACAAAAGGGACAAATGGCCGCGAGAGGACGTCATGTCGCAATAAAAGGGCGGATGTCGCAATAGTTCGATATTGTGGCGCTGTGCGGCAGGGGTAAAGTGTTCGCGCACGGCATATCTGCGCCAATCACCGAACCGGATGGATTCGCTCATGAAACACTACTCAGCCTTTGCTGTGGCGCGGGAGGCCCTGCGCTATCACACCGGATGGGAGCGCGCGTGGCGCTCGCCCGAACCGAAAAAGCGGTACGACGTGATAATCGTCGGCGCAGGGGGGCATGGTCTGGCGACCGCCTATTATCTTGGCAAGAATTACGGCATCCAGAACGTCGCCGTGATCGAAAAAGGCTGGCTGGGCGGCGGCAACACCGGGCGCAACACGACCATCATCCGGTCGAACTATCTGCAGGACCCGTCGGCGGCGATCTATGAAAAGGCGCGTGGTCTGTACGAGGACCTGAGCCAGGACCTGAACTATAACATCATGTTCAGCCCCCGCGGTGTGATGATGCTGGCGCAGACACAGCACGAAATCCGCGGTTATCAGCGCACCGCCCATGCCAATGCGCTGCAGGGCGTGCAGACGGAGTGGATTGGGCCCGAACGTGTCAAACAGCTGGTTCCGATCATCAATATCGACGGTCCGCGTTATCCGGTTTTGGGGGCGCTGTGGCAGGAACGCGGCGGCACCGCGCGGCACGATGCTGTGGCGTGGGGCTATGCCCGCGCGTGTTCGGCCATGGGTATGGACATCATCCAGCAATGCGAAGTCACAGGTGTGCGTTCTCAGGACGGCCGTGTCGTTGGCGTAGATACCACCAAAGGCGCGATTGACTGCGAAAAGCTGGGTATCGTGGTCGCAGGCCATTCAGGTCAGCTGGCGGAGATGGCGGGCTTCCGTCTTCCGCTTGAGGCGATCGCTCTGCAAGCGCTGGTATCTGAACCGATCAAGCCTTGCATGGATGTGGTCGTGATGGCCAACACCGTGCACGGTTACATGTCTCAGTCCGACAAGGGAGAGATGGTGATTGGTGGCGGTACTGATGCCTATAACAACTTCACTCAGCGCGGGTCCTTCCACCATATCGAGGAAACCGTCCGCGCGCTGGTCGAGACCTTCCCGATGATTTCGCGTCTGAAGATGCTGCGCCAGTGGGGTGGTATCGTGGATATGACCGGTGACCGCTCGCCCATCCTGTCGAAGACGCCGCTACAAGGCTGCTTCATCAACGGTGGTTGGGGCACAGGTGGCTTCAAGGCAATCCCGGGGTCCGGCTGGGGGATGGCGCAGTTGATGGCCACCGGCCATTCGCCGCTGACCGAAGCGTTTTCGCTGGACCGTTTCAAAGAGGGCCGCTTCATCGACGAAAGCGTTGCCGCCGGGGTGGCGCACTAAGGGCGCTGCTCGAGGTTGCCCACAAACAGAATTCAGGTCGGCCATTGTGCCGACCGACCGCCAAAAGGATGAACACATGCTGATCCTGAATTGCCCGTATTGCGGCGTCGACGCCGAAGAAACCGAACTGGCCGCTGGTGGCGAGGCGCATCTGAAGCGTTTCGGTCCGGGCTCGTCGGATGACGAGTTCCACGACTACCTGTTCATGCGCGAAAACCCCAAAGGCGTCCATTTGGAACGCTGGCGCCACGCAAATGGCTGTGGCAAGTGGTTCCACGCCGCGCGCTGTACCCAGACGCTTGAGGTGTTTGGCACGTATTCCGCACAGGTCACCGAACCTCCGAAAGAGATCAAGGATGCCATCTCGGCCAAACGCCCCGGCTGGACTTGGAGAGAGTTCGAATGACCCGCGTCACCACCCGTAATTCCGCCTGCGAAAGGTCCGCAACATGAGCACCCGTCTCGCAAAACAAGGCCGGCTGATTGACCGGTCGAAACAGGTCACCTTTACCTTCAACGGCACCTCGATGCAGGGGTACGAGGGCGATACGCTCGCCTCGGCCCTGCTGGCCAATGATCAGATGATGATGGGCCGGTCGTTCAAGTATCACCGCCCGCGCGGCGTTGTCGCCAGCGGTGCGGAAGAGCCGAACGCACTGGTCGGTCTGGGGCAGGGCAACCGGTTCGAGCCGAACCAGCGCGCCACCACGACCGAGTTGTTCAACGGTCTGACCGCGATTTCACAGAACCACTGGCCGAACCTTGAATTCGACATCGGGGCGGTGAACACGCATCTGTCTCGCTTTCTGCCGGCTGGCTTCTACTACAAGATGTTCATCCACCCCAAGCCGTTCTGGAAACACGTTTATGAGCCGTTCATCCGCCAGTCGGCCGGTCTGGGCAAAGCGCCCGACAAAGACAACCGCGACGCGGACACCTATGAGCATTTTTATGCCTTCACCGATGTTCTGGTAATCGGCGGCGGTGTGGCCGGTCTGCAGGCCGCAAAGGCGGCGGCTGCGTCCGGCGCCAAGGTGATGCTGATCGAACAGACAGCCCATTGGGGAGGGCGCGCTCCGGTCGATGGTGGCACCGTTGATGGCGCACCTGTGGATAAGTTCGTGGATCAATTGGTTTCCGAACTGGAAACAATGGACAACGTTACCATGCGATTGCGCTGCATGGGCGCGGGTGTCTATGACCACGGATATGTGCTGGGATATGAGCGTCTGACTGACCATACTCCGGGCATTCAGGGCCCACGCCACCGCCTGTGGCGCATCCGTGCCAAGCAGGTTGTGACCGCAACCGGTGCAATTGAACGTCCACTGTCTTTCGCGGGCAACGATGTTCCGGGTGTGATGCTCGCTTCGGCCATGCGCGACTATGTGGTGAACTGGGGTGTCACCCCGGGCGAGCGCGTGATCGTTGCCACCAACAATGATGATGGGTATCGCACCGCGATCATCCTGAAACAGGCCGGAGTGGACGTCCTGCGCGTGATAGATGCACGTGCCGCTGCGGGCCCGATGGCCGAAGAGGCGCGTCAGCTCGGTATCCGGGTGGACCCCGGAAAAGCCGTCGCCAAAGTCAAAGGTGGCAAGCGCGTCAAAAAGGTCGCGATCTGCAATCAGGAAGGTATCGGTGGCGCTCGCGAAGAAGTTGAGTGCGATGCCGTTGCCATGTCGGGTGGCTGGTCTCCGGTCGTTCATTTGTGGTCGCATTGCGGTGGCAAACTGATCTGGGACGACGCGAACGCCCATTTCCGTCCTGACCCCGAACGTCCACCGCTGGGCGCGAACGGCGAGGGCTTTGTCGTAGCTGCCGGTTCCGCCAACGGCCCGCTGGCGCTGGGCGATGTTCTGGCTGACGCACAAACCGCAGGTGAGGCCGCAGCCAATGGCGCGGGTTTCAAACCCAAAACAGCCGACGCGCCGAAGGGTGAAACCACGGCCGAGGCCGCGATGGAGCCGGTCTGGTTGATGCCCGCCAATGCCGAGGTTCAACTGCGCATGAAGTCCTGGCTGGATTTCCAGAACGACGTCAAAGTGTCCGACGTCCAACTGGCGGCGCGTGAAGGCTATGAAAGCGTTGAACACACCAAGCGCTACACGACGCTGGGTATGGCCACGGATCAGGGTAAGTTGAGTAATATCAACGGTCTGGCGATCCTTGCTGATGCGTTGGAGTCCGAGATTCCGAAAGTCGGTACCACCACATTCCGTCCACCGTATACTCCGATCTCGATGGGGTCGATTGGCGGCGAAGCGCGGGGCGACGTGTTCCAACCGATCCGTCAAACCCCGATGCACGACTGGCACGACAAAAACGGTGCCGATTGGGAGCCGGTCGGCCACTGGCGCCGGACCTATGCTTATGTCCGCCCCGGTGAATCCGTACATGACGCGGTGAATCGCGAGGTCAAGAACACGCGCGAAAACCTCGGCCTGCTGGACGCATCGACGCTGGGCAAGCTGATCGTCAAAGGCCCGGACGCAGGCAAGTTCCTGGACATGATGTACACTAACATGATGTCCACGCTGAAGGTCGGCAAATGCCGCTATGGCCTGATGTGTTCGGAAAACGGCTTTCTGATCGACGACGGCGTTGTTGCCCGCATCGATGAGGACACCTGGCTGTGTCACACAACCACCGGCGGAGCGGAACGTATCCACGGCCATATGGAAGAGTGGCTGCAGACCGAATGGTGGGAATGGAAAGTCTATGTCGCGAACGTGACCGAGCAATACGCTCAGGTGGCCGTTGTTGGCCCCAATGCCCGCAAGGTGTTGGAGAAGCTGGGCGGCATGGATGTGTCCAAAGAGGCGCTGCCGTTCATGGAGTGGCGCGATGGCAAGATCGGCGACTTCGATTGCCGTGCCTATCGCATCTCGTTCTCGGGCGAGCTGTCCTATGAGATCGCCGTTCCTGCGTCTCAGGGGCAGGCGTTCTGGGATGCTCTGGTCGAGGCAGGGCAGGAGTTCGGAGTGATGCCTTATGGCACCGAATGTCTGCACATCCTGCGGGCCGAGAAGGGCTTTATCATGATCGGGGATGAGACCGATGGCACCGTGATCCCCCAAGATCTGGGGCTGCACTGGGCACTGTCCAAGAAGAAAGAGGACTACCTCGGCAAACGCGCCCATTCGCGCACCCATATGGCCGATCCGGACCGCTGGAAACTGGTGGGGCTTGAGACTGTGGATGGTTCCGTTATTCCTGACGGTGCTTACGCAGTAGGCGACGGCGTCAACGCCAACGGCCAGCGTAATATGATCGGTCGCGTTACCTCGACCTATTACTCGGCCAATCTGGGCAAAGGCATCGCCATGGGCCTGATCAAGCACGGACCCGACCGGATGGGTGAGATCGTCGAGTTCCCGGGTACCGACGGCAAAACCTATAAAGCCAAGATCGTGGACCCGATCTTCTATGACAAAGACGGGGAGAAGCAGAATGTCTGAACCCATCAGCGCACTGAATCACGCCGGCTATGACGGTATTGTCAAAGTCGAGGAATGTGGCCTGCAGGGTATGATCACCCTGCGGGGCGACCTGTCCGATAAGGTGCTGGTCAAAGCGGTCAAGGATGCCACAGGCCAGAAAGTACCCAGCCAGCGTGAATCTCTGGTCAATGGTGACACCGGCGTTTGCTGGATGTCCACGGACGAATTGCTGGTGCTAGTGCCGTATGCCGAGGTGGAGGCCAAGTTGGCCGCAATGGCAAATGCGCTTAGCGGCACACACGCGTTGGCGGTCAATGTCTCGGACGCGCGGGCCGTGTTCCGCATCTCGGGCGCCAGCGCGCGCGAGGTGGTTGGCAAATTGGCCCCGGTCGATCTGTCGGTCGAGGCGTTCCAACCTGGCCAAATCCGCCGCTCGCGCTTGGCGCAGGTGGCAGGGGCGTTCTGGATGGACGACGCCGAGACCTTCCGTGTTGTCTGTTTCCGGTCGGCTGCGGATTACGTGTTCAAACTGCTCAAGGTTGCGGCGCAGCCAAGCAGTGAGGTTGGGTTTTATTGACCTCATAAACCCCGCAGAAAAGTTACAAATAACAGCCGCCTTTCCCAAAAAAGGCGGCTGTTTTCTTTTTCATCTTGCGCAACAATTCGATGCCCTTTTATGAGAGAGGTGCAAAGGCAGTCTCCCCTTAAGATTGTATTGAATTTTAAGTGGGATAAGGCTGCAAGCTATAGTGTTATTGGTAAAACTTGAAAGCGTAAGACGATGAAGAAAGCGATAGCCGCCTTGGCTTTGACCTTGGCTGCAACCACAGCGAAAGCTGAAGTCGTCACCTATGACTGCAACTTGCACCGGATGGAAGAAGGATGGATGGCCGAGCGTGTGATCCTGAGTGTTGATGCGGAAAACAAGCGTGCGCGGGCTTATGACGCCTACATTCATCACTATGATGATAAGCAGCCTAAAGATGTGAAATTCAAAACAACCCGCAAGGGCGAATACAGGCTCATGTGGAAAATGAAAATCCCCGCCAGAAATAACGGGCTTGTGTATGTAAGCTATACAGCCACACTGAACCCGGAAAAACAGCGTCTGGACATGATCGCAAGATTTCCTCAAGCCAATGCGCTTAACCGGCCATCGGGTTTCGGAGAGTGTTCAATAAACACGATCGAGTCGCTTTACGCTTCCTGAGTTCTGCAAGCTCGCTGGTTTTGTATACTCAAAAAAAAAATCCCCGGAAATCCCGGGGATTTTTTTTAACTTTCAACGCTGCAAGTGCCAAGACCGTAAGGTTTGTTAGCGGCGTTTGTACTGACGAAAGACATACGAACTTTGAGGCTGTTATCAGCGGGATTTAGGTTTGCCTGATACTTGACACGCAAATTACCACCGGCAGAAGCGCGTCGTGTTTCGGTCCAGACCATCCGAACACCCTTGTTGCCACGGCTTTTGTATTTAGTGTCGATCCATTCAGGTCTGCTCGCTACCTTTGCCCAGCCGTCTTCGGCGTCCACTTGAAAGGCATAGCTCCGCGCGATCCAGCCGTGGCTGTCCTGTTTGGTCATTTTGCAATTGTAGGTAACTGTTTCCGCCATGGCGCCGTGTGCAAAAAATGCGGCCAAAGCAACAATGCTGAGATATTTCATATTTTTCCGATTTCCTTGTATCCGGGTACAGGAAATTTCAAAAACGGGCAGAAAGAACAAGAGGTTCCAGGCAGTTATTCAGAACGTTTTTGGGATACTGTCAATTGCGCAACAACAGTGTTTTGTATTGCGCAAGAGCGTTCGGATTCAATAGTTGTTCCGCTGTAATTGGTTGGGAGTTTTCGTCAGCAACCGCGGAATAGAAACCCAAAAGATCCAACAGGTTTTTCGTCTTCTCCAATCGATTATCCGTTGCCAACAGCGGGGCGTGCAGTGATAGCAGCAGGGCGGGGCGCTGTTTCTTCAACCAGGCAATCAGAGTGGGCAATACGAAAAATTCGGCCCCTTCGATATCCATTTTGACCAGAGATACGCCGGACAGGTCATTTGCGGCCTCAAACTGATCCCATGCAATTGTCAGGGCGTCGCTGCCATGCTTGCCGTCATGCAGTAAGGAACTGGTAGAATCGCCCGGCTCGCCGCGTACCGAGGCCATGCGGGCCACGCCGAACTGGTTGGACAGCGCCACCCCAAAGGCCGACACGTTGTGGATGTCGTTCAGGTCCAGATTCCACGCCAGATACCTAAATGCAGTCGGATCGGGCTCAAAACACCACACGTGCCGGGCGCGGCGGGCACCGTAAAGCACGGTGGGGCCGATCCAGGCGCCGATATCCAGATAGTCGCTGTCGGACGAGAGATATTCGTCGAGAATGGCGAAAGTTTCGGGCTCCCACGCACCGGCTGAGGCTTTGCGCCAGAATTTCGAATGATAGGGGTCCAGATGAAACGGCTCGCCATTCAGGCTGCCTGCATAGTACCCGCGGGCGCGGTAAAACATCTTGCACGCCTGTGTCAGCATCGCGGACCTCCGGGTTTTATTGTCACGGGCCTTGACCTATGGCGACTGTCAAAGCATTTAACCTTGGGAACCGCAACTTACATTTATAACAGGGGGCCGACATGGCTTTTGAACTTCCTGATCTTCCTTATGCACATGACGCGCTGGCAGCCAAGGGAATGTCCGCAGAAACGCTGGAATATCACCACGATCTGCACCACAAGGCATATGTCGACAACGGCAACAAGCTGATCGCCGGAACCGAGTGGGACGGCAAATCGCTGGAAGAGATCATCGTTGGCACCTACGACGCAAACGCAGTCGCGCAGAACGGCATCTTCAACAACATCAGCCAACTGTGGAACCACAACCAGTTCTGGGAAATGATGGGCCCCGGAGGCAACGCCATGCCTGGTGAGTTGGAAAAAGCCCTGACAGAGAGCTTTGGCTCGGTTGACGAATTCAAGTCGCAGTTCAGCGCTGCTGGTGCTGGTCAGTTCGGTTCGGGCTGGGCGTGGCTGGTCAAGAACGCGGACGGTTCGCTGGCTGTAACCAAGACCGAAAACGGCGTGAACCCGCTGTGTTTTGGTCAGACAGCGCTGCTGGGTTGTGACGTCTGGGAGCACTCGTATTACATCGATTTCCGCAACAAACGCCCGGCTTACCTGTCGAACTTCCTCGACAATCTGGTGAACTGGGAAAACGTTGCATCGCGGATGTAATCCTTGAACCGCAGAAGGTTCATAAAGGGCCTGCTGGCGACCACGCTGGCAGGCCTGTTTGTTGCAGCCTATGGGTTTTTTATCGAGCCCTCGCTGCGATTGCGCGTGCGCAAGTGGCGCGTGCGGCGCAAGGATTGGACAGCGCAGCCGCTACGGATCGCGGTTCTGTCCGATCTGCACGTTGGTGAGCCTTATGTCGGCCTTGATCGTGTCCGGCAGGTAGTGCGGCGTACCAATGCACTGGCCCCCGATCTGGTCTTGCTGTTGGGGGATTATGCGGGTCACTACGACGGCATCACCGCTAAAGTCGAAGCTGAAGATCTGGCTCCGGTTCTTGGACAGCTTGAGGCGCGCAGCGGAGTTTATGCTGTTCTCGGAAACCACGACTGGTGGGATGATGAGGATGCCCAACGGCGTGGCGGTGGGCCGAACAAATTCGCCACCGCGTTTCAGGGGCAGGGCATCACAGTGCTGTCCAACGAGGCAATGCGCCTGGACGATTTGGGCATCTGGCTGGCCGGGCTTGAGGATCAACTTGCCTTCAGACGCAATGGCAAGCTTGTGGGTCTGGATGATCTGCCGGGAACCATGGCGCAAGTGACCGACGACGCGCCCGTGGTAATGATGGCGCATGAGCCTGATATCTTCCCCGACATCCCGGAAAATGTGGCGCTGACTTTGTCCGGCCACACGCATGGTGGGCAGGTGCGGCTGTTTGGTTGGTCGCCGGTGGTGCCGTCCAAGTACGGCAATCGTTATGCTTATGGGCATGTACACGAAGACGGGCGCGATTTGGTCGTGTCTGGTGGGATCGGGTGTTCGATCCTGCCCGTGCGCTTTGGGGTAACGCCCGAGATCACGGTGATCGAACTGTCAGCCTGACAGGAGAAAACCCGCCTATGAACAAAGTTTCATACTGAGACGGGTTTGCACGCAACCTCGCAGTGCCTACCTTGGGTGTGGCGGAGGGAGAGAACCGCTAACCATATGAAAATGCACAGGCAACGCGCCGGAAACCTATGGTTGCGTCGGGGTAAACCTATGCCTGTTAATTGAGGGATGGCCGTAGAAACATGACAGGAGATCACGATGGTCGCACTTGAACAGGGAACCTGGGTTGTTATTGCCGATGGGGAAAAGGCGTTGTTCGTCGAGAACATCACCGATGCCGAAGACCCCAATCTGGTGGTTGTTTCGGTGGAAGAACAGGATGGGGTTAGCCGACCCACCGACCGGGCCGGGCGGCGCTTTGATACCGGGCCGAACCAGAAATCGTCGGTTGAAGAGCCGAACTGGAAAACCCACGCCAAATCCCTTTTCGTGCAGGATGTTGCCAATCTTCTAAACCGTAAGGGATTGAAAGGGGCCTTCAATCGGTTGGTTCTGGTTGCCAGCCCGCATGTGCTGGGCCTGCTGCGCCGTCGCCTGCACAGCGAGGTACTTGCCAAGGTCGTGGCTGAGGTGGACAAGACCCTGACCAACCACCCAATGCACAAGGTCGAAAAGCTTCTGACCAGCCGCCTGAACCCGGCAGTTTGACCGATTTGTCCCCCGTTGGGCGGTCTCAGCCGTCCGTCCACCGGTCAGGTCAGGAACCCGCGCAGTGTCGACATCGCCGAGGCCGGATCATCAACCCAAGTGATGTAATCCGCCAACGACTCATCCGCGAACCCCTGACCGATGACGCGCTGCACCAGCTCGTGCAGCGCGTCCCAGTAGCCACCCACATTCATGACCAGAATGGGTTTGTCATGCAGGCCCAGCTGCCGCCATGTCAGCGCCTCGAACAGCTCATCCAGCGACCCCGGGCCGCCCGGAAGCACGACCACAGCATCTGCATTCATGATCATGACCTTTTTGCGCTCGTGCATCGTTTCGGTGACCACAAAGCGGGTCAGGTCGGTTTTGCCGACCTCGCGTTTCAGCAGGTGAACGGGGATCACGCCGAATGTGTCGCCGCCAGCGGATTGCGCAGCACGGGCAACTTCGCCCATCAGGCCGACATCCCCGGCGCCATAGACCAAACGCCAGCCTTCTTGTGCCAGCATCGTTCCGAAGGCCCTTGCGGCTTCGGAATAGGCGGAATTTGCGCCATTGCGTGACCCGCAATACACACAAACAGATTTCTGAGACATCGTGAACGCTCTCCGGGGTTGTGCCTGGGCTTTTGACCCCTGATAGCGGGATTGATAGATTGGCTCAACCGCCGGGCAGAATGTGTTGAAGGCACGGCACTTGCGCTGCGGAGTGAAAGGAAAAGAATGAACGCCGAGTCGGGAAGCGGAAGCTCTGGCACCTTCACCTGGGGGGTGATCGCCGGTATCGCAGTTTTAATCGGAGCGGGTGGATTGTACTGGTCCGGTATGGTCGGGGGGGACTCGGAAGAACCGGCACCAGAGGTCGAAGTCGCAGTTCAGACCCAGGAGGACAGCGCTGAGCCCGCTGAGCAACCTGCCGAAAGTTCCACACCACCTGCCGCAGAAGATGAGCAAAGCGTCGAGGCTGCGACCCCACCTGCTGCCGAAGAGGCGGTGCCTGAAACACCGGCTGAGGAAGAGACAGCCCAAGCTGAGCCGCCTGTGAAACCGCTGTTGGATCAAATTTTTGTTGAATCGGACGGCAATACGGTTCTGTCAGGTTCTGCCGAACCGGGTTCCGAGGTCAACGTGCTGCTGGACGGAGAAGCGGTGCATAGTTTCAGGGTCGATCCTAGCGGTCAGTTTGCCGAATTCGTTTCGATTCCATTCGCCGATACAGCGCGCGGTTTGACGTTGGAGACGCAGGGCGATCAACCGGTGCGCTCGGACGACTACGTGATTGCTGCACTGCCCGAACCTGAAGCTGCGGATGACGCTGTTTCTGTCGCGGATACGGCTGAGGATGCAACGCAAGAACCCGAAGTGGCGCAGGCAACCGAAACGGATCAGGCGGCGTCGACCGACACGGTTGCCACTGACACGCCCTCTTCCGACACGGCTGAAACTGACGCGCCGTCGACCGAAGATCAAACGGAACAGGTTGCCGAGGCTCCGGCTGAGGACACGCCGGACCAACAGGTCGCTATCCTGCGGTCTGGTGAGGACGGGGTTGAACTGGTGCAAGGTCCAACAAGCCAACCGCAGGAACCGGAACAGATCGCACTCGACACCATTGGGTATTCCGATGCTGGCGAGGTTGAACTGACAGGCCGGGTACCGGATGGATCGGCTGTGCGCCTGTATTTGGACAACCGGCTGGTCGATGATCTGTCCCCGGCCGATGACGGCAAATGGCGCAGCGAGTTGGACGGGGTCGAACCCGGCGTCTACACCCTGCGCGCTGACGAGATTGCACCGGATGGTACCGTCGTTAGCCGTATTGAAACGCCATTCAAACGTGAGGCCACCGAAGTGCTGCGCGCCGCCGAGGCGACGGATAGCCCCGAGGCAGCAGGGGATGCCCCGCCGATCCGGTCGGTCACTGTGCAGAAGGGTGACACGCTCTGGGCCATTTCCCGCGAACGGTTTGGCGACGGTGTCCTGTATGTGAAGCTGTTCGAAGCCAACCGGAGCGCGATCCGTGATCCGGATCTGATCTACCCCGGACAGATCTTCACGATCCCTGAATAAACTTTTGCCTCTGGCCCCTGCGGGGGCGGGGGGCTATCTCTGACCGCAGACCAGGTACGTGATGAGACGATCAGCCCCGATGCATTCAGACGACATGCCAGAAACGAACGAGCGCCGCTCAGGCTGGCGAACGATCCGCAAGGTATCACCATACCTCTGGCCCGAGGACGAACCCTGGGTCAAACGCCGTGTTGTGTTGGCAATGGGAATGTTGGTTCTGGCCAAGCTAATCGCGGTTTACACGCCAATTTTGTACAAGGGCGCGGTCGACGGTCTAGCCGGTGAGGGCGTGCCGCCCCTGGCGCTGGGTGCGGTAGGATTAACCGTAGCCTACGGTGTTGCACGGATGATGACCGTGGGATTTCAGCAGTTGCGCGATGCGGCTTTTGCCCCGGTCGGGCAGCGGGCCTTGCGGGCGCTGGCGCTGGAAACCTTCCGGCACATTCATCAATTGTCGATGCGCTATCACGTGACGCGCCGAACCGGCGGCCTCAGCCGGATCATCGAGCGCGGCGTGAAGGGCGTAGAATTCCTGCTACGGTTCCTGTTGTTTTCCATCGGACCGCTGATCCTGGAATTGCTGCTGGTCGCGATCATCCTGATGTGGCTGTTCGATGTCTGGTATCTGGTCGTCGTCGCGGTGACCATTGCGCTTTATATCTGGTTCACCTTCGCGGTGACTGAGTGGCGCGTTAAATTGCGGCGCGAGATGAACGATCAGGATACTGAGGCCAACCAGCGCGCCATCGATAGTCTGCTGAACTTTGAAACTGTCAAATATTTCAACGCCGAACAGCGCGAAGCTGAACGCTATGATGTCTCGATGAAAGCCTATGCTGGCGCGGCGCTGAAAACGGCTTATTCGCTGGCCTTCCTGAATTTCGGGCAGTCTTTTCTGATCACCTGCGGACTGATCGGTGTGATGGTTCTGGCCGCCATCGGTGTGCAGAATGGTACGCTGACCGTGGGTGATTTTGTCATGGTCAACGCCTACATGATCCAGATCACCGTGCCGTTGAACTTTTTGGGCACGGTGTATCGTGAAATCCGTCAATCGCTGGTCGATATGGGGCAGATGTTTGATCTGCTGGAACAACCTACCGAGGTAACAGACAAGCCCTGCGCGCCGAACCTTGCGATCAAGGGCGGTGAGGTGACGCTGGACAACGTACGGTTTGGTTATGATGCGGATCGTGAAATCCTCAAAGGCATCTCACTGACCGTTCCGGCGGGGCAGACCGTGGCTATTGTCGGGGCTACCGGTTCGGGTAAATCCACCATCGGGCGGCTGCTGTTCCGGTTCTATGATGTGACTGGCGGAGCGCTGAGGATCGACGGGCAGGATGTGCGCGACGTGACCCTGAACAGTCTGCATGCCGCCATCGGTGTGGTGCCACAGGATACGGTGCTGTTCAACGACACGATCCGCTACAACATCGCCTATGGCCGCGATGGCGCCACTCAGGAAGAGGTCGAAGCCGCAGCCAAGGCAGCCCAGATTCACGAATTCATTGTAACGCTGCCCGAAGGGTATGACACCAAGGTTGGTGAGCGTGGGCTGAAACTGTCCGGCGGTGAAAAACAGCGTGTCGGCATTGCGCGCACGCTGTTGAAGAATCCCCCGATCCTGTTGCTGGACGAGGCGACCTCGGCGCTGGATACAGACACCGAGCAGGACATCAAGGATGCATTGGCGCGGGCCGGAGAGGGGCGTACGGTTCTGACCATCGCGCATCGTCTTAGCACCATCGCCGAGGCCGACCGTATCGTTGTTTTGGAGCAAGGCGAGATATTGGAGCAGGGCACCCATGATGAGCTTCTGCAACGCGAAGGTCGTTATGCGCAACTGTGGAGCCGTCAGCAATCGGATGCGCAGGCTGCCTGAACCGAAACCGGCCTCCGACTGGACTATGTGATATACTGAATGGGTTTTTGGAGGAGTTGGTTTGATGCGCAGATTGAAAAGAACCTCTGTTGTTCCGGTCTTTATTGCCGTGCTGATGCCAGTGATGGCGGCGGCTGATCCCATTGTCGGTGTCTGGAAAACCGAACCGGATCGCAAGAACCTGATTTCGCATATCCAGATATCTGCCTGCGGAGACAAGTTCTGTGGTCAGATTCAATCGGCCTATGACAAATCTGGGAAAGAGGTGCAGACCCCCAATATCGGCAAAAAACTATTCTGGGATGTGGCCAGCGAAGGGGGCGGCAAATATGGCGGCGGTGATTTCTGGATTCCCATGGTCAATGTGGATGTGGTCCCGCAAATGACGCTGAGCGGAGACACTCTGACCGTGCGCGGATGCGAGCATGTTGTGTGCGGGCACCAGAAATGGACACGTCTGTCCAAGTGACCCGCTCCTTCTGACAAGATTTTTTTGCAACTAAGTCTTGCGCTACGACCAGCGCTCTGACTGTGGGTGATTGCCGATTGACCGATGATATTGCTCCGTTATGACGGGCAGTACCAACCGAGTGGTGTTGGGCAATAAATCAGGGAAACACTAATGAAGAAGTTCTTTGCTGCGCCGATCGTTCTGGCGTCGCTGTTCGCGTCGACCGCCTTCGCCGAGGATCTGGTATTTTTGCTGGGTAATGAAAGCAGCGTCGATCTGGTCGAATTCAATGTCTCGGCAAGTGCGTCCAATGAATGCGAAGCAAACTTGCTGCAAGGCGATTACATCGCGCCGGGATACGAAGCAGACGTGTTGATTGCTGACGGTCTGACCACCTGCGTCTATGATATTCGCGGCGCGTTTTCCGACGGGTCCAGCGCCGAGGATTACGGCGTAGACCTGTGCGATCTGGGTGAATACGTCTTTACTGACTAAGCCTGTCTGAAACGAAAAATGGCGAACCGTTGGGCTCGCCATTCTTTTATTCTGCCGCTTTTAGGGGTGATCCCGGCGGATGTTTGGGCGCTTGGGCATCTTTGGACGCAGGGGGCGTTTCGTCGCCCCAGACCACCTCGGTCGCTTGTGCCTGACGGACGGCTTTGCCAATCGCCATATCCTGCGCCAATTGGCTGGATCGACCGGACGTCGCGCGCGCCAGTGCCCGGCCCAGCCATATCGTGTAGGTCGAAACCCAAACGCGCAACGCCAACAGTGAAGGCGTCACGATCAGCGTCAGAACCGTCGCAATGCCCAATCCGAAGACCACCGCCGTGGCCAGCTGCTTCCACCACAACGCGGTGGGGCTGTTGATCGAATAACCACCATTGATGAAGTCCAGCGACAGGCCGAACATCATGGGTGTCAGACCAGCCATCGTGGTCAATGTGGTCAGCAGAACCGGACGGATACGCGCCTCAGCCGTGCGGATGATGGCTTCGATCCGGGGCATGTAGCGGCTGTATTCCTGATAGGTGTCGATCAGAACGATGTTGTTGTTCACAACGATCCCTGCCAGCGCCACGATGCCCGTGCCGGTCATGATGATAGAGAACGGTTGCCCCATAACGATCATTCCGATCAGAACCCCGGTGGTCGACAGAACAACCGCCAGCAGCACCAGTACCGAGTTGTAGAACGAGTTGAACTGCGCCAGCAGGATCACGAACATCAGGCCCAAAGCACCCAGGAAAGCGCTTTGCAGGAAGGCCCCGGATTCCTCTTGATCCTCCTGATCGCCGGTCCACTCCCAGGCTATCGTGTTCGAGAAGGGGCTGGTGTTTAGCCATTCCGTCAGCACTGCGATCCGTTCATTCGGGTTGACCAGCGCGAACCGCGCCCCTTCTTCCGCAATAGCTGTGCGCAAGTCCTCGACGGTTTCGGCACCGGTTAGTTGGAACAGCTCAAATACCGTGCCATCGGAGCTGGTGATGGTTGTCCCGTTGGCGTCCGCGCCTTCTTCGACCGCACGCACAACGGCCAGTCTCTGTTCGGTTCCGTCAGGGCCGTCGACTATCACCTTGGACAGGCCCGGCTCGACATCTGCTTTGACGTCATAGTAACGCTGCTGGTCGATCCGGTTGATCTCGGCCAGCTTGGCCACCGGTTGGCGGGTGACAAAGTTGGACAGCGGCACTAGCCCGTCAGGGGTGCGGACCTTGAGCGAATCCAATGTGGACAAAACTCGGTCCTGTTCAGGCAGGCGCACGCGAATCTCGACTTCTTCATCGGTGTTGTCCGGACGCATCTCGCCGAGAAGAATGCCACGGGTGACCAACTGTACCATTGCGCCAACCGTGGCGACATCAGCCCCGAAACGTCCGGCCTTGGCGACGTCCACGTCGATCTGCCAGTCGATGCCGGGCAGGGGCATGGTGTCTTCGATCTTGATCAGACCGGGCGTTTCGTCAAACACAGCCCGCGCGGCTTCGGTCGCTGTGGTCAATTCCTCCCAACCGTCGCCTTTGATACGCAGATGCACAGGTTTAGCTGAGGCCGGACCCTGTTCCAGCGGCAGGATTTCCACGATGAAACCAGGCAGTTTGGCAAGTTCTGCATTCAACTCGTCTAGAACGAAATCACCGTCGTACTCCGGGGCGATGATTTCGCGATCGAACAGACCGAAAAACGCGGGTTCGGTCAGCGTTGGGCGGTCCTCCCACGGAGTGATTTCGAACTGCACACGACCGACGGTATCCGCCGGAGCTTCGGCACCGCCGTTGTTCTGGTTCAGGCCGCCTTCACCGGCAAAAGCGAACACGTTGGTTACGGCTGGGTGTGCGCCTATTACCTCTTCGGCGGCCAACACCATCGCGTCTTTTTCCTGCAATGACAGGTTGCCCCGTGCGCGGACATAGGCCGTGGCCTGTTCCGGTTCGGTTTCGACAAAGAACTCAACGCCGCGGTTGTTTTCTCCGTAGTACGACATCACCTGCCAGACGCAAAAACCGACTGCCATGATTGATACGAGCGGCATGACCGGGTTGCCGACCAGGAACTTTATCAGATAACCGAACACAGAGTGTTCACGCGCTGTGTGGACGCGTTCTTGCTTTTGCCGCTCGATTTTGGCGGCGCTCAGGGTCACCGACCCTGCAAAGCCACCGAAGACGAACAGCAAGGCACCCGACAGCACGCCCCCGGGCAGCAGATAGTCAGGGTTCAGCATCTGCATCGCGCCCAAGAAGATCATGTACAGCGATGGGGGGACCATAATTGCGCGAACCCACCACGGGGCCACACTGCGCAGCCAATTCGAAGTTCGATCGAACGTGCGGCTCATTCGTCCGGATACGCCGCCGACGACCGGCAGGTAGATCAGCGCCACGATCAGCGAAGAGGACAGAACGAAGATCAACGTGATCGGCAGCATCTTCATGAATTCGCCGGGCACGCCGGGCCAGAACAGCATCGGCAGGAAGGCACACAGCGTCGTCGCGGTCGAGGACACGATGGGCCAGAACATCCGCTGCGCCGCCTCGACATAGGCGTGCATCGGGCCGATGCCTTCTTTGATGCGCTTGTCTGCGTATTCAACCACAACAATAGCACCGTCGACCAGCATCCCCACCGCAAGGATCAGCCCGAACATCACCATGTTCGAGATGGTGACGCCCATGACCGCAAGAAAAGCAAAGCTCAGCAGGAACGAGGTTGGGATTGCAAACCCGACCAACAGCGCAGCGCGCGTACCCAGCGAGGCCAGAACGACGATCATCACCAGCGCGATCGCGGTTAGGACCGAACCTTCAAGCTGACGCACCATCGAATCGACAATGCGGCTTTGGTCGTTCGAGGTGCCAACATCTACGGCGGCCTGCAATTCGGCGGGCCATTTCTCTTGCGCTGCTGCAAGAGTCGCTTTGACGTCGTCCACTGTGTCGATCAGGTTGTAGCCTTTGCGTTTGACCACCTGAAGTGCCACCGTGGACTGGTTGTCAAACCGCGCGGTGCCTTCACGGTCTTCGAAAGTATAGTTGATCTGCGCAAGCTCACCCATCGTCACCACGCGGTCGCCATTGACCTTGACGGGTAGGCTGTAGACATCTTCAGCGGTTTTGAATGAAGACGGGATTTTGACCGAGAAGGTGCCTTGTGCTGAATCCACCTCACCAGCAGCGATCAGCTGGTTGTTGTTTTGGACAACTGTGATCAATTCGTCGGCCGAGACGTTGTAAGCCTCCAGCCGGAGTGGATCGATAATCACCTCGAGCAATTCGTCTCGGTTGCCCGCAATCCCGGCTTCCAGAACGGAATCCAGCGATTCAAGATCGTCCTGCAAGTCTTTGGCGATACGCGCCATTGTTCGCTCGGGGACTGCGCCAGTTAGGTTGACGATGACGATAGGGAATTCTGAAAAGTTAATCTCGAAAAGCGAATACTGCTCAGCCCCTTCAGGGAAATCGGCCTGAGCGCTGTTCATCGCGTCGCGTACATCCGCCATGATCGCGGTCTTATCCCAGCCGAATTCGAACTCCAGCGCGATACCGGCATACCCTTCGGCAGCAGTGGCGGTCATTTCCTTGAGACCGTCCAGATCTGCCAGTTCAGTCTCCATCGGCTTGATCAGAAGGTTCTCAGAATCCTCGGCGGAAATGCCGGGAAATTGGACCGAGACGAAAAGCGCCGGGATTTCGATATCCGGTTCACCCTCTTTAGGCAGGCTGACATATGCAAACCCGCCGACAATCAGCGAGATAGCGATGAAGGCCAACACCATACGGGCCCTGTGGGCGGCCCATGCAACCAATCCTGTCATTGTGCAGCTTCCTGGTAGGTTGGTTCGACCTTAACGCCTTGCGTCACGAATTCCTGGCCGATCACAATGACATCAGAGGTTTCCGGTAGCCCATCAACCCAGACGCCTTCTGCGGTGTCGCGCAATAGCAGAATCGGCATGAATTCCACGATCTGGTCAGCGCCGACCGTGCGCACACCGATCTGCCCTTCGTTGTTCAAGGTCAGGGCGGATTGCGGCAGCAGATGGGCCTTTGCCCCGTCGGCGGCTATACGGATATTGGCCGTCTGACCATCGCGAATGGCCAGTTCCGGGTTTGGAACGGTGATTTCAACTTCGAAGGTGCGGGTCGTTTCATCCGCCGACCTGCTCAGAAAAGTCACGCGGCCTTTGACCTCAAGACCCGTGATCAGGCGCGCCGATGCTTCCGAACCGACGATGATCTTGTTTACATCCGTTTCGGGCACGAACCCCACCAGCTTGATCGGGTTCAATTGAATCACGGTCGCACACAGCGATCCGGGCTGCATCAGGCTGCCCAGTTCGGCGGTATCGCTTTCCAGCAGGCCCTTGAATGGGGCTTCGATGGTCTGACGGTCAATCTCGCGCTGGGCGGCTTTGACCTCGGCAGTGGCGGCTTCGATCCCGGCGCGGGTGGCCTCCAGTCCGGCCTCGGCGGTTTTGACGCCCGCTTCGGCAGAGCGCATCGCGGCTTCGCTGGAAATCCGTCGCGTTTCCGACCCAAACCCGGTTTCCGACAGTTTCTGTGCGGCCGTCAGGTTGATTTGCGCCTCAGCAACCAGGGCATGCGCCTCTTCCAGGCGAGCTTCGGCCTCGGGGATGCGGCTTTCGGCTTCAAGTTTGGCGGCCATAGCCTCGGCCAGGCTGGCGGGGCGGGTGCCTGGGTCAAGCTCGCACAGCAGGTCGCCCGCTTCGACGAACGCACCCTTGCGCTTGGGTTCCGAAATCACGGTCGATGTTGTTTCGGCCAGAACTTCGACCTGGCGATTGGCTCTGGTCTGGCCGCGCAACAACACGGCGCTGTCAATTTCCCTTGCGGAAGAGCGCAAGACGACCACACCGATTGTATTCTGCGCCGTCTGGGGATCGGATACAGATTCTACTTCGGATGACGTATCTGTTTCAGAGTCGCCGCGACCGGCAAATGCAAACAATGCGTCGCGTTCAAAGACCAAAAGGAATAACGCGGCAATCACCAGAATCGCATTCACGAATGAAATCAATCGCATACGGGGCCTCTCTAAAAATTCTTTGCCGATTGTCCTTCGGCGTGCATGTTTAAAAGTGGGGGCAGGCACGCGCGTTTTCTACACTAAACTGAATAGTTCGGTTCACTTTTTTTCGCAAGGGCAGCGTGACGCCGCGAAAATGTGCGAATTCCGGCCCTTGGCTTGGCAAGGTCGCCGGGGTATGACATGGCGCCATAGAAAATGTGACAGCCCAGGGAGCAGGGATGAGCGACGTCGACAGTTTTATTGATGAGGTGACCGAAGAGGTTCGCCGTGATCGCCTGTATCTGCTGCTGCGTCGTTGGGGCTGGATCGGCGTTCTGGCCGTGGTTCTCATCGTTGGCGGGGCCGCGTTTAACGAGGTTCGCAAGGCCCGTACCACCGGTCAGGCTGAAAAGCTGGGTGACGAGATTCTCAGCGCGCTTGCGCAGAATGACTCGGCCGAACGTGCAAGCAGCCTGGCCAGCATTGATGCGGTAACACCCGGCGGTGATGCGGTTCTGAACATGTTGTTGTCTTCGTCGCAGGTTGAGGCCGGGTCGCGGCAAGAGGCTGTGGACAGCCTGAACGCCATCGCTGTTCAGGGTGATCTGCCGGAAATTTATCGTGCGATTGCTACATTCAAGGCTCTGCTGCTGCAAAGTGACACTTTGCCCGTGGCGGATCGCCGTCAGCAGTTCGAAGCGCTGTCTGCGCCGGGCGCACCGCTGCGCTTGTTGGCCGAAGAACAACTTGCACTGATTGATGTCGCCGAGGGGAATGCGGACGCAGCAATCGAGCGTCTACAGGCGATGCGGCAGGACGCCGAGATTGGCGTGGACCTTCAGCAACGCGCCGCGCAACTGATTGTCGCGCTTGGCGGCGAACCGGAACCACTGGTGGCCCAGCAGGGCTGAACCGGCGGCAATTAGAATGACAGGCGAGTTCGGAGTATCATGGTGACAAGTCTTTTCTCCCGCATTGGATTGACGGCTGCGGCCCTATCGCTGAGTGTTCTTGCCGCATGTGAGGAACCCGAGGTCATCCTGCCAGGTGCCCGTGAAGACATTCGGCCCACCTCTGACAACGTGACTTTGGTAACCCAGGGTTCGAAACCGATCAGCCTGCCTGCGCAAAAAGCCAACGCCAATTGGTCGCAAAGCGCCGGGACGCCCGCATTTCGCACCGGCAACGCGGCACTGCGCGCGACGCCTCAGCGTGTGTGGTCGACCTCGATCGGGGATGGGGATTCGCGCAAGCGTCGCATCACCGCAGAAGCTGTTGTGGCCGGTGGCCTGATTTATACGCTGGATGCAGGCGCGACCGTTTCCGCGGTTACACCGCAGGGACAGGTGGCCTGGAGCAAGAATCTTATCCCGGCCAATGATGGCGACGCGGACGCGACCGGCGGCGGATTGGCCTATGCCAATGGTGTGCTTTACGTGTCGTCCGGGTTTGGGCGTCTGACGGCGTTGGATGCGAAAACTGGGGCGACCAAATGGCAAAAACGCCTGAATGCCCCAGGAAACGGCGCACCTTTGGTCAATGATGGTTTGTTGTATCTGGTAGCAGGTGATGAAACCGGCTGGGCCGTGAACACCAAGGACGGCCGCATCGCGTGGCAAGTTCAGGGTACGCCAAGCGTGGGCAATGTTCTGGGGGCTCCGGCCCCTGTGATTGCACAGGAGTTTGCCGTCTTTGCCTTTGGTTCGGGCGATATTTCCGCGTCTTTCCGCAAGGGTGGTATCGGGCGCTGGAACGCTTCGGTCGCGGGCGGGCGTCGGGGGCGTGCGGCCGCACAGATCGTGGATGTGACCGGTGGACCCATGGTAGTAGGCGATACGATTTATATCGGTAATCACTCGGGCCGCACCGTGGCATTTAACGCCACCTCGGGCGAACGAATCTGGACGGCGGATGAGGGGGCTGTGGATACGGCATGGCCTGCGGGTGATAGCCTGTTTCTGATCAGTGACCGCAGTCAGTTGGTCCGGTTGAACAGGGCAGACGGTTCGATCATCTGGGCGCAGGATTTGCCCGGTTTTGTCAAGGACAAGCCCAAGCGCCGTGGTCCAATCGTTGCGCACTATGGCCCGATCCTGGCCGGTGGGCGCATCGTTGTCGCGTCGAATGACGGTTTCCTGCGATTCTTTAACCCGGTCGACGGCACGCTGGTCAACAGCGTCGAGGTTCCCGGCGGCGCCACCACGGCCCCGGTAGTGGCCGGGCAGACGTTGTATGTCGTTTCGACCAAAGGTGATCTACACGCTTTCCGTTGATCGCAAGATGCGCTAAAGGGCGCGTCTGAGTCTTGAAAGTTGAGTATCATGTCGCTGACCCTCGCCATCGTGGGGCGCCCGAATGTGGGCAAATCCACTCTGTTCAACCGCCTTGTGGGCAAACGCTTGGCCCTGGTCGACGACCAGCCCGGCGTGACGCGCGACCTGCGCGAGGGCGAAGGGCGTCTGGGCGATCTGCGCTTTACCGTAATCGACACAGCGGGTCTTGAGGACGCGACTGATGACAGCCTGCAGGGACGGATGCGTCGGCTGACCGAACGCGCGGTGGATATGGCCGATGTCTGCCTGTTCATGATCGACGCGCGGGTGGGGTTAACCCCAACGGACGAGATGTTCGCCGAGATCCTGCGCAAACGCTCGAAACATGTGATCCTTGCCGCCAACAAGGCCGAAGGAAGCGCGGCGGATGCGGGTGTGCTTGAGGCGTATAATCTGGGTCTGGGTGAGCCCGTGCGCCTGTCGGGTGAACACGGCGAGGGGATGACAGACCTTTATGCGCAACTCATGCCGCTGGCAGATGCCGCGGCTGAGCAGGCCGAGGATGATGCCCCGCAAACCGATATCGAACTGGACGAAGACGGCGAGGGCGAGGCGCCGCTGATCACAGCCGCCAAGCCGCTGCAGGTTGCGGTAGTCGGGCGGCCAAATGCCGGAAAGTCCACACTGATCAACAAGATCATCGGCGAAGATCGCCTGTTGACCGGCCCCGAGGCTGGTATCACCCGCGATGCGATCAGCCTGCGGATTGACTGGGCCGATCCCGATGGCGACAGCACCCCGATGCGGATTTTCGACACGGCGGGCATGCGCAAGAAGGCTAAGGTGCAGGAAAAGCTGGAAAAGCTTTCGGTGTCCGACGGTCTGCGCGCCGTAAAATTTGCCGAGGTCGTGGTGGTGTTGTTGGACGCAGCCATTCCGTTTGAACAGCAGGACCTGCGCATCGCTGATCTGGCCGAGCGCGAAGGCCGCGCCGTCGTTGTCGCAGTTAACAAATGGGATATCGAAGAGAACAAGCAGGAAAAGCTGCGCGATCTGAAAGAGTCCTTTGATCGTCTGTTGCCGCAATTGCGTGGCGCACCGCTGATCACCGTATCTGCCAAGACTGGTCGGGGGCTGGAACGTCTGCGCGCTGCCATCCTGCGTGCGCATGACGTTTGGAACCGTCGTGTACCCACAGCAGCACTGAACCGCTGGCTGACGGCCATGCTGGAGCAGCACCCGCCGCCAGCCCCGCAGGGCCGCCGGATCAAGCTGCGCTATATGACTCAGGCCAAGACCCGTCCCCCTGGATTTGTGGTGATGTGTTCACATCCCGACAAGATGCCAGACAGCTACACCCGCTATTTGGTGAATGGCCTGCGCGAGGATTTCGATATGCCCGGGTCGCCTATCCGCCTGACATTGCGTGGGCAGGGTGACAAAAATCCCTATAAGGGGCGACGCAAGAAAAACGCGGGCGCTCTGGCCAAACATCTCAAAGGTCGCGCGTAACTGCGCCAATCTTCAGCACTTTCGGCTGAAAGGCGTGACAGTCCCGCTGCCGCAGGCTAGCATTCGCCTGTGTGCATCTGTTTTTTGTGCGCGCTGCTTGATTACAAGCAAAACGCAAATAGTTTCGTGGTGATATTAGTTGGGCCAAACGTGGGGACAGGCTGAATGAATTTGCGGGAATATACGCGACAATATGCGGTACAGGACAATCGGCTGGCCGCGCTAAGCTATTTTGGGACCTTCGCCGTTTATTTCGCGTCGCTGACGCTGGCAATTATCTTTGTCGACCGCTGGTACATCATGATCCCTGCTGGGATCGTGTTCGCCTTTTCAGCTGTGCGTCTTTACGTTTTGCAACATGATTGCGGCCACCATTCCCTGTTTGAGACCCGCGAGCAGAATGAATGGGCCGGGCACGGTTTGTCGCCCTTCACCTTTGCGCCGTTCGAAGTGATGAAGCAGAACCACAACCTGCACCATTCGGGGATCGGTAATTTGGAACACCGCGAAACGGGTGAGATTCACACGATGACCCTGCGGGAATGGAACGCTGCAGACTGGAAAAAGCGTTTGTTCTACCGGCTTTACCGCAACCCGTTCATTCTGGTTCCGGTTGGTGCGCTTTTCACCTACTTCATTCGCTACCGCTGGCCCAAAAACACGGTACGGTTTGGTGTGACCGGAGTTCTGCTGCACAATCTGTCGATCGTGATCTTCCTGGGGCTGCTTTATCTGATCGCGGGCACGACCGGTATTCTGGTCTGGCTGGTGTTCTCGTTGCTGGGGGGGATGCTGGGTGTGTTCCTGGTCTACCTGCAGCATAATTTCGAAGATACGTATTGGGACCGCCGTCCGGACCTTGATCCGCAATTGGCAGCCTTGCAGGGGTCTTCTGCTTTGGATTTTGGTTGGTGGTTCGACAATGCGGTGGCGTGTATCACGCTGCACGACATCCACCATTTCAACGCCCGTATTCCATCCTATCGGCTGCGGGCGTGCCACTATAACCTGCCGCCTGAATTCACCCCGCGTCGGATCAAGTTCCCCGAGGCGGTGGCGGCGCTGAATTTGAAACTCTGGGACGAAGATGCCAAGCGTCTCGTGCCATTCCCCAAAGAGGATAGACCCGGCACTCTGGCTCACGGCAATTGACGCAAAGACGTAGCCGAAACTGCTCGCAGATTAGTAGGCGTCTGGGCCCAGCGTGCATTCAATTGAAAATGTAGGGAGAGAAAGGAAGGCTTAGTAATGACCGCAGTGACCGATGTTAAAGGTGTAGGAAAGGCGCTTGGGCAGGCGCTGATCGCCAATGGGTACAAAACCGCTGAAGCCCTTGCCAAAGCCAACCCTGCCGACCTGGTCAAGGTTCCCCGAATTGGTGCCTCTAGCGCGCCTCTGTTGATCGCCGCGGCGAAAGAGGCGATTGCAACCAAGCCCGCAGCGAAAGCGGCTGCGGCAAAACCTGCAGCCAAAAAGCCAACTGCGGCCAAGACTGCCAGACGCGCGCCCGCGCGCAAACCTGCGACGCGCAGGCCTGCCGCCCGGAAAACCGTCGCAGCCGCCGCTGCCGAGAGACGTGCCGAAGAGGCCGCGCGCAAAGCTGCCGAGGAAAAAGCCGCCGCGGAAGCCAAGGCGCGCAAGAAGGCGAAAGCCAAGGCCAAGGCCGAAAAGGCCGCCAAAAAGCTGCAAGAAATGGAGGCCGCGATCTCAAAGGCCAAGGACAAGGTGAAGGCCAAGGCCAAGAAGGACAAAAAGTCCAAGAAGGACGGTAAGAAAAAAGATCAGTCCAAGAAGGGCGGTAAGAAAAAAGACCAGCCCAAGAAAGACAAAAAGAAGAAGGGTAAGAAAAAGGCGAAGAAGTAATCCTCCTTCGCCTTACGCTCTGCAAGACCGGCACTACGCAATGCGGGTGCCGGTTTTTTTATGCCAGCGTGCCGTCCAGCTGCAGTGTTCGTTTGCCGCCCAGGTATGGCGCCAGCACTTCGGGAAGGGTCACGGTGCCATCCTCGTTCTGTCCATTTTCCAGAACCGCAATCAGGCAGCGTCCAACCGCCAGCCCAGAACCGTTCAGGGTGTGGACATATTCCGGCTTACCGCCACCTTCGGGGCGGAAACGTGCGTTCATGCGGCGGGCTTGGAAAGCACCGGTTGTCGAGACCGAGCTGATCTCACGGTACGTGTCCTGCCCGGGCAGCCAAGCCTCGATATCAAAGGTGCGGCGCGCGCCAAAACCCATGTCGCCCGTACACAGAACGACGGTGCGGTAGGGGATGCCCATTTGCTCCAACAGGTCCTCGGCGCAGCGCAGCATGCGTTTCTGTTCCTCATCCGACTTGTCGGGATGCGTGATCGAAACCATTTCGACCTTTTCAAACTGGTGCTGGCGTAGCATCCCGGCGGTGTCCTTGCCCGCGCTGCCGGCCTCGGACCGGAAACAGGCCGTGTGGGCGGTCATGCGGATGGGCAGGGCGGTTTCGTCCAGAATGTCACCGGCCACTGAATAGGTCAGCGTCACTTCGGATGTGGGGATCAGCCACCAGCCATTGGTGGTCTGATAGCTGTCATCGCCGAATTTCGGCAGTTTATCAGTGCCGTACATCGCCTCATCGCGGACCAGAACCGGAGTCTGCATCTCGGTCAGGCCGTTCTTGTCGATATGGGTGTCCAGCATGAACTGGGCCAGCGCACGGTGGATACGCGCGACACCCTTCGACAGGTTTACAAAACGGCTGCCGCTGGTCTTGGCGGCGGTTTCAAAGTCCATCGCAGCGGCGACGGCGGGAATGTCGAAGTGTTCTTTCGGAGCAAAATCGAGTTCGCGTGGGGTGCCCCAACGGTTCACCTCGACATTGTCGTTCTCATCCACACCTTGCGGCACATCCTCGGCGGGCAGGTTGGCGATGCGCGCCAGTTGGTCGGTTAGCAGCGCGTCCAGATCCTTAGCCTCGTTCTGCATGCGGGCGATTTCGGTCTTTTTCTCAGACACCAATGCGCGCAGACGCTGGAATTCATCTTCGTCCCCGCGCGCTTTGGCGGCACCGACCTCTTTGCTGGCCTTGTTCTGCTCCGCCTGAGCGGTTTCGGCGGCCAGAATCTTGGCCCGGCGGCTTTCGTCCAGCCGCAGCACATCTGACGACACCGGCGCATCCCCACGGCGCGCCAGGGCGGCGTCGAAGGCGTCAGGGTTTTCGCGAATGGCGCGGATGTCGTGCATGGTTCAGATCCTTAATGCGTGAATCACTAGGATCGCTTATGCACCATCTGAAAGGCAGGGTGTAGCACCGGTTACGACTTATTGGTGTCCTCGTGTGTTTCATGCGCCAGATGCCCGTCCCATTCTTCGACGGGTATCTTCGGTTCGGGCGGATCGGCCATGTAAGACGGCGTCATGATCTGCACGTTGTTTTCGTTGAACACCGCCACGATGTTGCGGTGCAGATCCGAGCGGATTTTGGGGATGATACTGCCCCGCGTCGTATAGCCATTGATCTGATAATTTATCGCGTAGTCGGCCAGTGCAGTCCACAACACGAACGGCTCGGGCTTGGCTTTGATCCCCTTGGTGCGCTTGGCGGCTTCGATCAGCATAGCCTCGACCTTCTCAGGTGGCTCCTCGTATCCGATGCCGACTGTGGTGTGCAGTAAAAGCCCACTACCATCTGTTTTCTTTGAAAAATTCACGACATCCGAATTCATCAATTGCGCATTGGGGATCGATATCAGCTCATTCTTGATGGATTTCAGGTGGGTTTCCATTAGCTTGATCTGCACCACATCGCCAATGTGGTCCCCGATCTGAATACGGTCCCCGATCGAGGTTGAGCGGCGGTAGATAACGAATAATCCAGCCAGCATGTTGGACACGACCGAATTCGCCCCCAGCGATAGCATAGCGCCAACCAATATGGTCAGGCCCTGAAACGCGGCCGAATCCGACCCCGGAATGTAAGGAACGGCGAAAACCAGCGCGATGAGGATGACGACGACGCGGGCGATATTGAAGGTCGGGTTGACCCAGTGCTTCTCGAAATCGCCCATATCGAACGACCCTGCCTCAACGGCATCAAAGAACACGCGCATGCCCTTGATGATGTACATCGTGACCCAGGTGATCAGGGCCAGCATGATCATGTTGGGGATGTAAGAGAGAATGCCTTTGAAGATCAGCAGAACCGGTTCGGTCAGGTAGGTCAGTAGCAATTGCGCAAAATAGCGGGTTTCGGCAAAGGCGAGCAGAACAAAGGACAGGTAGTAGTAGAAGCCCAGGAAGAAGATAATGAGCAGAACGAAATTCAGACCATACCTTACCAGTGCGGCAATCGCCTCGGCCTGAACGCTTTTGGCCGTGGCGGTTTCCACATCCCGCAAGTGGCGTTTGACAAATTTCAGCGTGCGCCGTCTGATCCTACGATGCAGCCAAAGGATCGCAACGATGAAAACGGCAAACCCAAGTGTCCAGGCTGCGGCTTCGATCGCGCCGGATACGCGGGCCTGTTCCGTGCGATTAGCTCGATAGGCAAGGATGGCTTCTTCGATGGCCTGACCGTGTAGGAAGCTGAGAACATCCAGCTCCATCTGGTCCAGATCAGCATCTGCCACGGTCACAATGGACACGATCACACCATCCGCGCGAATTCGGATGCCAAGCTCGGTCTCTTCGAATGAAATGTCGACCGAGGGGTCTTCTGAGGCCTCGGCAACCTCGATGATCTTGTTCTGGACACTTTCCGCCCGTTCCGGCGCGGGCAGGGCGCTAGAGCCGCGCAGGAAGAACAGCATATCGCCGTCCACGATGACGGGGGCTTTGAAACTGTCTGTTTCCTCGGCCTCTGGTTCAACGATATCGGCGGGCGTTTCCTGTGCCCCAAGCGGTGCTGCAAGACACAAAATCAAGGTCAGCAATGACAGCAAAAGCGTCAACGATTGGAATGGTTTGTAACGAGCTGTCATTGTCCCTCCTCAGGTTTGACTATAGCTGAGTTCAGGCCTCTGGCTAGGACATATCTGCAACGCTTTGACGCGAGTTCATGCGTTGGGATCAGGTTCAGGTGGGTCACAGCACCGCCTTTGCTTGCAAAGGCGCATCTCAGGGCATAGGTTCCCGCCAAATTTGCGGAACCGTGCCGCAATCCAAAGCAAAAGGAATATCCCATGGAAGGTGGCGCATTCGCCCAGTTTCTCCCGCTGATCCTGATCTTCGCGATCATGTATTTCCTGCTGATCCGTCCGCAGCAGAAGAAGATGAAGCAACATCAGGCCATGGTCGAGGCCGTGCGCCGGGGTGATCAAGTTGTCACCCAGGGCGGTCTGATCGGCAAGGTGTCGAAAGTCAAGGAAGGCGAGAACGAAGTCGAGGTTGAACTGGCCGAAAACGTCAAGGTTCGTGTGGTCAAGTCGACTATTGCGCAGGTTCTGAACAAGACCGAACCGGCGAAGTAACTTCGCGCGACAATTCCTTGAAAAGGCAGGGTAATGCTGCAAATTAATACCTGGAAGCGGGTTCTGATCTGGTCGGTCTGTGTGATCGGTCTGCTGATGGCCCTGCCGAATGCGTTTTACACGCGCGTCGAGCAATCCAACGATGCCAAAGCCGCGATTGAGCTTGGCATCGACACCCCCGAGATGCAGGCCCAGGCCGCACAATGGCCCAGCTGGTTGCCGTCGTCGCTGGTCAATCTGGGTCTTGATCTGCGGGGTGGTGCGCATCTGCTGGCCGAAGTGAAGGTCGAAGATGTTTACGAATCCCGGATGGAGGCGATGTGGCCGGAAATCCGTGACGCGCTACGCGATGAACGCGCGACTGTTGGTACGATCCGCCGGCAGGATTCGGCACCGGATGAGATTCGCGTTCGCATCAGCCAGCCCGAGGGCATGTCCCGCGCGCTGGAGGTTGTGCGTGGTCTGGCCCGTCAAGTGCAAACGCTGACCGGTGTTGGTGCCACTGATATCGAAGCTCGCGCAGACGGTGACACCATCGTCGTGCAGTTGTCTGAGGCCGAAAAGCTGGCCTCGGATGATCGCACCGTGCGGCAGGCTCTGGAAATCATCCGCCGCCGGATTGACGAGGTCGGAACGCGAGAGCCTACAATTCAGCGTCAGGGTGCAGACCGCATCCTGATTCAGGTGCCGGGCATTGGCAGTGCAGGTGAACTGAAAGAGATCATCGGCACCACCGCTCAACTGACTTTCAACTCGGTCGTCAGTCGCGGCACCGACCCGGACGCTGTTCCGGGGATAGGGCAAGAGGTCGTCCCGTCCATTGACGAAGATGGCGTTTATTACATCATCGAATCCGCCCCGGTTGTGACGGGTGAGGAACTGGTCGACGCGCAGCCTTCGTTCGACCAGAACGGTCGCCCGGCAGTCAGCTTCCGGTTCAACACGTCCGGCGCACGCAAGTTTGGCGACTACACGCTGGAAAACATCGGCGCGCCCTTTGCGATTGTATTGGATGACGAGGTGATCTCGGCCCCGGTGATCCAAAGCCATATTCCGGGCGGGTCGGGTATCATCACCGGTAACTTCACCGTTGAAGAAAGCACCAATCTGGCGGTTCTGTTGCGAGCGGGTGCATTGCCTGCGGGGCTGGAGTTCCTTGAAGAACGCACCATCGGTCCTGAACTGGGGCAGGACAGCATCGATGCTGGTAAGGTGGCAACCATCGTGGCCTTTGTCGCGGTGCTGACCTTCATGGCGCTTAGCTATGGTTTGTTTGGCGTGTTTGCCAACATTGCGCTGATCATCAACGTCGGGCTGCTGTTCGGCCTGCTGTCGCTGATCGGGGCCACGCTGACCCTGCCGGGTATTGCGGGGATTGTCCTGACGGTCGGTATGGCGGTGGACGCCAACGTGCTGATTTTTGAGCGTATCCGCGAAGAACTGAAATCCGCCAGAGGCCCGGCGCGTGCCATTGAGCTGGGTTATGAAAAAGCCCTGTCGGCTATTCTGGACGCAAACGTTACCACTTTCATCACCGCCGTGATTCTGTTTGCCATGGGCAGCGGGCCGGTGCGCGGGTTCGCGATTACGCTGGGCTTGGGTATTCTGACCTCGGTCTTTACCGCGATCTTCGTGACGCGTTTGATGATCGTGATGTGGTTCGAACGCCGTCGTCCGAAAATGATCGAGGTTTGACATGAGACTGAAACTCGTACCCCAGAACACCTCGTTCGATTTCTTCAGCCGCTGGAAGGTCTGGCTGGGTATCTCGGCCCTGATGATGGTCGTGGCGTTTACGTCTTTCATGCTGCAGGGGCTGAACTTCGGTATCGATTTCCGTGGCGGGACCACGATCCGGACCCAATCCGCACAGGAAATCGACGTCGGCGCCTATCGCGACGCGATCTCTCCGCTGGAGCTGGGCGACGTGAGCATCACCGAGATTTTCGACCCTACCTTTGGGCCGGATGAAAACGTCGCCATGATCCGCATTCAGGCGCAAGCCGATGCCGAGGCCGTCTCGGCCGCGACGGTTACCGCCGTGGAAGAGGCGCTGAAGGTGGCAGCGCCGGATATAGAATTTGTGTCCGTCGAATCCGTCGGCCCGAAGGTCTCCGGTGAGTTGATCCAGACCGCCGTGATCGCGGTGGTTTTGGCGATTGGCGCCGTGCTGGTCTACATCTGGCTGCGCTTCGAATGGCAATTCGCTTTGGGAGCAGTTGCCGCGTTGGTCCATGACGTGATTCTGACCATCGGTATTTTCTCGGAACTACAGATCCGGTTCGATCTGGCCATTATCGCGGCGCTTCTGACCATCGTGGGTTATTCGCTGAACGACACTGTGGTCGTGTTCGACCGCGTGCGTGAGAACCTGCGGAAGTACAAGAAGAAAGATCTCAAAGAGGTTCTGAACATCTCGATCAACGAAACGCTCAGCCGGACGGTGATGACCTCAGTGACCACGCTACTGGCGCTGATTTCGCTTTACGTGTTGGGTGGGGATGTGATCCGAGGTTTCGTCTTTGCGATGATCTGGGGTGTGATCGTGGGAACCTATTCTTCGGTCTTTGTGGCTTCGACCATCTTGCTGTGGCTGGGGGTCAAACGCGACTGGTCCAAGCCGTCCAATACGGCGGGCAATCAGTTTGCCAACATCGACGCCTGATATATTCGGCCAGTCCCCAATGGGGCTGGCCGTTATCATTTTAGCGGCTTTCCTCGGCGGCGTTGTTCGCGGGTTTTCCGGATTCGGCACCGCACTGATTTTCCTTCCTCTTTCCACACCATTCCTTGGTCCATTCGGAGCCATCATCGGCCTGACCATAATGGACATCTTCGGCCCATTGCCGAACCTGCGTCGTGCTTGGCATGTTGTGCATCGCAAGGATCTGTTGCGGCTGTTGGTGGGCTGTGCGCTGTTGCTTCCTGTAGGGTTATGGGTGCTGACCAAGGTTGAACCCGAGGTTTTCCGCTATGCCGTCAGTCTGCTGGCGTTGTTTATGCTGGCCGTGCTGATCCTTGGCTTGCGGTATCACGGCCATGTTGGGCGGGGGATGGTTGCGGGAATTGGTGCAGCGGCCGGGTTTCTGGGCGGCGTGGCGGGCTTGCCCGGCCCGGCGGTAATCCTGTTTTACATGTCGCGCCCCATACCGGTCGAAGTTATCCGCGCCACGATTTTATTGTTCCTCTTCGGGTTCGATTTCCTCCTCCTTGGGTTCCTGACCGGGATGGAGCGGATCACTTGGGCGGCGGCGGCATTGGGTCTTGCATTGGCCGTGCCCAATTTGCTGGGCAACTGGCTGGGCGGTTGGTTGTTCCGGCCCGCGTATGAAAAGCTGTATCGCGCTGCGGCTTACCTGGCGATTGCGGTTGCGGCCTTGTCGGGCCTACCGCTTTGGGGCTAGAACACGGCCATGCGCCTGAATGAGATTTCCTATACCAACGCAGTCCCGGTTGACGGGTATGGCCCGGGCTTTTTTCGGATCGGTGGGCAGGTTTATGAGGGAGCCGTTCTGACAGGCCCCGCCGGAACAATGACCTGGGACGGGTATGAGGACAACGCGCCGCTGCTGGAACTTTCCGATACCGTGGACGTTTTGTTCGTCGGCACAGGGGCTGAACTGAATCACATTCCTGCTGATCTGCGCACGGCCCTGGAAAATGCCGGGATCGGAGTTGAGATCATGAACTCTCCGGCTGCGTGCCGCACGTATAACGTGTTGTTGTCCGAAGGGCGGCGCGTTGCGCTGGCCTTATTGCCGGTCTGATCTGTCGGCAGGGCCTGCGTCAAATCTCACCTTTTGCGCCTGACGGCAATGAGATAAGCGGGACCCATGACATTGACTGTGACCGATCTGGCCATCGCCCGTGGCGGCGTTCCTGTGCTTGAAGGGCTGAGCTTTGCTCTGCCGCCGGGCAAGGCGTTGATTCTGCGCGGGCCGAACGGGATCGGTAAGACGACCTTGCTGCGCACACTGGCTGGATTGCAGCCGCCGCTGGCGGGGCAGATTGACGGGGCTGAGGATCAGATCGCATATGCCTCGCATTCCGACGGGTTGAAGCCGACATTGACGGTGGTTGAGAATCTGACCTTCTGGGCCTCGGTCTTTGGCACTTATGAAATTCAGCCCGCGCTAGACGCCTTTGCGCTGAACGAATTGTCTGATCGCCATGCTGGCAACCTGTCGGCCGGGCAAAAACGGCGGTTGGGTCTGGCGCGCATGCTGGTCACGGGGCGGCCAATCTGGATGCTGGATGAGCCCACCGTATCACTGGACCGTAATGCAGTGCAGATGTTCGCTGATGCCGTTCGCGCGCATCTGGGGCAGGGCGGTTCGGCCCTGATCGCCACTCATATCGACCTTGGCCTGGACGGAGAAGTTCTGGATGTCGGCCGCAACAAGGCGAAACCCAAACCCATAGAAGATTTCGACGGAGGCTTCCTGTGATCGCCCTGTTGCTGCGTGACCTGAAACTGGCCTTCCGCGCGGGCGGGGGGTTTGGTCTCGGTCTGGCTTTTTTTCTGATCGTGACTGTTTTGGTGCCATTTTCAGTAGGGCCGCAATCCTCGCTGCTGTCGACCATCGCGCCGGGTGTTCTGTGGTTGGGCGCGCTGCTGGCCTGTCTGTTGTCGCTGGACCGCCTGCTTGCACTGGATTGGGAGGACGGCTCGCTTGACCTATTGGCCACCGCGCCGCTGCCGTTGGAGGCGGTAGTGACCATCAAGGCGCTGGCCCATTGGCTAACCACTGGCCTGCCACTGGTTCTGGCCGCTCCGTTTCTGGGCGTGTTGCTGAACCTGCCGGTGCCGGGGTTTTTCTGGCTGGTCGTATCGCTGTTGATCGGCACCCCGGCAATGAGTGTCATCGGCACTTTTGGCGCGGCCCTGACCGTGGGCCTGAAACGTGGCGGATTGCTGCTATCCCTGCTGGTCCTGCCGCTGTACGTGCCGACCCTGATCTTTGGGGCCGAAGTCGCGCGCCGTGGGGCGACGGGGATGGAAACCCAGACCCCGCTGTTTATGCTAGCGGGGATCACCGCCGCGACAATCGCCCTTTTGCCCTTTGCCAGCGCAGCGGTGCTGCGCATTAACCTTCGCTGACGTGGTCAAACTTTGATTGATGTCAATTGAGAACGAACCCGACTCGGACTAGATAAGGCCCATGTCTATCGCAGCCAAAGCCAACGCCCTCTGGGAATACGCCAATCCGCGCAAGTTCCTTGCCACCAGTGAACGGGTGATGCCGTTTTTCTGGGCATCATCGCTTGCCTGCATCGTGGTAGGGCTGGTGTGGGGGTTCTTCTTCACACCGGATGACTACAAGCAGGGATCGACGGTCAAGATTATCTATCTGCATGTGCCTGCTGCGCTGATGGCGATCAATTGCTGGCTGATGATGCTGGCGACCTCGCTGGTGTGGCTTGTGCGGCGCCACCATGTCAGCGCGCTGGCGGCGCGTGCAGCGGCCCCAGTGGGTATTGTGATGACACTGATCGCGCTGGCGACCGGGGCGATCTGGGGGCAGCCAATGTGGGGCACCTGGTGGGCCTGGGATCCGCGCCTGACCTCGTTCCTGATCCTGTTCCTGTTCTATTTGGGCTATGTCGCACTTTGGGAAGCTATCGAAGACCCTGATACGGCGGCCGATCTGACCTCGGTCCTGTGTCTGGTCGGGTCTGTCTTTGCGCTGCTCAGCCGCTATGCCGTGAATTTTTGGAATCAGGGGCTGCATCAGGGCGCATCCGTGATGCGGGCCGCCGCCGTGACCGGGGCGGATACCGAAGAGAAGGTCAGCAATATCTATTTCTACCCACTTTTGCTGTGCATCATCGGGTTTGTACTGCTGTTCATTGCTCTTGTTTTGTACCGCACGGGCACGGAAATTCGCGCGCGCCGGGTCAAGGTGCTGTTGGCGCGGGAAAGGGTAAGCGGATGATCCCTGATCTCGGAAAATATGCCGATACGGTTCTCTGGTCCTATGCGGCCTCGATCGGATTGCTGGCGCTGCTGATTGTGTTCAGCATCGTACGTGGCCGCAAGGTCCGGGCCGAGATGGAAAAGGTCGAACAAAGGATGACGCGCAATGGCTAAAATCTCACCCCTGATGATTGCGCCGCCGCTGATTTTTGGCGCTTTCGCCGTTCTAGCGGGCATCGGCATGTTCCGCGATGACCCCAACGCGTTACCGTCGGCCCGCGAAGGCCAACCCGCGCCGCCGGTGGTGCTGACGGAATTCGCGGGAAAGACGGGATTTGATGACGCAACGCTGCGGGACGGAGAAGTCAAGCTGGTCAACTATTGGGCCAGCTGGTGCGCGCCGTGCCGGGTTGAACATCCCAACCTGCAGGCCCTGTCAGATGAGGGCATCCCCGTTTACGGCGTCAATTACAAGGACAAGCTGGCAAACGCCGAAGCCTTCCTGACCGAACTGGGCGACCCCTATGCCGGAATCGGCCGGGACGAGCAGGGGCGTATGGGATTGGATTGGGGCGTTTATGGCGTGCCCGAGACCTATGTGATCGATGGTGAGGGCACGATCATCCTGCGCTTTGCCGGGCCGATAACTCAGCGCGTGATCGAAAGCACAATCCGTCCGGCGTTGGAAAAAGCGGCAGGCAACTAAAGCCGCGATGGTTTAACCAAATGAGAAATGAAAAAAGGCGTCCAATCGGACGCCCTTAATTTTATAGCGCGCAGATTTAACCAGCTTTCGCCAAGTTCCGCAGCACATATTGAAGCACACCGCCGTTTTCGACGTATTCGATCTCGGGCGCGGTATCTATGCGGCACTTGAGGGTGATGGTCTTTGTGGTGCCGTCGCCATAGGTGATAGTGCAGGGCACCTCTTGCAATGGTTCAACCTTATCCAGACCATCAATCGAGACCGTCTCATCCCCCTTTAGCCCTAGAGATTTCCGGGTGTCGCCGCCGGTAAATTCGAAGGGGATCACGCCCATGCCAACCAGGTTAGACCGGTGGATGCGTTCAAAGCTTTCGGCGATCACGGCCTTGATGCCCAGCAACGCGGTACCCTTTGCCGCCCAATCGCGTGAGGACCCGGCGCCGTATTGCTGCCCCCCAAACACCACAAGCGGAACGCCCTGTTCCTGATAGGCCATCGACGCGTCGTAGATCGAGGTCTGCTGACCGTCCAGACCTTTGGTATAGCCGCCCTCGACGCCATCCAGCATCTCGTTCTTGATGCGGATATTGGCGAACGTGCCGCGCATCATGACCTCGTGATTGCCCCGGCGCGAACCATACGAGTTGAACTCGCGCGGCTGGACCTGACGCTCTGTCAGGTACTTACCCGCAGGCGAGGTTGCCGCAAAGGACCCCGCAGGTGAGATGTGGTCGGTGGTGACCATGTCGCCCAGAATGGCCAGAACCTTGGCGCCGTCGATGTTCGAGATGGTGCCCGGTTCGGGGCTCATACCCTGAAAATATGGCGGGTTCTGGATGTAGGTCGAGGTCGGCGGCCAGTCATAGGTTTCCTGTTGCGGAACTTCGACCGCCTGCCATTTGTCGTCGCCATTGAACACGTCGGCATATTTCGACTGAAATGCCTCGCGGGTGACGGTTTCCTGCACCAAATCGGCGATTTCCTTCTGGTCCGGCCAGATATCTTTCATGAACACATCATTGCCGTTCTTGTCCTGACCGATCGGTTCCGAGATCAGGTCGATATCCATGGTGCCCGCCAGCGCATAGACCACCACCAGCGGAGGGGAAGCCAGATAGTTGGCGCGCACATCCGGCGAAATCCGACCCTCGAAGTTGCGGTTGCCCGACAAAACCGAGGTAGCGACCAGATCGCCCTCGGCAATCGCTTCGCTGATTTCCTTCTGGATCGGACCCGAGTTACCGATGCAGGTGGTGCAGCCATAGCCCACAAGGTTGAATCCGATGGCGTCCAGATGCTGTTGCAGCCCTGCAGACTCAAGATATTCGGTCACAACCTGCGATCCGGGGGCCAGCGAGGTCTTGACCCAAGGCTGACGGTTCAGGCCCAGTTCATGCGCCTTTTTCGCCACCAGACCGGCCCCGATCATCACATAGGGGTTCGATGTGTTGGTGCATGAGGTGATCGAGGCGATAACCACCTTGCCCGATTCCATAGTATAGTCTTCGCCTTTGACCGCGACTTCCTTGGCCATCGGGCGTTTGAAGGTCTCAGCCATTTCCTTGGTGAAAGCGGCTTTGGCGCCAGTCAGCGCGACATAGTCCTGCGGCCGTTTCGGACCCGATATGGCCGGAACGATAGTGCCCATGTTGAGCGACAGGGTGTCCGTGTAGATCGGGGCGTAGTTTTCATCCCGCCACAGGCCGTTTTCTTTGGCGTAAGCCTCAACCAGTTCCAAGCGATCCTCGTCGCGTCCGGTATTGCGCATATAGCGCAGGGTTTCGCCATCAATCGGGAAGAAACCGCAGGTCGCGCCGTATTCCGGTGCCATGTTGGCAATGGTCGCACGGTCAGCCAATGGCAGGCGATCCAGACCGCTGCCGTAGAATTCGACGAATTTGCCAACCACGCCTTTTTCGCGCAGCATCTCGACCACTTTCAGAACCAGATCGGTGCCGGTAGTGCCCTCGACCATCGCGCCGGTCAGCTCAAAGCCAACAACCTCGGGGATCAGCATCGAAATCGGCTGGCCCAGCATCGCGGCCTCGGCCTCGATCCCGCCAACGCCCCAGCCCAGAACGGCCATGCCGTTGACCATGGTGGTGTGGCTGTCGGTGCCGACCAGAGTATCGGGATAGGCAACTTCCTCACCGTTCTGGTCTTTGTCGCTCCAGACGGTTTGGGCCAGATATTCAAGGTTTACCTGATGGCAGATGCCGGTGCCGGGTGGCACAACGCGGAAATTGTCAAACGCCGACTGCCCCCATTTCAGAAACTGATAGCGTTCCATGTTTCGTTCATATTCGCGATCCACGTTCATCTGGAACGCGCGCGGATTGCCAAACGCATCAATCATGACTGAGTGGTCGATGACCAGATCCACCGGGTTCAACGGATTGATCTTTTGCGCGTCACCACCCAGCGCCTTGATCCCGTCACGCATTGCGGCCAAATCAACGACGGCCGGAACGCCCGTGAAGTCCTGCATCAATACGCGGGCAGGGCGATAGGCAATCTCGCGCGGGTTTTTACCACCATTTGCGCCCCATTCGGCAAAAGCTTTGATGTCATCAACCGAGACAGAAAACCCGTCATCCTCAAACCGCAGGATGTTTTCCAACACCACTTTCAGTGCCGCAGGAAGCCTGGAAAAATCACCTAGACCGGCCTCTTGCGCGGCGCGAATCGAGTAATAGGCAATGGACTTGCCGTTCACGCTCAGGCTGCGGCGTGTCTTGGCGCTATCCTTTCCAACGGTAATGGGCATTGTTGGCCTCCCTTTCAAAATATTGGGTTTGGGGATTTGCTGATTGTTTTCTGGAGCATCATTGCCGTGCATTCAAGGCTTAGATACCTTGACTTCTATGTTGTATGCTACAGTATACAATTCAAGGGCGATTGTTTTAAATCTCAAGAAACCTTGATTGGCGGTTGAGCGTCGATCCGTTTAAACCGGATAAGCACCCCAAAAGCCCGAGATTTCATATGTTCAGAATTGCTCCTGTCACTGTGTTTATTTCCCTGTTTCTGGCCACCTCAGCCGTGGCCGAGAATGACCCGGTTGTGGTCGAACTGTTCACATCACAAGGGTGTTCGTCCTGCCCGCCAGCCGATGAGTTGATGCATGATCTGGCACAACGTGACGATGTGATCGGACTGGCCCTGCATGTGGATTATTGGGACTATATTGGTTGGAAGGACGAATATGCCGATCCCAATCACACCCTGCGTCAGCGCGCCTATGCGCGTCAGGGCGGGCGGTCGATGATCTACACGCCGCAGATGGTTATCAACGGTCAGCAGGATGTGGTCGGTGCAAAGTCGCAGGAGTTGGAGTATCTGATCGATGCCCATCTCAAAGCTGCGCCCGAGGCCGAAGTGGTGGCGACCCGTTCGGGCAACGATGTCACGGTCGATGTGACGCCGGTCGAACTGCCAGAGGGTGAGCTTTTTGACGTGCGCGTGGTGCAGTATGCGCCGATGCGCCATGCCTCGATCCGCCGAGGAGAGCTGGCAGGGCATGAGCTGGACTATGCAAACGTTGTAGATACCTGGCAGGTCGCCGGGCAGTGGGACGGGGTGGCGCCGCAGAAGTTTTCGGCGGTGTTGACCTCGGACCTGCCAGCAGTCGTACTTGTGCAGAAGGTTGGGCATGGCCCAATCGTTGCCGCCACCAAGGTCAAGTGATCAGGGCATATCCTCGGGCTGAACGCCAAGTCCGTTCCAGGCTTTCCAGCGTCGGTGAATCCAGAACCATTGTCCCATGTGCTGCCTTACCATAGCCTCAAGATCATCATTGGTGAACTGGGTCATGGTCTTGGCGTCAGTATGCGGAACCGGGTCATGCAGGACGATTTCGAAATCAATGCCATTAGGCTGGCGGATCGCATAGCACGGGATCAGTTCGGCTTTGTATTTCATCGCCAATTCGGCGTTCAAGACGGATGTCACGGCCGGTTTGCCAAAAAACGTCAGTTCTTCCCCGCCGTGGGCGTGCAGGTCTGAGACGATGGCAATGATGCCGCCACTCTTGAGGGATCGCACCATCTCAACCATGCCGCGGCGGCCCTGTTCGAACATGGGCGCGCCGGTTTTGTAGAACGCGTCGACATACATGTCGTTGAAATAGGGATTCGCCATACGACGATAGAGGCATCCAATGGGCTGTCCACTGCGGGTTTGCAGGGCGATCCGCGCTGCCAGGTAGTGACCGAAATGCGCGGTTATCATCATGACGGGTCGCCCTTCGGCCACGGCGGCGTCAAAGGCAGCAATGCCGGGGCCGGACACCTTGGCGCTGGCCTGCCGTTCCGTGAAGCCTTCTGGCGAAAAGTGCTCCATGATGGCGCGACCTGCATTGTCGGGTACAGCGCGACAGATGCGATTTACCTCGGCGTCCGACAGGTCGGGGCGGGTGAGCTTCAGGTTGCTGCGCACGCGCTTGGTGAACCCGACCAAAGGGGCAAGCCCGCGTACGATGGCCCCCATCGTTGCGATACGCCGTTCATACGGCAACAGCCGCATTGCCCCGATTACACCTTTCAGAAACAGGCCGGTGACATAATATTTTCGAAGCGCCCCGCGGCTTAGTTCCGACTTTTCGACGGGCATAATCTGGTCTCACCGGCTGTTGCGTTTTGCCGGGTCAGACATACAAGGCACATTCCGCGACCACAAGCATTCCTATGGCTTAAGTCGTGGTGCTTGCCTATTCCTCATTGTCTTCTTCGATAAGGGCGATCGTTCCTTCGTCAACCAGGGCACGAATAGCGCCAACAATCTGTGTCATGGCCTCTTCAGCCTCGGACTGCTTGACTTTGCCGCGTTCGCCGATTTCTTCGCGCAGGTTGTCGGCCATTCGCGATGACATGTTGGACAAAAGGAATTCGGTTGTATTTTGGTCATCCTCCGCAGTGGCCCCGGCCAACGCGGTGACCAGATCTGCCTGATCCACACTGCGGAGAACCGCCGGGACGTCGCGTGACAGAATACGGGCTGGGATATGCGTAAAGGTAAAGATCGAACGGCGCACGACACTGGCGAAATCCGAATCCTCTTCGTCTAGCGCGGTCAGCAACCCGTCTCGGGTTGAGGCCGCCGACTGGTTCAGAATTGCGCCCACGCGCTCCCCGGGACCATCCGCAAACGCCTGCGACGGCCTTTGGTCCAGCTGAGCCGCCAGCGACCAGCCGATGCGTTCTACCGCCTCGGGTGTGACATTGGCGGTTTTCGAAACCGCATAGGTGATCTGACGGGCAACAGGACCGGGCAGGTTCCCCAAAAGCTGCGCGGCCTTTGCGGTTTCCAGTTTCGATAGCATCACGGCGGCGATCTCGGTGCTTTCTGCTTGTGCCATGGCAGCTAGGTCTTCGGGTGGTACCTCGCGCAGCCGTTGCCAGGGATCACCAATCTGGCGCACTCCAGCCACCTTACGCAGCCGCGCGGCTGTAGCTGGGGCAATCTTACCATCCACCGCGTCCAAAGCACCGGCCAGACCGTGCGGGAAAGACAGGCCGACGCTGTCCAGCGCCTGTGCAAACTCCTGCGCCACTGCGTCCAATGTTACACGATCCACTAGCCCCATCTCACCCAGCTGATGGGTCAGTTTTTCCTGCAAATCGTCGGGAAGGTCTTCCAGCGGGATATCCGCGCCTTCATTCAGCAGCAGCCGCACGACCACGGCGGCCTTCTGTCGGTTGCTGAGCGCGCGAGGAATGACGCGAGGCGCTTCACTGTCCGCCTGATCTGTCACCGGAGCCGCCCCCGGTGCCACCTGTATCAAAGTGTTTGTATCCTGCATCTGCCTGCGGTGCCATAGTTGCGTTCCACAGGCAGATTACGGAGAGTCGGGTAAAGAAAGGCTGAAGCTTAGTAGTTATAGGTCAGCCCGGTGCGGATTGCCTCGCGCAGCGACGCCTCGGCCCAGGTGCCTTCACCACCGCGCGCCTTGATCTCGCGCCATTGTGCAATTGCCAGATCGGTCTTGCCTTCGGCCACAAAGCCCTGACCCATATAGCTGCGTGCCAGGATATTGTCGGGGTTGGTTTCGATGGCGTTGGAATAAAAGACGTTAGCCAGTTCAAGCTCACCCATTTTGCGATAGGTAAAGCCCCAGTAGGTCAGCACACGATCATCGTCTTGATCCATAATGCGTAGAATATTCTGAGCGTTTTCTAACTGGCCGTCATATGCCAATTCCCGCACGGCTTCATACAGCTCATCTTGGGTGAAGTTGGTCTTGTCCGGCTTGACACAGCGCCCGGCATCCTTGTCGTAAACGCGGCCAAACAGGCATTTCTTGGTTGTGTTCGTTGGCTTGGGTGCGGCGCCGCTTCCACCGCCCGCAGCGTATGCCGCCGGTGCAAAGACAAAGGCCTGAAGGGCAATAGCTGAAACTAATACAAGACGCATTTTCCTACTCCGTTCTCTGGGCTGCTCTGATCAAGCATAGTGCGATCTAATAAAAAGCTAACAATCGCGGCTTCGCTTTTATTCACAAGTAGGAAATAAAATTCTCAGCTGTTTACGATTTTCGCGCAGGTTTGGGTTTCGGAATCCCAATATGTCCCGTCTGCGCAGGACTGGGTTTGCTTGGAATGGCCAGTACAGGCCAAAGCGACCGAAGCTGAAAACGTAAGGGCCAAGGCGCAGAGAATGGTGCGTATCATGCTATTTCTCCCGTTCGGAAATATACGCCACCATAGCTGATTTTGACCCGCCTGGCAAAAGAGCAGGGCCCGGTTCGCGTCGTGCGAACCGGGCCCTTTGAACTGACTGAACGGTCAGGATTTATTCGCCAAACACGCGGGCGAAGATCGTGTCGACGTGTTTGGTGTGGTAACCGAGGTCGAACTTCTCTTCGATTTCATCAGGGCTCAGCGCTGCGGTGACATCAGCGTCGGCAAGCAGTTCTTCTTTGAAGTCGGTGCGATGCTCCCACACTTTCAACGCGTTGCGCTGAACCATGGCATAAGCATCTTCGCGGCTGACCCCTGCTTGCGTCAGCGCCAGCAGAACCCGCTGGCTCATCACCAGACCGGGGAACTTGTTCATGTTCTCCAGCATGTTCTCGGGGAAGATCAGCATCTTGTCGACCACGCCGGTTAGGCGGGCCAGCGCAAAATCCAGCGTGATTGTCGCATCCGGGCCGATCATGCGTTCGACCGAGGAATGCGAGATATCGCGTTCATGCCAGAGCGCCACGTTTTCCATCGCCGGGATCACCGCTGCGCGCACCATGCGCGCCAGACCGGTCAGGTTCTCGGTCAGGACCGGGTTTTTCTTGTGCGGCATGGCCGAGGAGCCTTTTTGGCCCATCGAGAAGAACTCGGCACCCTCCAACACCTCGGTCCGCTGCATGTGACGGATTTCGATGGCGATGTTTTCGATGCTGCTGGCGATGACGCCAAGGGTCGCAAAGAAGGCCGCGTGGCGGTCACGCGGGATGACCTGCGTGCTGATCGGTTCAGGCACCAGACCTAGCTGATCGCAGACATGCTCTTCAACGCGGGGGTCGATATTGGCGAAAGTGCCGACCGCACCACTGATCGCACCGGTGGCGATTTCGGCACGGGCGTCGCGCATGCGTGACAGGTTGCGGTCCATCTCGGCATAGAATCGGGCAAAGGTCAGACCCATTGTGGTGGGTTCCGCATGGATGCCGTGGCTGCGACCGATGCGGACGGTGTTCTTGTGTTCGATCGCGCGGCGTTTCAGGGCGGCCAGCAGGCTTTCGAGGTCAGCAATCAGCAGGTCCGCGGCGCGGGTGAGCTGTACGTTCAGGCAGGTGTCAAGTACATCCGAAGAGGTCATGCCCTGATGCACAAAACGCGCCTCTTCACTGCCGACATGTTCGGCGAGGTGAGTGAGGAAGGCGATGACGTCATGCTTGGTGACGGCCTCGATCTCATCAATGCGGGCCACGTCGAATTCCACGTCCTTGGCCTTCCACACCGCCTCAGCGTTTTCGCGCGGGATGACGCCCAGATCGGCCATGGCGTCGCAGGCGTGGGCCTCGATCTCGAACCAGATGCGGAACTTGGTCTCGGGCGACCAGATGGCAACCATATCGGGGCGGGAATAACGTGGAATCATTGGCGGTGAGACCTTTTTGTGTTTGGGATAGAGCGTTGGCGCGGGGTTTAAACCCAGCCGCACAAGGGAACAAGGCACGAGTGCAAGTATGAGACGGTTTGCCCTGATTTTGGCCGTTTGGCCCGGTTTTTTGGCCGCGGAAGAGTTCCGGACACTGACCGGAGACGAGATTCTGGATGCCCTGACCGGCCAGAAGCTCGATTACAGGGACGGCGTCTGGCAGACATTCGATGAACCGATGCTGACGCAGTATTACTCGGGTCGCCCAAGCGCGGGCCGTTGGGCGGTGCGCGAGGATCGGTATTGCTCGGTCTGGCCGCCCTCTGATTTGTGGGCCTGTTATGACGTTCAGAAAAAGGGTGACGTGATCCGGTTCGTCGATGACAGCGGAGGCACCACCGACGGGACCTATGCCGAATGACCCAGCCGCGCAGCCTTTCCGAGTTCGAAGGGAGCTGGAGTCTGAGCCGAACCATAAACGACGAGCGGGCAGGGCAGTTCGTGCAAGCCGAAGGTCACGCGGTTCTGCGCCCGGCTGAAAATGGGTTAATCTATGATGAAGAGGTCACGCTGCGCATTCCGGGTCAGGCCGAGATGACAGGCACCCGGCGCTACCTGTGGCGGGATGCAGGCGAAGGGATTGCGGTTCATTTCGAAGACGGACGGTTTTTTCATACATTGAAGCTGGAGCATTCGCAGTCTAGGGATCATCATGATTGTCCGCCAGACAGCTATGATGCGGTCTATGATTTCTCAGCCTGGCCGGTTTGGTCCGTCCACTGGACGGTGAACGGACCGCGAAAAGCCTATGAAATGAAAACCGAATACCGCCCTCGATAGCGCAATCATCTTGAAGTCTCGATGTGAAATGGGCCATCCTGTGCCCCAATTTCCATCCGAACGTGGAGAAACGAAAATGACTACAAATGTTCTGGCCGAGGCAATCGGTCCGCGCGAGGGCACAGCGCTGCGCGTGAAACAGGTGGCCTTGGTCGCGGTGGGTATCGTTACGCTGGCGATTGCCGCAAAGATTAAGGTTCCGATGTGGCCGGTACCGATCACCATGGGTACCTTTGCCGTTCTGACTATCGGTACCGCCTATGGTGCGCGTCTGGGTCTGATCACCATGCTGGGCTATCTGTTGATCGGCGCGCTGGGTTTTGACGTCTTCGCCGGGTCCTCGGCCGAGAAATTTGGGCTGACTTACATGATGGGCGGCACTGGCGGCTATTTGGTCGGCTACCTGATGGCTACCGTACTGCTGGGCGCGTTGGCCGCGCGCGGTTGGGATCGCTCGGTCGGGAAACTGGCGCTGGCGCTGGTGTTGGCCAATGTACTGATCTATGTGCCGGGCCTGCTGTGGCTGGGTCAGCTCTATGGCTGGGATAAGCCGATCCTGGAATGGGGTCTGACGCCCTTCCTGATGGGGGATGTGATCAAACTGGCGCTGGCCGCTCTGCTGATCCCCGGCCTGTGGAAACTGGTTGGCGACGCCCGCAACTGATTTCCGAATAACTTTGTGAATGACACCGCGCCCAAAGCAATCCGGGCGCGGTTTTTTGTGGCCTATTCCAAGAGATGCTGGACAAAACCGGCCACCGCAGTCCAAGCTGCATTCAACGAAAACATCAGGTTATTTAGAAATGAGAATTTTTACTGGCTCGACTCTGGCCGCCTGTGCCGCCGTGTGGTTAGGGGCTGTGACACCGGCGTCTGCGGATACTCCTGTCACATACACCGAAGCAGGGCGCGCCCTGTTTGGCTTTTCGGTGCCCGACTATTGGGTCGTGCGAACGGGCGGCCCGCGTGAGATTGAGGATACGGAACTGGGTGATCTTCGCGCTGTCGCACGTGTCATGGCTATACGGCCTTTGACCGATGACAACGTCTGGATGGGGTTCGTTTCACCTGCTGGCGTAAAGTCAATTAAGGATGGACTGCAATATCTTGAAGATATTGATAAGTTTCTTGTTGAAGATCCCGAAGTTACCAACATGTCCGATACCCGAATTGGCGGTTTACCGGCGCGGGTGATCCGGGGGACCGGCACCCGCGACGGGCGTGGCATCAACTTTACGGCCTCGGTCATTGACCTGCCAAACGGTCGCGTGGCCGTTGTTGTCGCGATCCTGCGCAATGGCGCTGATCCGGCTTATGTTGACGACCTGAATGCCGTATTCGCGTCGTTTCGGGCCACGCAGTAAGGAGATGTGCCGATGATCACAAAACGTATCAAACGTACAATCCTTGCGCTGGGGCTTGGTGTTGCAAGTTTTGCACTGTCAGCATGTGACGGTGTTTCAGTTGGTGTCGGCTATGGATACGGTTACGACCCGTTTTATGACTCGATGCTGTGGAATGACTACTATCGACGCGATGTTGACGTAGATATTGACGTCGACCGGCCTCCGCGGCCGAAACCGCCTGCTGGCAAACCTCCGGCAAGACCAAAGCCGCCGGTTGCAAAACCACCTGCGCGACCGCGTCCGCCAGTGGCGCGACCACCCGCAGCCAGACCGCCGATCCATCGCCCGGCGCCACGACCGCGCAGATAGTTTCAGAGGGTCAGGTCAGAAGTTCCGTAGTGATATGGGCTGACCCTTCCAACGTTCTGTGTACAGGGCATTTATCTGCAATCTCCAGCAGCCGGGTACGCTGTTCCTGATCCAGCGGTCCTTCCAGGCGGATTTTGCGGCGGAACACGTCGATCTTGCCGTCTCCTGCAAGACCGGCATCCTGACCATGTACTTTGTTGTGGCAGACATCGACCGAGATACCCGTCAGTGGCCACCGCTTGCGCCGCGCATACATGCGGATCGTCATCGACGTACACGCCCCCAGACCCGAGGAAACAAAGCCATAAGGCGACATGCCCCGATCCGTACCGCCATATGATTCAGGCTCGTCCGCAACCGCGTGATGCCGGGGGCCGGATTGGATGTCCTGCAAATACCCGGAGGGATCAACTTCGGTCACGCGCACCACGCCCTCGGGCGCGCCCGGCGGCGGTGCCGGTGGGCAGAGTGTGACGTATCGCTTGACCCATGCGGCGATCACATCCGCCGCGTATTCCGCATCCGAGGCCCGCGTGATCAGGTGATCGGCATCGTCCAACGTAACAAAGCTTTTGGGATGTTTGGCAGCAAGAAAGATGGTGCTGGCATTGTCGATGCTGACGGTTTCATCCCGGGGGGCGTGCAGGACCAGCAGGGCAGCTTTCAGGTCGCCAATGGCAGGAGTCAAAGCCGTTTCTGAAATGTCGTCGACAAATGCTTTGCCGATGCGGAACGGGCGACCGCCCAGCATGACCTCGGCTGATCCTTCCTGTTCGATCTGGGGCAGTGCAGCCTCAAAATGGTGCGAGACATGTCCCGGATCGGCTGGCGCGCCCAGCGTGACCACTGCCTTGACGCTTGGGATACCAGCGCGCGCGCGTAGAACGGCAGCCCCACCCAATGAGTGACCGATCAGCAAGGCGGGAGCCATGTTTTTCCCGGCCAGATACTGCGCGGCGGCAATCAGATCTTCTACATTCGAGGTAAAGGTGGTGTTCGCGAACTCTCCGCCCGAATGGCCCAGACCGGTGAAGTCAAAACGCAATACAGCAATGCCCATAGCCGCCAGACGCGCAGCAATACGGCGGGCGGCGGGAATATCCTTGGAACAGGTAAAACAATGCGCAAACAATGCGGTCGCAAGTACCGGTCCATCCGGCAAATCAAGGCGCGCAGCCAGCTGGTTGCCGTCGTGACCGGCAAAAGTGATGCGTTCGGTGGGCATGACAATTCCTTACCTATCGGGATGGCCCCAATAGTGTGTGCTTCGGTCTAGGCACTCAACCCCATTGTAAGAAGCGTCACGGGAAGGTGAGGGGAATACAGATATTTGGGTCGGATTCTTGGGAGAATTCGAGGTTCAATATTTGTGATGCTTGATCAATCAAATATTCGTTTTAATTATTTCTCTCTGATGTCCATCTTGCAGGTGTCACACACAGTCAGCCAAGGAGGCTCAAATGGCACATACTGCATCCGCCCCGCGTGGCGTTGTTATTCGTCCCGATCTTTTAATCATCATTGCCCTGACCGGAATTCTGGGGTTCTCAGTGGGGCAAAATTGGCCACAGGCGGCACCGTCTACAACCGAAGCCGCCATCCCACACGAGGACTGGCATGGTAACGTCCGCCGCTCAACCTGGCCGGACTAATCCTTTATGTTAGACCCATAAGCTGAGGATCAAACGGGTATGTGCTGAGGTTTTCATACCCGTCCTCGGTGATCAGCACCTGATCTTCCAGCTTGATCGAAAAATCGCCCCCAACCTCGCCACAGGCGGCTTCGACACACAACACCATGCCGGGCTCAAGCGGATAGTCGTATGAGCCCGCAACCGCCTTGTCCGGATAGGCAACCAGAGGCCATTCATCACACAGACCCACGCCATGCATCAGGCAGCCGTATTTTTGCGCCTGAAACTTGTCGTCCAGCTTGTGTGCATTGGCGGTCAGTTCCGGAATCATCACGCCGGGTTTCAACATCTCCATATTGGTTATGATGTGTTCATGGGCGTGCTGCATGGCATAAACCATGTCAGGGCGGGGTTTCTCATCCCCGATCCACCACGTGCGCGAAATATCGATGCAGATACCGTAAGATCCGATCAGATCGGTATCAAAGGCGATGATTTCGTTCTTTTGCGTGATGCGTGGTCCGCATTCCTGAAACCAAGGATTGGTGCGCTGCCCCGAGGCCAGCAGGCGGGTTTCGATCCATTCCCCACCGCGCCGGATGTTTTCGGCATGTAGTACGGCCCAGATGTCGTCCTCGGAGGTCTTGCCGTCACCCACATTGGCGCGCGCGAACTTCTCCATCTCGGCCACCGCGGTTTCACAGGCGTGATTGGCACAGCGCATGGCCAGGATCTCATCCGGGCCTTTTACGGCGCGGGTCTTTTCGGTGACCTCTTCACCCTCCATGATCTCGAACCCTTGCGCCTCAAGCGCGCGTAGGCCGTGCAACATGATCTTGTCGACGGCCAGGCGTTTGTTGCCATCGCTATGTTCGTCGATCAGCAGCCGTACCTCGTTCGAGAACACGTCGGCCTGAACATCCACCTTGTCACCACGGTCAAAATAAAACAGGTCTGCTCCCGAGCGTTGTTCACGTACCAGAGGATTGAATTTCGACAGGAAGGGAGAGTTTTTATAGTCCCAGATCACCATGTAGCCATCGGCACACAGCAGCACGGCGCGGAACGGGTTATGAGTGTTCCACAACTGCATATTGGTGCTGTCCGTGGCATAACGGATGTTAAGCGGATCGAACATCATCAGCCCACCATAGCCACGATCGACGATGGCCTTCGTCAGGCGCTTCCACCGGTATTCCCGCATCCGCGCCAGATCGGGCAGGGCAAGCCCGGCGGCTTCCCATTCGGCAAAGGCCAGCTGCGTCGGCCCGATCTCAATCCGATCATTCTCGTTCGGGGTGCCGTCGCCAAGCGTAGCGCCCTTTGCCGGGTCAATCTTGCGGGTGTCGCGATAGTGCCGGTTCATAGTGGGTCTCCCTGCCTGCCGTCGAGCGTGGAGAATCATTTCCCCCACGTCTTGAAGGTTTGCGACCGGGCATCCGTCGCTTTTTGACCGACAATCCAGTAAACTGGTGTTAGGTCAAAGGCATGACGATCCTCCAGACCTCAATTCCTTATGATCCGCTTGCCCCACGTCCTTTGCCCGGTATCCAACCGGGCAGCATGGATGATTGGCTGCATTGTGATGATGTGTTTGCCGCGCAGATGCAGCGGCGCACGACGTTGTTGACCGAAAGACGGGCAGAGGTTCTGGCGCTGGACCCAAGTGCCGAACCTGCGGCGCAGGAGCTGTTGGACCTTGTCCTAAAGCACGCTTACCCTGGGTGTTTGGACCGGGTCATACGCCCGGACGGGCAGGGTGTTGAAATCGACCGCTCCAACCCCATGGATATGCTGTGTCGTCTGGTGCAGGAAGATTTCTGCATCCTTCAAAAGCACGGGGATGAACACGTTCTGACCGGTGCCATCCTGTGTTTTCCCGCCAGTTGGCGTTTGTCTGAAAAATTCATGCGCCCCTTGATCGACATTCATGGGCCCGTCGCCAGCTATGATGCCGATATCGCCCGCCGCGTGCAGCGCCTGTTTGATGGAATACAATCTGAACGTCCGCTTTGGCGCTTCAATGCCTTGTGGTACGAGGACGCGGAACTGCACCAACCCCGCAGTGCCAGCGCACCGCGTGATGTCCAAGAACCTGGGGTCGCGCGGTATCTGCGCAGCGAACGACAGACGCTATTGCGTCTGCCTGAAACGAAGGCCGTGGTCTTTTCAATCCATACTTATGTGCTTGAGGCAAAGCACCTGCGCAAAGCGGAAAACCCCGCCTAAGTGGCGGGGCTTCCAAGGAGGGTCTTCGGTTTAGTGCTACATGCCAAACGCGTTTGCGACACCGGCAATTGCCCCGCTTGTGCTGAGAGCGGAGATTGCGACGGAGTAGGCAAGTACCTGAGTATTAAGGCGAAAATCTTCACCTTTGATCAGGTTCACTGCGGCCAGAGAGACCGCGATCGGAACTGACACGCTTGCCACGGCCCCGGTCAATCCCCAACTGGACAGTCGCAGGATATCGCTGGGCTTATCGTGGTCGAGGGGGGGCGTATCTTCGTCCCGATCAGTAGGCTGCTCGATAGGTTCTGTCCGGAAAGCGATGCTGAGCAACTGCTCATCCGACAGCTGGATCGGCCGGGCTGCTGGTTTCAGCGCCTCTTTTTGTGGCTCATCCAGGTCTTCTTCAGTAATGACCAGCCCCGCGAACGGGCCTGTCACTGCCTCGAAAATCTGTTGTCTGTTGCGTGGTTTGGAAGGCGTCAGCGTGTTGAACGCGCTCATGAACTGTTCCACGGTCAGAACTGTGTTGGGCGACAGCCATTCGACGCGCTGCGTCGCGCAGATATCAACCATCCGATACAGGATGACCACCAACATAAGCTCTGAGATTTCACTGTCATCCAGCAGCGCTGATACCGGAGAGATTGTAATTGCCAAACGGCTCTGCGGAAGGGTCACGATCGGCCGATGGGCGGTCTTTAACCCGGCGGCACGGTCCAACCGCTCAAAACGGTCTTCTGCTCCGGTCGCCTGAGTTTCCAAAGTCAGGCGCACCAGATACTGGCTGGATACGATGCTGGCTTCGGTTGCGCTTAGCATGGTCTTACGCTCGACCAGATGGCCATAGTCTTCCAATGTCGTGGCGACGATGGCACCGAACCGCTCGATCGCGCCGTCGGTCTCACCGTCGAATTGAAGACCACCATGATAGCTGTGCTTCGTAGTCACTGCGCTGTCCCTTGTCGCATCCTGTCTTACCAAACAGGTTAACAAGCGATATGGGGCAGAATTTGGCAGAAATGGAAAAAAATCCAAATTTGGCAGGATTGATTACTCTATGGAAACCTAGACATTTTGGGGGCCACTTAATGTCTGTGGCAACAATGTGGCCGGATTGGGGTGTGCAGGCGCAGATTTGTGGCAGGTCTCAGCCGTCGATTCGGGCTGCCATAATCGCAATGGATTGCTGATAGACCGTGGCAGCGTTCCATTGCTGAATTACAGCGAAGTTGGGTTGCCCCGGCTGGTAGCCACGCCCCGGTTTCCACCCTTTTTGGCGTAGAAAATTGGCGGTTGAGGCAAGCGCGTCTGTCATATTGTAGAAATCGACCTGGCCGTCACCGGTTGCATCGACCCCATAGGTCAACGCATTGCCCGGCAGGAATTGAGTGTGCCCCAATTCGCCATGTTTGGCCCCTTGGGTTGCCGTCGTAATACTGCCTTGATCGACCAGTTTTAGCGCACCGATGGCATGTGGAATAAAGAAGTCAGAACGGCGACAATCATAGGCCAGTGTTGTGATCGCGGAAACAACCTGACTGTCCCCCATGAAATTTCCGAAACCCGTTTCCATTCCGTGAATGGCGATAAGCACTCCGCTGGGGACGCCGTATTGGCGCTCCAGCGCGGCATAGAACTGCGGGTTGCGGGCCTTGCGCTTGCGTCCTTGCGACACGATTGCGTCGGCGCCGCGTACCCGCATGAATTTGTCCAACGAGTATTTAAAGCTTTTTTGATTGCGGTCTGCCGCGATTGTACGGGTGGCGTATTGGCTTTGCGCCAGCGCCTGCAATCCCTTCTTTTTGACTCCCGCGCGTTTAGCCTGTTTGGCAAAGTCCTTCTTCCAAACCTCAAACCCGCTGCTGGTATTGCCGCAAGGGGCGCTGGCCGCAATTGTGGGCAGAGCCAGCGTAAGGGTCAGTAAAATTGCAAATCGCTTCATGAAAAGAATCCCTTAATAAGCTAAGTCCAACCGACCCCGCGATCCGAGTGGCACTTATAATGCACGCTGCAGATCCTCGGCCGTCAGGACGGGCTGAATTTCGATATTGGCGTTCAATGCGGCAAACAGGGGCTCGTTGATTTTCGGCATGCGGGCCTGATCGCTTTCCTCGAAAATGACAATGCCCATGCGTTTTCCGTGTTCCAGCGCAAAATAGGCGGCCTCGGCATTGACGTCTTTCACAAGCGCTTCGATGGCTTTTCCCAGCGATCCGTCCCGTTCTGCTTGATTGCCTTTTTCAACCGGTATTGTGAATTTCAACATCAACCGCATCGCGCCCTCCCAAAATCCTCTGATCAATACTTTGGGACGAGGCTCGGACGTTCGTGCGTGTCAGTCAAGAAGTGTTACCCTGAACGGCAAAAGGGCGCCCGGTAGGACGCCCTTTTCTTTTCTTAAGTTCAACCGCCGCTTAGCAGCTGTAGTACATGCCGTACTCAACCGGGTGCGGAGTATGCTCGTAGGTTTCGACCTCTTCCATCTTCAGTGCGATGTAGCCGTCGATCTGGTCTTTGGTGAACACGTCGCCTTGCAGCAGGAAGTCGTGATCCGATGCCAGAGCTTCCAGAGCTTCACGCAGACTGCCGCAAACGGTCGGGATATCGGCCAGTTCCTCGGCGGGCAGATCGTACAGGTTCTTGTCCATGGCTTCGCCCGGATCGATCTTGTTCTTGATGCCGTCCAGACCGGCCATCAGCAGTGCGGCAAACGCCAAATAAGGGTTCGCAGCCGGATCGGGGAAGCGGGCCTCGACGCGCTTGGCTTTCGGGCTTTCGGTCCACGGAATACGGACACAACCCGAACGGTTACGGGCCGAGTAGGCGCGCAGAACAGGAGCTTCGAAACCCGGGATCAGGCGCTTGTAGCTGTTGGTCGACGGGTTGGTGAAGGCGTTCAGGGTCTTGGCGTGCTTCAGAACACCACCGATAAACCACAGGGCTTCGTCCGACAGATCAGCATACTTGTCGCCAGCGAAGAGCGGCTTGCCGTCTTTCCAAATCGACATGTTGACGTGCATACCGGTGCCGTTATCGCCTGCGATCGGCTTCGGCATGAAGGTCGCCGATTTGCCGTAGGCGTGGGCAACGTTATGGATGATGTACTTGTATTTCTGCAGCTCGTCAGCCTGTTTAGTCAGGCTGTCGAAGATCAGACCCAGCTCGTGCTGGCACGAGGCAACCTCGTGGTGGTGCTTGTCGACCTTCATGCCCAGACGCTTCATGGTCGACAGCATTTCCGAACGCAGGTCCTGTGCTTCGTCAATCGGGTTGACCGGGAAGTAGCCCCCCTTGACGCCCGGACGATGGCCCATGTTGCCCATCTCGTACTCGGTGTCGGTGTTCCACGATGCGTCGGTTGCATCAACTTCGTAGGATACTTTGTTGATAGTGTTAGAGAAACGAACATCGTCGAACAGGAAGAACTCGGCTTCGGGGCCCATATAGGCCACATCACCGATACCCGATGCCTTCAGGTATGCTTCGGCTTTCTGAGCGGTGCCGCGCGGGTCACGCTCATAAGCTTCGCCAGTGTCGGGCTCAACAACCGAGCAGTGCACGCAGATGGTCTTTTCGGCGTAGAACGGATCGACATACGCGCTATCGGTGTCGACCATAAGCTTCATGTCCGATGCTTCGATCGACTTCCAGCCCGCGATGGACGAACCGTCGAACATAAAGCCTTCTTCCAGGAAATCCTCGTCAACCTGGTCGGCCATCAGGGTCACGTGCTGCAACTTGCCGCGCGGGTCGGTAAAGCGAACATCGACGTATTCGGCGCCTTCGTCCTTGATCAGCTGAAGAACTGCGTCCTTGCTCATACTCTTATTCCTCTATTGGGTGTTCGATTACAGGGCTTCCGAACCGGTCTCGCCGGTACGGATGCGAATGGCTTGTTCAACGGGCGAGACAAAGATCTTGCCGTCGCCGATCTTGTCGGTTTTCGCGGCGGACACGATGGCCTCGATGGCGGCGTCAACCTGGTCATCGTCCAGAACGACCTCGATCTTCACCTTGGGCAGAAAGTCGACCACGTATTCAGCGCCGCGATAGAGCTCGGTGTGACCTTTCTGTCGGCCGAACCCTTTAACTTCGATCACGCTGAGGCCCTGGACACCTACGTCCTGCAGCGCCTCTTTCACTTCGTCCAGTTTGAACGGTTTGATGATCGCTTCGATCTTCTTCATCCCGGGCTCCTATAACTCTTGTCAGAAAGGCACTGATCACGTCTAAGATCGGTCGGCAATCTGATTGCGAAAATGGCCGGGCCCTTGTGGTGAGAAATTAAGCGGTGGGTGAAATTTTGATCGACTTGCATAAAAAGTAATCAAAATTGAATCATCGAGGGAATTTGAGATGACGGAATTGCTGACAGCTTCACAGATGCGGGCCATCGAACAGGCCGCGATTGAGTCTAGCGAGGTGACCGGGCTGGAGTTGATGGAGCGGGCCGGGCGCGGCGTTGTCGAGGCGATTTTCGAGGAGTGGCCAGAACTGTCGAAGACCTCGGGGCGCGCTGTGGTTTTGTGTGGGCCGGGGAATAATGGTGGAGATGGGTTTGTTGTTGCCCGGCTGCTGAAAGAGTGGGGTTGGGAGGTCGAGGTCTTTCTCTATGGCGATCCCAAGAAGCTGCCGGCAGATGCGCGAGTGAATTATGATCGATGGTTGGAGTTTGGGGAGGTTGTACCGCTGACTGAACAGGACATGCGCAAGGGTGGTTTTGCCGATCTATACGTTGACGCACTGTTCGGTACGGGGCTGAAACGCGGTTTGGACGGTGAGTTGTTCAAGGTCGTTCGGCATCTTTCTGGTGTGAATGGGGACCACTACACCGACCGCATAATCAGCATCGACGCCCCGTCCGGATTGTGTCTGGACAGCGGGCGTGTGTTGCATCAAGAGGCTCCGAACCCATGGTCTAGCAAGTTGCTGGACAGTGTTCCTGCAGAGATACGGAGCAAGGCTGCCCAAGCGGGCGGCGCGCGTGCTTTGCGCGACCGTTTTGCGTGGCTGACTGTTTGTTTCGACAGCCCAAAGCCCGGGCATTTCCTGGCGCAAGGGCCGGATTTGTGTGGCAGGCTAGTTGTGAAAGACATCGGTATCTCCATTCAGCGTTGCCGCTTTAACGGTGAACCATATGACGATGCGTTCACATTAGGCCCAAAGCCTTTTCGCAGAGCGAACCGCCCTGCTTTTTTAACCCTTGCCGAAGCACCGGGCCGCGTGAAGGACGAGCGAACATGGGGTGGGTTGCCGCTCTATCGCTTGCCAAAATCCAAACAGCATCACAAGTTCACCCACGGCCACGCTCTGATCCTTTCGGGTGGCGCAGTTAAAACCGGTGCTGCTCGATTGGCGGCGCGCGGGGCTCTGCGGATTGGGGCAGGGCTTGTGACGTTGGGGGTGCCTCCGGCGGCTCAGATGGAGGTCGCTGCGCAGGTCACAGCCATCATGTTGCAGAGGGTCGAAGGAGCGGATGGCCTGACACAAGTGCTGCAGGACGAGCGGCTCAACGCATTGTGCCTTGGCCCCGGGTTGGGGCTGGAGCGTGCGTGGGAATTGGTGCCAGCTGCTCTGAACGCCAAGCGCGCGACTGTACTGGATGCGGATGCATTGACGGCTTTTGCGGATGATCCCGCAGCCTTGTTCGCGCAATTGCATGAAAACTGCGTTTTGACACCACATGGTGGTGAGTTTACGCGGTTGTTTCCGGATATTGCCGAAAAGCTGTCAGCCCCTGCAACCCAAGGCCCGGCCTATTCCAAGGTGGATGCAACACGCGAGGCCGCCAAGCGGGCAGGGTGCGTGATCTTGTTCAAAGGGCCGGACACGGTGATCGCGGCGCCGAACGGACAGTGTTCGGTCAATGCAGCAGTCTACGACCGTGCGGCCCCTTGGTTGGCTACGGCCGGGTCCGGCGATGTTCTGGCTGGTTTTATCACCGGGCTGCTCGCGCGTGGGTTTGCCCCGATGCAGGCCGCTGAAACAGCGGCTTGGTTGCATGTGGAATGCGCGCGTGCGTTTGGCCCGGGGCTTATCGCTGAAGACTTGCCCGAGTTGCTTCCTGAAGTTTTCAAACAACTTAATATATGATTTTTAGGCGAGATTTGGCCGATCCACCCGATCTTCGGCAGCATTTGGCCGACGGGTTTGCGGTGTCGTCAAATCGAGTGTTTGCCAGACGCATAGCCGGGCGTCAGAATTCGCTTGGAGGGGGTCTCCGGCTGCGGTCTTCCTGCAGATAATGCGTTGATTAAAATAGGAATTATTTCTGACTTTCCTGCTCTGAGTGGCGGACATGCAATACTTTGAAAGTATCGCAAGAGGCCTCTGGAGCCATGGCGACATGCGCGCGATTGATGAGCAACGAAAGCCGGAATTTTCAAGGTGAATGAAATGACCCAGAAACTAAAACTGTCCTCAATAGCTGCGATGTTGGTTGCGACAACGGCAATTCCCGCGGCAGCGGAACTGAAATACAACAACAACAGTGGCGGTTACGTTCTGTTGTACGGACAGCTCGATCCGGTGATCGTCTCGGTCGATGATGGCGAGGAAACGGAAACGCGCTTGCTGGACAATGACCTTTCCAACAGCCGCGTCGGCCTGCGGCTGATGCAGCCCTATGGCAGCAATGAATTCATGTTCCGTTTCGAAACCGGACTGGGTCTGCCGAGTACGGGAACGGCCAACCAGAATGGAACCAACAATGACGGGTGGTCACGGGAAGACATCCGACATGTCGATTTCTCGTTAAAAGGGGGATACGGCAAGTTCTCGGCCGGGCAGGGGAGCATGGCGTCGGACGGTGCGGCCGAGGTTGACCTGTCTTATGTTGGAACGGCTTTGTATTCCTTTACGAACGACGAAAACGGTGCGTTTTTCTATCGCGGTACGGACGGTGTATTAAGCGGTATCACCGTCGGTGACTCTGCCAGCAACTTTGATGGCGCTCGCCGTGGCCGGATCCGTTACGACACCCCCGACTTCAACGGTTTCTCAGCGGCAATTGCCTATGGTCAGAACATTCTGTCCAGCAGCGACGATGATGACTACTACGACATCGCGGTTTCTTACGGCAATACTTTCGCAAATGGCGTGGAGTTTGCCGCAAGCGTGGCCTATGCGGTGCGGGATTTCGACAATAGCTCGGGTGAACGCAAAGACACGATCGGGTCCGCTTCGGTTTTGCTGCCCAGCGGTTTCAGCTTTACGGCGGCTTTGGGTACGCGTGACGACACTGCCACCGGTGCCAGCGACCCGGACTATTGGTACACCAAACTGGCCTATGAAGGGGACTGGGTGTCCTGGGGGAAAACCGGTGTCGGAATCGACTATTTCGATGGTTCGGATTTCGAAAACGACGGGTCCAGCACAAAATCCTGGGGTGTCGCCGTCGTTCAGCGGATCGACAGCATCAACACTGATGCGTACCTGAAATATCGCAACCATGACTTCGACGACACGGTCGACTTTGACAAGAACGAAGCCTGGGTTCTGGGTGCGCTCTGGAAGTTCTGATCCCGACCTTCTTGGGAATAGGCGCCCCGGGTCAGTCCGGGGCGTTTTTTTTGTTCAAATCGGCGGTAAAACAAGGCTGATCCGGGCTTTGCCCCCTTGCACGCAGGCGGCTGGGCAAATAGAAGGCGTCAAATTTGCCCGGCGCGCCGTTTTGCGCGCCCCGAATCCTATGGGGACTACCATAATGCAGGTTACCGAGACGCTGAACGAAGGTCTGAAACGCGGCTACAACATCGTTGTGACCGCAGCCGAGCTGGACGACAAGGTTAACGAAAAACTGACCGAAGCACAGCCCGAAGTCGAGATGAAGGGCTTCCGCAAAGGCAAGGTGCCGATGGCCCTGCTGAAAAAGCAGTTTGGTCAGCGCCTGCTGGGCGAAGCGATGCAGGAAAGCATCGATGGTGCCATGAACAAGCACTTTGAAGACAGCGGTGAACGCCCTGCACTGCAGCCCGACGTCAAGATGACCAACGAAGACTGGAAAGAAGGCGACGACGTGCACGTCGAGATGTCTTATGAGGCGCTGCCGGAAATCCCCGAAGTTGATCTGAAATCGGTCGAGCTGGAAAAGCTGATTGTCAAAGCAGACGATGAGGCCGTCGAAGAAGCGCTGAAAAGCCTGGCAGAAACCGCGCAGGACTTCAAAGCGCGCCGCAAGGGGTCCAAAGCCAAAGACGGCGATCAGGTTGTGATCGACTTTGTTGGCAAAGTGGACGGCGAAGAATTCGAAGGTGGTTCGGCCGAAGACTACCCGCTGGTTCTGGGCTCGAACAGCTTCATCCCCGGCTTTGAAGAGCAGCTGGTCGGTGTGAAGGCCGAAGAAGAAAAAGACGTGAACGTCAGCTTCCCAGAAGAATACGGCGCCGAAAACCTGGCCGGTAAGGACGCTGTTTTCACCTGCACGGTGAAAGAAGTGAAAGAGCCGGTTGCTGCCGAGATTAACGACGAGCTGGCCACCAAGTTCGGTGCCGAAGATCTGGCTGGTCTGAAAGCTCAGATCGCTGAGCGTCTGGAGGCAGAGTATTCCGGTGCGTCGCGTGCGGTCATGAAGCGCGCGCTGTTGGATGCGCTGGACAAGATCGTTTCCTTCGACCTGCCGCCGTCGTTGGTTGAAGCCGAAGCCAAGCAGATCGCTCACCAGCTGTGGCACGAGGAAAACCCGGAAGTGGAAGGCCACGACCACGCCGAGATCGAGCCCACCGACGAGCACAACAAACTGGCCGAGCGCCGCGTGCGTCTGGGCCTGCTGCTGGCCGAGCTGGGTCAGAAGGCCGAGGTTGAAGTCACCGATGCCGAGATGACGCAGGCGATCATGAACCAGGCGCGTCAGTACCCGGGTCAGGAACGTCAGTTCTTTGAGTTCGTGCAGCAGAACGCTCAGATGCAGCAGCAGTTGCGCGCGCCGATCTTCGAAGACAAAGTCATCGACTACATCGTTGAACTAGCTCAGGTTGCCGACAAAGAAGTCAGCAAAGACGACCTGCAGAAAGCCGTAGAGGCACTGGAAGAGGAGTAATCCTCTTCCGCCCCCTGCCCACGGGGCACAAAAAAAAGCGGAGCCGTCTGACAATCAGACGGCTCCGGTGGGTGGCTTTTGATCTTATGAGGTGAGGGGGTCAGGCCTCATGAGCAAAAGCACGGGGGGTACTCAGCAGAGCAGTCTTTTGCTCTGGCGTGAAACGATCTGACAGCGCTTCGATCAGTTTAAGCACGTCTTTGACTTCGTCTTTCGATTTTGCTGAATGCATCTGTTCGACGAAGTATTTCTCAAGCTCGGTCAGCGGTTGGTGATCGACATTAGCGGGTTTTTCGGCCTTGCTGAGCGCGAACAGACTCAGCGCCTGTTCTTCGGTCAGGAAGACGTCATGTTCGATTCCCGCATAGTCCCGAATGCCCGATATTCGTTCATCCGAGCAATCCATCAACGCCGCCATCGCAACCACTTTGCCCATTGGTTTTGCACTACCGAGGTAATCATACGGGGCATTGCCCGACCGTTGCAGAACACGGTTCATAATTGGGTCAATCACAGCGATCGAGTCCAGTACGCCTGCGGTTTTGGCGTATTCGAACGAGCCGATCATGACCTCGCTGGTCACATAGGACACTGAATTTTTGCCGCGCCCTTGGCCCAGTCGTTTGGTGTCGACACAGAACCGGGTCGCTTCCCAGACCTGTGAACTGCGCAAGGGCGGTTCACCGTCCAGAATAGAATTGAAGACATCCGCAAGCATGTGTGGACCTGTGGTCTGCAACAGGCGCATACACCCAACGACTTCCCCCTTGTCGTTGATGCTGACCACGTGTGCAGGATTCAGGTCGTCGAACATATCGCGTTCACGGCCGTCTACTATGTTGACCTCCCAGCCCAAACGATCGCCGAACACGCGGGCTCGTAGTTTGAACATTTCGTCCAGGACATCACTAAACATATGCTGGTTGATACCATCAATTACGATGATCATTTCCATCCCCCTACAGTCTGGTTACCGTGACTCGAGAGTTAACCATGTCGCGGGCGGAAACTATTGGGGGTTTCCCGTATTTTTTTCGATTTTTTGCTTATCCTGGGGCGATTAAGCCCAAACCTATCGCCCGGCCAATGGCCTGAGGCGTGGTTAACGCGCCCAGTTTTTCGCGGCCAGAGCGCATGTGAACCTCGACGGTTCGGTGGGAAATCGACAAAATATCACCAATATCTTGCTGCGATTTACCCTCAGCGACCCATTGAAGGATCTCTTTTTCGCGTGTCGAAAGGGCGGGCAGGTACAATGCTTTGGCCAGAACCCCGGACTGCATAACCGTATCATGCGCATGCACAGCGGCCATTTGCAGGTCGCCCATAACTTCTCTTTTGAGCGACTCCCATTCAGCATCTGAACAATCGCGGGTCACGCTTAGTATTCCGCATTCGCCGTAAGGGCCGCGGACAGGAACGGTTAAGCCACGCGGGGTAATGCCGAAGTCATGTGCATCGCGGAAAACGGCATTAAATTTTTCGTCGTGATTGAAACGGCCCCAATCGACCGGTGCAATGCTGAGAACCGACTGGTATATTGTTGGATCGAAATGGTGGTATCCATGGCTGCCGTAATGGATTTTCCATTCGTCAGGGTAATTCGCATACCCCTGAACGTCACCTTTCACAGGATTTAAAGTGGCATAAGACGCATAGTCAAAGCCGAGTTCCTCGCAGACCGAGTTGATTATGTCTGCGGTCGACTTTTCCTGTTGGTCGAGCGCGGCCAAGTCTATGAGTTTCACCTGTCCAACCTTTTACATAGCGCTTTCCACCCCCCGAAAGCGCACAGTCTGTCCGTATTCAAGCCTACGTTGCGTCAACCGAGGTATTAAGCGCAAGGGAATTGTTCATATCGCGCAGGCATAATGCGTACTTAGAGCAACAGAACTGCGTGAAGCTGGGGTATTTGGGTGGAATTCCGCCGATTCTGACGCGAATTGGCATCGGATGTTTACGTTCTTTGTACAAGTTGAGCGGGAATTCATTCGGGTACAAGCCCAGTTTCAACCAGCATTCCGCGGGCTTTGGCTTCGGGCCAATACCCTTTGGCGTACAGGAAGATTGCCCTTTGCTGATCGCCATCCGAAAGCAACCAGGCGCCGCGCAGATACTTTCCGGCAAATTCCAGATTGGCATCGGCGTCCAGCAGCCCCTGTGCATTTCCGCTGTAGCCCATAGAGCGTGCCGTCGCAGGAAGGATTTGCAACAGTCCATAATAAGGCCGGTTCACAGCCCACGGGCGATGAGTGCTTTCCCGGATCGCCAGCTTGTGTACAAGCTCGCGGGGGACTTCGTAGTGATCCGCCCACTTATTGATCGAGGCCCGTAACTCAGGCGTTTCGTTGGGGTAGAGAGGGGGATCGAATGCGTCTTGCGACACCGTCTCCGGCCCTCCGCAAGCAGCGAAGGGGATCATCAGCATCATGGCCAGAGCGCTGCGGCGCAGGTAAGCGGTCATCTGTGTACTCCGAATTTCAGGGCGCGATGATAGGAAACGAGTGCCCATCTGCAAGTGTAGGCTTGAGATGTGGCCGAAATTTGCCCGTTTTGCGTGTGCATGAAAAAAGGCCGCACAAATCGGTGCGGCCTTTTCGAAATTCGATTGAACCAGATCAGGCTTTGGCTTCGTCTTCTTCAGCCGGAGCTTCTTCGGCAACCAGCTCTTCATCTTCCGAAGCAGCGGAACCGATATCGTCGAACAGTTCGGCGATTTCGAATTCAGCAGCGGCTTCTTCTTCAGCAGCCAGTTCCTGGATCGATTTGCCCGACGCCTGCAGTTCGGCTTCTTCTTCCGAACGGGCGACGTTCATCTTGATTTCAACTTCGACCTCAGGATGCAGTTTGACTGCGAGCGAGTGCAGACCCAGTTCCTTGATCGGTGCGATCAGGGCAATCTGTTTCTTGTCGACGGTGAAACCAGCCTCGGTTGCTGCGTCTGCGGCGTCACGTGGGGTGACCGAACCGTACAGAGCGCCGGCATCCGATGCCGAGCGAATCACGATGAACTGCTGACCATCCAGCTTTTCAGCCAGTGCTTCAGCTTCTTTTTTGGTTTCCAGGTTGCGGGCCTCAAGCTGCGCTTTCTGGGCTTCGAACGAGGCGACGTTTGCCTCGGACGCGCTCAGCGCTTTGCCTTGAGGCAACAGGAAGTTGCGGGCGTAGCCGGGCTTGACGTCAACGACGTCGCCCATCTGACCCAGTTTCGCAACGCGTTCCAGAAGGATAACTTGCATGTCAGTCTCTCCTTACTTCACGGCGTAGGGCAGCAGGGCGAGGAAGCGGGCGCGCTTGATAGCACGGGCCAGTTCACGCTGCTTTTTCGCCGAAACGGCGGTGATGCGGGAAGGTACGATCTTGCCACGCTCAGAGATGTAGCGCTGCAGCAGACGGGTGTCTTTATAGTCGATCTTCGGCGCGTTGTCGCCCGAGAACGGGCAGACCTTGCGGCGGCGGAAAAATGGTTTTGCGGCCATGGTTTATGTCCTTTCGTCAGGCGTTGATCAACGGCGCTCGCGGCGGCCTTCGCGCTCGTCGCGCTTCTGCATTTGGACCGAAGGGCCCTCGGCATGCTCGTCGACCTTGATGGTCAGAACGCGCATAACATCATCATGCAGGCGCATCAGGCGCTCCATTTCCTGAACGGCGCCAGCGGGGGCGTCGGTCTTCAGGAAGGAATAGTGACCCTTGCGGTTTTTGTTGATCTTGTAGGCCATTGTCTTAACGCCCCAGTACTCGCTTTCGACGACGTTACCGCCGTTGTCCGCCAGAACGGTGCCGAAATGTTCGACAAGGCTTTCTGCCTGCGCGTTGGACAGGTCCTGACGCGCGATCATTACATGCTCATACAGCGGCATGTGTACTCCTGTTTCTATCAAGGCGCATTTCATAGGCGGGGCCATTTTGTCCTTCGCGACCCTGCCACGAGAGGCTGCGCGATTCATAAGATTTGCGAAGGATGGCCTCATATACACGTTTGAGCGTGAGGGGCAAGCCCCGCCACAGACGCCTTGGCGGTGTCGTGCTATTAACATCCAATTAACATTGCGCTGCCCAATTCCTGACGCTTTTCGGCTCAAAGTTGTTTTTCATACCGGGGACTATCCGGAATTACCGGACCCAGAACGGCAACCTGAAAAACAGGGTGAGAGAGATGACCGCGATGAATACGAATGCATTCGAAGAGTCCGCAACCTCAGCGAACTATGAGAAATCTGTACCAGTTCTGATCACCTTTGCACCGAACTGGAAGGTTCGGATGGTACTGGCCCGCGTCCTGGGCGCCTTTCTGATCGTGATGGCGTTTTCCATGTGGTTGGTGGCCGGTTCCGCAATGGCCGCCGAAGTCTGGCCAATCAAGCTGGCTGCGTCACTTATGTTTCTGCTGGTCGGGGTTAGCCTGCTGACGATTCAGCTGCTGGATGCCCGCCCGGATGCTTATTTCGATCCGATCCGCCGCGAGGTTCGGGTTCTGCAAAAGAACGAAAACGGCCGCCCGCAGACCGTTCTGCGCCGCAGCTATGACACCTTGGGTGGTGCCCGCTTTGCCGACGATCAGGTCGAATTGTACGATGTCGATGGCAGCCTGCTGATGAAACTGCCGCTGCAATCGGCGGATGTCAGCCGAGCGCTCAAGGGGCAACTCAGTGGAAGCGTAACAATCTTCGCGTGAAATTTATTCTGTTCATCTAGGAACAGAAACTGTTAGAGAATAATACTTGTGTGCTGCCCTTGGGCAGCACATTTTCGTTATCGAGCAACCCATTCGGGTTGCATCCATAATTTTTCGGAGATTGTTATGAAATCCACCCTTCTTGCTGCTGCACTGGCCGTTTCGGCAACTTCGGCGTTTGCCAGCGCCGAGAAATACGTTTTGGACCCCAGCCACAGCCAGGTCGTCTTCAGCTATAACCACCTGGGTTATTCCACCACGACCGGCATGTTCTCGGGCTTCGAAGGCGAGATCATGTTTGACCAAGAAGACCCTGCGGCATCCAGCGTTTCTGTTTCGATGCCCGTGATTGAAATGATCACCGGTTGGAAGCCACGCGAAGATCACTTCATGACCGAAGATTTCTTTGGCGCCGCCGAAGGTGACCTGGTCACCTTTACTTCGACTGGTATCGAAGTCACCGGTGAAAACACGGCCAACATCACCGGCGATCTGACCATGAACGGCGTGACCAAGTCGGTCGTTCTGGATGCCAAGTTGAACCAGGTGTCCGAACACCCAATGGCGAAAAAGCCGTGGGCGGGTTTTGACGCGACCACCACGCTGGTACGCAGCGATTTCGATCTAGGTCAGTTTGCGCCTTTTGTCGGTGACGAAGTCGAAGTCCGGATCTCGGTAGAAGCAGTTAAGGCTGAATAAGTCGCACGCGATCTTCTGAACAAAACCGCCGAGGCACGTCGCCTCGGCGGTTTTTTTATTCGGCTCGTTGCGCGACCAGTTCCACAGAAACTGCAACCACAAAGGCCAGCGAGTCCTCGCCGGGCATGGACTTGCCAACATCAAAATCCAGCCGGTTCAATTCCAACACCCCGGACATCGCGGCGGTGTTGTCCTGAAGATCAAGTGTGAAAGGCAGCACCACATCCATAGTTTTGTCGCGGATGGTCAGCGGACCGCGGGCCTCGTACCCGGTGTCGGTCTTGTAGAGGTCGGCCTTGAACTGGGCGGTCGGGAATTGGGTGCTGTCAAAGAAATCGGCCCCCATGGCCTGATCCGTAACCGTTCCAAGGCTCAGCGAAGGGATCGCGATTGTGACGTCAACTGTACCGGCTAGGCCCGGCTCAGATGGGTCTTCAAAGGCAATTGCTGCGGTCCAATCGGCGAATGTGCCGGTCACTGGGCTGCCCAGTTGGGTGATGGTAATGGACAGTGTGCCTTCTTGCACCTGCCAGTCCGATTGCACCTCGGACAGTTCTGCGGTGTCGGTTGCGGCGGCGGAGTGATCCGAGAATACGCCCGTGGACCAACCACCCAACAGGACCGCACCCCAAATAGCCAGCGCAGCAACAGCGGGTAGGGCAGAGTGATGTTGGTCTGGGGGCTGAGGCACGTCTGAACGGCCGGGCAGCATACGGCGTAGAGTGCTGTCCTTGTCGACCACATGGTGCTTGAGGGCACCTGCGATATGCAGGATTAGTGATCCCGCCAGAACCAGAATGAACAGCCAGTGCAGGCCCGCCGTAACCTCGGCGACATAGGGTGACTTGGGTACGAAGGGCAGATTTTGCCCAAAGGGCCACAGGATCGGGGCGAAACCTTCCGCTGCGGCATGGTGCAGCCAGCCAGTCAGGGGAACCAGAACCAGCGAGGCATAGAGCATCCAGTGTACGACCTCGGCGGCGAAGGCTTCGGGTTTGTTGTCTGCGTTCAACAGGCCGGGCTTGGTCTGGGTCATCGCCCATAAGATGCGGGCCAGCGCGACAAAAAAGACGGTGACCCCGACTGTTTTATGGAGCGAGAACAACTGAACCGCCCGAACAAGGTCCTCTTCGGTGGTGGGGATGGACGGATCATAGATTGCGTGGGCCAGATTGTTGGCGAACCATCCCAGCGGCAGGGCGGTAAAGATCAGCAAGGCGGTCAACCAGTGAAAGGTCTTGGCCACACTGCCATAGCTGGAAAAGGTGTTGGTCGAGGGCATTGGTTGCTCCGTACTGGGGTGGCTGCGTTCAACCTAAAGCCATGGGATCAGGACGCAATAGCGAGCCACGCACAGCAAAAGTGCCAGATTGCAGAGGTCAGGCAGTGCTTGTGCCGCGCCCGCGCACGGTTTACACCCCGCCGCAACCTAACGTCATCCAAGAGGTCGCAATGACACGCGCATTCGTTTTTCCGGGGCAGGGTGCCCAAACTATCGGGATGGGCAAGGCTCTGGCCGAGGCTTATCCGGCTGCTCAGGCTGTGTTCGACGAGGTCGACGAGGCGCTGGGTGAAAAGCTGAGTAGCCTGATCTGGGAAGGTGATATAGCGGATCTGACGCTAACGCAGAACGCGCAGCCTGCGCTTATGGCGACGTCAATGGCGGTGATGCGCGCGCTGGATGCCGAAGGTGTTTCGGTTACTGACGCAGCATTTGTAGCCGGTCACTCGCTGGGTGAGTATTCCGCGCTGGCCGCTGCTGGAGCTTTGTCGGTTGCCGATACTGCCCGCCTGCTGCGCACTCGTGGTCAGGCCATGCAAAGCGCCGTGCCGGTAGGCGAAGGCGCAATGGCTGCCATTTTGGGTTTGGATTTGGACGCCGTCCGCGTCGTGGCCGAGGAAGCCGCGCAGGGCGAAGTCTGTCAGGCCGCAAATGACAATGATCCGACACAAGTCGTGGTTTCAGGCTCCAAAGCCGCCGTAGAGCGTGCTGCCGAGATCGCTAAGGAAAAAGGTGCCAAGCGCGCAGTGATGTTGCCGGTTAGCGCGCCGTTCCATTGCGCTCTGATGCAGCCTGCCGCAGACGTAATGGCAGAGGCGCTGTCAGAGGTTGAAATCAAGGCACCTGCTGTGCCGCTGGTGGCCAATGTGCGGGCCGAGGCGGTCTCGGACCCTAGCCTGATCCGTCAATTGCTGGTCGAGCAGATCACGGGTTCGGTTCGGTGGCGTGAAAGCGTGCAATACATGGCGGCGCAAGGCGTGACCGAGACATGGGAGATTGGCGCAGGTAAAGCGCTGTCAGGTATGGTCCGCAAGATTGATCGGGCCATTGCGGGCAAGGCCGTCAGTACGCCGGAAGACGTGCAAAAGGTCATTCAGGCTGAATCGTAAGTTGAAAGCGTCGCAACGGACGCACCAAGAGGGAAACCGAATGTTTGATTTGACAGGTAAGAACGCGCTGATCACCGGCGCTTCGGGTGGTATCGGGGGCGAAATCGCACGCGCACTGCATGGCGCGGGTGCCACTGTGGGGTTGTCTGGTACGCGGGTCGAACCGCTGCAAGCACTGGCGGATGAGCTGGGTGAGCGCGCGCATGTATTGCCTTGCAACCTGAGCGACCCCGAAGCAGTTGCAGCGCTGCCGAAGCAAGCCGCCGACGCGATGGGATCTGTGGACGTTCTGGTGAATAACGCGGGCATCACGCGGGACAATCTGTTTATGCGGATGTCGGATGACGAATGGCAAAGCGTGATTGACGTGAACCTGACTGCCACAGCAAAGCTGTGCAAAGGCGTATTGCGCGGCATGATGAAGGCGCGTTGGGGTCGGATCATCAACATCTCGTCCGTGGTCGGCGCGACCGGCAATCCGGGTCAGGTCAATTATGCCGCGTCCAAGGCCGGTATGGTCGGTATGACCAAGTCGCTGGCCTATGAGGTCGCAAGCCGCGGAATCACGGCAAACGCAGTGGCCCCGGGATTCATCACAACTGCGATGACGGATAAGCTGACCGACGATCAGAAATCGGGAATTCTGGGTCAGATTCCAGCTGGTCGTATGGGCGAGCCGTCAGAAATTGCTGCGGCAGTTCTGTACCTTGCAAGCCCAGAAGCGGGATATATCACAGGAACGACCTTGCATGTGAACGGCGGTATGGCCATGTTGTGAGCGCACACCGGGGCAGGCGCGAAAGCGTTTGCGTCGGGCGTTGTCTGTGCTATAGGCGGCGCATGTATGCGGGGGTCGGCCAGTGGGTCGGCCTTCTACTTTCCCGGCAATCGGGAAACCAAACCGCCCGGACCGGGCAAAATCAAGCCAGCCTGAGCGGGCAAGGGCAGAACCGGGCGCTACGCCCTGAAATGGAATGAGGAATAGACATGAGCGACGTCGCAGATCGCGTTAAAAAGATCGTTGTTGAGCACCTGGGTGTTGAAGAAGACAAAGTGGCAGAAAACGCTTCCTTCATCGACGATCTGGGCGCAGACAGCCTGGACACTGTTGAGCTGGTCATGGCCTTTGAAGAAGAGTTCGGCATCGAAATCCCCGATGACGCAGCCGAGACCATCCAGACCTTTGGCGACGCCGTCAAATTCATCTCTGAAGCGTCCTAAGCGTTTCAAATCTCTAAAAGCGGCGCTTCTGGGCAACGGAGGCGCCGTTTTTTATGCCCGAAACAAATTCACTCTTGCTTGACGCTTTTCCGCTAAGCACTGTCTGAACAGAGGCAATTTTTTCCGAGCGGGCAGGGCATGATACGATCCACCCCGACGATAAACACGGCACGCTTGATGCTTTGCGCCATGCGTCCCGAAGATTTTAACCGGTTCGCCGAGATCTGGCGCAACCCGTGCATCGTGCGGCATATCGGTGGCAAACCAAGGTCGCGTGGTGAGGCGTGGGATTCATTCCTGCGCAATGCCGGGCACTGGCAGATGGCCGGGTTCGGGCATTGGGCGGTTTTGCAGCAATCGAATCGCCAGATGATCGGTCAGGCTGGTTTTTTCTACGGCAACCGCTCGATGGGTGAAGATTTCGACAGTTACCCCGAAGCCGGATGGATTTTGGTACCCGAAGCGCAGGGGCAGGGTTTGGGAATAGAAGCGGCCCAAGCGGCGCATGATTGGTTCGACCGCATCATGCCTGGGCCCTTGGTTGCAATGGTAAATTCGGCCAATGCCGTCTCGCAGAAACTGGCTGAGAAGCTGGGATATGTGCCGATGCGCGAAGATAAGTACAACGGGTCTGAGGTTGTATTGCTGCGCCGGAATGGCCCTCCGAAACGCCATTAGTTTTCAATCGCGGCAATGCCGCAAAATGTCCTCAGTTTGCCGAAACTGGTAAAATCCGGGATCGGTCCGGTGTGTATGGTACACTGGATTGACATGCGATTGAGCGAAGGAGCGGGCTCATGAGGATTTACCCTACTATGGAACTGCAGAACGGCCGGTGCGTGACGCTGGACAAGGGCCGTCTGGACAATGCCATGATCTGGCACGTGGACCCGGTTGAAACAGCGCGCAGCTGGTCGGCCGCCGGGGCCGAATGGATGCAGCTGACGGATTTCGACGCGATCGAAGGCCGTGACACCAATGCCGAGCTGGTGGAGGAAATCATCCGCTCGGCTGAAATGCCGGTGCAATTGGCCGGTGGGATGCGCGCGCGCGAACATGTCGAACATTGGATCGACAAAGGGGCCGGGCGGGTCGTCATCGGTACCTTGGCTGCGCGCGACCCGATCTTGGTAAAGGAATTGGCCAAGTTTTATCCGGATCAGATCGTTCTGGCGGTTGATGTCTGGCAGGGCTTTGTCATGACCGAAGGTTGGCGCAGTCAAAGCGCCTTTACCCCCGAAGCCTTTATCGAAGCGTTCGCGGACACCCCGTTCGCGGGTATTGTGGTGACGGATATCGACAGTGACATGGAAGATGTTGAAGCGCAGTTGGGGCTGATCTCGGGTCTTGCGGAAAAGTCCCGTACCCCCGTTATCGCCAGCGGTGTGGTGCGCACGGCGGACGATATCTCGCGCTTGGCCTATATCCACAACATCTCGGGCGCGATTGTCGGGCGGGCGCTGTTCCGCAAATCGCTGAGCCTGGAAGATGCGCTGGAAGTTGCCAAAACCGCGCACGAGCCCGTGGCGCAGTTCCAGTAAAAGACAAGTCACCCGGAAATCGCCTTTTGCCCCGCGCGGGCAGAAGGCGGTTTTTCATTTCTGAACCCTTCCAAGGGTGACAGGCGGATTTTCTATCGGTTTTGGCGGGATGATGCCGGAAGGGATTGCGCCGTGGCTCTTGCCCCCGGCCCCCACGCCGGGGTATGAGCGGTTCTCAAATAGGAAGCAGGCAAGAGGCATTTCATGCGCAGAGTCGTTGTAACCGGTCTGGGATTGGTCACTCCGTTGGCCAGTGGGGTCGAGGAAAGCTGGTCACGGCTGCTGGACGGAGAATCCGGTGCGGGCCCGATCACGCAGTTCGATGCTGAGGCGAGCGGGGTCACCACGACCTATGCCTGCGAAGTGCCCCGTGGCGATGGTACGAACGGGACGTTCAATCCCGACGATTGGATGCCACCGAAAGAGCAGCGCAAGATCGAGGACTTTATCCTGTATTCCATCGCTGCGGCTGATATGGCCTGCCAGGATGCGAATTGGCTGCCTGAGAATGAAGAAGATCGCCTGCGCACTGGGGTTCTGATCGGCTCGGGTATCGGTGGACTGGGTTCTATCGCGAACACGGCCAATCTGATCCGTGACAAGGGTCCGCGCCGCGTGTCGCCCTTCTTTATCCCTGGCGCGCTGATTAACTTGGCCTCGGGTCAGGTCTCGATCCGTCATGGGTTCAAAGGGCCGAACCATTCGGTTGTTACCGCCTGTTCGACCGGCGCACATGCCATTGGCGATGCCAGCCGTATCATCCGTGCCGGTGACGCGGATGTCATGGTTGCAGGTGGCGGTGAGGGTTGCATCTGTGAGATTGGCATTGCGGGCTTTAACGCGTGCAAGGCGCTGTCGACCAAGTATGCCGACGACCCTAAGAAAGCCAGCCGCCCTTATGACGTCGACCGCGACGGGTTCGTAATGGGTGAAGGCGCAGGCATTGTCGTGCTGGAAGAATACGAACATGCCAAGGCGCGCGGTGCGAAGATTTACGCCGAGGTTCTGGGCTATGGCATGTCCGGTGACGCCTATCACATCACCGCACCGTCCGAGGACGGCGACGGGGCAGAACGTTCCATGAAAGCCGCGCTGCGCAGTGCCGGGCTAGAGCCAAAGGATCTGGATTATATCAACGCGCATGGGACTTCGACCATGGCGGATACGATCGAGCTGGGCGCGGTGGAGCGTCTGTTGGGCGATCATGCGGGCAACGCAACCATGTCTTCGACCAAATCGGCCACGGGTCACTTGCTGGGCGCGGCTGGCGCGATCGAGGCGATCTTCTCGATCCTGGCGATCCGCGATCAGGTGGCTCCGCCGACGATAAACCTGGACAACCCGGCGGTTGAGACACCGATTGACCTGGCGCCGAATGCCAAACGCGAGCGTGAGATCAACGTGGCCTTGTCGAATTCGTTCGGGTTTGGCGGCACCAATGCCAGCGTGATCTTCGGAAAGGCCAGCTAAATGTGGCGGGCTTTGGCATCAAACGCGCTGACCATCCTGGTGGTCGGCCTGTTTTTGATCGGCGGTCTGATCCTTTGGGGGCAATCGCAGTACAAGGCCGAAGGCCCGCTGGACACCGCCATGTGCCTACAGGTGAAAAGCGGCTCGAACATGACTCGCGTCAGCCAGCAGCTTGCAGATGAGGGTGCCATCAGCAGCGCCATGATCTTCCGGATGGGTGCGGATTACACTGACAAGGCGCAGCAGCTGAAAGCGGGCAGTTTTCTGGTTCGCGAAGGCGCATCGATGGCGCAGATCATCGACGATATCACCAGCAGCGGTGCCAGCACCTGTGGATCCGAGATTGAATATCGCGTTGGTGTCACACGGGTACAAACCCGCGTGCGAGAGCTGAACCCGGCCACCTTGGAGTTTGTCGAAATTGCGAGTTTCGAGGCTGGTGAAGAGGAAGCCCCTGCTGAATACGTTGAAAAACGTCAGGACTCCGATACGCGGTATCGTGTTTCGGTGGCTGAGGGCGTGACCTCTTGGCAGGTGGTCGAGGCGCTTAAGGGCATTGACGCCCTGACCGGTGAGGTGTCCGAAATTCCGGCCGAGGGCATGTTGGCGCCCGACAGCTATGAGCTGGCCCCAGGTGATGACCGGGCCGCTGTGTTACAGGACATGCAGGCGAAGCAACAGTTGCGGATCAACGCGGTTTGGGAAAGCCGGCAGAACGATTTGCCGATTAGCAGCCCAGAGGAGATGTTGATCCTTGCCTCGATTATCGAGAAAGAGACCGGCGTTCCACATGAGCGCGGCCAAGTGGCCAGCGTCTTTGTCAACCGGCTTGAGAATGGCATGAAGCTGCAGACAGACCCGACTGTGATCTATGGTGTCACCAAGGGGCAAGGCGTGCTGGGTCGTGGTTTGCGTCGTAGTGAGTTGCGCCGTGCAACCCCTTGGAATACCTATGTGATTGACGGTTTGCCGCCCACACCAATCGCCAATCCCGGCCTCGCGAGCCTTGAGGCCGCGGTGGCGCCGGAGGATACAGACTATGTGTTCTTCGTTGCGGATGGTACTGGCGGGCACGCGTTTGCGGAAACTCTGGATGAGCACAACCGCAACGTCGCCAAATGGCGAGAAATAGAAGCTGAGAGAAACAGCTCGAGCAACTAAGAAAAGGGCCGCGTCGAAAAACGCGGCCCTTTCTTTTTCTTATGCAGCGGGACGTCTGCGGGGGCGGCGACGTTTTGACGACGCAGGTTTTGACGTCGAGTTCGCTCCGTGCGGTTTGCGCCCCCGGAACCCACCACGATTGCGCGGTTTTTTGGGCTCGGCGTATTCAGGCATGGTACCGCTGGCGACCGGAATTTCGATCTTCATCAGCTTTTGGATCTGCAATAGCTGGTCCAGCTCATCCGGTGCGCAGAAGGCAATGGCTTCGCCTTCACGACCGGCGCGGGCTGTGCGGCCAATGCGATGGACATAATTGTCTGGCACCTCGGGCAGGTCATAGTTGATCACATAGGCAACGCCGGGAATGTCGATGCCACGCGCGGCCACGTCGGTGGCAACCAGCACGTTGATCTCACCGGCGCGGAACGCCTTGATTGCGCGATCGCGCTGTCCTTGGCTTTTATTTCCGTGGATCGATGCCGCGTTGAAGCCATCGGCCACGAGACCTTTCATCAGCTTTTCAGCACCGTGTTTGGTGCGGGAGAAGACCAACGTCAGGGCGTCCATGTCAGCGGACAGAATTTCGCGCAGTTTTTGCGGCTTTTCGCCCCGGCTGAGGAAATGCACAGACTGCGTAATCTTGTCGGCTGCCTTGCCCGGGGGGGAAACCTGCACCCTCTGCGGGTTGGTCAGGTAGGATTGGCTAAGCTCCTCCATCTGTTTCGGCATTGTGGCCGAGAACAACATGGTTTGACGCGGTGTGCCCAGTGCAGGTGCGATTTTACGCAGGGCGTGGATAAAGCCCATGTCCAACATCTGGTCAGCTTCATCCAACACCAGATGACGCACTGAACTGAGGTCAACGGCACCGCGCTCCATCAGATCGATCAGGCGCCCCGGAGTGGCAACCAGAATATCGGTACCTCGCGACAGGAACGAGATCTGTTTGCCAATGGATTGTCCGCCAACCACAGTGGCCACGCGCAGTTTCGTCTTTTGCGTCAGATTGCGCAGGCTTTCCGCGATCTGGTTCACCAGTTCGCGGGTGGGGGCGAGGATCAAAGCCTTCACCGTTTTCGGCGCAGGTTTGCCCGGTTGCGCCAGCAGATGATCAATCAGAGGCAAGCCAAAGGCCAAGGTCTTGCCGGTGCCAGTCTGGGCCAGCCCAAGAATATCATGCCCGTTCAGCGCCAGCGGAATGGCCTGGTTTTGTATCGGCGTAGGTTGGGTAAAATTGGCGCGTTTCAGCGCATCGTTCAGGGCGGGCGCGAGGCCCAGCATGTCAAAGTCGAACAAATAACTATCCTTTGCAGCCCTCGGTATTAACCCAAAGGCAAGTCGTCACGGGCCGCATCTGCGACCGGCAGGGGTTGTACGAGACCTCGGGAAATGCAGGCGGCTCCTGCACCATCCGGTCGTCGCATCAAGAACCCTGCGTGATGGGGAACTATGGGTGGATCGGGCGCTGTGGGGCTGTTGATGGCCCGAATGCTCACGCGGCAGCGCTGTTTCATGGGCACATGCGGGTTGAGAGGTCGAATGTCAAGCTATTGGGCAGGGTTTTCTATGTCCTGTACGACGGTGTTGCTTGATTACTGACCCAACCCGACGGCCTGATGGATGGCAAAACCGGTTTTGACCGCGCGATAGGTCGGGAAGGGCATCCGCCCCGAGGTCTCGATATCGCGCTGGATCCAGTCGTGATTCTCTAACTGATGCAATGAGGCGGATAAGGCACGATCGGTGATGGTGATCAGATCCGACCTGATCGCTGAAAAGCGATGCGGGGTGCCGGTTAGGGCCAGGATGGGAACGGTCCACGACTTTCGAAGAAGCTTGTGCGTGGCGTCATCCGGGGCAACCTGAATGATCGCGCTGGCGATACGCGCGGCTTGGGTGCCTGCGGGGGTGAGGCGAAACTCGGGGCGTAGGGGATGGCCATGGCCGGGGTTGCGCTCGAGCAGTTCGAGTTGGACGAGGTGATCGAGACTGGCCGCGAAGGCCGTTCGACTGGCGCTGGTTGCGGCGAGTAAAGGGGCTTGTCGCCCAGAAACACCGGAATGCATCAGCGCCAGAATGTTCAGTGACCATGCGCGGGAGGTGAGCTTGACAAGTAGAGCCATGTCCATAAAGTATAGTAACTATATTTAAATACAAAGGAAAGTTCAATGCCGCATGTTTCGTTAAAAAACACGATCACGTTTGCGATTTCAGTCAGGGATCGTCACGCCAGTGCGGATTGGTATCGTGACATGCTTGGGTTCGAACTTGCCCATCACATCGATGAAGCCGGGTGGAGCGAAATGCGCACCAATGTGGACGGAGTGACATTGGGTCTGGGAGAACAAGCCGAGCCGTCACCGGGTAATTGCGTTCCGGTCTATGAAGTTGGTGATATTGCCACGGCGCGTGGTGCGCTGGAAGCTGCCGGGGTGGCGTTTGATGGCCCGACGGAAACGATCGAGGGGATGGTCAGCACGGCCACATTCTATGATCCGGATCGCAATGCGATGATGCTGGCGCAAGATTTGACGGGCGGTTAATCTTAATACAGCGTACGATTGTTGTTGCGTTCGATGTTGCGTAACACATTGACTTTGCGTGCTTAATTACGTAGAAGTTATGTCATGCTAGAAGAGGTGGGCCACGGCCCCGGGGCGACCCGGTGGCCGTTTTTCATTTCTCTCGTGCGGAGAAAACTCACGCATGAGGTCACAGGCAAACATGACTTTGATTACCCCGGAAGAGCGGATTTCTCAGACGGCTGACTTGTTGCAGTCCCTTGAAAGATCCATTCGCGATCTGCGCCAAGCAGCGGAAGAACTGCGCCAGCAGATTGGTGCCGGGGAGGATGCAGACCTTGCCGGAGCAGGCAAGCAACTGGGGCAGCTAGAGGGGCTGATCCGAAGTTGTCAGAAAGTGGAGACAAGCTTTGTCGAACAACATCACAGACAAGCCGGAATTGCCCAAGGAGGGTATGCGATCGACCTTGAGCGCGCTCGATTTGAAATCGGGTGCAGGTTGGCTCGCCTCCGCAGATGCTGCGGTTCGGGAGAGATTTCTGAGTGAGATCGGGGAGGGGGGGCTGTGTGCCCTCCCTTTCCTGTTTGAGTTTTGGGCGCTGCCGCATCAGTTGCCGCCCGAGGGTGATTGGCGATGCTGGGTGATCATGGGTGGACGTGGCGCGGGCAAGACACGGGCTGGATCCGAATGGGTGCGGTCGATGGTCGAGGGGGCGAAACCGCTGGATCGGGGTGAGGCCCGCCGTGTGGCTTTGGTTGGAGAGACCTTCGATCAGGTGCGCGATGTCATGATTTTTGGTGACAGCGGGATATTGCGATGTTCGCCCCCGGACAGGCGACCCAGTTGGAAGGCATCTGAACGCAAGTTGATCTGGCCCAATGGGGCTGAGGCACAGGCATTTTCGGCAAATGATCCCGAAGGGTTGCGGGGACCCCAGTTCGATGCAGCTTGGGTGGATGAGCTGGCCAAATGGAAAAAGGCCGGAGAAACCTGGGATATGCTGCAATTTGCGCTGAGATTGGGTGAACGGCCGCGGGTCTGTGTGACGACCACGCCGCGGAATGTGAAGGTTTTGAAGGAGTTGCTGGCGTCGCCTTCAACGGTGCACACGCACGCGCCGACCGAGGCGAACCGGGCAAATCTGGCCGCATCGTTTCTGGACGAAGTGCGCGCGCGCTATGCAGGCACGCGGCTGGGACGGCAGGAGTTGGATGGCGTATTGCTGTCGGATGCCGAGGGGGCGCTCTGGACCGGTTCGATGCTCGAGGCGGCACGGTGCGCGCAGGTGCCCGAATTGGATCGCATCGTGGTGGCGCTGGACCCGGCTGTGACGTCTGGTTCAGATGCGGATGCCTGCGGGATCGTGGTCGTGGGGGCTCAGGTGCAGGGGTCGCCCGAGGAGTGGCGCGCCTATGTGCTGGCCGACCGCACGGTTCAGGGCGTTGGCCCAGCTGGTTGGGCGCAGGCGGCGATTGACGCAATGGATGAGTTCGGGGCCGAGCGTCTGGTGGCCGAGGTCAATCAGGGCGGGCAGCTTGTAGAAGAGGTCGTGCGGCAGGTGGACCCTCTGGTGCCCTATCGCGCGGTTCGGGCCTCCCGCGGCAAGGTCGCCCGGGCCGAGCCTGTGGCGGCGCTGTACGAACAGGGGCGTGTGGCGCATGTCTCGGGGTTGGATGCGCTGGAGGAACAGATGTGCCAGATGACCGCGCAAGGCTTTGAAGGGCAGGGCTCGCCCGACCGGGTCGACGCGCTGGTCTGGGCGCTGCATGAGCTGGTGGTGGGGCCTGCGGGGGCCTATCGGCGGCCTAGGGTGCGGAGTCTGTGACGCATGGTATCATCCGTCACCGGGCTTGGATTTTTGGTGGGAAGGTCGGTTGGAATGTTGACCTAGCAGACCGATAGAGTTAGCGATGAAACCCATATGCGGAGAGTATTCATCATTGAGGAATTGTACCGAAGTGACTAAAAATAATAGTGTTTTTTTGTTTGTTGGGCTTGTGCTGCAAGCGGCATGCGTAGACACCACACCTGACGAAAGTTATGTACCTTCGAAGCAATCTCTGACCACTTTTGGACCCTATGAGGTTCGACAGCACTCAGACCAACCGCTGACCACGCGGGTGAGAAATGCGTTTGACCAAGCTGTGAGCCAAGGAGACGGAGCGTTTGGAGCGTTTTACATTCGACCGGATGGCGGCTCTTGGGCAGTAGTGACAGGTCGGTATTCAGAGCATGACGCAAAACGAATGGCGAAGATCGACTGTGAGATCGTGTCTCGACAGGATTGTATCCTCTACGCTACGTTTGTTCCTCAAGATAAACCTACAGCATCCACAATACCCAATGCGCACAAAAGTGAATTGGCCAAGGCAAAACGAGACACAGTGTCGGGTAATTACCTAGCGGTTGCAAACAACCCAGCAGGCTACACAGGATTTGGCGTCAATTATACCTCCCAAGTAGAGGCGGAAAACAGTGCAATGAAAGCTTGCGCTGAAGCGACCCAAACAGGTCTGGCAAACGAAATAGCTCGATTCAGATTAGCCTACGAGTCGGCTGGATTGCTGAGATGTAAAATTTTTGGTGTTTATCGTTAACAAGCTTTGATAACTTGTCATTCTTATCGGCTTTGTCCACGAATTGACGGTCTGAAGTCGTGACCGATCTGGATCGAGGCGCCAGGTCGAGAATGCCGTTGCCCACCCCCCGTACGCCCCATTCCCAATCCTTAAACTTCTTTCCGTCATAACTCCTTTCAACAAGCCGGGCAGAGCAGCGGCAGAAAGGAGAACAGATGGTATTCGATTTCTTGCGCCGTGGATCAGCTGGAGAAGCGCCCGAGGCGAAGGCGAGCGCGGCGGGGCCTGTGGTGGCGTGGCAGACGGGCGGGCGCGTGGCGTGGAGCCCTCGTGATGCGGTGTCACTGACGCGGACGGGATTTTCTGGGAACCCGGTGGGGTTTCGATCCGTCAAGTTGATTGCCGAGGCGGCGGCGGCTCTACCTCTGGTGTTGCAGGATCAGGCGCAGCGCTATGATGTACATCCGATCCTGAGCCTCATGCGTCGTCCGAATGCGGCGCAGGGGCGGGCGGAATTGATGGAGGCCTTGTTCGGGCAGTTGCTGCTGTCGGGTAATGCCTATGTCGAGGCAGTGCAGGCCGAGGAAGGCCTGCCGGTTGAGCTGCACGTCCTGCGCTCGGACCGGATGAGCGTAGTGCCGGGGGCGGATGGGTGGCCCAAGGCTTATGATTATACGGCGGGGGGCAAAACGCATCGGTTTGCTGCGGATGTCATCTGCCATATCAAATCTTTCCACCCGCAAGACGACCACTATGGGTTCTCGCCGATGCAGGCGGCAGCGATGGCGATTGATGTGCATAACAGCGCGTCTCGGTGGTCGAAATCGCTGTTGGACAATGCGGCGCGGCCTTCGGGGGCGCTGGTCTGGAAAGGGGATGGCCATGGGGTGATGGCCGAGGATCAGTTCCGGCGTCTGTCAGACGAGATTGAGCAGAACTATCGCGGGGCGCGCAATGCTGGTCGTCCGATGGTTCTGGAAGGGGGGCTGGATTGGAAGCCGATGGGCTTTTCCCCTTCGGACATGGAGTTTCAAAAGACCAAGGAAGCCGCCGCCCGCGAGATCGCGCTGGCCTTTGGGGTCCCGCCAATGTTGCTGGGAATTCAGGGCGACGCGACCTATTCGAACTATCAGGAGGCCAACCGGGCGTTTTATCGCCTGACCGTTCTGCCCCTGGTGACGCGGGTGGCGGCGGCAGTGTCAGAGTGGCTCTCGGGCTTTTCTGGCGAGGATTTGATGCTGAAACCCGATCTGGATCAGGTGCCCGCGTTGGCTACCGAACGTGATGCGCAGTGGACCCGCGTCAGCCGAGCCGATTTCCTGACAGATGCCGAGAAGCGGTCTTTACTGGGGTTGCCGGCACTGGCGGAGGATGCGGATGGCTGAAGGGTATCCGCCATTCGATTGCGCGCCGGGCTTGCGTCTGGCTGCGCATGAACGGGTGGCCGAGATTCAGCATGTGCACCTGTGCAAGCGGTTGGATCAGATCGAAGAAATGATGGAGCGGTTAGAGCGCCGGTTGTGGCTGACGGTCTACGGTGTGGCCGCAGTGATCCTGGCACAAGCGTTTCAGTCGTTTTTGTCGGTAACGCCATGAGTTCAGGGGCTTACGAGGAGTTGTTCATGGATTTGGAGCATAAGTTTGCGCGGTTCGGCTATGGGCTGTCTGTGTCCGAGGATGCAGTGATCGAAGGCTATGCCAGCCTGTTCGGTCAGGTCGATCAGGGCCGTGATGTGGTGCAAAAAGGCGCCTATCGTGCATCACTGGATGGGCTGGTGAAGGCTGGTCAGCGAGTTAAGATGCTGTGGCAGCACGACCCGGCGCAACCAATCGGCGTTTGGGACGAAGTGCGCGAAGACGATAAGGGCCTGTGGGTCAAGGGGCGTCTGCTGGAAAGCACACAAAAGGGTCGTGAGGCGGCGGAGTTGATCCGGGCGGGTGCGATGGATGGTCTGTCGATTGGCTATCGCACTAAGCGCGCCGTGAAGAATGACAAGGGCCAGCGGGTCCTGACGGAACTGGAGCTTTGGGAGGTGTCGCTTGTGACTTTCCCGATGCTGCCCAGTGCGCGGGTGGCGGCAAAGGGGGCGACCCTGGATGCCGAAGAAACCCTGCGCAGTATTGCCGAGGTGTTCAACGACGCCCGGCAGGAGCTGGCGCGACCCTAGCGCGCCTCAAACCCACCCAAGAATGGAAGTGCTGATGAGCAAGACCGAGACCCCGGCCTTGACCGGAGAGGGTGCGCCCCTGGTTCAGGAGGTGAAGCAGGCGATGGCTGGCTTCGTGAATGAATTCAAGGGCCTGAAGGCTGAAGTGAAAACCAAACTGCAACAGACAGAAGAGCGACTGACTATGCTGGATCGTAAATCAACCATCGCGGCACGCCCGCATCTTGCTGCCTCGATCACCGAAGGCGCACCGCACCAAAAGGCTTTTGACGCTTATGTGCGTTCGGGTGACGATGACGGCCTGCGTGGGCTGGATATGGAGGCCAAGTCGCTGACCAGTGCGGTCAACAGCGATGGCGGTTACCTGGTTGATCCGCAAACCGCTGAGATCATCAAATCGGTGCTGAAATCCACCGCCTCGATCCGTTCGATTGCGTCGGTGGTGAATGTCGAAGCGAACTCGTTCGATGTGCTGATCGACCACACCGATGTGGGTGCGGGATGGGCGGATGAGGCCTCGACCGCGACCGAGACTGCGACTCCATCGATTGACCGCATCTCAATCGCGCTGCACGAGCTGAGCGCGCTGCCCAAGGCCTCGCAGCGCCTGTTGGATGACAGCGCGTTTGACGTCGAAGGTTGGCTGGCCGGTCGTATCGCTGACAAGTTTGCCCGCGCCGAGGCGTCGGCGTTTATCAGAGGCGATGGTGTCGACAAGCCGAAGGGCATTCTGGACCACACAAAGGTCGATAATGACGTCTGGGCCTGGGGCAATATCGGCTATGTTCCCACCGGCATCGACGGTGGTGTCGAGGCGGATGCGATTGTCGATGTGGTCTATGCGCTGGGTGCCCAGTACCGCGTGAACGGCACCTTCGTGATGAACTCGAAGACCGCGGGTCTGATCCGCAAGCTGAAGGACAGCGATGGCCGCTTCCTGTGGTCCGACGGCCTGGCAGCGGGCGAGCCTGCGCGTCTGATGGGCTATCCGGTGCTGATCGCCGAGGACATGCCCGATGCGGCGTCCGACAGCTTCTCGATTGCCTTTGGTGACTTCCAGGCCGGTTACACCATTGCCGAACGTCCCGACCTGCGCGTCCTGCGCGACCCGTTCAGCGCCAAGCCGCATGTCCTGTTCTACGCAACCAAGCGCGTTGGCGGCGACGTGAGCGACTTTGCCGCGATCAAGCTGGTGAAATTCGGCACCGCCTAAGTGGTGGCGAATCCGGGGGGCGGGCAACTGGCCCTCCGGGCGGCGGGTACGGGCCGGGGTGAGATCCCTTGCGTTGTCTAGCTGCTCCCCTCCGTCCGAGCAACGTGGGGCGGCGCGTGCCCGTCAAATTCCTGAAGTGACGACCCCCGGAGGGGGCCGAGATTGCGGAGTGAATGGATGATGTTGATCGAAGAAACCGCCATCGCGGATGCGGCGTTGCCGGTAGATCAGTTCAAGGCGCATCTGCGTCTGGGCACGGGCTTTGCCGAGGGCAGTGTGCAGAACGAGGTGCTGAACGGTTTCCTGCGGGCGGCGATCGCTGCGATCGAGGCGCGCACCGGCAAGGTGCTGATTGAACGCGAATTTTCTTGGAGCCTGAGCGAATGGCTCGATGCTGCAGGCGAGGTGCTGCCGGTAACCCCGGTGGTGACAGTGGGCGCGGTGACAATCCGCGATGCGGCGGGTTTGGAAAGCACAATCGCGCCCGATGCCTATCGGCTGGAACAGGACAGCCAGCGCCCCAGGCTGCGCCCAAAGGGCGCAATGTTGCCGAACATTGCGACAGGCGGCTCGGTGAAAATCACCTTTGCTGCAGGGATGTCGGCAGATTGGGGTGGGCTACCTGCTGATCTGGGTCAGGCAGTTTTGTTGCTGGCCGCGCATTACTACGAATACCGCGACGAGACTGCTTTGGGTGCTGGTTGTATGCCCTTTGGCGTAACCAGCCTGATCCAACGCTATCGCGTCGTGCGCTTTGGCGCAGGGGTGACGCAATGAAGGCGCCGCGATTGAACCGAAAGCTGGTTCTCGAAGCGCCAGTCCGAACTGCCGACGGCGCAGGTGGGTACATCGAAACATGGGCCTCGTTGGGTACGGTTTGGGCTGAAGTCACTGCACGCAGCGGGTCCGAGCGTCAGGTGGCCGGGGTGCCAGTTTCGCGCGTGGGTTACCGCATCGTTGTGCGGGGTACGCCCGAGGGGTCATTGATGCGCCCGTCGCCGGACCAGCGTTTTGCCGAAGGCATACGGCGTTTTGTTATTCGCGCGGTCGCCGAGCGTGACCCGCGTGGCCAGTACTTGACCTGTTTCGCGGACGAAGAGGTGGCGGCATGAGCTATGGCGTTTCAGCGGCTTTGCAGGCGGCGGTGTATCAGCAGCTTTCAGGCGATACGCAGGTCAGCACGCTGTCGGGCGGCGCGATCTATGACGCGGTGCCGGCAGGGGCGGTGCCCCAGACTTATGTGACGCTGGGCCCGGAAGAGGTGCGGAATGCCTCGGACCGATCGGGCGCTGGTGCCCTGCATCGGTTCACGGTGTCGGTGATGTCCGAGGCCGCCGGGTTTGGCGCAGCCAAGGCCCTTGCGGGGGCGGTGTGCGATGCGCTTGAGGGTGCAGCACTGACCCTGGATCGCGGGCGACTGGTGGGGCTGTGGTTCGAACGCGCCTCGGCCCGCCGCACGGGAACCGGCGGTGCCATCCGCCAGATCGACCTGAGATTCCGCGCCCGCGTGGAAGACGACTAAGCAATCAACGGAGAGAACATATGGCTGCCCAGAACGGAAAAGACCTGTTGGTCAAAGTGGATATGAACGGCTCGGGCCTGTTCGAGACCATCGCGGGGCTGCGGGCCACGCGGGTCAGTTTCAACGCAGAAAGTGTGGATGTCACCAGCCTGGAAAGTCAGGGTGGTTGGCGCGAGCTGTTGTCGGGGGCAGGGGTGAAGTCCGCTGCGATCTCGGGTTCGGGCGTATTCAAGGATGCAGGCACCGACGAACGCGCACGACAGCTGTTTTTTGACGGTGAGACACCGAACTTTCAGGTGATCATTCCCGATTTCGGCATCGTTGAAGGCGCGTTTCAAGTCACCGGCATCGAATATGCGGGGTCGCACAATGGCGAGGCGACTTATGAGATGAGCCTGGCCAGCGCCGGCGCTTTGGCCTTCACGGCACTGTAATCCTATGGCCAATCCGTGGACGGGCGAGGTGGCATTGACCATCGATGGAGAGCGGCGGGTGCTCAAGCTGACGCTGGGTGCTTTGGCGGAATTGGAACAACAGTTGGGCACCGGGTCTTTGGTGGAACTGGTGCAGCGCTTCGAAGGTGGGGCCTATTCCAGCGGTGATGTGCTGGCATTGATCGTGGCCGGGCTGCGAGGCGGGGGCGCCGATGTCGCCCGATCGGATCTGCTGCGGGCCGAGATCGATGGCGGACCGATGGCTGGCGCCAAGGCTGCGGCTGAACTGCTGGCACGGGCCTTCATGGTACCGGGTGACGCATGAGCGGGTTCGACTGGCCCGCCCTTATGCGCGCCGGTTTCGTCGGCCTGCGCCTGACGCCGGATCAGTTCTGGCGTCTGACACCGGCTGAATTGCGACTGATGTTGGGGCAAGGGGCCGGGATGCCAGCGATGAACCGGGCGGGGTTGGACGCTTTGCTGGCGGCCTATCCGGACAAGCAACAAGGAGAGCGTGATGACGGATCGTGACGGGTTGGATGACCTGCAGGAACGGGGTGAGGCGCTGGGCGACTCGTTGGGGGATGCGGCGTCGATGGCTGCGGCATTCGACAATCAGATGAAGCGGATCAGCGCAGCCTTTGAAGAAACCGGCAAGGACGTCGCCACGTTGGAGCGCGGCATGTCCGGCGGTTTGCGCAAGGCATTTGACGGCGTGGTGCTGGACGGCATGAACCTGTCGGATGCGCTGGATGTGCTGAAGAACTCGATGATCCGCACGGCCTATTCGGCGGCGATCAAGCCTGTGACCGATCACTTTGGCGGCATGCTGGCCAATACGGTTGGTGGTCTGGTGCAGGGAATTTTGCCCTTTGCCAATGGCGGCAGCTTTTCGCAGGGCCGGGTGATGCCCTTTGCCAATGGCGGTGTGGTCAGCGGCCCAACGACATTTCCGATGCGGGGCGGCACCGGACTGATGGGCGAGGCCGGCCCAGAGGCGATCATGCCTCTGGCGCGCGGGCCAGATGGCAAGTTGGGCGTGCGGACATCCGGCGGAGGGCGCGCAGTGAACGTGGTGATGAATATCACAACGCCGGACGTGCAGGGGTTCAGACGCAGTCAGGGTCAGATCGCCGCTCAGATGAGCCGCGCCTTGGGTCGCGGCAATCGCAACAGGTAACACGAGGGAGCAGGTGATGAATTTCCACGAAGTCAGATTTCCCGCCAGCCTGAGCTTTGGCTCGGTTGGTGGTCCCGAACGGCGCACAGATATCGTGACGCTGGCCAACGGGTTCGAAGAACGCAACACGCCCTGGGCGCATTCCCGTCGCCGCTATGACGCCGGGCTGGGGATGCGATCATTGGACGATATCGAGACGCTGGTTTCGTTTTTCGAAGCCCGTCAGGGGCAGATGTTCGGTTTTCGTTGGAAAGACTGGTCGGATTACAAATCCGGGGCTGCGACCGCAGACGTGGCAATGGATGATCAGGTCATTGCTCGTGGTGACGGTACAAGCACCGAGTTTCAGCTGGTCAAAACCTACAGCTCGGGCGGGTTCAGCTATGTCCGCCCAATCGTCAAACCGGTTTTGGGTACCGTGCGGATCGGTTTAGAACAGGATCAAATGCGCGAAGGCGTAGATTTTGAAGTGGATCTAAACAGCGGTCTGATCACGTTTACAGCGCCGCCGCCTGAAGAGGTGGAAGTCACCGCCGGGTTTGAGTTTGACGTCCCGGTTCGTTTTGACACCGACAAGATTCAGACCAGTGTCGCTAGTTTTCAAGCGGGCGACGTACCCAACGTTCCAGTGGTCGAGGTACGTGTCTGATGAGCGGTGATAAGCAAGGGCTGCAGACCCATCTGCAAACAGGGTTGACCACAACCTGCCGATGCTGGGCGATCCGGCGTGAGGACGGGCAGGAATACGGTTTCACCGATCATGACATGGTATTGAGCTTTGACGGGATGACCTTCAAGGCCAGCACGGGCCTGACGGCCACGGCTATCGAACAAGCCACCGGACTGTCCGTCGACAACTCTGAGGCCATGGGGGCCTTGTCCGATGCCGCGGTCACAGAAGAAGACATCGAAGCCGGTCGGTTCGACAATGCTCAGGTCCGGGCGTGGCTGGTCAACTGGGCCAGGCCTGAACAGCGTTTTCTGCAATTCAAAGGCTCGATCGGTGAGATGCGCCGCGCAGGTGGTGCATTTCACGCCGAATTGCGCGGTTTGACCGACCTGCTCAACCGACCGATGGGCAGGGTTTACCAGAAACCTTGTACGGCAGTTCTGGGGGACGGTGATTGCAAGTTCAATCTCGGCGCGCCAGAGTATCAGGCCGAGGCTGAAGTGGTCGCTTTAATTGCCGGCACTGTCCTGCAATTGAAAGGGGCAGAAGCACCGAATGAAGCCTGGTTCAGGCGGGGCAGATTGGATGTTTTGTCCGGGCGGGCAACCGGGTTGTGGGCCGCAATCAAACAGGACGACCGGATCGTGGGTGGGCGCAATGTTACGCTTTGGTCCGGGATCAGCGGCGGCCTGGCCGTCGGGGACCGGGTAAAGCTGACAGCAGGGTGCAACAAAAGTATGCACACCTGCCGGAAAAAATTTAATAACATCATCAACTTTCAGGGGTTTCCTGACCTGCCCGGTGAAGACTGGGTAATGGCGGTGCCCAAGCAAGGCAATCCCAACACTGGGGGAAGCAGACGATGAGCGGCCATAGGCAGGATATTGTCGACGAGGCGCGCGGTTGGTTGGGAACGCCTTACGTGCATCAGGCTTCGGTCAAAGGGGTGGGTACGGATTGTCTGGGCCTTTTGCGTGGTGTGTGGCGCGCGCTGCTGGGGCACGAACCCGAAACGGTGCCGAGCTATAGCATGGACTGGTCTGAGCCGCAGGGCGAAGAGCGCATGTGGGCAGCGGCCCGCCGTCACCTGATTGAAAAGAACCCCAGTTCTGCGAAGGCGGGCGATGTTTTGTTGTTCCGTATGCGCGATGGGCGTGTTGCCAAGCATGTTGGTATCGTCAGCGAAACCACACCCGCGCTGCGGTTTATTCACGCCTATTCCGGCTATGGCGTCGTCGAAAGCACGCTGAGTGATCCCTGGCGCCGCCGGGTGGTCGCCTGTTTTGAATTCCCGCTGGAGGATGTGTGATGGCTACAATAATTCTGTCTGCAGCAGGAGCCGCGGTCGGCGGAGCGATTGGCGGCACCGTTGCGGGGCTGTCGACCGCGGTGATCGGCCGTGCCATTGGGGCAACGCTGGGCCGGGTCATCGACCAGCGGTTAATGAGCCAGTCGGTCATGGGCGGCGGCAGCGAAGTGGTCGAGACCGGGCGCTTGGACCGTTTCCGCCTGACCGAATCCGGAGAGGGTTCTCCGGTCGCTACGGTTTTCGGGCGTATGCGGGTGGGTGGTCAGGTTATCTGGGCGTCGGATTTTCTAGAAACCAAAAGCACAAGCACAACCTCGCAGGGTGGCGGAGGTGGCAAGGGATCTCCGAAATCGCCCGAGGTCACAACAACCACGCACAGCTACAGCTATTCGATTTCTCTGGCCATTGCGGTAGGGGCGGGGCAAATTTCGGACGTCCCGCGCATTTGGGCTGATGGAGAGGAGCTGGAGCTCTCAACCCTGAACATGCGTATCTATCGGGGGAACGACCATCAATTGCCGGACCCTCTGATCGAAGCCATTGAGGGCGCGGGCAACGTTCCGGCCTATCGTGGCACGGCTTATGTTGTGATTGAAGGTTTGCAACTGGCGCCGTTTGGAAACAGGGTGCCGCAATTTTCATTCGAAGTCGTACGTCAGGAACAGCCGGGATTGCCGGATACGCCGGATGCCCTGTTCAAGACCATCCGGGGCGTTGCCCTGATGCCGGGCACCGGTGAATATGCGCTGGCCAGCGAACAGATCAATTACACAAAAGGGCGTGGGCAAAGCTGGGCGGCGAATGTCAACTCTGCCTCGGGGAGGCCGGACCTGGTGACCTCGACCCGGGCGCTGCAACGTGAGTTGCCTTCCTGCGAGGCGGCCTCTTTGATCGTGTCGTGGTTTGGCGATGACTTGCGGTGCGGGCAATGTCAAATTCAGCCCAAGGTTTTGCGCAAAGACATCGAAGGCAAGAACATGCCCTGGCGCGTGGCAGGTGTGACCCGACAGACCGCCCAAGCTGTCCGGTGCGAAAATGACCGCCCCGTCTATGGCGCAACCCCTGCGGATCAATCCGTAGTTCAGGCAATCCGGCATATGAAAAGTATTAGCAAACGGGTTATGTTTTATCCGTTTATCCTGATGGATCAATTGCAAGGCAACGGTTTGCCAGACCCGTGGTCGGATGCCGCCAACCAGCCGCATTTGCCTTGGCGGGGGCGCATTACGCTTAGCACCGCGCCCGGTAGAAAAGGATCACCGGATAAAACGGCAACGGCCGACGCGCAGGTGGCCGCGTTCTTTGGACACGCACGCGCCAGTGACTTTGCCGTTGGCGATGGCGAAGTGACCTATAGCGGCCCTCAGGAATGGGGTTTGCGCCGCTTCATTCTGCATTATGCGGCATTGTGTAAAGCTGCTGGAGGGGTGGAGTCTTTTTGCATCGGTTCCGAAATGCGTGGGCTGACCCAAATCCGAGGTCTGACCGGCTTTCCAGCCGTTTCCCAAATGCAAGCCTTGGCCGCCGAAGTGCGCGAAATCTTGGGACCAGGCACAAAAATCGGGTACGCATCGGATTGGAGCGAGTATTTCGGCTATCAGCCGAATGATGGAACCGGGGACCGTTATTTTCACCTTGATCCACTGTGGGCAGATGAAAACATCGATTTCGTCGGCATCGACAATTACATGCCCCTGTCGGATTGGCGGGATGGTGAGGATCACGTGGATCTGAAAGCCGGCACAGACGCGATCTATGACCTCGACTACCTTCGAGGCAATATCGAAGGCGGAGAAGGCTATGACTGGTATTATGCCTCGTCGGAAGAGGCCGAAGCCCAGATAAGAACGCCGATCACGGATGAGGAGCATGATGAGGCATGGGTCTGGCGTTACAAAGACCTTCGCAATTGGTGGTCGAACCGGCATCACGAACGCATTGGCGGTGTACGTCAATCGAACCCGACCGATTGGGTGCCTGGCTCAAAACCTATCTGGTTTACGGAACTGGGTTGCGCGGCCATCGACAAAGGAACCAATCAGCCGAACAAGTTTCTTGACCCGAAATCCTCGGAATCCAGCTTGCCGAAATACTCTTCCGGTCGGCGCGATGATTTCATGCAGGTGCAGTACTTGAAAGCGATGTATGGCTACTGGTCTGATCCGGCAATCAACCCGCTTTCGGATCAATATGATGGTCACATGGTTGATATGGCGAACGCCTATGTTTGGGCATGGGATGCGCGTCCGTTTCCAACGTTTCCGAACCTGCGAAGCCAGTGGAGCGACGGGGCGAACTATCCCCGAGGTCATTGGTTGAATGGACGGTCAGGCACGCGGACTCTGGCCTCCGTGGTCACTGAAATCTGCTACGGTGCCGGAGTAAAGGATATCGACGTATCGCGTCTGGAGGGCGTCGTACGGGGCTATCTGGTTCAAGATGTCTCCAGCGCGCGCGCGGCATTGCAGCCCTTGATGCTGCGTTATGGGTTTGATGCGATTGAACGGGATGGTGTGCTGCTGTTTCAGATGCGCGACGGTCTGAAAGTGGTCGGATTGGATACAGACGATCTGGCAGACAGCTCTGATATCGAAGGCCGCGTGGAATATCGCAGAGAAGCCGAGGCCGAAATGACAGGCCGCGTTCGGTTGCGCTTTGTACAATCGGACGCCGATCATGATGTAGTGTCTGAAGAGGCCATCTTGCCGGACACTCGAACGCATTCGGTGGCCGTGAACGAGATGCCTCTATCGCTGACACGCGCCGAAGGCCGCCAAACCGCTGAACGCTGGCTAAGCGAGGCGCGGGTCTCACGCGAGACAGCGCGCTTTGCACTGCCGCCGTCGATGTTGCATCTGGGGGCGGGCGACGTCGTGAGCCTGACCAAAGACGGGCAGAGTGCGCGCTATCGCATCGACCGGCTAGAGCAGGCCGATCTGCAACTGGCCGAGGCAGTGCGCATCGAACCCGGCGTCTATGCGCCATCTGATCTGCCTGACGATCAAGTGTCGATCAAACCCTTTGTGGCACCGGTTCCTGTTTTGCCTGTGTTCATGGATTTGCCGCTGCTGACCGGCTCAGAGGCACCGCATGCCCCATACCTTGCTACTTCGGCCAACCCATGGCCCGGCAGTGTTGCCGTCTATTCGGCGGCCAGCGACGAAGACTATGCTCTGCAAGAGGTGATCTCGGGGCAAGCGATAATTGGATTTACCGAAACCCCGCTGAGACGGGCAAGCGCCGGTGTCTGGGATGAAGGAACGCCGCTGCGCGTCAATCTGGTTGATGGCCTGCTGGAATCGCGTCCTCGGGATGCGTTGCTGAACGGGGCCAATCTGGCCGCGATCGGGGATGGAACACCCGGCAATTGGGAGCTGTTCCAATTCGCCGACGCCACGCTGCAAGAAACGGGCATCTATACATTGTCCGGTCGCTTGCGCGGTCAGCTTGGGACGGATGCGATCATTCCCGATGTCTGGCCCGATGGGTCGATGTTCGTCCTGTTGGATCAGCGTATTTACCAAACCGGCTTGTTGCGGTCCGAGCGGCGTGTGAGCAAGCACTACCGCATTGGTCCGGCAACGCGCGGGTATGATGACCCGTCCTATGTACATCTTGTCGAGGCGTTCGATGGCAACGGGTTGCGCCCATACACACCGGTGCATCTGAAGGCGATGGGAACAGCCGCAGGTGATCAACTCTCGTGGATACGTCGAACCCGGCTGGATGGGGACGATTGGGCGGGGATCGAGGTTCCGCTGGCCGAGGAAAGCGAATCCTACCTTCTGCAAATACGAACCAACGGGACCCTGGTACGGGAACAGATCGTGAGCGTTCCAAACTGGACCTACACGTCAGCAATGAAAGCAGACGATGGGATCAACGGGCCTTATGAAGTCCACATTGCACAGGTTTCAGCCAGCTACGGGCCGGGACTATTCGCCCAAGTGACAGTCGGGTGATCCACTGAATGCGCCCTATCCTGCATGGAGATGTCGCAGCGGCGGCGCGGGCCTTGCTGGCCGCGCTACCGCAGGATCGCGACCGCCTTTGTACACGTCTCATCCAAGAAGCAGCGCTGGCCGACCAATATGTCGGCCAGACGGGTAATCTTCATCCATTGTTCGGGAATGGATCTTTGATGGCAGCCGCGCGAAACAGGCGGCTGGCGGATGAACCCGGATTTGATGATGTGCAATATTGTCGCTGTTTCGAACTGGTTTTGCAGCATCTGATCCGGTTTCAGATCAGCCGGACGCACAACTGACGCATTTCGTGGCGGCAAGGTTCAGATTCAATCGACCGCCAGGAATCTCATCGCCGCAATCTTCGCAATACCCGAATTCTCCGTCATGTATGCGGTCCAGGGCGGCTTGTAACCGGTGCGTTTCGATATCCCGATTGGCCTGTTGTGCCTTGGCCATCGCCTGATTCTGCAGGGCATCCATTCTGCTAAGGCGGCCGACGGCCTGCTGATCAAGCTCAACAATGGCCTGAGCCTGCTTTTCCGCCGCGGAATGTTCTGAAAGTTCAGCCAATCTTGCCTGAATTTTCGCTTCATAGTCTGCCAAATCTGTTTCATTCATTTTCGTTACTCTGCCGATCACGGGTTTGCGTTTGGCGTTTTTCCCACTAAATGGCATTCTAGGCGCAGCAAAGGATCAAAAGCCATGTTGGAAAAGCGCAGTCAGGTTACTCCGGTCGACCCGGTTTGGAATCGTATCACGACCGAAGCTCATGCAGCGGTCGAAAGCGAACCATTGATGGGTGGTCTGGTTCACGCTTGCATCCTGCACCACCGAAGCCTTGAGCGGGCCCTCTCATACCGGGTGTCGGCCAAGCTGTGTTCGAACGAAATGTCGATGATGGTGCTGCGTGAAATCGTGGATGAAGCCTATGCGGATGACGCTTCGCTGCTTGAAGCGGCCCGTGCGGACCTGATGGCAGTCTATGAACGTGATCCGGCATGCCACCGATTGTTGCAGCCGATCCTTTATTTCAAAGGCTACCAGGCGATGCAGGCTTATCGCGTGGCGCATTGGCTGTGGAAAAAAGGGCGCCACGATCTGGCGTATTTCTTCCAGATGCGCTCGTCCGAGATTTTCGGGATCGACATTCACCCGGCGGCGAAAATTGGTAAGGGCATCATGATCGACCATGCCCATTCGATTGTCATTGGTGAAACAGCTATTGTTGGTGACAATGTCTCGATGCTGCATTCCGTAACGCTGGGCGGCACAGGTAAGGAAGAAGAGCAGCGCCACCCGACCATTGGTAACGGCGTGCTGATCGGGGCCGGGGCCAAGGTTCTGGGCAACATCGTAGTCGGCCATTGCAGCCGCATCGCAGCGGGTTCTGTGGTGCTGCAAGAAGTTCCTGCCTGTAAGACCGTGGCAGGTATTCCCGCAAAGATCGTCGGCGAGGCTGGGTGCGATCAGCCCTCGATCTCGATGGATCATATGCTGGGCAAAGACCAGTAATTCAACCTTAGTTCGAGCGGTTTTTCTTTCTGTTCAACCGCTCGAGCCGCTTTTCCTCGCGGCGCTTTTTGCGCGCCTCGATACGTTTGGCGCGCTCAGCTTTGCGCTTGGCGACTTCGGCGGGATCCGGGTTATAGGTCGAGTTCTCGCCCGGATAGCCGTTGGGTTTTGCGATCGCAGCAACGGGCAGCGACGTCGCCAACAATGAAACCACCAGAAAGCACTTGGTCGAGTTCATGAGGGTCATGGGGCACCTTTGCATCAGAACTAGCAATGCAATCAAGGTGGTTTGTTGCGTGTGTCTGAGCAACTATCGCAGCGATCACGACTGCTCACAACATGGCAGTGATTTGGTAGGCCACGCCGGGGAATGATCCGGCGTGGCCTGTGTTCAAAAGGCTTTACGCCAGCATAACCATGGGGTTTTCAAGGTTATCGACGATGGCTTGCAGCAATTCCGCACCCAACGCGCCATCAATGACCCGGTGATCCACTGACATGGTGACCGACATGACTGTGGCAACGGTAAGTTCGCCATCGTCGCCGACAACCGGTTTTTTGACGCCCGAGCCCACGGCCAGAATGCCGGCGTGAGGCGGGTTCACAATGGCGTCGAAATTGTCGATGCCGAACATACCCAGGTTCGAGATGGCAAATGTGCCGCCCTGATACTCGTGCGGTGCCAGTTTGCGTTCACGGGCGCGACCCGCAAGGTCTTTCATCTCGGTCGACAGGGCCGACAGGGATTTGGTGTCAGCATCCTGCAGGACCGGAGTGAACAGGCCACCCTCAATAGCAACCGCAACGGCCACATCCGAAGGTTTCAGCTGCAGAACTCGGTCTTCCGCCCAGACGGCATTGCATTGCGGTACTTGCTGCAGGGCGTTGGCGACGGCCTTGATGATGAAGTCGTTGACGCTGAGCTTTACGCCTCGGCCTTCCAGCTGTTTGTTCAACTGGCCGCGGAATTTGAGCAGCGCGTCGAGCTTGATATCACGGCGCAGGTAGAAATGCGGGATGGTTTGTTTGGCCTCGGACAGGCGCGCGGCGATGGTCTTGCGCATACCGTCCAGCTTGACCTCTTCATACTCTCGCCCTTCGTACATGCGGGCCACGGCATCTGCCGAGGGACCAGCCGGTGCCGCAGCGGGTGCGGGTGCCGTAGCAGGGGCCGAAGCGGCAGCAGTGGCCGGAGCAGCCGTGGCGCTTTCGACATCTGCCTTGACGATACGGCCATGCGGACCGGACCCTGCGATTTGCGTCAGGTCCAGACCTTTTTGTGCCGCAATCCGGCGGGCCAGCGGAGATGCAAAGATACGACCGCCATCCGCCTTGGCCGGAGCAGCTGGGGCAGGGGCGGGCGCCTCGGACACCGCTGGCGCGGCGGCCTCGTTGCCCGCGGCGGCTGCGGGGGCAGCCGCAGGTGCGGCGATGGGCGTGGACGCGATATCATCGGCGCTTTCGCCATCTTCCAGCAGAACTGCGATGGCGGTGTTGACCTTGACCCCTTCGGTGCCTTCGGGGATCAGGATCTTGCCGATGGTGCCTTCGTCGACGGCTTCGAACTCCATCGTGGCCTTGTCGGTTTCGATCTCGGCCAGCAGGTCACCGGACGAGACGGTATCGCCTTCCTTGACCAGCCATTTAGCAAGCGTGCCTTCTTCCATCGTCGGTGACAGGGCGGGCATCAGAATTTCTGTGGGCATCTATCTGTCGCTCCTTACCGGTAAGTCACTTGTTTGACAGCGGCGATCACCTCATCGGTGGTGATCAGAGCCAACTTTTCAAGGTTGGCGGCGTAGGGCATTGGCACATCCTTGCCGGTGCAATTAATGATGGGCGCGTCGAGGTAGTCGAACGCCTCCTGCATCACTACGGACGAGATGTAGCTGCCGACCGAACCTTGCGGCCAGCCTTCTTCTACGGTCACCAGGCGGTTGGTTTTCATCACTGAGTTGATGATCGCGCCGGTATCCATGGGGCGGATGGTGCGCAAGTCGATCACTTCGGCGTTGATGCCTTCCTCGGCCAGCTTGTCGGCTGCTTCCAACGCGAACTGCATGCCGATGCCAAAGCTGACGATGGTCACGTCCGAGCCTTCGCGCCAGATACGGGCTTTGCCCAAAGGAATGGCCAGGTCATCGACCTGTGGCATATCGAAGGAGCGGCCATAGAGGATTTCGTTTTCCAGGAAGACCACAGGGTTGGGATCGCGGATCGCTGATTTCAGCAGGCCTTTGGCGTCGGCTGCAGAATACGGCATCACTACTTTCAGGCCTGGGACCTGCATGTACCATGCGGCGTAGTCCTGAGAGTGCTGTGCGGCCACGCGGGCAGCAGCACCGTTAGGGCCACGGAACACGATGGGGCAACCCATCTGACCACCGGACATATAGAGCGTCTTGGCGGCCGAGTTGATGATCTGGTCCATCGCCTGCATGGCGAAGTTGAAAGTCATGAACTCGACAATCGGTTTCAACCCGCCAAAGGCAGAGCCAACCGCGATACCGGCGAAGCCATGCTCGGTGATCGGGGTGTCGATCACGCGCTTGGACCCGAATTCGTCCAGCAAGCCTTGGGAAATCTTATAAGCGCCCTGATATTCGGCGACCTCTTCGCCCATCAGGTAGACATCTTCGTCGCGGCGCATCTCTTCGGCCATGGCGTCGCGCAGGGCTTCGCGGACCGTTTCAGATTTCATCTCGGCGTCGGCAGGCCAATCGGGTGACAGATCAACAACTGGTGCTGCCGGCGCCGTGGATGGAGCGGGGGCCTCAACCGCCGCTGGGGCGGCCTCGGCCACCGCTGTGGCTGCAGGCGCAGCCGCGGGCAGGGCCGAGGCGTCTTCGCCTTCCTCGACCAGAACCGCGATTGGGGTGTTAACCTTGACCCCTTCGGTGCCTTCCGCGATCAGGATCTTGCCGACGATGCCTTCATCGACCGCTTCGAATTCCATTGTCGCCTTGTCGGTTTCAATTTCGGCCATGATGTCGCCGGAAGAAACGGTATCGCCTTCCTTGACCAGCCATTTGGCCAATGTGCCCTCTTCCATCGTGGGCGAGAGTGCGGGCATGAGAATTTCGGTTGCCATGTCTTAATCGTCCTCTCAGGCGTAGATATCTGTCCAGAGCTCATCCAGCGACGGCTCGGGGCTTTCTTTCGAGAATTCGGCGGCCTGGTTGACGATCTCTTTGATCTCTTTGTCGATCGCCTTCAGATCCTCCTCGGTCGCGTGTTTGCCGGTCAGCAACAGCTCGCGCACATGTTCGATCGGGTCGCTTTGTTCACGAACCTTCTGAACCTCTTCGCGGGTGCGGTACTTGGCCGGGTCGGACATCGAGTGGCCGCGATAGCGATAGGTCTTGATTTCCAGAATGTAGGGGCCTTTGCCTGCGCGGCAGTGCGCGACGGCTTTTTCACCTGCGGCTTTAACCGCCAGAACATCCATGCCGTCGACCATTTCGCCCGGTATCCCAAAGGCTTGACCTCGGTGGTAGATGTCAGCGGAAGACGTCGAACGCGCCTGAGCGGTGCCCATGGCGTACTGGTTGTTCTCGATCACGAACACCACCGGCAGTTCCCACAGCGCGGCCATGTTGAAGGTCTCATAGACTTGACCCTGGTTCGCGGCGCCATCACCGAAATAGGTGAAGGTCACGCCACCGTTTCCCTTGTACTTGTCGGCAAAAGCCAGACCTGCACCCAATGGCACCTGCGCGCCAACGATACCGTGGCCGCCGTAGAAGTGCTTCTCTTTCGAGAACATGTGCATTGAGCCGCCCTTACCTTTGGACAACCCACCTTCGCGCCCGGTCAGTTCGGCCATCACACCACCCGGCTCCATCCCACATGCCAGCATGTGGCCGTGGTCGCGGTATGAGGTGATGCGCTTGTCACCTTCCTTGGCTGCGGCCTCAAGGCCCACAACGACAGCTTCTTGCCCGATATACAGGTGGCAGAACCCGCCAATCAGGCCCATGCCGTAAAGCTGACCTGCTTTTTCTTCGAATCGGCGGATCAAAAGCATTTCGCGGTAGTAGGTTTTAAGCTCTTCCGCAGAAACATTTGGTTTCTTTGTGGTTTTTCGCGCAGCCATCGTGGCGATCTCCCCCTTCCGGACAGATAGTTTAGCGTTAAACTATCTCATAAAGCATTTCCGGCAATCTGGCGAGAGTAAATATGACGCATCGTCATTTCGCGCGGCTTCAGGCCGGGGGAACCTTCGTGCAAAGTTGGATTTCCAAGAAAAATGTCGGTCCGGCTTAGCGGATGACAATTTCGTCCGAACGGATCATGCCAAGAACCGAGCGGGCCTGCTGATCCAGCAGATCGAGGTCCAAATAAGTGTCGGACAAACGGCGGGTCAGGTTATCCATCTCGGCGATCTCGGCCTTAAGCTTGGCTAGGTCTTGTGACAGGGCGTCCCGTTCCGCTGCGATCTCGACCCGTCTGAATAGGCCATAGTCGCCCTGCACGGCGGCGAAGGTGAAATACACACCCAGCATGAAAGCCACCATGAAGAATACAACTGCGCCCAAACCGGGCCGATGGGAACGGGACACTCTGTTTACCGCCGTATGAAGTCTGCCTCAAAAACGTGCCCTTTGCGGGCATCTGTTCGCACTATGTCACAGGTGATTCGGCTTGTGAATCCCTTGATTCGCACTTTTTCGCGAATGGTCGGATTAAGTTTCTCAGCGCGCAGACTTAAGGATCTGATTGCGCGTCAGGGTTTGTTGTTCCATGCAAGCCCAATAGAACATGGGCGCCGCGCTGCCGTCACTATCCAGTTCCGGGTTGCAGGCTGCGTCGCGCGCTTTCAGCCAGGCGCGCTGTTCGTCCAATAGGGCCTGACCGTTTCCACGTGCATCGGCCATTGGTTTGACCTCAGCCCAGATACGGTTCAGTTCGCGATCAGCGATTTCCCACTTTTCCTTGGCGCAGAAATTGGCGTCGAGTTGCGTTTGCCCTTCGCAGCTGGATTGTGCCGCAGAGTAGGCAGGTATCAATATGGCGACCAGGCAGACTATGAACCTCATGACAAAATCTCCGATTCAACAAGGAGAGACTACCATGAGGCCCGAAATGCGACCAATTTTGACCTTACGCCTGACCTTCTAGGGCGGCGACGCCGGGCAGGGTTTTACCTTCCATCCATTCCAGGAACGCGCCGCCAGCGGTCGAGATATACGAGAAATCCTTGGCCGCACCGGATGCATTCAGCGCCGCGACTGTGTCACCGCCGCCAGCGACCGAAACCAGTTGTCCCGACCGTGTCAGCGCCGCCGCTTTTAGGGCCGCTGCATTGGTGGCGGTGTCAAAGGGTTCGATCTCGAACGCGCCCAGCGGGCCGTTCCAGATCAGGGTCTGGCTCTGACCAAATATGTCCGTAATGGTCGTTACGCTTTCAGGACCAGCGTCCAGGATCATTCCGTCTTCGGTGCATTGATCGGCTGGCAACACCTGATGTGGGGCATTTGCCTCGAATTTCTCGGCGACCACAACGTCCGCAGGCAGTACGATCTTACAGCCCGAGGTTTCAGCCTTGATCAAGATCTCGGCTGCGGTGTCCTTCATCGCTGTTTCCGCCAATGATTTGCCAACGCTAACTCCCTGAGCGACCAAAAACGTATTCGCCATACCGCCACCGATCACCAGGTAATCAACCTTGTCGATCAAGTTGCCCAGCAGCTCTAGCTTGGTTGATACCTTTGCCCCCCCAACAACCGCTGTCACAGGGCGCTTGGGCGCACCCAGTGCGCCTTCCAGCGCTTCCAGCTCGGCCTGCATTAGGCGACCGGCACAGGCGGGCAGCAACCGCGCGATGGCCTCGGTCGAGCTGTGGGCGCGGTGAGCAGCCGAGAAGGCGTCGTTGCAATAGATGTCGCCCAGCTTGGCCATGCCGGCGGCCAGATCGGCGTCGTTCTTGGTTTCAGCGGCGTGAAAGCGGGTATTCTCCAGCAGCAGCACCTGACCGGGCTTCAAGGCTTTGGTGGCCAGATCAGCCTCGGTGCCGACGCAATCGGCGGCGAATAGAACTTCGGTGCCAAAGGCGGCTTCAAGCGTGGGGATCAATTGTTTGAGCGACAGGTTCTCGCGCCGCTCGCCACCAGGGCGACCGAAATGGGCCAGCAGGATAGGCTTGCCCCCGGCTGCGAGGATATCGCGAACGGTCGGGACGATACGCTGAATACGGGTCGCATCGGTCACAACCCCGTCAACGACCGGCACGTTGATATCGACGCGCACCAGCACGCGTTTGCCGTTCAGGTCCATATCGTCCAGAGTTTTCCAGCCCATCGCTCTATCCTTGCCATTACAACAGATTCAGGCGGTTCTTTTCCTGCATTTTGCCTTCAGGTCAATGCGTCACTTGGCATTCACGCGCGTGGCGCATAGGTATTTGCGCAAGATAAACGACAGGAGGGCCTCATGGCCGAGATCAAGGATCCCGAAAACACGATCATCATGGAACTGAAAGACGGCAATGTCGTCATCGAGCTGCTGCCGGATGTTGCCCCGCAGCACAGCGCCCGGATGAAGGAACTGGCGCGTGGTGGTGAGTATGACAACGTGGCCTTCCACCGTGTGATCGACGGTTTCATGGCGCAAACCGGCGACGTGCAGCACGGCGATATGGAAGACGGGTTCAACCTGCGTATGGCGGGTACTGGCGGCTCGTCTTTGCCGAACGTCCCTGCAGAATTCTCGAAGCTGCCACATGACCGTGGCACCTTGGGTGCGGCCCGTTCGCAAAACCCGGACTCGGCCAACTCGCAGTTCTTCATCAACTTCAAAGACAACCACTTCCTGAATGGCCAGTACACCGTTTACGGCCGCGTCATCGACGGGATGGAGCATGTAGATGCCATCGTGCGTGGCGAGCCGCCTGCAAGCCCCGACCGCATGATCAGCGTCAAGGTTGCGTCTGATGTATAAGCTGGCCGCCGCTTTTGCCCTGCTGGCCAGCCCTGCGCTGGCCACGGGCCTGCAGATCGAGATCGAAGGTGAGGGCGCCAACGGCACCGTCACCGTTGACCTATTTGATGACATCGCCCCCAAACATGTCGAGCAGATCAGTGCTCTGGCCTCTGAGGGCAAGTATGACGGCGTGGTGTTCCACCGTGTCATCGACGGTTTCATGGCGCAGACCGGTGATGTTGAATTCGGCCGTATCGGTGGCGACATGCGTCGTGCCGGAACCGGTGGATCTGATCGCCCCGATTTGCCTGCCGAGTTCTCGGATTTCAACTATGACCGCGGTGTCGTCGGCATGGCGCGAGCGCAGGATCCAGACAGCGCGAATTCGCAGTTCTTCATCATGTTCGAACCGGGTCCGTTTCTGAACGGCCAATACACAGTTGTCGGTCAGGTCACTGACGGCATGGACGTGGTGGACGCGATCAAGCGCGGCGAAGGCCCGAACGGCGCAGTGACCGGTCAACCGGACGTGATGAAAAAAGTCACCGTCACCGAATAAAAAAAGCCCCGATGCGCATCGGCATCGGGGCTTTTTTGTCTCAGTCATCACCCATCATTTGCCAAATCAGCGCCCCAATGGCTGCGCCGATAAGTGGGGCGACCCAGAACAGCCAGAGCTGCGCCAGCGCCGGGCCATCAGCAAACAGGGCCACGCCGGTAGAACGCGCCGGGTTGACCGAGGTGTTGGTCACCGGAATCGAAATCAGGTGGATCAGGGTCAGGCAAAGGCCAATCGCGATCGGAGCGAACCCGTCAGGTGCAAAGTTGGATGTTGCGCCCAGTATGACCACAATGAAGAACGCGGTCATCACGATCTCAATCACCAATGCGGACATCATTGAATAACCTTCGGGTGACGCTTCGCCGTACCCGTTCGAGGCGAACCCGCCAACACCTTCGAACCCTGGTGCGCCGCTGACGATCAGGTACAAAACGGCCGCAGCAGCAATGGCGCCGATCACCTGCGCGATCCAATAGGGGATCAGTTCTTGCGCCGGGAACCTGCCTCCGATCATCAAGCCAAGGCTTACCGCCGGGTTGAAATGCCCGCCCGAGATATGTCCAACCGCATATGCCATGGTCAGAACCGTCAGGCCGAAGGCAAAGGAAACGCCCAACCAGCCGATGCCTACGTCAGCAACGCCAGCCGCCAGAACGGCGCTGCCGCACCCGCCCAGTACCAGCCAGAATGTGCCGAAGAACTCGGCCATGAGTTTAGGTGCCATGAAAATCCCTCCTGAAAACACTGGTTTAAGCGTAATTCAAAAATTACAATTTGTGAAATGTCAGGATAAGGAGAAAATTCTCCAACTGTGTTCAAGGATGACTTTTCACGTCCCTGTTGGCTTCATTTCTTTGCGTTGTCCCAACTGGCTGGATCAAGTCGAAACAGCTTTGACAGCTGTTTATAAACATCGGGAACAGCGGCCTTGAGCTGCCGGGGTTGTTCAAAAAACACCTCGACCGACACGGCAAAGAACTCTTCGTGACCCACAGCACCATAGGGATCGATAACCGTATGTTGGCTATGCTCGACTGCGCGAACATGGGCGTCATAGGCTGTCAGGAAAACACGTTCCCACTCCGCAAAGCTCTGACCGTCGCTCAGAATCGGAACGCCGTTGGTGCCCCCAGACAGGTCATCGACCTGATGCGCAAACTCGTGCAGGACGACGTTCTGCCCATCGTGATCATTCGCGGCGCCTTGCTTGCTGTGTGACCAGGATAAAATGACCGGCCCGCGATCCCAGCTTTCGCCGGTGCGTACGATCTCTTTCTCGCTGACGACATAGCCATCCTGCCGGCGCTGACGTGATTTGAAGGCGCTAGGATAGATCAGGATGGTTGTCAGGTGATCGTACCAAAGGTCGCTGTTAACCAACAAAAGGCTGGCTTGCGCAGCAATGGCCAGCTCCATCTCTTCGGTGACCTCCAGCCCGTCGCAGCCGTGGAACTCCACCTGGTCCAGAAAAAGGTTCACCTTGCCGTCCAGCTTGGCCCGCAGATCGGCGGGAAGGCGGCGGATCAGTGGTACTTGCTGCTCGATCAGCCTGCGCTGGTGGTCGGTCAAGGGCGTGGCCAGCAGGGCCTGCCGCGCTTGGGACTTTGACCAGTGGCGGTACAGAAAGAAGCCCGCAATCAACAGAAGGATAGAGAAAAAGATCAACATGTCAGAACCCTATACCGACCACAGCAACCGGCAAGGGCAAAAGAAAAACGCCGCAGGCTGACCCGCGGCGTTTGCTTATTCATATTTAGGGGCAGTGTTACTGCTTGACCTCGGCCGCCGGGTTGGCGCCCGACTTGCCGCTGCGGCCAGGATTCAGCGGGTCGTCCTGACGCTGCACTGAACCTTCGAAATGCGCGCCGCTTTCGATGGCGATGGTCTTGTGGATGATGTCGCCTTCGACACGGGCAGACGAGGTCAGGCGCACCTTCAGGCCACGCACGCGGCCCACGATGCGGCCGTTGATCACGACGTCATCAGCGGTGACTTCGCCCTTGATGGTCGCGGTTTCGCCGATGGTCAGCAGGTGTGCGCGGATGTCGCCTTCTACTGTGCCTTCGACCTGGATGTCGCCCGTGGTTTTCAGATTGCCTGTGATGTGCAGATCCGAGGACAGAACCGATGCCGGAGGTTTGGGCTTGGGCGCGGTGCTGGCCTTGGTTTCCGCCGGTGCAGGGGCAGCCGGTGTCGCCGGAGCAGCAGGTTTTGCTGTCTCGGGGGCGTCGGATGCGGGCTCGTTGATTTTGCTCTTAGAAAACATTTCTCGCAGCCTTAATGTAAGTCATTGGATTTCTTGGCACACCGTCGACGCGAACCTCATAGTGCAGATGCGTGCCGGTAGACCGTCCAGTGCTACCCATATCAGCAATATGATCCCCGCGCGAGACCCTTTGGCCAACCTTGACCCGGATCTTGGTATTATGAGCGTAAAGAGTCTCAACCCCGAACGCGTGCTTGATTTTCACCAGCCTGCCGAACCCGGATTGCCAGCCCGCATGGGTGACGATTCCGTCGGCGGTGGCAAAGATGTCGGTTCCGTGGGCACCGGCAAAATCCGCCCCATTGTGCATGCGCCGCCCCCCGGTTTTTGGATCCCGTCGCGTGCCAAAGCCGCTGGTAAAGCGCACCACATCATGCACCGGGCTGGCAAAGGGGGCTTTTTCGGCGGCAATGCGGTACAGGTTCAGCTGGTCCATCTGTTGCAGCAACACATTCGCGCGGATTTCGTCGGGGGTCAGGTCCTCTCCGCGCGTGCTGAATGAGATGGGGGTGAGGGGGCCACCCATACCGCTATAGCCGCGGCGGACTTCTTCGATAATACGGTCGGTGGGCATACCGGCCTGGCGGAACATTTTGTCCAGAGGCTCAACCGAGATAATCATCGCCTCTTCCAGCTGACGGAAAATCTCGTCGCTGCGTTCCTGCATCAAACGGATTTCCAACTCAAGATCGTCGCGCTGTGCCAGAGCATCCTTTGCATCGGCGGCGATTTGGTCGCGCTCTTGTGCCGTCCGGACCAGAGCGTCGGTCATGAAATTCATTTGTTCCGGGTCGCCTGCGGCGGTCATATAAATGTCGCCGTCATCGGTCTCGACCTGCATGCTGGCTAGCTCAGTGCGGGCCTCTTCGCGCTGTTTCATCGTGGCGCGCAGGGTGGTCTGGATGACCTCGATCCCGGTCTCAAGCTCGCGGCGGCGGTTTTCCGACGCCAGCAGCTCCGATTGCATCGCCGAGATCTGTTCCAGCGCCGCGTTGAACCGGTCTTGCGCGGCCAGCGCTTCTTGCGCCCGGGCATCCCGTTCCGTCGACAGGATGTTCAGACGGTCTTGATAAGTCGCCTGATCGCGCTTGGCTTGCTCGCGGAAATTACCCGATCCGATGCTGTCCATTAGCAGGATCGCCGTGGCGACGGCGGTCCAGCCAACGAATACTGCAACGCCAGCAACGGCGAAAATCTGCGTTTCCGAGCTGAGCCGGATAAACCGCGTGTCGTTGTCAGATTTAAGAAAGACTCGGCGTTCGGGAAAATGCCGCTCGAGCAGTGAGTGTAACTTAATTGCCAGACGTGTTCGCACGCGTCTTCACCTCTCATCCCCAAGATTCGGGACCGGTCGTGAGTGATAGCCGTCCCTTTGGCGAAGTGCATAGAGGGCACGCGGGATTTGGGCAAGTTTGTAAACTAGTTCACACATGAAACCGCGTTATTCCCGCCAAATCTCGGCGGGAAATTGCCGATAACATCAATTTGCGCGCGTTTATTGCGCCGAGCCGGGCGCGGGCAGCTCCTCGGTCAGGGGCCAGTAGAAATCAGGCGGCAACCCGGCCTCGGCGCGTTTTTCTTCGTTGAAAGGTGGCTTCAACACGCCGTGAAAGTACCGGCGAACCAATTGGTGAAACACATCCTTGGGATCGGCATTCTCGCGCCCACACAGGAAATGAAACCATTTTGAGCCATAAGCCACATGCCCAACCTCTTCGGCATAAATGACTTCCAGCGCAGCAATAGCTTTTTCGTCCTTGGCCTTGCGGAATATGTCGATCATGCCGGGGGTCACGTCCAGCCCGCGTGCCTCAAGCACCATGGGAACCACGGCTAATCGACCCATCAAATCTTCGGCGGTGTCCTCGGCCGCGCGCCACATCCCGGCATGGGCGGGCAGAGCGCCATAGTTGCTATCCATGGCCTCAAGGCAATCGCACACCATCTCGAAATGACGCGATTCCTCTTCGGCGCATTTAACCCAGTCGTCATAAAACCCGACAGGCATAGGTACATGACCAAAGCGGGCGATGATGTCCCAATGCAGATCGACGGCGTTCAACTCGATATGCGCGACGGCGTGTAGCAGGGCGATACGGCCCGCTTCTGTACCCGGTTTCCGTTTCGGTACCTCGCGCGGGGAAAGCAGTTCAGGTTGATCCGGGCGTGCGGGTTGCAGCGGCGGCGTAGCGGTGCCGATCTCGATCTCTGGCGCGTCACCGCTGCGCGATGCGAACCACGCGGCGGCATGACTTTTGGACAGGGCGGTTTTTTCCCGACCATCCGCCGTTGTCAGAACCTCAGTAGCCATCTGGGTCAGCGTTTTGGGCACCATGTTTCTCCGCTTGATTGCACGCGCGGCTCTTAGACCGGATGGCGCGCGTGGTCGAGGGGCGTTACATCGCCCGTACGGCTTCCAGCACTTCATCCACGTGACCGGGCACTTTAACCTTGCGCCAGATCTTGGCGATTTTGCCATCGGCATCGATGATGAAGGTCGAGCGCTGAATGCCCATCGATTTCTTACCGTACATATTCTTTTCAACCCATACGCCATAGTCCTCGCAGACCGACGAGCCCTCATCCGACAACAGCGGAGTGGTCAGATTGTGCTTGGCAACAAACTTGTCGTGCTTGGCGACGCTGTCCCGCGAGATGCCGAAAACGTGAGCGCCCGCGTTACCAAAGGCTTGAAGTTGTTCCGAGAAACCGATGGATTCCTTGGTGCAGCCCGGCGTATCATCACGAGGATAGAAGAACAGAACGACGGTGCCGCCGCGCAGGGCTGACAATGTGACCTCGCCGCCTCCGTCGCGGGGCAAAGTGAAATCAGGGGCGATGTCTGAAACGTCGGGCATTGGAAACTCCGCTAAAGTTTTTTAAGGGCTGCCAGACATCATAGGGCGGCGCGGGCGGGTTGGAAGACGTGGATAGAAAATTGGTGCAGCACGAAGACAAAAGTGCGTCGCAGCCCAAAAAGCCCCGGCGTCGCCGGTCCCGTCGTCGTATTGCCGCGCATTTTTCCGGTTGGACGGTCCTGTCGCTGGGGCTGTTGGTCTTTGTGGGCTGGTTTTTTCTGATCGGCCAGAATCTTCATGCACCCGAATGGTTGCGAAAGCAGGTTGAACAGCGCCTTGAACACAGCCTCGGAGGGCTGAAAATCCGGTTTGGCGACGTCAACTTTATCGTGAATGAGGAATGGCGTCCCCGTCTGCAGCTGAGCGACGTGACGATCAGCGACGCAGCCGGGCAGCAGATTGCGCAGGTTTCGGACCTGCGCACCCGATTGTCGATGCGCGGGCTTTTACGGGGTCAAATCCGCCCGCGCCGCATCATCCTTCGCGATGCACAGATCGCGCTGACCCGGGGCCTGGACGGAGCATTGTCGCTGACAGTTGGTTCGGGCAGCGCCCCTGTGCAGCAAGCACCGGACCTGGCTCAACTGATCGAGCAATCGGATGATGTATTCCTGTCGCCTATCCTGTCCGGGTTGCGTTCGGTCGACTTGGAATCGCTGACGCTGGATTATCAGGATCTGCGTCTTGGGCGGGCTTGGGTATTCGACGGGGGGCATATCACTGTGACCCGCACCGGCGATGAGATGCATCTGGCCACTGGGTTTTCCGTGCTGACCGGGCGCGACTATGCAAGCTCGATCGAGGCGAACTATACCAGTGTTCTGGGTACGCCACAGGCACGGTTCGGCATTTCGATCACCGACCTGCCAGCCGAAGACATCGCCAGCCAAAGTCTTGCCCTGTCGTGGTTGCAGGTTCTCAAGGCACCGATCTCTGGGGCGTTGCGCGGCAGCATTGACGACAGGGCGGCGTTGGGGCCGCTGTTTGCAACGCTAAACCTTGGAGCAGGCGCGGTGCAGCCTACGCAGGAAACGCGCCCCATTCCATTCGAGTCCGCCAGAACCTACTTCACCTACAACCCCACGCGGCAGGAGCTGGACTTCAACGAAGTTTCGGTGGTGTCCGCATGGGGCGCGTTTCATGCCGAGGGCAAGGCGTTCCTGCGTGGAATTGAAAACGGTGCGTTGGAAAGCCTGACCTCGCAGCTGAGCCTCAGCAACATCAATATCAACCCGGCCAACCTGTTTCCAGAATCGCTGAACCTGGCACGCGCCGAACTTGATATGAAGATGAAATTGGCCCCGTTCGAATTGCGGTTGGGTCAGATCATGGTCGAAGACGCCAACTATCGGTTGCTGGGTTCTGGCACGCTGATCGGCGAACCCGAGGGTTGGGCGGCGCAACTGGATGCACATCTGGACAGCATGAACGGGGATGAACTGTTGAACTACTGGCCTGAACGCCTGGCGTCAAAACCACGGCTTTGGGTCCAAGAGAATTTGTATGAAGGGCGGTTCTCGGACGTTGACTTTGCTTTGCGGCTGCGGCCAGACAGCAAACCAGATATCTATCTGGATTTCGGTTTTGACGAGGCAAAGATTCGGTTCGCCAAGACCCTGCCGCCGCTTGAGAATGCGCAGGGACAGGCCAGTCTGATCAATCACCGTTTCACCGCCACCGCTGAATCGGGTGTTGTCATCGCGGATGAGGGGGGCGCAGTTGATGCCACGGGCACGTCCTTCATCATCCCCGATACCGAGATCAAGGGGATTTCCCCGTCGATTACCCGGATCACGGCCAAAGGGAGTGCGACCGCTGCGTTGTCGCTGCTTGATCGCCCGCCGCTCAGCTTGCTAACCAAAGCGAACCTGCCGGTTGATCTGGTCGAAGGTACTGTAAATCTTGCCGGAACATTGTCGCTGCCAATGAAGAAGGGGTTGAAATTCGAAGACACCGAATTCCACTTTCTTGGTGATATCGACAATGTAGAAAGTGACAAACTGGTTCCTGGTTTTTCGGTTAGCGCCGATCAGCTGGCGCTTGAAGGCAACCAAACCGGAGTTGAAATTTCCGGCGAAGGTTTGTTTGGCGACGTTCCCATCCAAGCTGCCTGGCGACAACCAATCGGTGGTACCGAAGCGCAGCGCAGCGAGATGACAGGTCAGATCGAACTATCCCCTCGATTGATGACAGAGCTGAATGCTGGGCTTCCGCAGGGGATGCTGACGGGACGGGGGACGGCTGATATTGCGCTGGGAATTGGCGCAGGAACGCCGCCTAAGCTGACCGCATCGTCCGATTTGAAAGGCGTTGCGCTGGCTATTCCCGAACTGGGCTGGCGCAAGGGAGCGGGCACAACAGGCGCGATGACGCTTGAGGCCACCCTGGGCGACAAACTGCGTGTGGATGAACTTAAGCTGGATGCAGCCGGATTGCGTACCACCGCGTCGATCTCGTTCAACGATGGTGATTTCGACCGGGTTCAGTTCAGCTCGTTTGATCTGGGCAATTGGCTGGCGGTTCCGGCCGAACTGATCAATCGAGGTGGGGCAGTACCGGATATCCGGGTGCTGGGCGGTGTGATGAACCTGGGCCGTGCGACCTTTGGCAGTAGCAGCGGTGGTGGCTCGGGCGCGGGACCCCGGATGGACGTGACGTTGGACCGTCTGCAAGTGACCGAGACCATAGCCCTGACCGGTTTCAAGGGCGCGTTTCAAACCACCGGTGGCGTCAACGGCTCTTTCACCGCAAACGTAAACGGGGGTGCCCCCGTGCGTGGACAGGTCTCTCCGCGCGCAGGTCGCAGCGCAGTGACGTTAACCTCGGGGGATGCCGGGGCAGTTTTGCGGTCTGCGGGCATGATCACACAGGCGCGAAGCGGGTCGCTGAACGTGCAACTGGAACCGGTTGCGGGGCCTGGCAACTATGACGTGATCGCCAAAATTACCAATACATACATCAAGGATGCCCCGGCCATGGCCGCGCTGCTGAACGCTATCAGCCTTGTTGGTCTGGTCAATGAAATGGCCGGGCAGGGCATCTTTTTCTCGTCCATCGAAAGCCGGATGCGCATCACCCCGACCGAGGTCAAAGTTCTCAGCGGCAGTGCGGTCGGGCCGTCGATGGGATTGTCCTTTGACGGCACCATCAACACGGTTGCCGGAACGCTGAACCTGCGTGGCGCGATTTCTCCGATCTATCTGGTGAACGCGATTGGCAGTGTTTTCACTAAGAAAGGTGAGGGCGTCATTGGTTTCAACTATACCCTGACCGGACCGTTGCGAGACCCAAAAGTCTCGGTCAATCCGTTGTCTGGGCTGGCACCACTGTTTCTGCGAAACCTACTGAGGGCTCCAGCACCCACGGTGTCCGATGGGCCAAATGCACAGCCGATAAAACCGGATGAGCCGAAACGAACTTTCGGGGCACCACCATCAGACCGTTGAATTGGGAAGTGGGGCGCTGTATGGCGCGGCCATGAAACTCAGCGACTTTGATTTCCACCTGCCCGAAGACCGGATTGCCACACGACCTGCCAGCCCGCGCTCGTCCGCGCGACTGTTGGTAGCCAATGGCGATGCGGTATCGGATGCACATGTGTTCGATCTGCCGGACTGGCTGCAACCTGGCGACCGGCTGGTGCTGAACGACACACGCGTCATCCCTGCGCGCCTGATTGGTCGCCGACGTCGCAACAGCGCCCAGGGGCCGGTTTCGGCGGCGATCGAGGCGACCCTGTTGGACCCACAGGCCGACGGCACTTGGGCGGCGCTGATCAAACCGTTGAAAAAGGTCAAGCTGGGCGAAGAGATCACGTTTTCCGATGACCTCAGCGCCACGCTGGACCGGGTCGAAGACGGGCAGGCCTATCTGCGGTTCAACCTGACGGGTGAGGATTTCGACACCGCGCTGGAACAGGCGGGGGCAATGCCACTGCCTCCGTACATTGCCGCCAAGCGCCCGGCGGACGAACAAGACAAGACCGATTATCAGACGATTTGGGCGCGCAACTCGGGTGCCGTCGCAGCCCCTACTGCGTCGTTGCATTTCGATCAGGCACTGATGCAGGCGCTTGCAGCCCGCGGCGTCACCATCAGCCATGTGACCTTGCATGTGGGGGCGGGGACCTTCCTGCCGGTCAAGGTCGAAGATGTAACCACCCACAAGATGCACGCCGAATGGGGCAAGGTCAGCGCCGCGGCCGTCGAAGAAATCCGCGCTACCAAAGCCGCCGGAGGGCGGGTGATACCTGTGGGCACCACCGCGCTGCGCCTGATCGAAAGCGCCGCACGGTCCGGGCAGATCGAGCCGTGGGAGGGTGATACTGATATCTTCATCTATCCCGGTTTTGAATTCCACGTCACCGACGCGTTGATGACCAACTTCCATCTGCCGAAATCCACGCTGCTGATGCTGGTTTCGGCACTGATGGGGCAGGACCGGATGCGTGATGTCTACGCGCATGCGATTGAACAGAAATATCGTTTCTTTTCCTACGGAGACGCGTCGCTTTTGATCCCATAAGGGGCGCGTTGTTGGGATCGTCTACCTGCAATGTCGTAGACAAGCGCGATCAGAGCCGTTTTTCATATAAGAACGAATCCAGAGTTCAGGTCGGCATTTTTCGGAGGCCCCAATGATTCAGGTCCTGTCCAGCGCGTGGGCGCTTCTTCTTGGTATGGGCTTGCTAATGGTCGGCAACGGCCTGCAAGGCACGATCCTGGGAGTTCGGGGCGAGATCGAGGGCTTTTCGACCCTTGAGATGTCGTTCGTAATGTCAGCGTATTTTATGGGTTTTCTGGGCGGTTCGCGCCTTGCACCGGAAATGATCCGAAGGGTCGGACACGTTCGGGTGTTTGCTGCACTGGCGTCTTTCATTTCGGCCGTCATGATCCTTTACCCGTTGATGACCAATCCGTTTGTCTGGATTCTGGGTCGCTTCGTAATTGGGTTCTGCTTTTCCGGCGTGTATGTCACCGCCGAAAGCTGGCTGAACAATGCGGCCAGCAATGAAAATCGTGGTCAGGCCTTGTCGCTGTACATGATCTTCCAGATGACTGGCATCATCACTGCCCAAGGGTTGGTCTTGTTGGGGGACCCAGCTGGTTTCGACACTTTTGTTGTCGCATCTATTTTGGTTTCGATTTCTTTTGCTCCCATTCTTTTGTCAATTTCACCAACACCAGCATTCGATACTACCAAACCGATGACACTGCGCGAGCTTTTCAAAAGCTCACCTTTGGGCTGCGTCGGCATGTTCCTGTTGGGTGGTGTGTTCTCGGCTCAGTTCGGTATGGCGTCGGTCTACGGTGCCCGCGCAGGCCTGACTCTGGTTGAAATTTCGACCTTTATTGCTGCGTTCTATATCGGTGCCTTGGTGCTTCAATACCCGTTGGGCTGGATGTCGGATCGCATGGATCGGCGCTTCCTGATCATGTTGGTTGCAGGAGTGGGGACGTGTGCAGCATTGGCGGGCATGTTGTTCGGAGTCACTTTTCCAATCCTGCTGGGCGCGGCCTTCGTGATCGGAGGCATGTCGAACCCGCTGTATTCGCTGTTGATTGCCCACGCGAACGATTTTCTGGATCATGAAGATATGGCCGCAGCCTCGGGTGGTTTGCTGTTCATCAACGGTCTTGGCGCGATTGCCGGCCCGCTGATCACCGGCTGGCTGATGGGGGACAGCGTCTTTGGCCCGCAGGGGTTCTTCCTGTTCATCGCCGCGTTGCTTGCGACGATGGCTGTTTATGCGCTGTACCGAATGACGCAGCGTGCGGCGATCCCGGTGGATGAGACCGGCACCATGTCTCCTGTCTACGCGACAGCCTCGCCAGTTGCGGTCGAAGTGGCGCAAGAGGTTGCCATTGAAGCCGCCGAAGCCGAGGCCGAAACGCAAGATGTTGCCTAAGACACAAGAATATGTCGCGAATGTTGCAATTTTTTACTGTTACAATCCTGAAAAACATCCTTAAATGACCTTACGTCCCTGGGGAGGGCAACACGACGGAGTTAGGGCAATGGTAGGGCCTGAAGAAGTATTGAGTTATTGGTTAGATGAGATTGGTCCCAAAGGTTGGTATCTACAGGACGATGCCTTGGACGCAGACATTCGCGAACGGTTTTTGACCACCTGGGAAGCCGCGAATGAAGGCAAATTCTCTCTTTGGTTGACGTATCCTAGTGGGTCACTGGCCTACATCATTTTGATGGACCAGTTCCCGCGCAACATGTTCCGCGGTAGCGCCAAGGCTTTCGCGTCAGATCGCGCCGCATTGTCGGCCGCGAAATGTGCGGTGGACAAGGGGTGGGATCTCAAGATCGACGAACCAGCGCGGCAGTTCTTTTACCTGCCGATGATGCATTCGGAAAATCTGTGTGATCAGGAACGCTGTGTCCGTTTGATGTGCCAGAACATGAGTGACAGCGATAAAAGCAATCTGCTGCACGCACGAGCACATCGTGAGGTGATACGCAAATTTGGGCGTTTCCCTTATCGGAACGAAGCACTGGACCGTCCGATGACCGAACACGAAGCCGCCTATGTCGACATGGGTGGATATGGTTCGACGGTACGCGAATTGCAGGCGTCCCTCTAGGACTGCGGCACGCAACCTCGAATGGCAATAATTCGGTCGGCGACCACGTCGGCCGATTTCTCTATGGCGGAATTGATCAGCTTGTCCGGAGAGTCGGTCAACTCGGCAATGCTGGCTTGCGCGCCTTGCATTCTTTGTTCCAGATTATCCAGTTTTACCAGCGCCGTGGATATCCGCAGTTTTTCGGCAATATCTGTGACTGAGCCGCTTGATTGCACCTCGGCAAGATCATTGCGTAGCGCCGCAAGTTCCCCCCGAACGCCGAGAATTTCGTCCTTCAAGGGCGCGATAATCTGGACTTTTTCCGAGAAGACCGTGGTGACGCCCTCGACTGTCGATGCCAGTTTCCAACCTAGAAATAAGCAAAGCGCCACGAGGATGAGTGTCGCGTTGAGCAATGCAAGCAGCAGATCTTTAAGTGTTTTGGCCATGGTAAGCCTCTCGAATGATTTGCGTTTATGAAATGGCGGGCGAACCCGACATCTATGTTCTAGCCATTGAAGGATGCCCGGTATAGGCTGAAAACCGCATAAACTGATACCGATGATCCCACGTCGTATTTGTCGCGGGAATGGTGTGTTGATGCGTTTCGGAAATTAGTTTAATGGTAAACTAAATTTTCAACCGTCCTGCGCCGAGAGGGAAACATGGCTGCACAATCTTTTGATCTGATCGTAATCGGCGCTGGTCCGGGCGGCTATGTCGCTGCCATTCGTGCGGCGCAGCTGGGCCTGAAAACGGCCGTGGTTGAACGTGAGCATCTGGGCGGCATCTGCCTGAACTGGGGATGTATCCCTACCAAGGCACTGCTACGTTCGTCCGAAGTGTTTCACCTGATGGAGCGCGCCAAGGATTTCGGCCTCAAGGCGGACAAGGTCGGATACGATCTTGATGCTGTCGTTAAACGCTCGCGCGGTGTGGCGGCGCAGCTTTCAGGCGGCATCGGTCACTTGCTGAAAAAGAACAAAGTCACCGTGGTGATGGGGCAAGCGACGATTCCTTCTAAGGGCAAAGTCTCGGTCAAAACCGAGAAAGGAACCGAAGAGCTGACGGCCAAAAACATCGTACTGGCCACCGGCGCACGAGCGCGTGAATTGCCGGGGCTTGAAGCTGATGGCGATCTGGTCTGGACCTATAAGCACGCGCTGCAACCGCCGCGGATGCCCAAGAAACTTCTGGTCATCGGCTCGGGCGCGATTGGTATCGAATTCGCCAGCTTCTACAACACGTTGGGCGCTGACACGACCGTTGTCGAAGTGATGGACCGCGTGCTGCCGGTGGAAGATGCCGAGATCAGCGGGCTGGCCAAGAAAGCCTTTACCAAGCAAGGCATGACCATCATGGAAAAAGCGATGGTCAAGCAGCTGGATCGGGCCAAGGGCAAGGTCACGGCGCATATCGAAGTGAAGGGTAAGGTCGAAAAGCACGATTTCGATACCGTGATCTCTGCCGTGGGGATCGTCGGGAATGTCGAAGACCTTGGGCTTGAGGCTTTGGGCGTGAAAATCGACCGCACCCATGTTGTAACGGATGAGTTCTGCCGCACCGGAGTTGACGGTCTCTATGCGATTGGTGACATCGCGGGCGCACCGTGGCTGGCGCACAAGGCAAGCCACGAAGGCGTCATGGTCGCCGAACTGATCGCAGGCAAACACGCGCATCCCGTAAAGCCCGAAAGCATCGCCGGCTGCACCTATTGTCAGCCGCAAGTGGCTTCAGTCGGATACTCCGAGGCAAAAGCCAAAGAGTTGGGTTACGACATCAAAGTCGGTCGTTTCCCCTTTATCGGAAATGGCAAGGCCATTGCGCTGGGTGAACCCGAAGGTCTGATCAAAACAGTATTTGACGCCAAAACCGGCGAATTACTGGGGGCCCACATGATCGGTGCCGAGGTGACCGAGCTGATTCAGGGCTATGTGGTTGGTCGTCAGTTGGAAACCACGGAAGAAGACCTGATGAACACGGTCTTCCCGCATCCGACACTCTCAGAGATGATGCATGAAAGCGTTCTGGACGCTTATGGAAAGGTCATCCACATGTAATCTACGGTGGGTGGGGACTTTGCCCCCCGCCGCCCGTTCCGGGCGACTCCCCCGAGATATTTATAGCCAGATGAAGCAAGGGATCCTTAACTTCATCTGGCCGAAAACACCTCGGAGCGCGAGGCAGAGCTTCGCATGGACTCATCAGCGCGTCAGCGCGTCCAGAATGCGAGCCCAGGACCGGATGCCTTTGTGAAAGCTTTTCACGTCGTATTTTTCGTTCGGCGAGTGAATTGCATCGTCATCGTTGGCAAAGCCAACCAGCATCGAATCCAACCCAAGTTCAGTGTTGAAATAACCGACGACGGGGATCGAACCACCCATCCCGGTGAACACGGCTTCGCGCCCCCATTCGTCCGACAGGGCGCCGCGGGCGGCTTCGAACTCGGGGCGGTCCAGATTCATAACCGAAGCGGGGGACCCTTCTAGATCGTTGTCCCAGTCGACCTTGGCGTCGGGCGACAGACGCTCTTGCACATGTTTGCGGATTTTGGTGCGCAAAGCGTCAGGGTCCATGTCACCGACCAGACGGCAGGTGATCTTGCAATGTGCCTGCGACGGGATCACGGTTTTCGAGCCTGCACCATTGTAACCGCCCCACAACCCGTTAACCTCAAGCGTAGGGCGCGCCCATTGCTGTTCCAGCGTCGAATACCCTTTTTCGCCATGGGGTTGCGAATAGCCGACCGAGCTTAGGTACTCGACCTCGTCAAACCCACAGTTTTGCCACTGGCGCAGTTGCTCGGCGGGCACTTCGTGAACGCCTTCATAGAACCCCTCGACCGCAACACGGCCGGTTTCGTCGTCATAGAACGAGGCGATGATCTTGGACAATTCCCGCAGGGGGTTCAGGCCGGGGCCGCCGTAATGGCCCGAATGCAGATCGATGCGGGGGCCAGTGATAGTGAATTCATCCTTGAGCATGCCGCGCAGTTGCGAGGAAATTGACGGTACGCCGCGAGATACCATCGAAGTGTCGCACACCAGTGCCAAGTCAGCTTTCAGCTCGGCCACGTTTTCCCGCAGGAAAGGCACCAGGGACGGCGATCCTGATTCTTCTTCACCCTCGAAGAAAAAGGTGATGCGGCAGGGCAGGGAGCCATTGACGGCCTTCCAGGCCCGGCAAGCTTCGACAAAGGTCATTAGCTGGCCTTTGTCATCTGACGACCCGCGCCCACGAATGACAGGGCCGTTGTCGGTGTCTTCAATGGCGGGATCGAACGGGTCGCGTTTCCACAGCTCAAGCGGATCAACGGGTTGCACGTCGTAGTGCCCGTAAAACAGAACATGCGGTGCGTTGCTGTCCTCTCCGATATGGCCGACGACCATGGGGTGGCCGGTGGTTTCACGCTTTTCCGCTGCGATGCCAATACTTTGTAGGTCAGCGACCAACCAGTCTGCGGCCTGATCTACCTGCGCACTATACGCAGGGTCGGTTGAGATGGATGGGATGCGCAGCAACTCCATCAAGCGGTCGATTGAGGTTTGCAGATCAGTGTCGATGCGGTTCAGAACGGCGTCCAGCGACATGGGGTTCTCCTGCTTTCAAGATTTGGCAGAACCTATCAGCGCAATCGGCGCCGTCCAGTGCGCTTTGGCGGGAATATGATATAATATCGGAAACTCCGAGTGGCGCCTGCGTCGTTTCCTCGCGCCCGATGGCCGTAACTTTACTTGTCGATGCGAGTGCGAGGGGATATTTGATGCAAATCAAATGTGTGATCCCAATGTTGTCTATACGTACGGGGCACAAGGGAACGCATTGGCGTATAATCGGATTCGTCCGGTGAGAGCGTCAGAAATTTTGTCCGACTACAAATGCAATGGGTCGGGCATGTAAGGAGATACCGGTGGACTATACTGCTCAGCTCGATACAGCGATTGCCAAGCTGCATGATGAAGGACGTTACCGGACCTTCATCGACATCGAACGTCGCAATGGTCATTTCCCGCATGCGGTGCGGACCCGCCCGGACGGGTCGCAGCAGAATATCACTGTGTGGTGCGGCAATGACTATCTGGGCATGGGCCAGCACCCGGTTGTTCTGAACGCAATGCACGAAGCCGTTGACGCCGCCGGCGCCGGTTCGGGCGGGACCCGCAATATCTCGGGGACGACCGTCTACCACAAAAAGCTTGAGGCCGAGCTGGCCGATCTGCATGGCAAAGAGGCCGCGCTGCTGTTCACCAGTGCTTATATCGCCAATGACGCGACGCTCAGCACTTTGCCAAAACTGTTCCCCGGCCTGATCATCTATTCGGACGAGTTGAACCATGCCTCGATGATCGAGGGCGTGCGCCGCAATGGTGGGGCCAAGCGTATCTTCCGTCACAACGATGTTGCCCATCTGCGCGAATTGCTTGAGGCCGACGATCCCAAAGCACCCAAACTGATTGCGTTTGAATCCGTTTATTCGATGGACGGCGATTTTGGTCCGATAGAAGAGATTTGTGATCTGGCCGATGAGTTTGGTGCGCTGACCTATATCGACGAGGTCCACGCAGTTGGCATGTACGGCCCGCGCGGTGGCGGCGTGACTGAGCGCGATGGCCTGGCGCATCGCATCGACATTATCAACGGAACCCTTGCCAAAGCCTTTGGCGTAATGGGCGGTTATATCGCCGCCAGCGAGAAAATGTGCGATGCCGTGCGTTCTTATGCACCGGGCTTCATCTTCACCACCTCGTTGCCGCCTGCAGTGGCCGCAGGGGCAGCGGCCTCGGTCGCTTTCCTGAAAACGGCGAGCGATCTGCGTGAGCAGCATCAGACACAGGCCAAGATCCTTAAGCTGCGGCTCAAGGGGCTGGGCATGCCATTGATCGATCACGGTACACATATCGTGCCGGTGATTGTTGGAAATCCGATACACACCAAGATCCTCAGCGACCGGCTGCTTGATGATCATGGTATCTATGTTCAACCGATCAATTTCCCCACTGTCCCGCGCGGAACCGAGCGTCTGCGCTTTACCCCATCTCCGGTACATGGGCCTGACGAAATGAACCGTTTGGTACAGGCGATGGACGAACTTTGGTCACATTGTGCGCTAAATCGCGCCGAACTTGCCGGTTAACCTCACGCTAAAGTGTGCAACGCGTTTGCCGCGTGTTAAGCTTAGGCTAACAAAAGTATCGGACGAATCGTTAATGGGATGATTCGCCGTTAGCGCGAAACGCGCGCAGGCAGAATGGGGCAGCAGGGATGATTGGGCGCAGATCTCAGCGCGATTCCAAGGACGAAGCCGACGTCAGGCCAAAGGGTTTTGACGATTACGAAGTGCGGCTTGGTGACAGGATGCGCGGCGAACGGGCAACGATGGGTAAGTCCCTGTTGGATGTTCAGCGCGAACTGCGGATCAAAGCCAACTACATAGCTGCAATCGAAGACGCCGATCCTGACGCGTTCGACACACCCGGCTTCATTGCCGGGTATGTGCGTTCTTATGCCCGGTATCTGGGGATGAACCCGGATGAGACTTTTGCCGCCTTCTGTAAGGAAAGCGGGTTCGAGGTTGCGCATGGCATGTCGGCCGAGGCTTCGGTTGTTCGCAAGCCCACGGGCGCGGTTCCGGCGCGCGGTCCGATGGGGCGTGATCCGTTTACCTCGCCCAACACGCCATACATTCCCGGTCGCGAATCCCTTGTCAGCCAGATTGAACCGCGGGCTATCGGCTCGTCACTGGTTCTGGTCGCAGTGATCTGCGGCATTGGCTATGGCGGCTGGTCGGTGCTGAACAAGATTCAGCAGGTACAGGTAAGCCCAGTCGAACAGGCCCCGGTGGTTCTTTCCGATCTCGATCCGTTGGATGCGGCGCGCGACAGTGCCGAAACTGAAGTTGCCGTTGCGGCCACCCCCAGCGCCGAGGCGTTGGACCGTCTGTATCGCCCACAGGCGCTGGACGTTCCTGTTCTGGTCGCCCGTGATGCTCCGATCTCTACCTTGGACCCGCGCACTGTGGGCACCTTCCTGCCACAGGAATTGCCGAAGGTTGAGGTCGCCGAGGTCCACACTGTCGAACGCCCGGCCTTGCCGCAGGTGGTCGAGCAGATCGACACCACCTTGAAAATTGTCGCCGTGAAACCAGCCTGGATGCGGGTCACCGCAGCTGATGGAAGCGTAATCTTCGAAGGCACCCTTGGCACGGTTGAACAAGGTAATGTGTTCGAGGTTCCGCTGACGGAAGAGCCGCCTCAACTGCGAGCGGGTGCTTCGGGTTCGGTGTTCTTTTCGATGAACGGCGAACATTACGGACCGGCGGGCGCGCCGGGGACCGTCGCTAAAGGCGTTGTTCTGTCCAAGGACGCGGTTGCCGAAACCTATGCGGTTGCCGATCTTGAGGCTGATCAGAACAGCGCGCTGAAACAATTGGTGGCTGAACTTCAGGCACAGGTTTCAGAAGACCCCGCCGAGTGATCTAGCCATTGCGGTGTCCTGGCAGGCGGACTATCTAAAGACGCAACTTAGGTTGTCTTGGACCCGTCCTCATGTCGCTCAATCACGTTCGCCCGTGGCGCAATATCTACCGCCGCAAGTCCCGTCAGATCATGGTTGGGGATGTTGCTGTCGGTGGTGACGCACCCATTGCCGTTCAGACGATGACCAACACGCTGACAACCGATGTTGCGGCGACCGTGGCACAGGTGCAAGCCGCTGCCGAGGCCGGTGCCGATATCGTACGTGTGTCTGTCCCGGATGAGGCGTCATCAAAAGCCCTGAAAGAGATCGTACGCGAAAGCCCGGTGCCGATCGTCGCTGACATTCATTTCCATTATCGCCGTGGGATTGAGGCTGCCGAGGCTGGTGCTGCCTGTTTGCGGATCAATCCGGGCAATATCGGTGACGAAAAGCGCGTGAAAGAGGTCATCAAGGCGGCGCGCGACCACAATTGCTCGATCCGGATTGGCGTGAATGCGGGCAGTCTGGAAAAGCACCTGCTTGAGAAATATGGCGAGCCTTGCCCCGAAGCGATGGTCGAAAGCGGGCTGGAGCATATCCGCATCCTGCAGGACAACGATTTCCACGAATTCAAGATCAGTGTGAAGGCCAGCGACGTATTCCTATCCGCCGCTGCCTACCAGGGTATTGCCGAGGCCACCGACGCCCCCATTCACCTAGGGATCACTGAGGCCGGAGGGCTGGTGTCCGGCACCATCAAATCGGCCATCGGGCTGGGTAACCTTTTGTGGATGGGTATTGGCGACACAATCCGTGTCAGCCTGTCTGCCGACCCGGTCGAAGAGGTGAAGGTGGGTTATGAGATCCTGAAATCTCTGGGCCTTCGCCATCGCGGTGTGAACATCATCTCATGCCCGTCCTGCGCGCGGCAGGGGTTCGACGTGATCAAGACGGTCGAGGCGCTTGAGCAGCGGCTGGAACACATCAAGACCCCGATGAGCCTGTCCATTATCGGCTGCGTGGTCAACGGCCCGGGTGAGGCCTTGATGACCGATGTCGGCTTTACCGGCGGTGGGGCTGGGTCGGGTATGGTCTATCTGGCGGGCAAGGCCAGCCACAAGATGTCCAACGACCAGATGATCGACCACATCGTTGAAGAGGTCGAAAAGAAGGCAGCCGAGCTGGATGCCGCGCAGGAAGCGGCAGAATAACTTAAACTCGGGTGGGCAGTTTTAGATCGCAGGCATCTGCTGTGTTGCACAGTGAATCCCGCCGCCAGATTGCCCTAATACGTCCACGTTCAGGGCAACGACCTCGCGCCCAGGATAGTGGCGAGCAATTGCATCTTGCGCTAGTAGATCGATTTCAATATCGCCAAACTCAGGCATGATCACACCATTATTGCACACATAATAGTTCACATAAGACGCGACGAAATCCAGGTCTCTGATGCGCGGTGAATGGGGCTCTGGGATCACCTCGATTTGCAGTCCTTCGACGGCCAATCGGTCATGTGTATCCAGTGCAGCCAGATGAAATGGGTCCCGCATGTCGGGCTCATCGGGCAGGTTCATCAAAACGCGCCCCGGCCCCGTGAAACGAGCCAAAGAGTCGATATGGTAGTCGGTGATATCTTCGCCCCATACCCCCTCGGACCAGATCATGCGATCTGCTCCGTAGGCGGCCAACAAGCGCGTTTCGATCTGGTCCCGCGATAGGCCGGGATTGCGGTTCTTGTTCACCCACGAGCTTTCATGCGCCATGAGCAGCCCGTGCCCGTCCTGTTCAACCCCTCCAGCCTCGCCTTGTAAACCGCTTGGCAGCAGGGGCAGGTCCAAGTGTTCCGCTACGCGACCAGCGATGCGCGCGTCATGCGTATGGACTTGCTTCTTGCCCCAACCATTGAATTGAATCTGACGGATCGCCAACTGACCGCCGTCATTAACGACGAATACCGGCCCAGAGTCGCGACACCAAAGATCTTCGGTCGGAATGTCCCAGAGTTCGATGGCTGGCGAGAGCTTTCGCTTTGCCGATGCATGCTCAGCCGCAGAAGCCAGCATGACCACGGGCTCAAATGCGGATATGGCGTTGGCTATGTCGGCGATGGCCTGTTGCGTGTCTTCCAGATGGGCTGCATCCCAATACACCCGTCGGCTGCTAGGCCATTGCATAAAGGTGCGCTGATGGCGGGTTTCCTCGGCGGGCACAAAATAGCCCAAGTCCGGTTGCGATGCAGAGTGATTGGACCAACCCATCAATCCCAGCGCCCCTCCGGTCAGGATCAAATGCCTTCTGTTCATGGCAATCTTATATCGGTTCCCGGACGTTAAAGCACGTCATCGTTTCATGGCCCGAAAGTAGTTAGGGTTTTGGACCTTCCGATTGACGCAGTGTAGGCTGGCCAGTGCGAAGGCTTGCAGGGTCGAACCCTAAGGGGCAAAGACATTGGCATTTCGCAATACCTCTGACCCGGTTTCCCCGACATAGCAGATGACCTTACTCGGCGGATGAGTGCTTTGCGTGCAGATCAAACCATCCGACAACCACAGCAAACAGGTTGTCAGGGGCGATACTAGAGGCGAAATTCAGCCCTTCCTGAACTTTTACGGCATCTTCGTAAGACATCCATTTTCCAGGGATGTCTTCACCGAATACTCCGGATGCACTGGTTTTGAACTTGTGATCGGGAACCGGCCCGTGCGGTGACGCAGGCGAGATGGTTTGGTACTCGACATATTTCTGGTTGGAAAACTTGAACCGGTCATACCCGTTCTTATGCAACGTCTCGAGCATATCCAGGCTGCCATTCTCAACCGAAACATAATTAGGCTGGTTGGGCAGATTCATGATTTGCGAAAGTGCAACGCTGTCAAAGCCTTCGATGTCGATCTTTACATAAAGGATCTGATCGGAAACCGGCCCCAGCTCTTCCGAAAGATCAACCGCCGGAACAACGATTTTTTCAGCCCCGTCCTTCCGGCTTCCGATCCGCTCATTGACCGAGCTCCAGGCCGAATTGAATTTGTTTACGTAGAAAGTGACTTCATCCGATGTGCCGTCGGTTACAGCAAAATTTCTGATATCGACGCCGTCCACGCCCAGGTCTTCGAAATGCTTGGTTACCGCAGCGCACAAATCTGGGATGGCCTCTACGGCGATGACGTTGAACCCTCTTTTACGGTAATAGACTGTGTCTTTACCGTCATTCATGCCGATGTCGACGATAATGCTTTCGCGGGCTTCGGGATACAAAGATTGAACTGAAGTTCCGTCTTCCTTAGGCAATGGCTTGGCAATCGGTTTTTTCTTGCCACGCAGAACACGACCTGCTTCGCGTACGCTTCGCGCCGCGCGGGACAGTCCAGATTTCTTGTTATCGCTCATGCGTGCCTCTGACTTTGGATAAATTACTTTAGCGTGTTCAATGCCCGAGACCAAAATCTCGTTCAACACAAAAATTTGGATTTCAAACCTTGATAGGTGTGCGTGGCAATAGGTTGCTGAACAAGTCCGACCTATTGCCCGAACACTTGCGTCAGAAGCGAGAGGGGGGCGGGTGAACCGCCCCTTTACTCAGCCTTGTTCAGCGCGCACGCCTTTGGCGATTTGCAGCATTTGATCCGCAGGAAGGAAGCCGCGCAGCATTTCGGTGCCCAAAACAAACGACGGCGTTCCCGTAATCTGCATCCGTTGTGCCAGGGCGCGGGTGCGGGTGATCTCATCGGTCACCTGATCGCTGTCCATCGCCGCGACGATTGCGTCGCTGTCCAGACCCAAACCATCGGAAATGCGACGCAGAGAAACCTCGGTGGGTTCGCCGCCAAATTCCAGCAGCGCGTCATGAACTTGCTTGTATGCGTCGTCGCCGGCCACATGTTTGGTCGCCACCGCAAAACGCGAGGACAAGACCGAAGCTTCGCCCAGGATCGGGAATTCCTTGATCACCAAACGGATATTGCCGTCCTCAGCCAGCAGGTCGGCCACTTCGGGCACCGCACGGCGGCAATAGCCGCAGCGGTAGTCCATGAATTCGACCAGAGTAATGTCGCCTTCTGGATTGCCACCCACCCAGCTATAGCCGTCATTGAACAGTTCTTCGGCATTGGCGGCCACTAGTTCTTGGTCAGCGGCGGCCTCGGCAACCGCGTTGCGTTGTTCAAGGATGTTGATCGCCTCGATGATCACTTCGGGGTTCCCCAGCAGATATTCGCGCACCTGGGCGCCGAATTCTTCCTTTTCCGAGGCGCTAAGCGCGTTCAAGTCCAACGCTTGCGCAGGGCCAGTGATCAAGGAAAGCCCCAGTAGGGCAGGTGCTGCATGTCTGAGGATCATTTCCGTTTCCTTTTTGCTTTCTTAGCGCGTTCCGAGGCAATCAGCACATCCTGCGCCCTTTGCCAACCCGGAGAGCCTTCGGGTAATTGCCCTAAGGCCCGTTTTGCGTGAATACCCGCGTCGGCCAACCGGCCGCGCAAGGCATATCGTTCAGCGGTCACGACCGAAGCCATGCCATTATTGCCGACCTTCGCATATGCGACCCCGAGGTCCTGCATCAGTCGGGCATTTCGGTAATCTCTTTGACGTGCCTTTACAAGTATTTGCAAGGCGTTCTTTGTCTGACCTTGCGCCAGCAATGCACGCCCGTACCCAGCCAGGATCAACGCGTCATTCGGGGCCATTTCAACAGCTTTGCCATAGGCTTTCACGGCGTCCTGCATTTGCCGGTTTTCCAGTAAAATCTGGCCCTTAAGCTCATAGTAAAACGGATCATTTGGGCGAATGGCCAGGGCGCCATCTATGGCGGCGCGGGCGTTGGCCAGATCATGGTTCTGATGATAGGCCGATGCCTCACGCATCAGGCGGATGTCTTGCGCGTCTTCCTCTTTTGCGCGTCGCATGGTCCATGTTGGGGATCGGAGGAAAGCCGACAGCTTACCCTTGACCCGCGCGAACCAGTAATCGGCATTTGGGTCCGATTTGGACCAGTCGCCTGATTGCGCTAGAAACCTTTCGGCCACGCGCAGGCGCTCGCGGCTGGTGGGGTGCGACCGCATATAGGGGTCTTGATTGACCGCGTTTAGCAACTCTTGACCTGCGAATTTTCGATGCAGTTCAACCATCCCGATGGGCGAGATACCGGCCCATCGGAGGTAACTGGCGGCGCTTTGGTCGGCCGAAGATTCTTCGGCGCGGGTATGTCCGAGAAAACTGCGCAGGGCAGCACTTTGGGTTCCTGCGGCAATGCCTACTGCGGCCTCACCACCTCCGGCGGCAGCGGCAATTAGGGCCAGCGCAGTCCCTAACCCTGCCTTGCGTTGCGCCGCGCGCAGGTTTTGCGTCCGCCGGGCCAGATGGCCATTGGCGATATGCGCGGCCTCGTGCGCGATCACGGCCTGCAGCATTTCAGGGCTTTCGACGGTCAGGATCAGCCCGTAATTCAGGTAAATCGCGCTGTAATCGATGACAAAGGCGTTGAACGTGCGGTCATTGACGACAAATATCTTGACCCGATTGGTGTTCAGCCCGGCCGCACGCAGGATCGGAAAGGCCAGTTCGCGCAGCCCATGTTCGATATCGGGGTCTCGGATCAGGCCCTGAGCGTTTGCCGGAACAAGGCTTGCCATCCATGTCACTGCCACCAGCAACAGGGTCGGGATTGACGCCACCCTGGATAAGCGTTCAAAAGCCATGGCTGAAACATGGGAGATTGGCATGAGAAACTCAACCCGGTCCGGGGTCGATCCCTTTATCGTGATGGACGTGATGGAGGCCGCGCGCCGCGCCGAAGAGGCCGGGCGCCACATAATCCATATGGAGGTCGGCCAGCCCGGCACCGGTGCGCCTAAGGGGGCTGTTAAGGCTCTGGGGAAGGCCATGGAGCAAGCCCCGTTAGGTTATACGGTCGCGTTGGGATTGCCTGAGCTGCGGCAACGGATCGCACGTCTGTATGGCGATTGGTATAATGTTGATCTGAACCCCGAACGCGTTGTGATTACTCCGGGATCTTCTGGCGGATTCCTGCTGGCCTTCACCGCGCTGTTCGACAGCGGTGACCGCGTTGGCATCGGCGCGCCGGGCTATCCGTCTTACCGGCAAATTCTGAAAGCACTGGGTTTGGTGCCGGTTGACCTGCCCACTGCGCCGGAAAACCGCCTGCAACCGGTGCCTGCAGATTTCGCCGGGCTTGATCTGCAGGGGCTGATGGTCGCGTCACCTGCCAATCCGACCGGTACCATGCTGGATCATGCGTCAATGGGCGCGCTGATCGAGGCTGCGCACGGGCAGGGGGCCTCGTTCATCAGCGATGAGATTTACCATGGTCTGGAATATGAGGCCAAAGCCGTCACTGCGCTGGAGTTGACGGACGAGTGCTATGTGATCAACTCATTCTCGAAATATTTCTCGATGACCGGCTGGCGTGTTGGCTGGATGGTCGTGCCCGAGGATCAAGTGCGCGTCGTCGAGCGTATCGCCCAGAACATGTTCATCTGTGCGCCCCATGCCAGCCAGTTGGCAGCACTAGCCGCGATGGATTGCGACGCGGAATTGCAAGCCAATCTGGATGTTTATCGCCGCAATCGCACTTTGATGTTGGACGGTTTGCCCAAGGCCGGGTTCACCAATATCGCGCCGCCTGACGGGGCGTTCTACGTTTACGCCGATGTCTCGGACCTGACCGAAGACAGCCGTGCCTTCGCGGCCGACATACTGGGCAAGGCCGGGGTGGCCGTGACTCCGGGGCTGGATTTCGACCCAGTGCGCGGGCACCGCACGCTGCGGTTTTCCTATGCGCGATCAACGGCAGATATCGAGGAAGGTCTGATGCGGCTTCAGCGTTTCATGGTTGAACGCGGTTCGATCACAACTCCGGCGTAACCCGTTCACAAATTAGCTTCGGTCCGCTAGTCTGACCGCCAAACGATCTCGGGAAAACTTGAGGCCATGAGCAGGATTTTCTACGCCATCGCGCTGATCTGGGCGCTGAGCAGCGCTGCGCTCGCGCATGATTTCAGCGCGCTTGCGCGGGTTTTGCCCGACGATAGCCGCATAACTCAAGATGGCCGCGCCGGAGTTCGCGTTGAACTTGGCCTCAGTCAGGGCGTTCCTTACCGTGTCTTCACACTGCGCGATCCGTACCGTGTCGTGCTGGATTTTCAGGAGGTCGACTGGACCGGCCTGGACGCCGACACTTTCCTGCAAACCGACCGGATCAGTGGTGTGCAATTCGGCGCCTATGTTCCCGGCTGGTCGCGCATGGTGTTGGAGCTGGGCGCACCGCTGGCCGTTGATACCTCTGACTTGAGGGTGGATCAGGTCAATGGAACAGCGCACCTGTCGCTTGGTCTGAGCGGCACCGATTTCGACAGTTTCGCCGCCAGCGCCGGGGCGCCGCGCCAGCCAGGATGGGACCTGCCGGAACCGTCGGTGACGCCGGCCAAACCTGGTCCAATCGGAACACGCCCTTTGCTGGTTATGCTGGACCCAGGCCACGGCGGTATCGATCCGGGGGCCGAGGTCGCGGGATCTAACGAGAAGACCCTGATGCTGACCTTCGCGCGCGAGTTGCGGGAAACACTGCTGCGGGCCGGCGGATATCAGGTGGTGATGACCCGTGTGGACGACCATTTTGTCAGCCTCGAACGACGCATAGCTCTGGCGCATCGGGCGGGTGCGGACGTGTTTATCTCGCTTCATGCCGATAGTCTCTCCGAGGGTCGCGCGCATGGTGCGGCGGTCTATACGCTGTCCGACGATGCCTCGGACGTTGCCAGCCACAAATTGGCCGAACGTCACGATAGGGGCGATCTGATCTCGGGCGTGGACCTCAGCGGTGCCGACGACCAGGTGGCCGACATCCTGCTGGACATCGCGCGGCAAGAGACCAAACCACGCACCGACGCGTTGGCGCGGGCCGTGGCCGACGGGATGACGCAGCAGGGCGGGCCAATGAACAACAGACCGATCCGCACGGCATCTTTTTCTGTGCTAAAGGCGGCGGATATCCCGTCGATTTTGGTCGAGCTTGGGTTTCTGTCCAGCCCCAGAGATCTAAAAAACGTCACGAATCCAGGATGGCGCAAACGGATGGCGCGCGGAATCCTGGCCGGGCTAGAGCAATGGCGGCAGGACGATCTGGTTAAACGCGCCCTGATTGGGCAGTGACCCTGCGACGCAAACCGGCTAATATTGGCCATCGTGTTTTGACCCTGCGCCGGGGCACCACTATATAGGCGGCAGCGCGAGTAAAAGGCAGTAACGTGATCCGTTTCATTCTTTCGTTTTTCGGGGCAATCTTCAGCCTCGTCACCCTGGGTATCTTCATGGCTGCGCTGGTGATCGGCGCGGTGTTCTGGATGTATGGGCGCGACCTGCCCAGCCATGAGTCGCTGGCGCAATACAAGCCGCCGACGATCAGCCGGATTTATTCGGGCGAAGGTCAACTGATCGACGAATTCGCGCAGGAACGCCGCTTGTTCACCCCGTCCGAAGAAATTCCCGACCTGGTGAAGCAGGCTTTCATCTCGGCCGAGGACAAGAACTTTTACACGCATCAAGGCTATGACCCGCGCGGCATCATCGCTGCCGGTGTCGAGGCTGTGAAATCCAAGGGTGAAAACGTGCGTGGTGCGTCCACGATCACGCAGCAGGTGATGAAGAACTTCCTGCTGTCCGGCGACCGCCGGGCCGAGCGCAAGATCAAGGAGATCATCCTCGCCACCCGGCTTGAGGATACGCTGGACAAGGAACAGATTCTCGAACTCTATATGAACGAGATCTTTCTGGGCCAGAACTCGTATGGTGTGACGGCTGCGGCGCAGACCTATTTCAACAAGACGTTGCAGGAACTGGCCCCGCATGAGGCGGCCACACTGGCCGCAATGCCCAAAGCGCCGTCCGATTACCATCCAGTTCGCCAGAAAGAACGCCTGCTGGCGCGCCGTGATTACGTGCTGCGCGAAATGCACCAGAATGGCTATATCGATAAGGCGACCTATGAGACCGAGGTCAATCAACCGCTGCGCTCGGTCCAAAACGGTGACTTCGAAAGCTTCCGCACTGCGCTGCCACCGCGTGACTATTTCACCGACGAAATCCGCCGCCAGTTGAGCGAGGATTTCGGCGAGGGTGAGTTCTTTACTGGCGGCTTTACCGTCCGCGCCTCGGTGGACGAAGAGATGCAGGTTGAAGCGGCCAAGGCCCTGCGTACCGCGCTGCAGAAATACGACCGCTCACGCGGTAAATGGCGCGGCACGAAAGAAGTGATCGCCGAAGATAAACTGACCGATGAAGCCCAGTGGCGCGAGGCGCTGGCGATCTTGGAAATCCCGCGCGACGTGGTGCTGCCAACGCAATGGCATCCGGCGGTGGTTTTGAACGTGGCCGATCAATCCCTAACGGTCGGTATCGAGAACGGCCCAGCCGACGGCGTTGTGCCGCGTTCCGATATCAAATGGATGCAGGGCGATTTCGCCGCCAATTTCAAACGTGGTGACGTCATCCTGGTCATGGCCGGCGAAGAAGGTCAGTGGTCGGCGCGTCAAATTCCCGAAGTACAGGGCGGATTTGTCGCGATGGACGTGAATTCGGGCCGGGTTCTGGCGATGCAGGGCGGGTTCTCGTATCAGGATACGGTGTTCAACCGCGCTACGCAGGCGCAGCGCCAGCCGGGATCCAGCTTTAAGCCTTTTGTTTACGCGGCGGCACTGGACAGTGGTTATAGCCCAGCAACAATCGTGGTGGATGCCCCGATCGAGGTGAACACGCCGCAGGGTTTGTGGCGGCCCAAGAACTCGACAAACAAGTTCTATGGTCCGACGCCACTGCGCACCGGGATCGAACAGTCGCGGAACCTGATGACGATCCGTCTGGCGCAAGAGGTTACGATGCCGGTTGTCGCGGGCTATGCTGAACGGTTCGGCGTTTACGACCGGATGGGTGCATTCCTTGCCAACTCGCTGGGGTCCGAGGAAACCACGCTGTACAAGATGGTCGCGGCCTATGCGATGTTCGCCAATGGTGGCGAACGGGTCGAGCCCACTCTGGTCGACCGAATTCAGGACCGGTTCGGCAAGACGATTTACCGACATGACGACCGCCAGTGTGTGGACTGTAACTCTAGCTGGCTTGAGCCGGACGAGTCGCCCACGATCGTGACCGATCGCTGGCAGGTTATGGATGCGATCACCGCGTATCAGCTGACGTCGATGATGAAGGGCGTGGTGGATCGGGGAACTGCGTCGAGCGTCGTTAATCTGCCCGTGCCCACAGCGGGTAAAACCGGTACGACCAACGAATCCAAAGATGCGTGGTTCATCGGCTTTACGTCCAATATCGTGGCCGGTTGCTATATCGGGTATGACCGCCCGCGCCCGATGGGACGGGGGGCCTATGGCGGCACAATGTGTGGCCCTGTTTTCCAAAGCTTTATGGAAAAAGCTGTCGAGAAATATGGCGGCGGTCCGTTTGAAGTGCCCGAGGGTGGCCACTTTATCAAAATCGACCGTTTCAGTGGCGCGCGCCTGCCAGCGGATGCGACCGGGGATTATGTCGTTGCCGAGTATTTCCGCGATGGCGTCGACGGCTTTATTGACCGCGTGTATGACGGCGGCTTTGCGGTTGGTTCGGACCTGCCGCTGTTCGAAGAGGTCAACACCGGCCGTCAGGTGACCACATCAACCGGGAATACCGTCACTGTTGGCCCCAATGCCAGCCAGGGTGATCTCTCGACCGGTGGGCTTTACTGATAACCGATATGTTTCGGGGCTCCGCTGTCTTGTGGTGCCCCGAACCTCTTGCTATCACGCAGGCCTGATTGAGCAAGTTGGGACAAGACCATGCGCGCCGAAACCCAGAATACCGTGGCGGAAATTGAAAAGTCGCTGGAGCTGCTGGCGCAGCGTATGGACTATGAAACTGCGCCCCACCGCCTTGAGGAATTTAATGCGCGCGTCGAGGACCCCAACCTTTGGGACAACCCCGAGAACGCGCAGAAACTGATGCGCGAACGTCAGATGTTGGTTGATGCCATCGAAACCTATGAAACCATCAAAACCGATCTAAGCGACAATATCGAATTGATCGAACTGGGCGAGATGGAGGAGGACGAAGAGGTTGTCACCGACGCTGAAAACGCCATCAAAAGCCTGAAAGCCAAAGCCGCCAAGAAAGAGCTGGAGGCGCTGCTAGATGGCGAGGCTGATGGCAATGACACCTTCCTTGAAATCAACTCGGGCGCTGGTGGCACGGAAAGCTGCGACTGGGCCTCGATGCTGGCGCGGATGTATGTGCGTTGGGCCGAGAAAAAGGGCTATACCGTCGAGCTGCAATCCGAGACCTCGGGTGAAGAGGCGGGGATTAAATCCGCCGCCTACAAGATTTCCGGTCATAACGCCTATGGCTGGTTGAAGTCTGAAAGTGGTGTGCACCGGTTGGTGCGGATTTCACCTTATGACTCGGCGGCTAAGCGGCATACGTCGTTCAGCTCGGTCTGGGTTTATCCGGTGGTTGATGACAATATTGAGATCGAGGTGAACCCCTCGGACATCCGTATCGACACATACCGGTCCTCGGGCGCGGGCGGTCAGCACGTGAACACCACCGACTCGGCAGTTCGGATCACGCACATTCCGACCGGGATCGTTGTGACCAGTTCCGAGAAGTCGCAGCACCAAAACCGCGATATTGCGATGAAAGCGCTGAAGTCGCGCCTGTATCAGCAAGAGCTGGATCGCCGCAACGCGGATATCAACGCTGCGCACGAGGCCAAGGGCGACGCGGGCTGGGGAAACCAAATCCGGTCCTATGTCCTGCAGCCTTATCAGATGGTGAAGGATCTGCGCACCAACCATGAGACATCAGACACCAAGGGTGTGTTGGATGGTGATCTGGATGGGTTCATGGCAGCCACACTGGCGTTGAACGTGGCGGGCAAAAGCCGGTCCGAGGCGCAGGGCGACTAAGGCGGGCAGGGGCTTTGCCCGGTCTCCGCAAGCAATGCCTCCCCCGATAAATTTTTAGCCAGATGCAACGGATCCCGGCTTTCTGTGGGAACGGAAAAGATTCATTTAAACAGTGGGTTTAAATGGGGGGATGCCCCGGCTAGGTTGACCTTGCAAAAGGGACGAACCTGGGATGAATCTGAGCCAAGCAACTGCAAGTGACCTGTTGAACGCGCTGACGGACCGGCAGATGTCGGCGCAAAAGGTGATGCAGCAAACGCTGGAGCGGATTGGCGGGGTCAACGAGGCCGCGAACGCCATTGTGGCTTTGCGCGAGCGGGATGATTTGATGACCGAGGCCCGCGCTTTGGATTCTGGTCCAATCCGTGGCCCCCTGCATGGATTGCCGATTGCGGTCAAAGATCTGGTGAACGTGGCGGGGATCGTAACGTCGCAGGGATCTCCGATTTTTAGGGATCACGTTGCGCAAAGGGATGATCTGATTGCCGCGCGGATGCGGGCGGCCGGCGCGATCCTGATCGGCAAGACCAATGTTCCCGAATTCGGGCTGGGGTCCCATACTTTCAATCCGGTCCATGGCGCGACGACGAACCCTTATAATCCGGCCCGGACCTGCGGCGGGTCATCCGGCGGCGCGGCGGTGGCGCTGGCGACCGGGATGGTGGCGCTTGCGGATGGGTCAGACGCGATGGGCAGCCTACGCAACCCGGCGGCCTGGAACAATGTTTACGGGTTTCGGCCAAGCTGGGGGCGGGTGCCGTCGGAACCGGTAGGTGATGGCTTTCTGCATCAGCTGTCCACGCTTGGCCCGATGGCGCGCAGCCCAGAGGATCTGGGCCTGTTGCTGGACGTGATCTCAGGGCCGGATGTGCGGCAGCCGTTTGGTGGGGCCACCCCCATAGTGTCGCCGGTGCAGGCGGCAGACATGCGCGGCGTGCGGATTGGGTGGCTGGATGACTGGGGAGGGGCTTATCCATTTGAGGATGGCGTACACGCGCAATGTGAAAGTGCTTTGAATGTGTTCACTCAGCTGGGGGCCGAGGTCATCCCCGTTGCGCCGCCATTTGAGGCCGAGCGCCTTTGGGAGAGTTGGATAACCTTGCGATCCTGGAGCGTGGCCGCAAGCCTTGCGCCGCTTGCAGATCAACGTGACGTGTTGAAAGACACGGCGCAATGGGAGTTGGACCGAGGGCAGACTCTGACGGCGATGCAAGTGCATGAAGCCAGCGTCATCCGGTCCGAATGGTTTCGATGCGTGGCAGAGTTGATGCGTGGTTATGATGCCATGGTGTTGCCGTCTGCGCAGGTTTGGCCCTTTGAGATTGAGACGCCATACCCAACGGAAATTGCGGGGCGAAGGATGGATACCTATCATCGGTGGATGGAGGTCATGGTGCCAGTCAGCCTGATCGGCTTGCCCTGCCTGTCAGCACCGGCGGGTTTTGGAGCCAACGGATTACCGATGGGAATTCAGGTGTTTGGTCCACGCGGCTCCGACGCCCGCATCCTGTCGATTGGCGCAACCTATCACGCCGCCACCATGTGGCCGCAAAAACGACCGGCCCAACCATAGGGTCGGCAAGGGAGGAGGACAGAACATGGACAAGCCATTTGGTGTTCCGGAAATGGGGCCGGTGAATTTGGGGATGTTGCGCGAAGCCCTGCGCCGGGCCTGGACAGACTTTCGTCGGGCTCCGGTTTTTGGGCTTCTGTTTGCGGGGTTTTATGTGCTGGCCGGTTGGTTCATGGCCTGGATCACCTTGCAGACGGGCACGTCGTACTGGTTGGTTCTGGCTGCTATCGGGTTTCCTTTGCTGGGGCCCTTTGCGGCGGTAGGGATGTATGAAGTCTCGCACCGGCTGGAGCAGGGTGAGACCTTGGAATTCAAGTCTATTTTCGGAGTGGTGGTGCAGCAGGGGCGCCGTCAGTTGCCCTCGATATGCGCGATTATTGTGGTGATGTTTTTATTCTGGTTCTTTCTGGGCCATATGATCTTTGCCCTGTTCATGGGGTTGTCGACGATGACAAACGTGTCGACCTCGTTAGAGGTGTATTTGACCGCCAACGGGTTGACGATGTTGGCTGTGGGAAGCGTTGTGGGCGCTGTGTTTGCGACGGTGCTTTATATGATCACCGTACTTTCCATCCCCATGCTGTTGGACCGAGAGCTGGATTTCGTGACCGCTATGATCGCCAGTTTCAGCTATGTCCGTGATCATTTCAGCGTCATGTTGTTGTGGGGAATCTTTATCGCCATCCTGACTTTTCTAGCCATGATCCCGTGGTTTTTGGGCTTGTTTATCGTGTTGCCGCTGCTGGGGCATGCAAGCTGGCATTTGTATCGGCTGATCACTCAAGCGTCGGGCGAAAACGCTGCGTGACGTCAGCTTGCCGCTTGCTGAAGCGAGCGTTCTGCACGGCGGGCGGTTCGCGCCGCTGCCAGAACGGCCGAAGGGTCTTCGCCCAGATGACGCAGTAGAATGCGCCGGGTCGTTGTCTCGCTGGCGGTCGTTCTGGACAAACAGATAGCCACCCCGCGCCACCGGTCCGAATGCTCATCGGTCCCGCGCGTCACCAGATAAATACGGCTGTTTTGCGAGGCTCGGCTGGACATCAGGATATAAATCTGCCGGCCAGCACAGGCGGCGATGCCTTGCACTTCACGTTCTGTCGGAGCGGCGCTCGGCATGCCAGGGCGCGGCTCATAACCACGCACCAGCGTGCATTGCGGCAACCGGCGCGCGTGAATCAACCGATGACGAGAGGGCTTAGGATCATCCAGCTCGGTCTCGGTTGCATAGTAGAACCCCGCCGGAAACAGGTTCTCGGTCAGTGTTGTGGGGCCCGAGCCCAGAAAATCTGTAAGGGCAGACGCTGCGGGATGTGTCGGAGAGCGGTCGATCTCGTCCAGCGGGCGCAGCAGAATACGGGCGTCCACTTCGAAAAAGCGGCAAATCCGGTCAAGCACGTCAGGTCTTGGAAAACTCTCGCCACCAAGGTATCGGTTGAATTGCGTCCGGTTGACGCCCAATTGTCGGCAAAGTTCTGATACTGATGTATATTGCTGCGCAAGTTGTCTGAGATTGGCGCCGAACATCCTGCGCAATTCGTCCGGGTTGCGGATGTCTTTGGTCATAGGTGTCCCAGGTTCTCGCGACTTGTTTTATAGTACACAACATGTTCGACCTGACGGTCGACATAACGCACATATCGTACAGATGACACGAACGGGCGCATCCCAACGCCACGTCACCCCCAGAGGCTAACGTCCAATCTTACAAACGCAATAGGCTTTATCTTGTTTTGTGTGATCTTTTTGGGCGCTTTGGCGCCAATAAACGTTATTCGGCCAGTTTTAGCTTAAAAGGCAGCATGACAGGCCAGAGTTTCCCCACCCATACGCGAGCCGACAGGGTGGGGAAAATGTTACTCGCCACGCAGCAGGGCCGCAACGCCAGTGCGGGCCACTTCGACCAGACCCAAAGGGCGCATCAGATCGGCAAAGGCGTCGATTTTGTCCGGGGCTCCGGTGATTTCAAAAATGAAAGAGTTCAGCGTGCTGTCGACCACGTTGGCGCGGAAGATATCGGCCAGACGCAGCGCCTCGACCCTTTTTTCGCCTGCGCCAACCACTTTGATGATCGCCAGCTCCCGCTCGACCGCGTCGCCTTCGACGGTCAAATCATGCACGTCGTGAACGGTGACGATACGACCCAGCTGCGCCTTGATCTGCTCGATCACCTGCGGCGTACCGGTGGTGACGATGGTGATACGGCTCAGATGCCCGGTGTGATCGACCTCGGCTACGGTGAGGCTTTCGATGTTGTAACCACGGCCCGAGAACAACCCGATCACACGGGCCAAGACACCGGGTTCGTTTTCGACCAAAACCGCAATCGTGTGGCGCTCCTGCACGTCCGAAAAGGTCGGGCGTAGGTTATAGGCCGAATGGCGGGTAGAGCCTTTTTTGATATGTAGGGCAGACATTTACGTCCCTTTCATCATTCTTGTGGTGTTGGGCGCTCCGCCGCGCCCAACAAATTTCGTCAAACCAGAACCGAGCCTTTGGAATCGATCACGCCCTGTGTTTCGGCCTCGCCCAGCAACATCTCGTTATGTGCCTTTCCTGACGGGATCATGGGGAAGCAGTTCTCGTGCTTTTCCACCAGACAGTCAAAAATCACCGGACCGTCATAGTTGATCATCTCCATGATCGCGTCATCCAGATCGGCAGGGTCAGAACACAGGATGCCTTTGGCGCCGAATGCCTCGGCAAGTTTGACGAAATCGGGCAGGGCTTCGGACCACGAATGCGAATACCGCTCGCCATGCAGCAGCTCCTGCCACTGACGGACCATGCCAAGGCGTTCATTGTTCAGGATGAACTGTTTCACGGGCAGGCGGTACTGAACGGCCGTGCCCATTTCCTGCATGTTCATCAGCCACGACGCCTCACCTGCCACGTTGATCACCAGTGCATCCGGGTGCGCCATCTGCACCCCAACAGAGGCCGGGAAACCATAGCCCATCGTGCCCAAACCACCCGAGGTCATCCAGCGATTAGGGTCTTCGAACCCAAGATACTGCGCCGCCCACATCTGATGCTGACCAACCTCGGTCGTGATGTAGCGGTCGTGCTTTTTGGTCAGCTCTTCAAGGCGTTGCAGCGCATATTGCGGTTTGATGGTCTTTTCGCTGTTGGTGAACGCCAGGCAATTCACCTTGCGCCAGTCGCTTATCTGGGCCTGCCACTTCTTGACGGCGGCCGCATCGGTCTTGCGGCCGCGCGATTTCCAAACCTTGAGGATATCCTCAAGCACATGTGCCACATCACCGACAATCGGGATGTCCACGCGGATCACCTTGTTGATCGATGACGGATCAATGTCGATATGCGCTTTTTTCGAGTTCGGCGAGAACGCATCAATCCGTCCGGTGATCCGGTCGTCGAACCGTGCGCCAACGTTGATCATCAGGTCGCAGTCATGCATGGCCAGATTGGCCTCGTACAGGCCGTGCATCCCCAGCATACCCAACCAGTTCTCGCCTGACGCCGGATAGGCACCCAGCCCCATCAGGGTCGAGGTGACCGGGAAGCCCGTCGCATCAACCAATTCGCGCAGCAATTGGCTGGCAGCAGGGCCCGAGTTGATGACGCCGCCGCCAGTGTAAAAGACCGGCTTCTTTGCGGTCTCGATTGCCGCAACCAGTTCGGTGATCTCTTCCAGATCGCCTTTCAGAACCGGTTGGTAGTGCGATGTTGACGGTTTTGGCGCGGTATACTCACCCGAGGCAAACTGAACGTCTTTGGGAATATCGACCAGCACCGGCCCGGGGCGGCCCGAGATGGCGACGTGAAATGCCTCATGCATCGTCTCAGACAGCGAATCCGTGTCCTTCACCAGCCAGTTATGCTTGGTGCAGGGGCGGGTGATGCCAACGGTGTCCGCCTCTTGAAAGGCGTCCGAGCCGATCATGAAGGTCGGAACCTGCCCGGTCAGAACCACAATCGGGATCGAATCCAGCAACGCATCGGTCAGGCCGGTCACCGCGTTGGTGGCGCCGGGGCCAGAAGTCACCAGTGCAACGCCGGGTTTGCCGGTTGACCGGGCATAGCCTTCGGCGGCGTGAACCGCGCCCTGTTCGTGGCGCACCAGAACGTGCCGAATGTCGTTTTGCAGAAAGATCTCATCATAGATCGGTAGCACGGCGCCACCTGGGTATCCGAATACCGTGTCCACGCCCTGATCCTTGAGGGCTTGAACTACCATTTTTGCGCCGGTCATCTCACGTGTCATCTGCTTTGCTCCGTTCGCGACATGTGTCTTGCGTTTAGCATAAAAAAAGCCCCCGAGATTTTTCGGAGGCGCATGGGTTCGATTATGGTTTACCGTTACCGGCCCATGCGCGTGTTTCCTACGATTACGACTAGCGCTTTCATCGCCAGAGGCTCCTTTTCAGCTTGGCAGGGACATTATGGGCGGGCGAAAGGGGCGTCAACAGGCAATCGTACCAATTTTGTAACCTGAGATGCAGATTTTGCGACATTTTATTGCGCAGATTGCCGCAGGTTGGGAATTTCCGCGAATTTTTGCCCGCTCATGATGATTTGGGCTGGCAAATGGCAGGTCTGAAAGCGTCAAGGCAATGTCTAAAATTGACATGAGCGACCCGGCTCTGTGCGGCACGCTGGTCTCAGTTGAACAGGTAAGGGAGGCGAAGAATGTTGCAGGACCTCATAGATCTAGGGCGGTATCCGATCGATCGGCCCGGGTCGCGGGGCTATGATCAGACGATTGCAGATGTGCGGAAAGAACTTGATCAAGACGGCTGCGCGGTTCTGCCAGGATTTGTGCATGAGGACGGTTTGGAGTTGCTGGTGCGCGAGGCGGATGAGGTTGCCCCACAAGCGCATCGCTCTTTCAACAGGACCAACGCCTATTTCACCAAAGATGATCCGCGCTTTGGGATCGGGCATCCGATACGCCGTTTTTATGACCGCTCAAACGCCTTTGTTCCCGCAGATAATTTCCCCACGTCGGGTCCTTTGCGGCGGATTTACGAATATGAATGGTTCATGCCTTTTGTCCGTGACGCATTGGACGAGCCCGAGGATCGGTTCTTTCGCTATGATGATCCGCTGGCAGATGTGATCATTAACGTGGTCGAAGAGGGGCAGGGCTTTCCCTGGCATTTCGACACCAACAACTACACCGTTACGCTGGCCATTCAGAATGGAGAAGTCGGGGGCACCTTTGAATATGTGCCGAACCTGCGCACGGCCGAGGACGAAAATTTTAAGTCCGTGGCCTCGGTTTTGGACGGAGACAGGGCACGGGTCCGAGAGCTGGAGTTGCAACCGGGGGACCTACAGATTTTCAAGGGACGGTACGCGCTGCACAGGGTGGCCCCAGTAACGGGTGCGCGCACCCGATACGTTGGGATTTTCTCATTCGTTGAAGCCGAAGGGATGTGCGGCGGGGTTGAACGCACACGACAGCTTTATGGGCGTGTGTTACCGCATCATCATGCGCGTGAAGGGATGCGAAAGGATCAATTGCTGGACTGAAAATTCTGGGGTTAAAATAAAGAGGTTTTCAGCGACCGGAGGGTCCGATGCCTAAGATTATACAGCTTACGCCATTTGTTCTGTGTTCCTCCCTGCAAAAGCAGATTGATTTCTATTGCGATCGTTTGGGATTTTCTTGCGGGTTTCGGCAGGACAATTACGCTTTTTTGTCATTGGGGTCCGTGGCCATTCGGCTATTGGAATGCCCGCCGCGCGATGATGGTCGCCCGTTGGGAGAAGATCAGTCGTTTTACATAGACGTCGACGAAATCGACGATTTGTACGACAGCTTGCTGCCGGGATTGGCTGATCTACCCGAAGGGCGCGTGCGCCCGCCGTTTGATCAACCCTATCTGCAGCGCGAGTTTCACGTTATCGACGAAGACGGGACGTTGGTATTCTTTGGACAGGATATCAGCCCGAGGGGGTAGGCCCTCCCGCCCGTTGTCAATACACCTGCGGCGCATCTCCTCCGGTTAGGCCGGGCAGCGCTGCGCGCTGCGGGCGTGTTTAGAAACCGGGGCTGGTGCCTTGCAGGACACCGTGTTCCAGCGCGTATCGGGTCAGGCCCGCAGTGGATGAGATACCCAGTTTGCGTTTGATGTTCTTGCGGTGAGTTTCCACCGTGCGCACAGAGATTTCCAAGGTCTGCGCCACCTCTTTGTTGGACTTTCCCTGCGCCAGTTCCAGCAGGATGGTCTGCTCACGGCCGGTCAGCGCCTCACGTGCGCTGTCTTGTTTGGGCTGCAGCGACCCGCTGGCACCGGTGCAAAGGTACTGTTCGCCGCGCATCACCGCGTCGATGGCCTGTTTGATCTCATCCGTCGGTACGTCCTTGAGGACATAACCCTTGGCCCCGTGGTTCAGTGCGGTCGAAATGTATTCGGGGCTGTCATGCATCGACAGGATCAGGATGCGGGTCTCGGGCAGGCGCTCCAAAATCATCTCGGTGGCGCTGAGCCCGCCTAGGCCAGGCATGTTCAGATCCATCAGGATCACATCGGGGGACAGATCGGCAACTTGATCAACGGCTTCTTGCCCGGTGCCTAGTGTGCAGACCACTTCGATGTCGGGATAGCTTTCAAGGATCGACTGAATCCCTTCGGCCACCATCGGGTGGTCATCCACGATCAGGACCCGGATCGACTGTGCGCTCATGTACCGGCCTTTCGGTTCGGAGTTGCGTCTTCCTGCGGCGGAAGCAAGTGGCTAAGCGGCAGGGTAACCTCGATCACGGTGCCGCCGTGCGGGCTGCGTGATGACAGAATACGCAGTGATCCGTCAAGCTGTTCGATGCGTTCCTGCATGTTGCGCAGCCCGATCCCGGTGCTGACGCCTTCAGCCTCGCGGGGCAGGCCGCGACCATTGTCGGTGATGCGCATGGTGGCACCCTTTTTGTGACCGCGCAGATCAATTGTAACATGCGTTGCGTCGGCGTGGCGTTCGATATTGGTCAGGGCTTCTTGTGCGATACGGTAAAGGGCGATCTTGGCGTCCTGATCCAACCGGTTTCGAAACACGACGGTCGAGAATTCGGTCTCAATCCCCGTACGCTCGCGGAAATCGTCGGTCAGCGCCTTCACTGCGGGGCCAAGGCCCAGATCGTCCAGCACACCTGGGCGCAAATCGCGGCTGATGCGGCGCACCTCGGTGATTGCGGTGCCGAGATGCTCTATCCCCTTGTCCAATGGGGCGTGGGCCCCGTCGTCATCGCCCCGCGCAAGCCGCCGCCGGGCATTGTCCAGCGCGTAGCGTACACCGACGAGTATCTGGCTGATCCCGTCATGCAGTTCGCGCGCCACTCGGCCCCGCTCTTCCTCTTGCGCGTCGAGAACCCGTTGCGTCAGTTCCTTCAGCTTGGCATCCGCCAGCCGCCGTTCCCGGAAATTCAGGAGCATGCCGGATGCAAAAACGACCAGCACTGCCGCCAAAGTAATTCCGCCGATATAATAGAATGTCCGGCGTACACGGGCCTCGACCTCGGCCCGGGCGGCGGCGATCGATGCGACAACATCGTCAATGAACACCCCGGTTCCAACAGCCCACTGCCAGCTGGGAAAGCTGGTGACGTAGGTGATCATCTGTGCCTCTTCCCCGGTCGAAGGTTTAGGCCACAGATAGGTGTGATACCCCGCACCTTGTCGAGCGATCCGGATCAGTTCGTCCACGACTGGTGTGCCTTCACTGTCGGTCAGGCCACTCCAGTTCTTGTTGATCAGATCGGTTTGGCGCGGGCTGACCAGATTGGTACCGTCATAGTCATAGACAAAAAAGAACCCGTCATCGCCGTAGATCATTGCCGACAGGATTTGCGCGACCTGATCCTTGGCCGCCTGATCATCGGGTTGGGCCGAGCCGTAGACAAAGTAAAATCCGTTGCGAGCCTGGGTGACATAGTTGCGCAGTTCGGCCTTTTTGGCTTCGATCAGCTGTGCCTCAAGCTGATCGATTTCACGTTCGGCCAGTTTGCGCGACTGATGCGCGACGAGAATGGCAATCGCCGCCACGGCCACAATCAGCGGCAGTGTTGCCAGCAGCGACAGCTTTTGCGCGTAATTCGGTCGAAAGACGTTGCGGAATCTCCCCATATCTCTGCGATAGGCAAATTTCACAAAAAAAGCAAAGTCGGACCGTTCAATGCCGGGAATAGGTAGGTGCCGAGTAAAAAATCGCGGTGAATCCAGCGGTTTGACCCAACGAATGACCGTTTCTACGTAGTAGTAGGTATTTTCATCTTCAATTGCATGGATATGATCCGCCCCATCGACAACGATCAACTGCCCCAAGAGGCAGACCATGACTTTGGGAGGACTGACTATATGGATCGTCGTTCATTTTTGAAAACCACGGCACTAGGCAGCAGCGCTGCTGCAGCTACCGCGCTGGCAGCACCGGCATATGCGCAGGGCAAGCGGACCCTGACGATGGTGACATCATGGCCGCGTGGCTTTGCCGTTCTGGATGACGCAGCCAGCTATATGGAGCAGATGGTCGGCGAGATGTCCGACGGTCAGCTGACCATCGACAAGAAGGCCCCGGGTGAACTGGTGGGCGCGCTGGAAGTGTTCGACGCCGTGTCGTCGGGCCAGGCTGACATGTACCACTCGGCCGACTACTACTTTATCGGTCAGCACCCCGGTTACGCCTATTTCACCGCTGTGCCGTTTGGTGGTACCGCGCAGGAACTGACCAACTGGTACTACCATGGCGGCGGCGAAGAGCTGCACGACGAGCTGGGTCAGATCTTTAACCTCAAGGGCCTGCTGGCCGGTAACTCGGGCTCGCAGTCCGGTGGCTGGTTCCGCAACGAGATTAACTCGGCCGCAGACTTCAACGGTCTGAAGTTCCGTATGCCCGGTTTGGGTGGCAAGGTGCTGGGCAAACTGGGCGCCTCGGTTCAGAACATCCCCGGCGGCGAACTGTATCAGGCGCTGTCTTCGGGTGCGCTGGACGGTCTGGAGTGGGTTGGCCCGATGGCGGACGAACGCGCCGGCTTCCAGGAAGTTGCCAAGGTCTACTACACTGCGGGTTTCCATGAGCCGGGCTCGGGTCTGGCCGCATCGGTCAACCTGGATGTCTGGAATGACCTGACACCGGCACAGCAGGCAATCCTGCGCTATGCGTCGATGGCCACAACCCACTATCAGTTGGCCGAAACGCTGGCCAACAACGGTGCCGCACTGGCGCGTCTGCAATCGCAGGGCGTGAAAACGCTGCAATTCTCGGACGACGTTTGGGACGCGTTCGGCCAGGCATCCGCCGAGGTCATGGACGAGAACATGAATGACGAGTTGTTTGCCAATATCCGCGGTTCGTTCGAAGAGTCGCTGGCGACGTCGGCCTCGTGGATCAACAAGTCGGATGGATACTACGTCCAGCAGCGCGTTCGCGTTCTGGGTGGCTAAGTAGGCGCCGGAAATCTCAGAGGCCTCACGAAAGTGGGGCCTCTTTTCAATACATATTCTCTGAATCCTGCGACCCCTGCTAAGGTGAAAGTCACAGATATTCAGCTGAGTGAGGGACATCATGGACGACAGCAGCTCGGTTGGTTTGACCGACGCTCTTGCCGCAGTTGGCGGCGGGATTGTCTGGGTTCTGCAAAATCTGGCCCAAGCCTTCTACAACATTGGCTACGCACTGACCCATCCAAGCCTCTGGCTGGATTGGTCCGATAAAGAAGCTGTCATGCGCTTCGTCTACTATGGCGGATCGGTTGAGTTCTTCTTTGCCGTTTTTGCAGTTTTTCTGGTTATCACGATCATCGGCATGGTCCGCAACAACTTCATGTGGGGGTGTGTGCGCGGACTTGAGGGGTTCACCAACACGCTGGGCCGTTTCTTTGCCTGGGCTGGTCTGCTGATGGTGCTACAGCAAATCATCATCGTGATCATGCAGCGGATTTTCACCCGCCCCGACATCGTGATCGCCTTTGGCATTCCGCTGCAATACGACATCAGTTGGTACGCTGAAATGTTGAAGTTTTACAACGCTTTGGTGGTGTCTCTTTGTGTAGGGTACACCTTTGTGCAGGGCGGGCATGTGCGGGTTGATCTGTTCTATGCCCCGGCACGGTTCGGCACCAAAAAGGTGATCGACATGCTGGGCTCGGTGTTCTTCATGATGCCGCTGGCGGTGCTGGTCTGGATGTATGGCTGGTACTTCATGTGGCGGCACCTGATCGTGCCGAAACCCTCGGCCAGTGACACGCTGGAGCGGCTGCTGCTGAAATCGAAGGCGATGCGCTGGAATGTCGAAACCATCGGCTTCAGCCCCAACGGTTTCACTGCGTATTTCCTGTTCAAGATCATGCTGGTGGCCTTTGCCGGGCTGGTCTTCCTGCAAGCAATCGCGTTCCTGTACCGGTCGTATCTTGAATACGTGGAAGGACCGGACAGTGCCGGAAAATACCTCGACAAAGACAGCCTTGGCGAGGGTGAAGAAGCCTTCGAAGGCGTACATTAAGGACGGAGACCAAGACTATGCTATTCGGACTTGATGGCGTCGAGATAGGCCTCATAATCGTATTTTTCTGCCTTTTCGGAGGCATCCTTTCCGGGTTCCCGGTGGCTTTTGCCATCGGTGGGGCTGGTATCATCTCATTCGGGATCATCGCGGCATTGGACAGTGCCGGGTTGCTGGTGCATCAGGCCATCGACTCGGGCACGCAGGCCTATCGGGATCTGGTGAATTCGGGCGTCAAACCTGACACCATATCTGTTTTCCGATACCCGGAATTGCCAACCATTGGCGAGCCGGTCTTCCCCTCTGGCTGGGAAACTGCGCTGGACCGCAACGTCTCGTTCATTGTGAACCGTATCAACGAACGTGTTCTGGCCGGGCAATCCATCGAAACCCTGTTGGCCGTGCTGATGTTCGTCCTGATGGGCATCACGTTGGAGCGTTCAAAGATCGCCAACGATCTGCTGACCACAATGGCGCGTGTTTTTGGCCCGTTGCCGGGTGGTCTGGCCGTGTCGATCGTGGTTGTGGGCGCGTTTCTGGCGGCCTCGACCGGGATTGTGGGCGCGACCGTTGTGACCATGGGTTTGCTGGCGCTGCCGACCATGTTGCGAAACAACTACTCGCCTGAACTGGCAACCGGTGTGATCGCGGCCTCGGGGACGTTAGGGCAAATCATCCCGCCCTCTATCGTGATTGTTCTGCTAGGCACGCTGGCTGGTGATTTGTATTCAACTGCGCAGGAAACCCGCGCGGTTGAGGCCGGGTGTACCGACGCGCTGACCTATCTGGGTGAGCCTGCGGTGGTCTCGGTCGGCACATTGTTCCAGGCGGCCTTGCTGCCGGGGATCATGCTGGCCTTGCTGTATGCGCTTTATGCCTTCGGCTATGCGTTGATGAACCCCGAAAAAGCCCCGGCCGTGGAACTGGGCGGCGGTGGCGGTGAACCGATCACCCGCGGTGAAGGCCTGACATGGCTGCTGGGCGCGCCCGTCGCGCTGATCGTGGGTGCCGTTCTGCTGGGCAGCACGGGTGTGATCGGCAGCCAGAACATCACTGTCTCGGCCTTTTCGGATATCGGCGAGGGTGCTTCGCTGCGCACCAACGTATCTGAGGAATGCAAGGTCTCGATGATCGAACTGCACGGTCAATCCGCCTGGGATCAGGCCGTGGCCGAGCAGCAAGCGTTGGATGAGGCTGGCGGTGTTTCTCAGGCTCAGCGCCTGACCGAAGAAGAGCTGGCCGCTGCGCAGGAGGCCAAGATTGCCGCTACTGCACCCATTGGTACTGGTGTCGCGGTTATCGTTGTGCTGCTGGGTCTGACCTTGCTGTTTGGTCGCGGCATAGCACCGTCGCAATCTACACAACCACTGATAATTGGATCCATCGGCCTGTTGTTGATGGTGCTGGTGGATGTGCTGCTGATTGCGCCGACGACCTCGTCAGGGTTGGCCTTCGTGATCATGGCGATACCGTTTGCGCTGGCGATCTATGGCTGCAAGTTCGCGGCTGAACGCTGTGCCACCAATGATCTGATCCGTGTGGTCTTTCCACCGCTTGTCCTGATCATCGCGGTGCTGGGTTCAATCCTTGGCGGCATTACCAACCCGACACCGGCGGCTGCGCTGGGTGCGGGCGGGGCGATCATGCTGGCGGCATATCGCAAGCTGCAGGATCAGGGGCGCTCGGGGAAAGTGATCATCTGGTCGACCTTCGCCGTCATCATCTGCATGCTGATGGGCATAAATTTCGATCTGCGCATCAATCAAGGCGATGTCTCGGTCGAAAGCTGGATCGCCTTTATCTTTGCCTACGCGGCTTACCTCTATGCGCTGTTCGGATTGATCTTTGCCTGCTGGGTTCTGTTCTCAAGCGGAGTTCTAACCCCGGTTGTGCGCGAAACGGCCAAGGTGACGTCGATGGTCTTTACCATCCTGATCGGATCGCAGCTGTTGAACCTGGTGGTAATCTCATTTGGGGGTGAACATTACATCCAGCAATTCCTACGCAGCTTTGACAACGAGTTCACGGTCTTCCTGATCGTGATGTTGGTGCTGTTCATCCTGGGCTTTGTGTTGGATTTCCTCGAGATCATCTACATCGTGATCCCCATCGTGGGCCCGGTGATCTATGGCGGGTCGTTTGACCCGAAATGGGTGACAATCATGGTGGCGGTGAACCTGCAGACCTCGTTCCTCACGCCACCGTTCGGGTTTGCGTTGTTCTACCTGAGGGGGGTTGCACCGAAAGAGGTGACGACGGGCCATATCTATCGTGGGATCATACCATTTGTGATCATTCAGGTGGTGGGGATTGGCATCCTGTGGTCCTTCCCGTCGATTGTAACCATCGTGCCGGATCTGATCCCGAATTGATTGGTTACTGTGATCCAACGGAAAAGAGGGCCAATTGGCCCCCTTTGCTTTTTTAGATTGTTGAAGGGGCCAGCCCCTTCTTGGCCTGCGGCCATTTCAACCACGAGAATTTTTTTGGCCAGATGAAGGCAGATCAGGTGAACTGAATCAGGTCCCAGCGATTTCCGAACGGATCGCGCCAGACGGCGACCCAACCGTAGGGTTCTTGTCTGGGGTTTTCTTCGAAATGGACGCCTTTGTACAACATTTCGGCGTGATCGCGTTCGAAATCATCCGTTTGCAGAAAGAAGCCAACGCGGCCTCCGGTCTGATTGCCCACGGCGGCGATCTGGTTTGGACCGTCTGCCTGCGCCAGCAAAAGTGACCCGGTATCTGATCCTGGAGGAGACACCAGCACCCATCGTTTGCCACCGCCCAGGTCAACGTCTTGCGTCAGGGTGAAGCTGAGTTTTTGGGTGTAGAACGCAATAGCTGCATCGTAATCCGGCACCACAAGGGTGACGGCGTATAGTGTTTGGCGCATGGAAGTTTAGCCCTTGGTCGGGTGGCGGTCGGGCAGTTGAATACTGGCGACCTGCTCGGCAATCGGCGCGGTGGATAGCGGGTGGTGCTTGCCGTCCGCCAGTTCAGACGGATTGTTGATACGCTTCCAATTGCCTTGGATATAGGCTTCGAGCCCTGAAAACCGCGCCTTGTACCCCATCTTGGGGCTGCCTGGTACCCAGTAGCCCAGATAGACGTAGGGCAGGCCAGCCTCGCGCGCGATGTCGATGTGATCGAGGATCATGTACGTTCCCAGAGAGCTTTGCGGCTGTTCAGGGTCATAGAAGGAATAAACCATGCTAAGCCCGTCATCCAAAACGTCAGTCAGGCTGACGGCGATCAGCTCTCCGTTTTCGGGGTCGGCATATTCCACCACGCGGCTGCGGATCGGAGTTTCTTCGATCATTGCGGCGAATTCGAACACATCCATATCGGCCATACCGCCATCGGCGTGGCGTGTGTCCAGATAGCGGCGGAACAGTTCGTATTGCTCATCAGTTGCCCAAGGCGAGTTTGCACGGCGCTGTAGGTAGGCATTGCGTTTGGCCGTGCGCTTTTGGCTTTTGCTGGGGCGAAAAGCCGACACATCGATGCGGGCTGAAAGACAGGCTGCGCAATCAGTGCAGGATGGGCGGTAAAGCACATTCTGGGATCGGCGAAACCCCTGTTGCGACAGGGAATTGTTCAGCTGATCGGCACCTTCGCCCTGTAGGGCGGTGAACAGCTTACGCTCCATCCTGCCCTCAAGGTAAGGGCAGGGTTGCGGGGCCGTCACATAAAATTGCGGCGCGATGGGCAGCGTGTGTCGCATGAAGGTTCCGTGTTTCCTGACACAGGATGATAACAACGGTTCCCTGAGCCGCCAAGTGATTCAATTGGCAGATATTTAAGCCCGCTGGTTGATCATGACCGTGCCAAGGAACGAATCCGTCAGGCCCTGACAACGTGCGCTGGTCAGCATCATGATGACCGAGATGATCTGAACCACGAAAAACGCCATGCTGATGAAATACCCGGCGGTATGGGCCACGGCTTTGCCCATATCCAGACGGGACCCGAATGCGTCCCGCAATTCAATGCCCATGAAACGCATGCCCAGTGTCGCCGATCCGTTGGCGATGGTAACAACGCGGTACACAAAGCTGATGACGCCATAGATCAAGGGCAGAAACAGCAGCCCCGCGCCAAATGTCAGGAAAACCGGCACGATGCACAGCAGCGAAATGAAGGCGATATCAAACAGCCACGCGACAAAGCGTTTGGTTGCTACCGACTGGTAGAACTCAGGCTGGGTATCAGGGTCGGGCAGGTGGGTCATGTTGTAATATCCGGATATTGTTCGGAAATTACCCTGTCCCGGATGGCGGGACAGGGCAAGCTTTGATCAGGCGCGCTCGCCGTTTTCGGGCTCGTCGTGGTTTTCGCGGGCGCGTTCGTCCATGAACTGGTCGAATTCAGCCTTGTCCTTGGCGTCACGCAGGCGGCGCAGGAAGGCTTCGAAGTCCTGCTGTTCGCGTTCAAGCCGCGCCAGAGTGTCCGCCTTATAGGCATCAAACGCGCTGTTGCCCGAGGGTTTCATAGCGCTCATGTGACTGTGCCAGGATTTGCGGCGGCTGCAGGATTTGCTGAACATGCGTTTGCTCCAGATCATGTAGGCCAACAGGGCCAGGCCAACGGGCCAGAAGAAGATGAAACCAAGGACCATGACGGCGATCCAGGCGCCTTTGCCTTTGTCGTCAAGCCAAGTTTCGATGCGGTGCAGCCATCCCGGATTTTCTGGGACGGCGGGGTCGGACAGTGCGGTCATTTGGGGTCTCCGGGGTTGATGTAAATCGTTTTCACATTGATAAGATGGGAAGCAGATGGCTGGTTGCAAGAGGTCGATGTGAAAAAGATTTACATTATGCGTCGGGGCCGAGTTTGGTTGACGTCACCCAGAGAACAAAGCAGTTTGCAAAAATGTCTGTCGAAGAACGAAAAACCGCCCCGTCACTTGCCGAAATTCTGGAACTGGAAAAGCAAGTCTGGACTGCACTAGTTGAAGGCAATGCCTCGGCCGACCGGGCGTTACTGAGCGCGGATTTTCTGGGGGTCTATCCCACCGGGTTCGCCAACCGCGATGACCATGTCGGGCAGTTCGCTGATGCGCCAACGATGTCGCGGTACGAGTTGAGCGAGACAAAACTGCGGGTTCTGAACGCTGATATTGTCCTGTTGTCCTATCGTGCCGATTACCAACGCCCGGACAGTGATGCTTGGGAGGCGATGCTGATCTCTTCCCTGTGGGAGCGCCGCCATGACGTCTGGGTCAACAGTTTCAGTCAGGACACTCCATTGGAGGCGCAATGACCGGTCCGCTGACCATCCACCGTGTTCCGCGGGCGTTTGATGCATCGCTGGGTGATGAAGCGCTGAATGCGGTATCTGGTATCACGCCTGAACAAGGGGAGCTGATTGCAGGGACGGCGGGTTCGAGTCCATACCTAAAGGGATTGATCGAACACGAACGCGATTGGTTGCCGTCGGCCTTGCAAGAGCCCGATCAGGCTTTTGCGGATGTGATGGATGCAGCGCGTGCCTTACCACCGGATCAGTTGAAATCCGGTTTGCGGCAAGCCAAGCGGCGCATGGCTTTGCTGACCGCGCTGGCCGATCTGGCGGGCGCGTGGCCGTTAGAGAAAGTGACCGCTGCGCTGACGGATTTCGGCGCGCTGGCTGCGGATGTTGCCGCCAAGGCCGAGATCGCGGCACTGATCCGGCGCGGCAAGCTGCCGGGGATGACCGAAGACGATGTGGAAACCGCTGCCGGTATGATCATTCTGGCCATGGGCAAGATGGGCGCGCACGAGCTGAACTATAGCTCGGATATCGACCTGATCGTTCTGTTTGATGAGACCCGCTTTGACCCCGATGATTTCTTCGATGCGCGTCAGGGGATGGTGCGGGCCACGCGCAATTTTTGCGCCACGCTCAGCGACAAGACCGCTGATGGGTATGTGTTCCGCACTGACCTGCGATTGCGTCCCGATCCGGCGGTGACCCCGGTCTGTTTGGCGACCGAGGCGGCCGAGCGGTATTATGAAAGCCTTGGCCGCACCTGGGAAAGGGCAGCTTATATCAAGGCGCGCCCATGTGCCGGTGACATTGCCGCCGGGCAACGCTTTCTTGATGCATTGCGCCCCTTTGTCTGGCGCAGGCATCTGGATTTCGCCGCCATTCAGGACGCGCATGACATGCGTCTGCGCATTCGCGAGAATAAAGGCACCGGCGGCACGCTGACCATTCCCGGCCACGATATGAAGCTGGGGCAGGGTGGCATTCGTGAGATCGAATTCTTCACCCAGACCCGCCAGTTGATCGCGGGAGGTCGCGACCCTGACCTGCGCGTGCGCGGCACGGTGCCCGGTCTGGCTGCATTGGCCGGAAAAGACTGGATACCGCAGGACGTGGCCGAAAAGCTGACCGACCACTACCGCTCCCACCGCGAGGTCGAACATCGCATTCAGATGGTTCACGATGCTCAGACCCATAAGGTGCCCCAATCACCGGATGGGATCGAACGCGTTGCCTGCCTGATGGGGATGAACAGCGCCGAGTTGACCGCAGATCTGACCCGTCGTCTGACCGAAGTGCATGAGCTGACCGAGGGGTTCTTTGCCCCAGGATCTTCGACGCCCGCACCTGCCGGTGAGACCGGTTTTGACCAAAATGTCCTGGCCCGCTGGACCACCTATCCAGCGCTACGCTCGCAACGCGGCGCGCGGATCTTTGAACGTCTCAAGCCCGAGCTGCTTTCACGTCTGTCGAAAACTGCAAAACCGGACGAGGCACTGCGGGCGCTGGACGGTTTTCTTGCAGGGTTGCCAGCAGGTGTGCAGCTGTTTTCCCTGTTCGAGGCTAATCCCCACCTGATCGACCTGCTGGTCGATATCGTGGGCACCTCGCACGCATTGGCGGCGCATCTGTCCCATAACGCCGCCGTGTTTGACGCGGTGATTGGGGGCAGTTTCTTCAGCGACTGGCCAGGGCAAACGGCACTTCAGTCTGATCTTGAGCAGGCGCTGCAGCAGGAAACGGACTATGAAACGCAGCTGGATTTCGCACGTCGCTGGTGCAAGGAATGGCATTTCCGTATCGGTGTACATCACCTGCGCGGTCTGATTGACGGTGTGCAGGCCGGAAAGCAATATGCCGAACTGGCCAGCGCTGTTATAGCCGCGATCCTACCTTGCGTGACTGAACAATTCGCCAAGAAGCACGGACCTGCGCCGGGGCGCGGGGCGACTGTACTGGGTATGGGATCGCTGGGGGCAGGGCGGATCAACTCGCAATCCGATCTGGACATGATCGTGATCTATGACCCACTGGATCAGGACATGTCGGACGGTCCGCGCCCTCTGGCCACGCGTACCTATTACGCCCGGTTCACACAGGCGCTGATCACGGCGCTCTCTGCTCCGATGTCGCAGGGGCGGCTTTATGAGGTCGACATGCGCCTGCGCCCGTCTGGCAATCAGGGGCCGGTGGCGACCAGCTGGGCCAGCTTCACCAATTACCAGCGCAACGAAGCCTGGGTTTGGGAGCATTTGGCCTTGACCCGTGCCCACGTGGTCGCAGGCGACGCGGGTTTGACGCAGGATATCGAGAGCTTCCGCGCTGATTTTCTGGCGCAACCGGAAGACCGCCAGAAGGTCCTGCGCGAAGTGTCCGAAATGCGCGCCCGTTTGGCCGCCGCCAAATCCCCAGCGGGGATATGGGATGCCAAGAACGGCGCCGGGCGGATGATGGATATCGAACTGATGGCCGAAACCGGGGCACTACTGTCTGGTGTGACACAGCGCGACGTGCAGTCTGGGTTGGACGGCACTGTCGCTGCCGGTTTGCTGGACGTCGCGCAAGTGCAAACGCTCAAGGATTGCTACGATTTATGCTGGTCTGTGCAATGCGCTGCCCGGCTGCTGTCGGGTAAAGTGATCGAAGCGGACAAGATCGGCGAGGGCGGCGCGGCTTTCCTGTGTCGGGCCACCGGGTTCGAACAGGTCGAACACCTGCAGGGCGCGCTGCAGGACAGTTACACCGCCGCCGCCGGTATTATCGGTCGCGTGCTTGAGGAGGGGCAAGATGCCGCGCAATGACGATCCAAACGATCACAAGGGCCTGATCCGCGAGGCGTACCGCATCGACGGCATCACGCTGCCCGAATGCCGCAGCATTTTTCTGGACTGGGCGCTGAGCCTGCCTGCGGATCGCGATCAGACACAGGCCCTTACTGCATTACACGCCATCTATGCCGCGCAAGAGGCCGATCATCCGATGACACAAGTGCTGGCCGAAGGGCTACAATCGGCTCAGACACCCAAGAGGCGCGGCGGCTGGCGGTCCCGGTCTCGCTAGGGCTTTTCCCCCGGCGCGTTCACCACTATGAGGGCGTCATGACCCAAGCCACCGACCGCCCCCGTATCCGCCTGAAACCCAAAGCCAACGCGCGCGGCCTGCGCCATGGCTTCCCGTGGGTCTATGCCAACGACATTGTCACTGATCGGCGTACACGCAAGATACCGGTTGGTGCTTTGGCCGTGCTGGAGGATGACAAACGCGCGCCCATTGCGTTGGTCGCCGTGAACCCCGAGTCGAAAATCATGTGCCGCGTACTGGATCGCGACCTTGACGCCGATTTGAATGCTGAATGGTTCGAATCCCGCCTGCGCCGCGCTATGGACATGCGCGAACGCCTGTTTGACGCCCCCTATTACCGCCTGATCCACGCCGAAGCGGATGGCTTTCCCGGCGTGATCATCGACCGCTTTGGTGATGCCTGCGTGATCCAACCCAACGCCGCTTGGGCCGAGGCGCATCTGGAAGCGCTGACCGACGCGTTGGTTGCTGTGACGGGTGTTACAACTGTGCTGAAAAATGCCTCGGGCCGCACTCGGGGACTGGAAGGGCTGGATGACGAAAACCAGACCTTGCGTGGAACTGCGCCTGACGCTCCGCTGCCGGTGCCAATGAATGGCGCGACCTATATGGCTGATCTTACCGGAGGCCAGAAAACCGGCCTGTTTTACGACCAACGCCCCAACCATGCATTCGCTGCACGGCTGGTGCAGCCGGGTGCGCAAGTGCTGGACGTGTTCAGCCATGTGGGCGGTTTTGGTCTGGCGATGCTGGCTGGCGGCGCGGCGCAGGCCCTGTCTGTCGATGGTTCGGCTGCGGCGCTGGACTTGGCGACGAAGGGTGCCGAGGCTTCGGGATGCGCGGATCGATTTGAAACCCGTCAGGGCGATGCGTTCGAGGTGCTGACCAAATTGGGCGAAGAAGGCGCGCAATTTGGCGTCGTCATCTGTGATCCACCCGCTTTTGCGCCGTCGAAACAAGCCCTGGACGCGGGCCTGCGCGCTTATGAGCGTATCGCACGGCTGGCCGCACCCTTGGTAAAACCGGGCGGCTATCTAGGGCTTTGTTCTTGTTCACACGCGGCCGATCTGGGTCGGTTCCGCGACGCGTCCTCGCGCGGGATTGGTCGGGCAGGGCGGCAGGCACAATTGATCCACACGGGGTTTGCCGGCCCCGACCACCCGCAACTGCCGCAATTGGCTGAAAGCGGGTATCTCAAAGCCGTGTTTTACCGGCTGTGAAGGCAGTTCTGGATACCTGTGTCATCTACCCCACGGTGATGCGCGAGATGCTGTTGGGCGCCGCCAGATTGAGTCACTTCACGCCGATCTGGTCTCCTCGTATCCTCGAGGAATGGGCCCGCGCCGCCCGCAAACTGGGCCCGGAAGGCGAGGCGCAGGCCCGTGCCGAAATCGCCCTGACGCAGGCGCAGTGGCCTAAGGCCGAACGCGCGGCCAATCCGGGGCTTGAACAACGCCTCTGGCTGCCCGATAGCGCCGATATTCACGTTCTCGCCACCGCCGTTGAGGCCTCGGCCGATGTTATCGTCACCGTGAACGCCAAGGATTTCCCAAGAAATATTCTGTCGGAAGAAGGGCTTGAACGCCGCGATCCTGACGGCCTGCTATACGGGTTCTTGCTGGACGACCCCGACGGCATGGCGGAACTCGCCGACCGTGTTTTAGCCGAAGCCAACCGGCTGTCCGGTGATCAATGGACCTTGCGCGCGCTGATGAAAAAGGCCCGTCTGCCAAGGTTGGGCAAGGCGCTCAGCCATTAGGCCGTATCCAACTTCATCTGGTTAATAATATCCCGGTGGGGCTAGCCCCGAAGCTAACCGCCCGCGCCCCAACGCTGCTCAAGGGCTTCCAGCGCTGCAATCCGCTCATCCGTTTTGGGATGGCTCATCAGCCAGGCCGGAGTAACACCCGCGCGCTGTTGTGTCAGGTCTTCCAACTTGTGAAACAGCGACTTTTGCGGCCCAATCCCGATCCCGGCCTTGGTCAGCAGAGCGGCGGCATATTCATCCGCCTCATATTCATCGCTGCGCGACAGGCGCGAGGCCAGCAGGTGGGTCAGCATATTGGCAATCCACGCGCCGATGAAGGGAATGAACCGGTTCAACAGCATCATCAAAGCCGCCCGCAATGCGTTCTGGCCGGAAAAATCGATCATCCGCCGCCGCGCATGCCCCAGCGCAACATGTCCCAGCTCATGTGCAATAACGCTGGCCATTTCCTCGGCCGAAACCTCTCCGTTACGGAACTTGCGATAAAAGCCGCGCGTAATGAATATCCGCCCGTCAGCAGCCGCCAGACCGTTCACCGGGTCGATCTCGTAGATGTAAACCGGGACCCGGTCGATCTCGAGCGCGGCGGCCAGCCTGTCAGTCATGCGTTTCAGCACCGGATCAGCCAGTTCGGTCGATTTCGCATCCAGCTCTCGGTGCGTTCGCCAGACGGAAATCCGGTACATCACAAAGGCATAAGCAATCGCCAATAGGATCGGGGTCAATCGAAGCATGCACTAGATATGGCTCTGAGTGGGGGAATAGGCAACCAGCCTTAAACATTTGTGCAGTAAACAGAGCGGACGTCCAATTTTTGTCGAAATTCCCGGATAGCGAGAAAACGGTGTAAGAAATTCACTAGGATTCAATTGATTATGAAGAAGTTTTGTTTTCGCGCGTACAGAGCTTGCCTAAGATCAATGGGATTATACGGGCTTCTATTGTGTTTCATGGCTGCTTGGACACTGACTTTCGGTTGGTCTCAGGGAATGAGTATTGGACCGATGGCTTTGGCCACGCTGATTACACTCGGTTTCAGTGTAGCAATGACCAATTCAAAACTAACGCCGAATTGGTTGGCTGATCCGGATGGCATTGTAAAAGCACTAATCGTCTTTGTGGGTTCAGGCCCACTTATGCTTGTTTTTGGCGTGGCGGCCATCGCTGTCATTGGACCATTGGGGTTTGAAACACAGTTGGGTAAATCGCTGTCCATTCTGGTCGCGTTTCCCGCTTTGGTGTTGGGAACTGTGATGGGTTGGGCGGGCCTGTTCTACGGGATTTTGCCCAACAAAGACCAATCCGTCCCGCCAACGCGGCCAAGTTTTCCTCTGCCGGAGTAACCCATCGAAAACGCAATCCTGCGCGACCTGCGTCAATCGCGAACGAGCAGTTGATCCTGACTTAACGCGTCAATTCCTTCATTCCCTGCTCCAATCCGGCCAGGGTCATCGGCACCATGCGATCCTCAAAAATTTCCTGGATCATGCCGATCGAGTGGGTGTATTCCCAGTATTTCTCGGGCACCGGGTTGATCCACAGGTTTGACGGCCATTGCTCGCGGGCGCGTTGCAGCCAGACCTGCCCGGCCTCTTGGTTCCAGTGCTCGTTGGCGCCGCCTGGATAGGCGATCTCGTAGGGGCTCATCGAGGCATCGCCGACAAAGATGCATTTGTAGTCCGAGCCATAGGTGCGCAGCACCTCATGCGTGGGGGTCTTCTGATCCCAACGGCGGCGGTTGTCGCGCCAGACGCCTTCGTACAGGCAATTGTGAAAGTAGTAGTACTCCAGATGCTTGAACTCGGTCCGGGCGGCCGAGAACAGTTCTTCGACCACTTTGATATGCGGATCCATTGAGCCGCCGACGTCCAAAAACAGCAGCACTTTGACAGCGTTGTGGCGTTCGGGGCGGGTTTTCACATCCAGATAACCATGTTCGGCTGTGGCTCGGATGGTGCCGTCCAGATCCAGCTCTTCCGCCGCACCTTCACGCGCCCAGCGACGCAGGCGTTTCAAGGCGACCTTGATATTGCGCGTGCCCAGTTCAACTGTGTCGTCCAGGTTTTTGAATTCACGCTTGTCCCAGACCTTGACCGCACGCTGATGGCGGCTTTCGTCCTGACCGATGCGCACACCTTCGGGATTATATCCATAGGCCCCGAACGGAGAGGTGCCAGCGGTGCCGATCCATTTGTTGCCACCCTGATGGCGGCCTTTCTGATCCTTTAGGCGCTCGCGCAGCGTCTCCATCAGTTTGTCGAACCCGCCCATGGCTTCGATTTCGGCTTTTTCTTCTTTTGAGAGGTGTTTTTCGGCCATCTTTGCCAGCCAATCGGCGGGAATGTCGACTGCCTCAAGAACCTGTTCAAAGCTGATCTCGTCCAGCCCTTCAAAACTGGCGGCAAAGGCGCGGTCGAATTTGTCGATGTTGCGTTCATCTTTCACCATCGACACGCGGGCGAGGTAATAAAACGCCTCGACATCATATGTGGCCAGACCCTTTTTCATGCCCTCAAGAAAGGTCAGGTATTCGCGCAAGGATACGGGAACGCCCGCTTTTCTGAGATTTTCGAAAAAGGGCAGGAACATGGGTCAGACCACAAAACGTATGAGTATAAGGGACAGCACAAGGCCGACCAATGCAAAGGCAATGCCATACCCGGCTGCATATTGCGCCATGTCGGCGCCGGTGCCGTTGCGCTTGCGCGCTGTTATCGCCCCAAGGATTGCCCCCAAAATCGCCATTCCCAGAATTACGACCATGCGTTATCCGCCTCTGTTGTTGGGGGATCCTTCCGCAACTTCCTGATTAAGCGACCGGACCACCGTTTCCGAGCCGAACCCGTAACGTGCCCATCCCAGACTGTCCAGCCTGACAGAGCGTGCCTCAGCCGTCCGGCCCGCCTGATTGAGGGCTTCGGATTTCAGAAGCAACAATGTCGCCAGTTGCGAGGCATTTTCGGCCCGCATCATCACGTCGATGGCCTTATCCAATTCGGGCAGGGCTTCGGGGCCTTTGCCTAGTGCTAGAGCAAAAGCGGCAGTCTGTGTAGTGATATAGGCCTGATGGATTTCGGTGCCGGGGGTTGCGCGCAAGTATTGCAAAGCGGTCTGATAATTGCGCAGCGCGTCCTGCGGTTTGTCGAACTGACCCATCCGCCCCATCAGGTAATAGGGATAGGCGCGGCGATGATCGGTCCAGCCCTGTTCCTGACCGATCCGCGCGGCCTTTTGCGCGGCCCGCAGGCGCCGTTGCGTATTCAGTTGCGGGCGCAGGGATTTTTGAACCGCATTGATCCATTCACGCGGCGTTTCAGATAGCGGCTGCATTGGTATGTTCTCGCCACGCGGGTTCAGGCGTCTCAGAATACCGGGTAGGGCGGCCTTAACCTGTTCGCTTGTCATTCCGCTGCGCAGTTCGGGCGCGTAGGCCGTGCGCAGGATCAGCATGTCAAACCCGGTAAGGACAGTATGGATATTGTCATCGTTGAACACTGAATCCGGCAGATGATACAGATCGTTCAGCGGTCCCAGTGACTGCGCAATCTCTTCATGCAGGCAATCGCGTTTTTCCTGCGGGCTGACGTCGTATGGAATAAAGATGCCCAGACGTTCGCGGCTGCGCAGCCGGCTCCAGCTGCTTATCTGTTTGCGCCGGTTGCGGCGGTACTCTTCAAAGCTCGAAGAGTTCGGCACCACGAAACAGGCCGCCTGTGGCAGAATTTCATGGATCTCTGCCTGACTGACGGCTTCGATTGTGATGTTGGCCGTGCCGTCCGAAATCTGTTGAATGTCGATCCCGGCCTCGCGGCGCAGGCGGGTCAGCAATTGAGTCAGGTCGCGCTGCATCGAGGGCGTAGGTGAGCCGGTCAGACGCACGGTGATCGGCGTTTCAAACCGCGTGAATACCGGCAGTTTCGCGCCCCCTTCCAACGCGAAATGTAACGATACGAAATCCGCCGCGATATTGGCGTTCGACCGGCCCGGTGGCATCGGGAACGCGCGGGTGAATGTCTTGGCCGGGGGCAACGTCTCTTCAATCGCCTGCACGCGAGTTGGTACTTCGGTCGTCTCAACCGCTGCGCAGCCTGCCAGCGCCACACCTGCAACAAGGGCCAGCCATCGCATCATGGGCGCTGATACCGGATAAAGGGCGTCTGTTTGCCGATGCGGTCATAAAGTTTGCGGGCGGGGTGGTTGAAATCCTGCGTCAGCCAATAGACTGAAGGCGCGCCCTGTCGGTCGGCTTCATCATACACCGCCTGAATCAGAGCGCGGCCGACTCCGGAACCACGCGCCTGGGGGCGGGCGAACAGGTCTTGCAAGTAGCACACGGATTCAACCTTCCACGCGTGGCGGTGGAAAAGGTAATGCGTGAGACCAACAAGCCGCCCGTTTTGTTCCGCAACAAAACATGAGAAATCGTGCGGATCGTCGCCCAGCAATCGTGCGAAGGTGCTGTCATAGATCTCATCTGCGACCGTTGTTTCATAAAACGCCAGATAGTCGCGCCACATGTCGGACCATTCAGCGCGGTCTTCGGGCCGCAAGGCGCGGATGGTCAAAGTGTCAGTCAATCACAGGGTCCCGTCTGATCCGGTCATAGGTAGCCCGGATAAAACGGACCGCCACCTGCAATGCTGACAGCCAGACCTGTCCAAGGCAAGCAGCGATCACCAGATGCTCAACAGGTTTAGCGTTTGCTGCGCGCCATAAAGGCCAGTCGCTCGAACAGATGCACGTCCTGTTCGTTCTTCAGCAACGCACCGTGCAGCTTGGGCAAAGCGTTCGCACCATCGCGTTTCAGGTCTTCGGACGTCAGGTCTTCGGCCAACAGCAGTTTCAGCCAATCCAGCACTTCGGAGGTTGAGGGCTTTTTCTTCAGCCCCTGCGTTTCGCGGATTTCATAGAATTGCGTCAGGGCAGTGGTCAGCAACGCATCTTTGATACCGGGGTGGTGGACCTCGACGATCCGGCGCATGGTCGCCTCGTCAGGGAAGCGGATATAGTGGAAGAAACAGCGGCGCAGAAACGCGTCGGGCAGTTCCTTTTCATTGTTCGAGGTGATGATGACGATGGGGCGGTGTTTGGCCCGGATGGTCTCACCAGTCTCGTAAACATGGAACTCCATCTTATCGAGTTCCTGCAGCAGATCGTTGGGAAACTCGATATCCGCCTTGTCGATCTCGTCAATCAGCAGAACAATCTTCTCGTCGGCCTCAAACGCCTGCCACAGCTTGCCCTTACGGATGTAGTTGGACACGTCATGCACGCGTTCTTCACCCAGCTGACTGTCACGAAGCCGGCTGACCGCATCGTATTCGTACAGACCTTGTTGCGCGCGGGTGGTGGATTTCACGTTCCACTCGATCATGCGCAGCCCCAGTGCGCCTGCCACCTGTTTGGCCAGTTCTGTTTTGCCCGTGCCAGGTTCCCCCTTGACCAGCAAGGGGCGTTCCAGCGTCACGGCAGCATTCACCGCAATGGTCAGGTCATCGGTGGCAACATATTCGGCGGTGCCTTGGAAACGTGCGGTCATGGGCCCCTCGTTTGGTTTTGCGCAATCTGTGTTGTTCGGGTTACAGAGAGGCGATGATTTTGACAAGCGGGCCACGGCGTCGCGGGATCAGATTTTCGTAACGACTCCAATCCCTTTTGCGTGATTCGACGTCCGGCGGGTGCCGTGTCTGTTGGGGATCGCCTAATTTTCGCCTGACAATTTCCACAGTATAACAAGGTTTTGTTGTTATTTGTCTCATATTTAGACATGCCGGGGACGTGACGTATTAAGACGACGTTTGTGTAGTGACATTCGTGCGTGCGTCGGATACATGCACCGCAGAAGGGAGTGCCAAATGTCAGGTCAAACAACAGCAACCGACGTTACTGGCCATACCGAGGGAGCAAAAATGAAGCAGGAAGTTTTTCTGCCGGAGGATTATCGCCCGGCCGAAGATGAACCTTTCATGAATGACCGTCAGCTTGAGTATTTTCGCCGCAAGCTGCTGGATTGGAAGAATGAACTATTGGCGGGCAGCCGCGACACGATCGAAGGGCTGCAGGACAACACCCGTAACATTCCGGACGTTGCAGACCGCGCAAGCGAGGAAACAGATCGCGCGCTGGAGCTGCGGACCCGCGACCGTCAGCGCAAGCTAGTTGCCAAGATCGACTCGGCCCTGCGTCGCATCGAAGAGGGCGAGTACGGCTATTGCGAAAAGACGGGCGATCCGATTTCGCTGAAACGTCTGGATGCGCGTCCAATCGCGACCATGACGCTTGAGGCGCAGGAACGTCACGAGCGTCGCGAAAAGGTCCACCGCGACGATTGATCGCTGGAACTTTGGTACTAATTCAAACGCCGGGGCCTGTTGCTCCGGCGTTTTTGCGTTAAGCCGGTGCCATGGATATCAACGGTCTGAAATTCAATGTCATCGGCGGCGGAATAGGGGGGCTGGCAGCCTCTTTGGCACTGCGGCAACGCGGGGCGCAGGTCACGGTTCTTGAGCAGGCTCCGGCCCTGACTGAGGTTGGCGCAGGATTGCAGATCAGCGCCAACGGCATGGCGGTTTTGCGGGCGCTGAATGTGTTAGGGGATAAGCCCGAGGGCGGGCAGTTGTCTCACGGCACAATTCTGCGAGATTATCGCAACGGTCGAGTAATAAGCCGTATTCCCGCACCGGCGGCCGGACCGACCTACTATTACCATCGCGCAGATTTGCTGGACCTGTTGCGCCGGGCGGCTTTAGAGGCGGGCGTTACTATCCAGCTGGGCGCGCAGGTGGCGCAGGTTCTCCAACATCCGGCAGAGGCGGAAATCGTTCTCAATGACGGCGAACGCTTGCGGTGCGACTGTGCTATCGCGGCGGACGGGGGCCGCAGCACCATACGTCCGACCCTGAACGGGCCAGAGGCCCCTCAGTTTACGCACCAGATTGCCTGGCGTGCGACTATCCCCTTGTCAGAACGAGAGGAGATGCCTTGCGCCTCACTGACAATGGGGCCTGGACGCCACGTCGTCACCTATCCGTTGCGCGATCAGCAACTGATGAATGTGGTGGCAATTGAGGAACGCTCGGACTGGCAAGAGGAAGGCTGGCGGCTGCAAGGCGATCCGAATGATCTGCGCGCGCGTTTTGCCGATTTCGGGGGGCCAGTGGGCGATATTCTGTCTGACGTGACCGAAACCCATCTTTGGGCCCTGTTCCTGCGGCCTGTGGCGCAAAGCTGGCAGAACGGGCGGTTGGCGCTGCTGGGCGACGCCGCGCATCCGACCTTGCCTTTTATGGCGCAAGGGGCCTGTTTGGCGTTAGAGGATGCGTGGATTCTAGCCCGCACCTTCGAAGAAAAACCCGATGTGACACAAGCTCTTGCTGCCTATGAAACCCGCCGTCGCCCAAGGGCCAAACGAGTTGTGGCTACCGCCGGAGCCAACGCGCGAAATTTTCACCTGCGCGGTCCCATGCGACTGGCGGCACAGATGGTGCTGATGGCCGTTGGACCAAGGCTTTCGAAAAAATATGAGTGGATCTATGCCTACGACCCGACCGCATGATTGATTACAGGTCGAGCTGAACCCAGACTGGCACGTGGTCCGACGGTTTCTCATGCCCTCGCACGGCTGCATCAATCTGGCAGTCTTGCATCAGATCGGCAGCCTGAGGTGTCAGCAGAAAGTGATCGATACGAATGCCATCGTTCTTGTTCCACGCACCCGCCTGATAGTCCCAGAATGAGTAGTGACCAGGTCCTTGTGTGCGGGCCCGAAACGCTTCGGTAAAGCCCAGATTGAGGATTTTGCGAAACGCCGCACGGCTTTCCGGTCGGAACAAGGCATCCTCGCGCCAGGCATCCGGGCGGGCGGCATCTTCGGCCTGTGGGATGATGTTGTAATCTCCCGCCATAAGTGCCGGTTCTTCGCTGGCCATCAGTTCGCGCGCCCGATGATACAGCCGTTCCATCCAGGCCAGCTTATAGTCGTATTTCGGTCCGGGTACCGGGTTGCCGTTGGGCAGGTACAACCCGCAAATCCGCAGCGCTTGCTTGCCGATCACGGTCGCTTCGATCCAGCGCGCCTGTTCGTCCTCGTCATCTCCGGGCAGGCCACGGGACACATCCTCAAGTGGAAGTTTTGATAAGATGGCGACGCCGTTAAAACTTTTCTGGCCGTGGGTTTCGACGTTATAACCACGTTCCTCAAATATCTCGCGCGGGAAGTTTTCATTGACCGACTTGATTTCCTGCAATAGGACGACGTCAGGTTGTGCTTCGTCAAGCCACCGGGGCAGAGCTTCGGCCCGCGCTTTGATGCCGTTGATGTTAAACGTGGCGATTTTCATGCGCGATCCTCCGGCTGACTGCCGGTTGATCTATCCCTCAACCACGCGGGCAGGGCAAGGTCACATTGAAAAAGACGTACCGCAGCCGCAGGATGAGGTCGCGTTGGGGTTTTCGATCACAAACCGCGCACCAATCAGTTCCTGCGTGAAATCGATCACTGCATTTTCCAGAAACGGCAGAGAAATCGAATCGACAATGACCTTTTGGCCTTTGCCTTCCAGCACAAGATCGTCGTCTTTGGGTTCGTCCAGCGCGATTTCGTATTGAAAGCCGGAACATCCGCCGCCTTCCACTGCGACGCGCAGGGCCTGACCCTGATCCGCTGCGCCAATCTCGGCCAGACGGTCAAAGGCGCGTTCTGTGACTGTGGGGGGCAGATTCATGCCAGTCTCCAAAGGTTTATTTCCTTTACGCCTTACAATATAGAAATTGCAAGGACAGGCGACAAGGATAAGGCCTTTGGACAGAGCAGGTTTTGCCTCGGACCCAGGCCGCGCAAGGGGGCGGCTAGTACCTGAGGAGGAAAGCAGTTTCCGATCATGCTTTCAGCGCGACCGGGATCGGATCATTCATGCCAGCGCGTTTCGGCGGCTGAAACACAAGACACAGGTGTTTGTTGAACATGAAGGCGACAGTTACCGCACGCGCCTGACGCATTCTATCGAAGTGGCACAGGTGGCGCGCACGATTGCCGGGGCATTGGGATTGAACCCCGAACTGACCGAAGCCGTGGCATTGGCGCATGATCTGGGGCACACGCCCTTTGGTCATACCGGAGAGGACGCCTTGCACGCTTTGATGGAGCCATACGGCGGCTTCGATCACAACGCGCAGGCCATTCGGATCGTCACCAAATTGGAACGCCACTATGCCGAATTCGACGGCTGCAACCTGACATGGGAATGTCTGGAAGGCATAGCCAAGCATAATGGGCCTGTGACAGGCGAATTGCCGTGGGCGCTGGCCGAGTGCAATGGCGGTTTTGACCTTGAACTGCACACCCATGCCAGTGCCGAGGCACAGGTGGCCGCGCTGTCTGACGATATAGCCTATAACAATCATGATCTGTTGGATGGGCTCAGGGCCGATCTGTTCACGGACGCTGAAATTCAGCAATTGCCCATCGTCGGTGATTGCTATGCGGAAGTGGACCGCAAGTACCCTGGTCTGGACCCGTATCGGCGCAGGCACGAAGCATTGCGTCGCGTGTTTGGAGTGATGGTTTCGGATGTGATCGACACCTCGCGCGACCTGATCGCTGATTCTGGGGCGCAAACGGTCGAAGATATCCGGCATCTGGGTTATCCGGTGATCCAGTTCTCGGCAGGGCTTTGGGCGCAACTTAAAGAGATCCGCGCCTTCCTGTTTTCGCGGATGTATCGTGCGCCCAGCGTCATGAAGGTCAGGGCCGAAGTGTCTGCGGTCGTTGAAGAATTATTCCCGATCTACTTGAACGATCCCAAACAAATGCCAGCCCATTGGCACGGCGATATAGAAGCAGCCCGGGATGAGACGGTGCTGGCACGGATTGTGTCGGACTACATTGCAGGTATGACCGACCGCTTTGCCTTGCAGGATCACAAAAGGCTGACGGGGCGGTCGTCACTCGATGCCGATATAGGCTAGCGCCCAAACCTGTTGCCCGGATTGCTCGTCTGCCAGATCAGCATCATCTGTGGGCGGAAAAACGATCATCGTAGGGCCATAGCCGCCGATCCCCATCGGACTGCCATCCGCATGCGTTGCCACGATGGGTTGGTGCGCCTGAATACTGTCCCATGGGATTTCGGACTGGTATCCATCCATCGCCATTGGTTTGGCAGTCTTCCCTTCGGCCCCTGCCATGACCATCAAATCCGACAAAAGCGGACCAGAGAAGGCGACGTCGCGCTGATTGTCTTCGGGGCCGTAGGCAATTGTGATCTCCACTTGCGCTAGACCGTCAAGCATCGCGGCGTCAAATCCGGCGCCGCCGCTGTGCTGCACTTCGAGATAACCCAGCAGACCACCGTCATTTTCACCCCGAGCCGGTAAGTTGGTTTCCGTCACCGCCCCGCCCAGCGTCAGAAGAACATGGCCCTGCGGCGCGGGCATATCGGCCCAGACCGGGATCGAAGTGGTCAGGACGAATGCAAGGGGCAGGGCAAGACGCATGGAACGATCTCCGAGGTTAGGAATTTCCTGTGACCTTAGCCCGGTTTACCGCTAATCCAAGCGGAAACTGATCGCTTCCATTGACCTTGCCGCTTTGCGTGGTAAACCGCCGGGCAAGCAAAAGGACATCCGAAATGAACCTGTTTTCCGAGATCCGCGGCCTTGTACTGGACGCGCTGGCACAGATGCAGTCCGAAGGCGCGCTGCCCGAGGGGCTGAGCTTTGACAATGTGACGGTCGAACCACCGCGTGATGCCGCGCATGGCGACATGGCGACAAACGCCGCGATGGTGCTGGCGAAGCCGGCCAAGATGAAGCCGCGCGACATTGCCGATGTGTTGGCCGGAAAGCTGGCGGCGGATGACCGGATCACCAGTGCCGAGGTAGCGGGGCCGGGCTTTTTGAACCTGCGGTTGGCGCCTTCGGTTTGGCAGGGTGTTTTGGCGGCAGTGTTGGAGAAAGGCACGGATTATGGCCGCTCGACTATGGGGCAGGGGCAAAAGGTCAACGTGGAATATGTGTCGGCCAACCCGACTGGGCCGCTGCATGTTGGCCATACGCGGGGCGCGGTGTTTGGCGATGCGCTGGCAAGCTTGTTGGCCTATTCCGGCCATGATGTGACCCGCGAATACTATATTAACGACGGCGGTGCGCAGGTCGACGTGTTGGCACGCTCGGCCTACGAGCGCTATCGCGAAGCCAACGGGTTGAGCCCCGAGATTGCCGAAGGCTTGTATCCGGGCGACTACTTGATCCCAATCGGCGAAGCGCTGAAAGAGAAATACGGCGACAGCCTGATCGACAAGCCGGAAAGCGAATGGCTGGACGATCTGCGCGAGTTCTCGACCGACGCGATGATGGACCTGATCCGCGCTGACCTGAAGGCGCTGGGCGTAGAGATGGATGTGTTCTTCTCGGAAAAATCGCTCTATGGCACAGGTCGGATCGAGGCCGCGCTGGAGTCGCTGACCGAAAAGGGCCTGATCTATGAAGGCGTTCTGGAGCCGCCAAAGGGCAAAAAGCCCGAGGATTGGGAGCCGCGCGAGCAGACCCTGTTCAAGTCCACCGAACATGGCGATGACGTCGATCGCCCGGTGAAGAAGTCGGACGGCAGCTGGACCTATTTCGCCCCCGACATTGCTTATCATTATGACAAGGTGACCCGTGGTTTTGACGCGTTGATCGACGTGTTTGGTGCGGACCATGGCGGCTATGTCAAACGGATGAAGGCAGCAGTATCGGCGCTGTCTGATGGCAAAGTGCCGCTGGATATCAAGCTGACCCAGCTTGTGAAGCTGTGGAAGAACGGCGAGCCATTCAAGATGTCCAAGCGGGCCGGGAACTTTGTCACCCTGCGGGATGTGGTCGATCAGGTTGGGCCGGATGTGACCCGCTTCGTGATGCTGACTCGTAAGAACGACGCGCCCCTGGATTTCGATTTCGACAAGGTGCTTGAGCAGAGCCGCGAGAACCCCGTGTTCTACGTTCAATACGCTCATGCCCGCATCATGAGCGTGCTGCGCCGAGCCGCCGAGGCAGGGATTGTCGCTGATGACGTGACCCTTGCGGGTGCGGACCTCAGCAAGAACGATCACGCCTCGGAACTGACCGTGGCCAAGAAGCTGGCTGAATGGCCTCGTTTGGTTGAGATCGCCGCGCGCACGAATGAGCCGCACCGGGTTGCCTTCTACCTGTATGAGCTTGCAGGAGACTTCCACGCGCTGTGGAATAAGGGCAACGACGAGACTCAACTGCGTTTCATCCAGGATGGCGATGTTGCCACAAGCCAGTCAAAAATCGCATTGGCCCGCGCCGTTTCTGTTGTGATTTCAGCGGGCTTGGGTATTCTTGGCGTTACTCCGGCGCAGGAGATGCGGTAACAAACACCGCCCGAAGCACCGGTACGAGGTAGGCAAGAAATGACCCGCGCGCCTTATTTTCTGGCGTGAATCGGGCGGTGAGGCGGACATGGCACGTTACGATTACTCGGGGCAGATGCGCCCCGAGCAGATGCATTACACGAATCAACCACATCCTCAGGATGGGTATGACTATTCCGACGACATGCACGGGTATGAAGAAGCGCCGCGCGCAGCGGGTCTGGGTCGTATCGTAAACGCGCTGGGCGCGGTTGCGTCCCTGGCATTGGTCGCTGGCATTGGTGTTTGGGGTTACAAGCTGGTGATGCGCGATGTTAGCGGCGTACCGGTCGTACGTGCCATCGAAGGGCCCATGCGCATTCAGCCAGAAAGCCCCGGTGGAACACCTGCCGATCATCAAGGACTGGCCGTCAACACGGTGGCCGCGGTCGGAACAGCCGCACCCCCGGCGGATCGTCTGATCCTTGCGCCGCGCCCGGTGTCCCTGTCGGATGAGGACACGCCGGTTGAGCCTCTGAAGCCCACCCCGGCCGTGCATGTGGTGCAGGAAGAGATTTCTGATCAGGAGGCTGCGCAATTGCGCCAGGGTTCGGTAGACGCTCTGGTCGCCGAACTGGCTGGTGATGCGGCACAAATCGACCAACCGACCGAGCAGGGCGTGCAACTGGCCTCTTTGGTCGTGCCCGAAGAAGAGCCCGCGATTGATCCCGCTGATCTGGCCGCACAGTTGCCCGATCCGGAACTGGCCGCACTGCCGGGGGTTCGCCGGTCTTTGCGCCCCAACACGCGCCCGGCCCGTTCTACACCCAGCGGGATCACCACCAGCAGCAGTACTGAAGACGCGATCAACGCTGCGGTCAAAGCTGCTGTGGGGCTGGATATTGACCCGGACACATTGTCCAAGGGCACGCGCATGGCCCAGCTTGGGGCCTATGAAAGCACGGATGTAGCGCGGGCTGAATGGGATCGCCTGAATGGCCGTTTCGGTGAGTATATGGATGGAAAACAACGTGTTATCCAAAAAACCTCACGTGGTGGACGGACCTTCTATCGTTTGCGGGTTCTGGGATTTGACGACCTAAGCGACTCGCGTCAGTTCTGCGCTGCCCTCGAAGCACAAGGCGCCGATTGTATCCCGGTGGCCGCTCGGTGAGTTTCGGCGCGGCAATCACTGATGCCGAAGGCTTGCGCCTGACGCCCGAAGAAAAAAGTCTGTTTCAAGAAATGAACCCGTTTGGGTTCATTTTATTTGCCCGCAACATCGATACCGCCGATCAGGTCCGTGCTCTGTGCGACGACTTCCGCGAGGCTGTGGGACGCAATTGCCCGATCACCATTGATCAGGAAGGCGGCCGCGTGCAACGGCTGCGCGCACCACTGGCGCGGGAATGGATGCCACCACTGGATCATGTCGCGGGCGCGGGGGATCAGGCTGAACGCGCCATGTATCTACGCTATCGCCTAATCGCGAATGAGCTGTTTGAGCTGGGGATCGACAGCAATTGTGCCCCGATGGTGGATCTGGCGCGTGATGATACGCATGCCTTTCTGAAGAACCGCTGCTATGGATCTGATTCAACAACAGTTTCCGGGATCGGAAAGGCGGTTGCCAAGGGGCATCTGGATGGTGGTGTTCTGCCAGTGATCAAGCACATGCCAGGCCACGGCCTGTCCACGCTGGACAGCCACCACGACCTGCCACATGTCGATCTGACGCAAGACGCATTGGAAGAGACCGATTTCGCGCCGTTCCGTGCCTTGAACGACCTGCCGATGGGGATGACGGCGCATTTGGTTTATGACCGGATCGACCCACAACCGGCTACGATTTCACCCACAATGATCGGTCTGATCCGCGACAGGATTGGGTTTGATGGCCTGATCATGACCGATGATATCTCGATGAAGGCCCTCAGCGGCGCACCCGAGGAGATTGCCCGTCAGGCGCTCAACGCCGGGTGCGACGTGGTTTTGCATTGCAACGGCTCGTTTGAAGCCCGCGCCAAAGTGCTGGAAGCCGCCGGAGAAATGACCGAGCAGGCCGAGATACGCGCAGAAAAGGCGCTGGCAATGCGGCAAAAGCCTGCGGAACTTGACATCCCCGCGACTGAGGCGGAACTATCTGCCCTAATGGGCGGGCAGGTATATGAACGATAACCTTTTCAGCGAAGACCCGGTCTCGGTCGCGGATCGCCTTGCGGCCGAAGCCCTGATCGTTGACGTCGACGGGTTCGAAGGCCCGTTGGACGTGTTGTTGACCCTGTCGCGGACACAAAAGGTCGACCTGCGGAAAATCTCGGTTCTAGCGCTGGCGCAGCAATATCTGACTTTTGTTGAAAAAGCCCGGGCCCTGCGGATTGAATTGGCGGCTGACTATCTGGTTATGGCGGCGTGGCTGGCCTTCTTGAAATCCCGCCTGCTGCTGCCCCCTGATCCGGATGACGAGGGTCCGTCGGGTGAAGAACTGGCCGCGCATCTGGCGTTTCAGCTAGAGCGCTTGCAGGCCATGCGTGATGCTGCGGCCCGCTTGATGGCGCGGGACCAGCTGGGCCGCGATTTCTTCAAACGCGGGCAGGGCGAGGACGTCACCCGCATCCGCACTGTGACTTATTCGGCAACCCTGCTGGATTTGATGCAGGGGTACGCTCGCATCCGCACACGCGACGAATTCCGCCCCTTCGTGATGGACCGTGACGCCGTGTTCACGATGGAACAGGCGCTGGAGCGGATGCGCCCCCTGATCGGCTTTGCGGGCACCTGGACGGATATGGAGACCTATCTGCCCGATGGTTGGGACGCGGACCCTGTCCGCAAACGCTCGGCCACGGCGGCGACCTTTGCGGCCTCGCTGGAATTGGTGAAAGAAGGACATATGGAGATCAAGCAGAGCGAGACCTTTGCCCCGATCCATCTGCGCAAGAGGACTGACACACGTGACTGACGCCCCCGAAGACGAAGGCACCGGCACCCTGTTCGAAGCGCCGCCGCTGGCAGAGCAAGAGCGCATGGTCGAGGCCGTGCTGTTCGCCAGCGCCGAACCGGTGACTACCTCTGATCTTGAGGCCCGGATGCCCCATGGCAGCGACGCGGCGCAAGCCGTTGAGATGCTTCAGAAACGATATGAAGGGCGCGGCGTGCGGGTGGTCAAGGTTGGCGAGGCCTGGGCCATTCGAACCGCCCCCGATCTGGGCTTTTTGATGCAAAAAGAAACAGTTGAAACCCGCAAACTGAGCCGTGCGGCCATCGAAACGCTGGCTATCGTGGCCTACCATCAACCCTGTACGCGGGCTGAGATTGAAGAAATTCGCGGTGTTTCGGTCTCACGCGGGACGATCGACCAACTGCTAGAAATGGAGTGGATCAGGTTAGGCCGTCGCCGAATGACACCGGGCCGTCCGGTGACATTTGTGGTGACGCCGCATTTCCTGGACCATTTCGGGCTTGAGAACGCCCGCGACCTGCCGGGGCTCAAGGAACTGCGCGCCGCTGGCCTCCTGGAAAACCGGCCACCGCCGGGCACCATCCCACTGGGCGAGGGGCGCGAAGAAGAGCAGGATGAAGATCAGACCGAACTGTTCGAGGAAGAGTGATCAAACGCCCCTTTTGGTGTCACACAATTCGCCTATGTTGAGGGTCAGAAAACGGAGTTGAGCAATGAATGCCAATCGGATGATCGACATGATCGTACGTCAGGTCATGCGCCGCCTTGTCAGTAAAGGCGTTGACAAGGGCTTTGGTATGGCAAGCCGTATGGGTGGTAAAAACGAACAGCCCGGCGAGGCCAACCGTGCCAACAACAAAGGCCCACGCCCATCCCAGAACCTGAAACAAGCGCAACGAATGACCCGTCAAGCGCGCCGGTTCATGAAGTTCTAATCAGCTAACCGCCTTGAAATGCTTGGACAATTTCAAGCCTTGTCCTTGGTAGTTTGAGGCGATGCCAGCCCCGTACAGCTGGGTGGGCATTTCGGCCATTTTCTCATAGACCAGCCGGCCGACGACTTGACCGTGTTCCAACACAAAAGGTGCCTCATGGCAGCGCACTTCAAGCACTCCACGTGATCCAGCGCCTCCGGCGGCGGCGTGGCCGAAACCGGGGTCGAAGAAACCTGCGTAATGCACCCGGAATTCACCCACCATGGCCAGATACGGCGCCATCTCAGCGGCATAGAGGGGCGGGATGTGGACGGCCTCGCGGCTGACCAGGATGTAGAAGGCGCCCGGGTCCAGGATGATGCGGCCATCGGTGGTGCGGACCTCTTCCCAGTATTCCTGCGGGTCGTATTCTCCGATCCGGTCCAGATCGATCACTCCGGTATGCGGTTTGGCGCGATAGCCGACCAGATCGGTGTCGGGCAGTTGCAGGTCGACCGAAAACCCCAGCCCGTCCTGAATGACCGCCGGTCCGTCGACCAATGGCGAGGCGTTGTGCAATGCGGTCAGTTCCGCGTCGCTGAGCACGGCCTGACCCTGACGAAAGCGAATCTGATTCAGCCGCATACCCGGACGCACCAGAACCGAGAAGGAGCGGGGGCAAATCTCGGCATAAAGCGGCCCGGTATAGCCTGCGGGCACGCGATCAAACTCGGTGCCGCCATCGGTGATCGTGCGGGTCAGAAGATCCAGCCGCCCGGTCGAGCTTTTGGCGTTGGCCACCGCGCTGGTGTCAGCGGGCAGGGCCAGCGACTCCATCAGCGGCACCAAATAGACGCAGCCTTTTTCCAGAACGGCCCCATCGGTGATGTCGATGCGGTGCATCTCAAACTCGGCCAGACGATCCGCGACCGAGCGGCCTTCGCCCGCCAGAAATGAGGCTCGGACCCGGTAAGCTACTGTACCCAGACGTAAATCAAGGCTGGCCGGTTGGACTTGTGCTGCGATGACATCGGGGTTTGCGGTGATTTCACCGCGCGCAATCATCGCCTCGATCTGCTGGTTTGGGCATACACCTGTCATTCCGATCCCCCCTGATGCCAGAGCGGGATCTGGCCTGTCTGCCATAAACGTCGGTGTGATTTGGTCGGGCTAGCAGGACTCGAACCTGCGACCTTCCGTCCCCCAGACGGACGCGCTACCAGGCTGCGCCATAGCCCGACGTTGAGGTGTTCATAAAGACTTTCCCGGCAGGGGCAAGAGGAAATCATCGCCTTTTTTTCTTATCCCGCCGTTCGGTTTTCAATGCGGTTAAGAACGGCGCGCAGGTCCTTTGCCACCGGAGCAATCTGTTTCAGCAGATCGTCATCGAAATCGGTGCGATTCCATGCCTGCGTTGCGATTCCACCCAGCAGAGGGGCCTCATCCAGAAACTCCGGTGTGGGTTGCGCCGCGACCGGCTGCGGTTTGGGTTCAGCAGGTTCCACCTTAGGGGCCTCGGCAACGGGTGCAGCGTCGTCCAGATTTAGGTTGATCTGTTCGCTTGTCTCGACTGGCTTAGAAGAGAAGGGCACAACTACACTGTCATTAGCGGTGGCGTCCGGTTTGGCCACCTCGTCCAACCCTTGCGAAAGCGCGGAAACATGCGCCACGCCCTGTTCGCGCAGGATACGCTGAACGCCTTTGATGGTTATCCCGTCCTCGTGCAGCAGTTTCTTGATACCGCCCAGCAGGCGCATGTCGTTGGGACGGTAGTAACGCCGCCCTCCGGCACGCTTTACCGGTTTGACCTGATTGAAACGGCTTTCCCAGAATCGTAGGACATGAGCCTGAACGCCCAGCCAGTCCGCAACTTCACTGATTGTGCGAAAGGCGTCGGGGGACTTGCTCATGACCGTGTCGTCCTGATCTTACTTACGGTTCCCTGCGGCGACGCGATCCTTCATCAGGTGCGACGGGCGGAACGTCAGAACCCGGCGGGGTTGAATCGGAACCTCTTCGCCGGTTTTGGGGTTGCGGCCGATGCGGGCAGTTTTGTCCCGAACGCTGAATGTGCCGAATGACGAAATCTTCACCTGCTCGCCGCGCACCAAAGCGTCGGACATGTGGTTCAGAACGCTTTCGACCAGCTGCGCACTTTCGTTGCGTGACAGGCCAACCTCACGAAAGACGGCCTCGCTCAGATCCATTCGGGTCAGTGTTTTATCGCCCATACCATTTCCCCTGTTGATACCGCAGAATACGGTGAGGGGAAATTCGCTGTCAATATCAATGAATTGCAAGTCTGCGTGTAAGCCGAATTGCGCCGGTTACCAGCGCAGCACAACCGCGCCCCAGGCCAGACCGCCGCCGATGGCCTCGGTCACAAGCAGATCGCCCTGCTTGATTTGCCCGCGCTGTTTGCCGACGGACAAGGCAAGAGGAATCGACGCGGCCGATGTGTTGCCATGGTCGTGAACGGTGACGACGACGTTTTCCATCGGCAGGCCCATTTTCTTGGCGGTGCCCTGAATAATACGGATATTTGCCTGATGGGGCACAATCCAATCGACGTCAGTGTTGCTGAGGCCAACGCTTTGCAACGCGGTTTCCGCCGTTTTGGCCAGTTTTTCGACCGCATGGCGGAACACCTGATTACCTTGCATCCGCAGATGTCCGGTCGATTGGGTCGACACACCGCCATCGACGTAAAGCAGGTCCTTGTACCGGCCGTCTGAATTAAGATCGGTCGCCAGAATGCCACGATCCTGCGCACTGCCTTCGCCCTCTTGCAGCTCCAACACTAGCGCACCAGCGCCATCACCGAACAGCACGCAGGTGGACCGGTCCGTCCAGTCCATGATTCGCGAGAAGGTTTCAGCCCCGATGACCAGAACGCGCTTGGCCTGACCGGATACGATCAGGGCGTTGGCATTGGTCAGCGCAAAGACGAACCCGGCGCAGACGGCCTGAACGTCAAAGGCAAAGCCTTTGGTCATGCCCAACTGTGCCTGCACCATGGTTGCGGCAGATGGGAAAGTCAGATCGGCGGTCGAAGTTGCCACAATGATCGCATCGATATCGTCAGCCACCAGCCCCGCATCGGCCAGCGCGGCCTCGGCCGCTTTGGTGGCCAGATCGGACGTTGTTTCGTTTTCGGCGGCGAAATGGCGGCGCTCGATACCCGAGCGGGTCTTAATCCACTCATCCGTTGTATCGAGCGTCTTTTCAAACTCGGAATTCGGAACGATGCGCTCTGGCAAATAGTGTCCGACACCAACGACAACTGAACGGCCTGCCATGCTTGGGTACTGCCTTTTTTGTTATTCGCCAGCCTTTGGCGGCGTGTGGGCGGCATCTTGTGCAAGCTCGGCTGTCGATGCAACCCGTGCCGCCAATTTTTCGGCGAAACCAGACTGGGCCAGGGTAAAGGCCAGTTTGACTGCTGCCGAGACTCCGATGGCATCCGCGCCACCATGTGATTTGACCACGGTTCCGTTGAGGCCAAGAAAAACGCCGCCATTTACTTGGCGCGGGTCGATACGCTTTTTCAAACGATTTAACGACGTGATCGCCAGTACCGAAGCGAGGCGTGACAGCGGTGAATACTTGAACGCTTTGCGCAACAGGTCGCCAATCAGGCTGGCGGTGCCTTCGCCGGTCTTAATGGCGACGTTGCCGGTAAACCCATCAGTGACAATGACATCCGCCTTGTCGCCGGGAATGTCGCTGCCTTCAACGAAACCGACAAAATCGAAATTCGCCTGCTCTGCGAATTCCGTGATCATTGCATGTGCTTCTTTAAGCTCGGCGCGGCCCTTGTGTTCTTCGGTGCCCACGTTCAAGAGACCGATCCGAGGACGTTCCAGCGCCATGCCGTTGCGCGCATAGGATGCACCCATCAGCGCATATTGCAGCAGATCCTTGGCGTCGGCGCGCACATCCGCGCCCACATCCAGCATCACGTTGAACCCCTGCGGGTTGCGCGATGGCCACAGAATCGCAATCGCCGGACGATTTACACCCGGCAATTTGCGCAACCGCATCATCGACAGAGCCATCAGCGCGCCGGTGTTGCCGCAGGAAACGGCGCCATGCGCCTCACCTTGCCGCACTGATTCCAGCGTTGACCACATCGAGGTCTGCTTGCCACTGCGGACAACCTGACTGGGCTTGTCCTCCATCGTGACTACATCGGGGCAATCACGAAAAACGACGCGCCCTTGCAGGACACGCCGTTTGGCAACAAGTTTGCGAAGCGTAGGCTCAGGCCCGTGCAGAATAAACGCGATATCGGGGTTTTTGATTGCCGATTTGGCAATGCCTGCAACCACAGTCGCGGCCCCCGAGTCTCCGCCCATAGCGTCAACCGAGATGGTAATCCGTCCGGCGTGCGAGGGCTGTTCAGTCATTCCTTGCCTGCGCTTTTAAAGGCTTAGGCCGCGTCTTCGTCCAGGTCGATTTCGTCGGCCTGTGCGACGACTTCGCGGTCATCGTAGTGGCCACAGGACGCGCAGACGTGGTGCGGGCGCTTCAGCTCGCCGCAGTTGGGGCATTCGTTCGGGTTTGCAGCAACCAGAGCGTCGTGTGCGCGGCGGTTGTTGCGACGCGACTTGGAAACTTTGTTCTGTTGGACGGCCATGGTCTCAACCTTTGTCTACTGAGGGCCAACAGATTCGCTGTGGGCCGGGTTTCATTCTTTGTTTATCTCGTGGTTTGACGCGCGTTTAGGGGACGATCCCCGCAATGTCCAACCCAAATTCCGATGAGCGCGCGAAAATACTGCGATTCTCGACATGTTCAAGCGATTTTTCTGAGGGCCTGATATGACAGGAAAACAGACCTATGTCACTCGTCTTTTTTCAGCGCGTCGCGCAGACCGGCCAGACCGGCAAAGGGCTTGACGTCTTCGTCTGTCATGGCCTGTTTGCCCGGCTCAGTATAGTCGGCCTGTCCCAGTTCGGCACCGTCTTTACGTGGGTATTGGGGCAGGGCCAGCGACAGGGCCTCGACCATGACAAGCGCTGGGTCGATCTCAGCACCAAGCTGTTCGGTTTCATCACCTTCGGGAATTTCAAACTCGGGCTCTTCTGGATCAACCCAATCGGCCACATAGATTCGCGCGACCGGGATGTCGATGCGGGTGGTCACCGGTTCCAATGTCACCACGCAGGGCTGAATCACTGTAGCCCCCAGTTTTCCGTTCAATACCCAGTCGCGCTTGCCCTGTGCCCTTACGTCACCCACAAAGCTGAGCTTGCGTAGGCCAAGCAAGCCCAACTCGTCTCTGGTAGCCTCCAAAGCCTTGGCGTCTGGGCGCAACTCAAAGGGGGTTGGTGCATTTTGGGGCAGATCGGCCACCCGCAGAGATGTCTGGTTGCTCATTCGTGACCCTTTCCTGTGTTGAACCGGGGCTGCGGTTTGATGTAAGCGGATAGGGTCCGTAACGGGCCAAGGCAAGAGGGTGTGAATGTTGAAGGTTGTGAACAGGTTGAAACCGGCGTCGAAAACGCTTGTCTTTGCGGCCTGTCTGGCAGCGGCTGGTGCATGTTCGCCGGTCTTCAAGAATCACGGATATGTCCCAACGCCCGAGGACCTGGCCGAGGTCAAAGTGGGTGTGGACACCCGCGACAGTGTGATCGAGGCGGTCGGCGCCCCCAGTTCGTCCGGCGTGATCCGCGATTCCGGGTTCTATTACGTCCGGTCACGCATTCGTCATTACGGCCCGAAAAAGCCCGAAGTGGTCTCGCGTGAGTTGGTGGCGATCAGCTTTGATGACCGGGGCGTGGTTCGGAACATCGAACGGTTCGGGCTTGAGGATGGTATTGTCGTTACGCTGGATCGCCGGATTACCGAGTCCACGATTCAGGGTCAGGGCTTTATCCGTCAGCTGTTGGGTAACATCGGTAACTTTAACCCGGCCAATATTCCCGGCACGTCACAATAAGTTACAGCCACATCTTGCGATGGTCATGCGGCAATCACACATTGTGTGATAGGGGCATGGCAAGAGGAAACAGGTCAGCAACCGCGGAGGATGCGACCATGGCACTATTGCTTGGTAAGGGGCGGTATCGCGCCCGGCTGGCGCAGTCGCGGCAGGACCTGGCGGCGGCACAGCAGCTGCGGATGTTGGCCTTTGGGACAGAAAAAATCGATCAGGACGATTTCGATTCGGTCTGTGCCCATATTCTGGTCGAAGATGTGCGCGCAGGCGGGCAGGTGGTCTGTTGTTTCCGCATGCTGACCATGGCAGATGGCACTGAAATCGGCCGCAGCTATTCGGCGCAGTTCTATGATCTTTCGGCGCTTGCGGGGTTTAGCGGTCGGATGGTTGAGATGGGGCGGTTTTGCGTTCATCCGGACTGGACCGACCCAGACATTCTGCGTGTCGCCTGGGGGGCAATGACGGCCTATGTAGATCAGAATGATGTCGAGATGCTGTTTGGCTGTTCGTCCTTCGCTGGGACCGAAACCGAGGAGTATCTGGATGCGTTCGCGATTCTAAAGCACAGGCATCTCGCCCCAAAACGTTGGCTGCCACGGGTCAAGGCACCGGATGTATTCCGCTTTGCCACGCGTCTGCGTCGCAGGCCGGATGTGAAAAAGGCGATGTTGCGGATGCCGCCCTTGCTGCGTACTTATCTGATGATGGGCGGCTGGGTCAGTGACCATGCGGTCGTCGATCGGCATATGAACACGCTGCATGTGTTCACCGGGCTTGAGATTGGTGCGATTCCCCCGGCAAGGAAACGTTTGTTGCGAGCGGTGGTTCGGTAATCCCCGTTGACCCCTTGGCCTTGCCGGTTTAGCTGGCGGGCATGGCGAGAATTCCTTTGTTGCAGATGTCCGGCATTTCCCTGACCTTTGGGGGTGATCCGGTGTTTTCGGGGCTGGACCTGGTGGTGCAGCCGGGCGATCGTATCGCGTTGGTGGGGCGCAATGGGTCCGGCAAATCAACCTTGATGAAAGTGATGGCCGGTCTGGTCGAGCCAGACCAAGGCGACATTGTGATTCCGCCTGGAAAATTTATAGGTTACATGGAGCAGGACCCAACCATGGAAGGGTTCGCGACGCTGGGCGACTATGCCTCAAGCGGGTTAGAGCCAGGTGAGCTGTACAAGGTTGAACGTGCCGGAGAGGGGCTGAAATTCGACCCGTCGCGCCCGGTCGAAACGGCCTCGGGCGGCGAGCGGCGGCGCGCGGCTTTGGCCAAGCTGATGGCCGAGGCGCCAGACCTGATGCTGCTGGACGAGCCGACCAACCACCTGGATATCGAAGCCATCGCCTGGCTCGAGCGTGAGCTGGGCGCGACGCGGGCTGCGTTTGTTCTGATCTCGCACGACCGCGCGTTTTTGCGGGCTTTAACCCGAGCCACGCTCTGGATTGACCGCGGAATGGTGCGGCGACAGGAACAGGGGTTCGACGCTTTCGAAACCTGGCGTGACAAAGTTTGGGATGAGGAAGATCAGCAACGTCACAAGCTGAACCGCCTGATTAAATCCGAGGCGAAATGGGCTGTCGAGGGCATCAGCGCACGACGCAAGCGCAATCAAGGCCGCGTGCGCGCCCTGCAGGCGTTGCGGGCCGAAAAGGCGGCGCAAATCAAACGCCAGGGCTCGGCCGCTATGGCGCTTGAGGCAGGGCCGAAATCCGGACGAAAAGTGATCGAGGCCAAAGGCTTGGCCAAGTCCTTTGATGCGCAACGGATCGTGCGGAATTTCGACTTATTGGTGCAACGCGGTGATCGGGTGGCTTTTGTCGGACCGAATGGTGTAGGCAAGACGACCCTGCTGAAAATGCTGCTTGGACAAGAACAACCGGATGAGGGGTCGGTGACCCTGGGTACCAATCTTGAGGTTGCGGTGTTCGATCAGACCCGCGCGCAACTGGACCCGGAAATGAGCCTTTGGGATAGTCTGACCGGCGACCCCGAGATGCGGGTTTCCGGCAAGGCCGATCAGGTGATGGTCGGTGGCCAACCCAAGCATGTGGTCGGCTACCTCAAGGAATTCCTGTTTGACGAACGGCAGGCCAGAGCGGCGGTTAAATCCCTGTCAGGGGGCGAAAAAGCGCGATTGCTGCTGGCCAAGCTGATGGCCAAATCCTCGAACCTGCTGGTGCTGGACGAACCGACCAACGATCTGGATGTCGAAACACTGGATCTGTTACAGGAACTGCTGGACGATTATGACGGCACCGTTCTGCTGGTCAGTCACGACCGGGATTTCCTGGATCGCGTCGCCACTACGACCATCGCGATGGAGGGCAATGGCCGCGCAATCGTCTATGCGGGTGGGTGGTCGGACTATATTGCACAGCGAGGGGACGTTGCGGAAAAGAAGGTAGAAAAATCAAAACCCTCAAAGGCAAAGATCAAGCCGGAAAGTCAGGCGAAATCGGGTCTGTCTTTCTCGGAAAAACACCGGCTTGAGAAACTACCCGCCGAAATCGCCCGGCTTGAGGCCGAGATCGGCAAACTGGAAGACCTCATGTCCGATCCCGAATTGTTCACTCGCGAACCGGTTAAATTCCAGAAGGCGACCGAGGCGTTGGTCGAGCGGCAGGAAAAACTGGCCGCAGCCGAGGATGAGTGGCTGATGCTCGAAGAAAAGGCCGAAGGCGCTTAGGACTGTTTCAGCGCTCGGGCAGGGTTTCCAACGACCGTTTCTTCGGCCGCGACGTCTTTGGTCACGACGCTGCCCGCACCGATGGTGGCATTGTCGCCGATGGTGATGCCGGGCATCAGGATGGCTCCACCGCCCACCCAGACATTCCGCCCAATCGTCACCGGAAGACCAATTTCAAGACCCTGCGCACGCTCAACCGGGTCTTTGGCGTGTTGAGCGCAATAAATCTGAACGTGCGGTCCGAACATCGTGCCGTCTCCGACCCTCACCGGTGCGGTATCCAGAACCACGCAGCCCGCGTTGAAATAAACGCGCTGGCCAAGGTGGATGTTCACCCCATAGGCGCAGTGAAAAGGAGCCTCGAGAAAGCAATCCGACCCGACGTTGCCGAACAACGCCAGCAATTCCGGTGCTATTGCACCGCGGGTATCCGGCGGACAGGTGTTATGCGCGTGAACCGCGCGCCGGGCCTGTACGCGCAGGGCATCCAATTCCGGATCCAGACAGCAATACCACTCTCCGGCCTGCATCTTTTCGCGTTCGGTCATGAAACTGACCTAGCGCATTCGCAGGGCACCGTCGATGCGGATGACCTCTCCGTTCAGGTATCCCATCTCGACGATAAACCCGGCCAGTCGCCCGTATTCACGCGGATCACCCAGACGGGCCGGGTTGGGGACGTCAGCGGCCAGTTGCTGCTGTACCTCTTCTGGTAGACCGGCCAGCATCGGGGTCATGAAGATACCGGGGGCGATGGCCATCACCCGTATCCCGGTCGCGGCCAGATCGCGGGACATCGGCAGGGTCATCCCGACCACTCCACCTTTTGAGGCCGCATAGGCCGCTTGTCCCTTTTGCCCGTCAAAGGCCGCGATCGATGCGGTATTGATGATCACACCGCGTGCGCCGTCGGGCTCAGGGTCATTCTTTGCCATTTCAGCCGCAGCCAGGCGCGAGACGTTGAATGTGCCCACCAGATTGATGTCGATGGTGCGTTGAAAGGCGTCCAGAGGGTGGGGGCCGTCTTTGCCCACCGTCTTGATGCCATAAGCGATTCCGGCGCAGTTCACGGCGGCCGTGATCTGGCCCATATTGTTCATCGCCCGATCGATCGCTGCGGCGACGGATTCCTCGTTCGTCACGTCCGTTTCAGCAAAATGCCCTCCGATTTCCTCCGCGACCTGAGTGCCACGGACGGCGTCGCGGTCCAGAATAGTGACCTGCGCGCCGCGCTCGGCAAAGTGACGTGCGGTTGCTTCGCCCAGCCCCGAAGCACCGCCAGTGATGATCGCGGATGTGGTGGACAATTGCATGGCGGCGGTCTCCTCTCAGGATATGAACGTATGTTCAGTTAATCTGAGGATTTAGGTGATGTCCACAATTCGGACGAGATTTTTCAAAGTTTTATGCCGTTTCTCAAGCGATTCTCAGAGGAACTTTAACTGCGCTTAATGCGCAAGTCTCACATCGGTACCTATCAATTTGACGCGTCGAGGGGGCGCCGAACAAGGAGACAAGTGTTATGCGTAAGAGTTTGAAAGTCGGAATTCCTGTGCTGGTAACTGCACCTTTTCTGACTGTGATGGCGGTAAGCAGCGCCGCAGCTGCGCCAGAGGTGTGCAACTGGAAGACCGCCCGGGATGCTGCAAATCGGGGGGATTATCAGGCGCTGTGTGATTGTCAGCAGGTGACACCCAGCTTTCTGGAACGCCTGCAACAACGGTCGGATTTCGCGACCACATTGCGCAACACAACGGCGCAATGCCCAGGATTGGCTTCGTTGTTGACCGACCAACCAACGGGTTCGATTGGTGCATCGGGAAATCCAGGCGAGGCGCGGGGAAATGATCAGTTTGCCGGTCTTGATTCAGATAACGGAGGCGGTTCCGGGTCTGGCGGCGGAGGCGGAGGTGGTAACCCCGGCAACGGCGGCGGTGGCCCCGGTGACGGTGGCGGCGACCCCGGTGATGGTGGCGGTGATCCCGGTGACGGCGGCGGTGACCCAGGCAACGGCGGTGGCAACGGCGGTGGCGGCGACAACGGCGGCAACAACGGCGGCGGCAATGGCGGCAACAACGGTGGTGGCAACGGCGGCAACAACGGCAGCGGCAACGGTGGCAACAACGGCGGCCCCGGTAATGGTAACGGAAACAACGGGAATTCCGGCAACGGCGGTGGCAATAACGGCGGCTCTGGCCCCGGCACCGGAAACGGTGGCGGCAATAACGGCAATGGCAATGGCGGCGGTGGTCACGGCAATGGGGGCAGCAATGGCGGCGGTCACGGCGGAGGCAAAGGCGGCCACGGCGACGGTAAAGGCGGCGGCAAAGGAGGCCATGGCGGTGGTAAGGGCGGCCACGGCGACGGAAAAGGCGGCGGCAAGGATGGAAAACGCTAAGCCCGTTTGCCACCTGCGCGTCAGCGCCTGAAACGAAAACGGCCACCCAATTGGGTGGCCGTTAGCCGTGTTGGAACAGTTTAGGCCAGCCGGACCAAGGCGTGCCGCTTCTTGCCTGCGCTCAATTTGACGGGTGAGGACAGAGCGCCTGCGTCGATCATCAGGCCCGCATCCGTCAAAGGGGCATCGTCCACTTTGGCGCCGTTTTCAGCAATCAGGCGTTTGGCCTCTTTGCCCGACTTCGCGAGACCGGAAATGACGAACAATTGCACGATCGAGATTGGGAGGGTGCCCTCGCCGACGATCACGGTCGGCAGGTCATCCCCAACGCCCCCTCTCTCAAACACTTCGCGTGCGGTGGCCTCGGCAGTCGCAGCGGCTAAAGCACCGTGGGCAAGGGTGGTCACCTCGTTGGCAAGACGGATCTTGGCCTCATTGATTTCGGACCCTTGCAGCGCGCCCAGGCGCTCGCACTCATCCACCGGCATTTCGGTGTAGAGCTTCAGGAACCGCCCGACATCCGCATCGGTGGTGTTGCGCCAGAACTGCCAGAATTCGTAGGGCGAGCGCATCTCGGCGTTCAGCCACACGGCACCGTCCTGAGATTTGCCCATCTTCTTGCCGTCGCTGGTGGTCAACAGGGGCGAGGTCAGACCGTAAATCTCGTGATCCAGCACGCGGCGGGTTAGGTCGATCCCATTGACGATATTGCCCCACTGATCCGAGCCGCCCATCTGCAGAACGCAGCCATAGCGGCGGTTCAGCTCAAGGAAATCATAAGCCTGCAGGATCATGTAGTTGAATTCGAGGAAGCTGAGCGATTGTTCTCGATCCAGCCGCGATTTCACGGACTCAAACGAAAGCATGCGGTTGACCGAGAAGTGCCGCCCGATGTCCCGCAGGAAATCGAGGTAGTTCAGGTCGTCCAGCCACTCGGCATTGTTCAGCATCAGAGCTTTGTTTTCGGCGTCACTGTCATAGTCGATATAGGCCGAGAACACCTTTTTGATGCCCGCGATGTTTTCGTCGATCTGTTCGGGCCCCAACAGGGGACGTTCATCCGCGCGGAACGACGGATCGCCCACCTTGGTGGTGCCGCCGCCCATCAGGGTGATCGGCTGATGGCCGGTTTTCTGGAACCAGCGCAGCATCATGATTTGGATCAGGCTGCCCACATGCAACGATTTTGCCGTCGCATCAAAGCCGATATAGGCCGGCTTGCACCCACTGATCAGCGCTTCGTCAAGGCCCTGATAATCGGTGCAGTCGGCGAGAAAGCCGCGCTCGATCATCGTGGCGATGAAATCCGATTTGGGGTGGTAGGTCATATCGTGCCCTTTGGGTTGATGTTGCGGGGCACTGTATAGGCGTCGCTTTGGGCAAGGAAAAGCCACCATTTCCAAGAAAAACGTGGGCAGTGTCAGCTTTTGACCGGAGGCAGGCGCAACGCATAGAGCATTGCGATCAGGTTCAGCGCGGCCAGTGCAAAGATCGGGGTGATTGGATCGTGCAGATGTGCCACCGCGCCCAGGATCGCAGCAAAGACCATGCCGATCAGTCCGGCACTAACATCGCCAAGGGCGACCAGGTAGGGACGCTCCTGTTCCGATGTCTTTTCAATGATATAGAGATAGCGGCCATAAATGACGCCATTCCCGCCCAGTGACAGCAGCAGGATGACCAGCGCATAAACCCAGACGTTCTGCGCATAGCCAAGGAATGTGAAGGCCAGCGCCAGTATGGCTGAAACTGCCGAGATCAAGCACCCCAGCCACATCACCGGCTTGACCGAGATCCGACCGCTGAGCCAACCCCACAGGATCGAGCCCAGCACCATACCAAGACTGGCGGCCATCACGAAATAGCTGAGTGAGTGTTTGGTGCCCACGTGAAAGGTCGCAGCGTGGATTGTGTAAAACGGCATGGCCAGTTCAACCGAGACAAAGATCAGACGCGCCGTTAGAAACTTGCGATACCACGAATAAGCCATTCCGGTTTTGAAACCGGTCACCAACTCAGCCAGCGGTTTGGGTTTGCTTTTGGGTGCGGGGGCACGGGCTTGCTCTTGTTCCAGCAGCCGGACACCGGCAAAGCTGACGCCGGCGGCGAACATGGCGACAACGCCGCACCACAGGACGACGATGTGGCGCTGCATTGGTTCATCCGAGGCCAGCAGATCGCGCGTCACCCAGACCACAAGAATGGCCAGAATGCCTGAGATTGTGGCCTGTGCAAACACCATCCGATTTCGTTTCGCCTCGGGCACCGAGATGCCATAGATTTGGCTGGTGCCCAGACTGGTGATCCCTTGGCACAGTCCCATTACAACCGCGGTTGTCAGAAATAGTAACACAATCAGAAGATTGGGGAGGTTTGTTGCGAACAATGCCACGACCGACAGAATGGCGGCCGTCAGGATGTTCGGCACGTAAACCGCCAGTTTCGCGCGGGTCACCCGGTTGATGAACGGAGACATGAAAATCTCGGCAATCAGGCGCGATCCGGTCACGAAGGGCAGCAACAGGCCCGCGAAAAACGTAGGCGCCCCCAAGGCCAGATACAGGAAGGGCAGCACCAGATTGGGGTTCACCAGCTGCCCGCCAATTGTGGCCAGTGACCCTGACCAAAAGATAAGCTGGTAATTGCGCCCCTGCGCGGGCTGGTTGGGTGTCTGTGTGTCCGTCATGGTCGTCCGTTTAGGGTGCAGTTGGTCGCAATGCTTACTCAGGCCGTGCGCCGGTGCAACCGTCCCGTCGCTCGTGTTGTGGTTGCAGGCGCGCAGGTTGTAGCAAAAAAGCACGTGGACCGCGTGATGTGACTTGCCTAGTGGGGCGATGAACAGGCAGGTTGAGCGCCATAAAACAAGATAAATGAGGTGAGCGTGAACCGGGCCATCAGGAAAGGCGGGCCGATCAAAGCCCTGGGTGCAATGTCTGGCACGTCGCTGGACGGTGTGGATGCTGCGGTGGTGGAAACCGATGGGCATCACATCATCGGTTTTGGCCCAAGCGGCTATCGCGCCTATACCGAGGCCGAGCGCAGCGATCTGCGCGCGGCGCTGGGTCAATGGCACGGCCCGGACGTGGACAAGGCGGCTGAGCTGGTTACCATTGCGCACGCCGAGGCGCTCTCGGAATTTGAAGAGATCGATCTGATCGGCTTTCACGGGCAAACTCTGGCGCACGAACCACATGGGCGGGGTACGTTACAAGTGGGCGACGGCAAGGGGTTGGCGCAGGCTTTAGGCGTGCCGGTCGTCTGGGATTTCCGCAGTGACGACGTGGCGATGGGGGGGGAAGGTGCGCCCCTAGCACCATTCTTTCACTTTGCCTGCGCTAAATGGATCGGGGCGACCCAACCGCTGTGTTTTTTGAACCTCGGCGGGGTGGGAAACCTGACTTATGTGGACCCCGGCTTTGACGGCCCGGAAGCGCCCGGAGCTCTGCTGGCCTTTGACACCGGTCCCGCCAATGCACCCGTTGATGACCTGATGCAGGCGCGTCTGGGCCTGCCGATGGACCGCGATGGTGCGGTTGCGCGTGGCGGCACGGTCGAGATGGGCGCGCTCGAACTGTTTCTGGCTGAGCCTTACTTTACCCGAATGCCCCCTAAGTCTCTTGACCGGAACGACTTTGCCGAGATGATCCGGTTGGTTCAGGAGCTAAACGACGCCGACGCGGTGGCCACACTGACCGGCATGTGTGCGGCGGGCGTGCTGCAGGGGATGGAACATTGCCCCAAACCGCCTGCGCGTCTTCTGGTCACTGGCGGCGGGCGGCATAACCCGGTGCTGATGGAGATGCTGCGCGTCGCACTGGACTGCCCGGTCGAGCCGGTCGAAGCGGTAGGGTTGGACGGCGACATGCTCGAGGCACAGGCCTTCGCCTATCTCGCAGTACGCGTGGCACGTGGGTTGCCGACATCATGCCCTGGAACAACTGGGGTTAAAGCTCTTGTCGGGGGAGGAGTTGTCAGTACGGTTTCGATGGGTGCTGCTGGCTGAAGGGAATTTGGCTGGAACCTCAGATGATAGGCTTTCGTGTCGCTCGGCAGCAAAATTTGCATTCGATGTCGCATGCAGACAAACCCAAGTCTGAAAACTGGTTATCCTCGCTCTTTATGAGCAAAGAAGGCGTCTACCAGAATCTACTGCAACAAGCTCGGGATGCATATGTCAGCCATCCCCAGATGACGTCGTTCGCACCGTTTCCAGATGACATTCAAAGGCAGGAGATTGAGCCATATCATCTCCCGTGTGGCGACGTGTTGCAGCAGGAGGCGGGGCTGGTATCACAAACCTATGCTCGCCTGCAGGATGCGATCGTAAACGCAGCACCTTACGCGGTTTGGCGAGAGACCTACAAATACACAGATATCGGCGATTGTTTCCTGAATAATTTTGGATGTTATTCCATCGTCGGAGCAGGAGGGCCGTTCTTATCGAACAAACTCTGGCTTTGGATTGTTCACATGCCGCCTCAGCTTTACTATCCGTGGCATCATCATCCAGCAGAAGAAATGTACATGGTGATTTCAGGAACTGGCGTGTTCAATCGCGAGGGCTGTCCGAGTGAAAACCTCGGCGAAGGCGGCACTATGTATCACGAAAGCAATCAGCCGCATGCAATGGAAACGCAGGACGATCCGATATTGTGCCTTGTGGCCTGGCGCAACCGTTTCGATACGCCTCCTGTCCTGACCCCATCCAATTAAACGGTTGGATAGGGGGTGACTTTGACCAGCTTTTTTGTCGGAGGTCACAGGGTCACTGGAAGACGGATTTTCACTTCAGGGATTTCATGTAATCCAGTGAAAAATCGGAATACCCCTCAGAAGTCGATTTCAAATGTGCCCGGGTCCAATCGTGCAGCGCGGGCAATTGATGGAACGGCACGTTGGGAAACGCATGGTGCTCGGCGTGGTAGGGCATATTCCAGGCCAGAAACCGGACGATGCGGTTGGTGAAAGTGGTGCGAGAGTTCTCGAGCATATTGGCGACTGAGGGGCAGAGGCCATGTTCGGCTAATAGATAGAGGCGCAAGAAGGGTTGCGCGATCAGCACCGGTAGAATCCATAGCCAGAACAATACTGAAGAATAGAGCAGGCTGAGACCGACAAGGACGTAGAGAACCAGCAATAGCCGCGCCTCAATACGCATGGCGCGGTGTTGGCGGGCAGGCAGGTAGGGCGCGTCGATCCGGCCAAAAGCGTTTTGCATCAGAACCTTTGCCATCCCGCTCCAATACGGCCATCCGCTTAGGTAAATCAGCAGGTCCCGCCAATTCCCGGGTCGTGGTTTGCCACCCAGCTCCGGGTCTTTTTCCGGGTGGTTGGTCCATTTGTGATGGGCCAGATGGAAATACCGAAACCACGTAAAGGGCAGGGCGGTAGGGATCGAAACCAGATGCCCGATGACATCGTTCAACCAGCCACTGCGAAACGGTGTCTTGTGCGTACACTCGTGACTGAGCGTAAACAGGAAAACCAGAAGGATGCCTTGGGGAAGGATAAACAGAGGCCAAAGCGGCACCCGCAATGCGATACAGGCCGAGGTGCCCGCCAGTACTATGCCATACGCCGCCAAATGCTTCAGCCCAGCGGCGTCAGATCGGAGCTGAAGCCTTTCTTTCGCCTCGGGCGGGATCGACGCTATGAGCGCGCGGTGGTCCACGGTTTACCCGCGCGCGATATCGAATTCCGGCGCGGCCAACACAAAGCCGTCGAATTCGAACCCGGGTGAGACGGTGCAACTGACCAGAGTGTACTCTCCAGTCGACCGCGCTGATTGCCAGTGGTTCGTGGGTACGATCAATTGTGGCGCGCCTTTGGTCAGGTCGGGGGTCAGCAGGTGATCGTTGGCAGGGCCGTCATCGGTAGCGCTGAGGGACAGGGTCAGTGGCGCACCGGCGTGATACAGCCAGATTTCGGTCGCATCGACGCGGTGCCAGTGGCTGTGTTCGCCAGCCTGCAACAGGAAATAGATGCATGTGCCGGTGGCGCGGCCTTCGTTATCGGCCCGCCAAGTTTCGCGGAACCAACCGCCCTCGGGGTGGCGCTGCAACTGAAGGTGGTCGATGATCTCTTGCGCGGTCATTAGGGCCTCTTGCTTGGTTGTGGTGATTATGCACGCAGGCGTGCGATCCGCTATGGTATTTACGTGTATCCACCATATGTTTGCCGCATGACCTTGAATATCCCGTTTGACAACAGCTATGCCCGTCTTCCCAAAACTTTTTTCGCCCGGCAAGTGCCGGTGCCGGTGCGCGCTCCGCGTTTGATTGCGTTTAATGAAGATCTGGCCCGCGTTCTGGGGGTAACTCCGGGCGATGTGCAGGAAATGGCCGAGGTTTTCGCCGGGAATGCCCTGCCTGAAGGGGCCGAGCCGATTGCTCAGCTTTATTCCGGCCATCAGTTCGGCACCTACAACCCGCAGCTCGGCGATGGGCGTGCGGTATTGCTGGGTGAGACGATCGGAACAGACGGCGTGCGGCGGGATATTCAGTTGAAGGGCTCGGGACAAACCCCGTTCAGCCGCCAGGGCGATGGCCGTGCGTGGCTTGGGCCAGTTCTGCGCGAATACGTGGTATCCGAGGCGATGCACGCACTGGGCATCCCGACCACCCGTGCGCTGGCTGCGGTTGAGACAGGAGAGATCGTCTTGCGCGAAGGCCCGATGCCGGGCGCGGTGCTGACCCGCGTGGCGCAAAGCCATCTGCGTGTGGGGACGTTTCAGGTGTTTGCCGCAAGACGGCAGGTCGACAGCTTGAAGCGGCTGACCGAATACGCCATCGCCCGACACTATCCGCAGGCCGAAGGTCCAATGGGCCTGCTGCGCGCGGTCCGGGACGCGCAGGCGCGGCTGATTGCGCAATGGATGAGCGTCGGGTTTATCCACGGGGTGATGAACACCGATAACTTCTCGATCGCTGGCGAGACCATCGACTATGGGCCTTGTGCCTTCATGGACATCTATCACCCGAATACGGTCTTCAGTTCAATCGACCGAATGGGACGATACGCCTATTCCAATCAGCCGGACATCGCCGTATGGAACCTGGCGCAATTGGCGACCTCTTTGATTCAGCAGGTCGAGGACCCCGAAGCCGCCGTTCAAGAGGCCACTGAGATCGTGCATGCAATGCCGGTACTGATCCAACAGGAATGGCTGGCCCGCTTCCGCGCCAAGATCGGTTTGACGACCGAGGATAAGGGCGACGAGGCGTTGATCACCGATCTGCTGACCCGGATGGCGCATAACAGTGCCGATTTCACCAATACGTTCCGTGCGCTGGGCAGTGACAAGGCCCGCGATCAGTTCGTGAACCCCGAAGCTTATGATGAATGGGCCGACGGCTGGCAGGCTCGGCTGGCCCGTGAAAATGACCCGCAGACGGTGATGAACGCCGCCAACCCGGCCTTTATCCCGCGCAACCACCGGGTCGAGCAGATGATACAGGCTGCTGTCCAAGGCGATTTTGCCCCGTTCCATCGGTTAAATGCGGTGCTTGCCCGCGCCTATGAGGATCAACCCGACGCAACCGACCTAACACATCCGCCGGCCGAAAGCGAAGTGGTCCACGCGACGTTCTGTGGGACATAGCGAATATCAAAACTTGAACGTCTAGTTTTTAAGCTGTCTAGTGGGCGTTCTTCTGAACATAATGCCAAGCGACTTACCATCGGCACATAATGCTGCATAATGGACGCAACCGGGGGAACTGCAGATAAAATCAGTTTTGTTTTAGGGAGCATAAAATGCGCTACGCCATTTTGTTGGAAGACGCGGACGGAGTGTCTTATTTTGAAAATCGTGAGATTGATTTCGAGCTCAAGACCTTTGCCCCCCCGGCCGCACCGTTTCTGGTCTCAAAAGAGGTCGATGCCGCGCGTATTGCCTTCTTGTCATTGCCTGCTGGGTGGAAAGGGGTTCAACACCGTTCCCCGAAACCCCAACTTGCGACGGTTCTGTCCGGTACGTTCCGTGTTCAGGCGGGGTCGGGCGAAATACGTGATTTCAAAACGGGTGACTTGTTTTGGGCCGAAGATGTCAAGGGAACAGGCCATAGCTCATCCGCAGAAGGGGGTGAGCCCGCCAACCTTATGATTACACAATTTAAATAGGGGCCGGGTGGCCGAGGAACCTTTGATGTCAGACACAGGATGCCAATGACCAAACCATCAACCCTGCGTATCGCCAGCTATAACATTCAGAAATGTGTGGGGCTGGATTTTCGGCGGCAGCCCCAGCGTATCATGCAGGTCATCGACAGCATGCAGGCCGATATCGTGGTGTTGCAAGAGGCCGACAAACGCTTGCCGCCCCGGCCTGCCGCCTTACCACATTTCATGTTGGATGAGGCCGGCTGGCAGATCGTCGATCTGGGTGGGGCCGGCAGTCTGGGCTGGCATGGAAACGCTGTGATCTGGCGCGGAAATTCGATTCAGGTTCGGCAGACCGGGCACCACGACCTGCCAGGGCTGGAGCCGCGGGGAGCCGTGCGTGTGGAATTCGACACCCAAATCGGGCCGCTGCGCGTGATGGGAATGCATCTGGGCCTGTTGCCCGCATCCCGGCGCCAGCAGATAACGCACATCCGCCGCTTTGACGATGATCTGGACAACATGCCCACCGTCTGGGCCGGGGACTTCAACGAATGGTCGCGCCAGCCTGTGTTGGACCATCTGGCCCCGGATATGCGCTTTTTGGCACCGGTTCCAAGCTTTCCGGCCGCACAGCCCCTGGGGGCGCTGGACCGGATCGCGCTGGGCGCAGGGCTTGAGGCGGTGCTGCACGGCGTGCATGACGCGCGGCCTGCGCATATTGCATCTGACCATCTGCCGATCTGGGCCGACCTGCGACGGGTGGCCTAGGATGCAATTCCCCTGTGGCGTGATCCGCACAGACGTATTAAGACAGAAACCCGAACTACTCTGAGGGTCACTTATGTCCGATACGATCATCGCCCGCTGCGAAGCAAAAGGCCTGCGCATGACGGGGCAGCGCCGCACAATCGCGCAGGTGCTGCAACAAAGTGAGGATCACCCGGATGTTGAGGAACTGTATGCCCGTGCCTCGAAAGTGGATTCGGGCATCTCGATCGCCACGGTCTATCGCACTGTCAAACTGTTCGAAGAAGCGGGGATTCTTGACCGGCTGGAATTCGGTGACGGGCGCGCACGGTATGAGGATGCTGAGCGTGATCATCATGACCATTTGATCGACATGCAATCCGGCAAGGTGATCGAATTCGTCGATCCCGAGATCGAAGTGTTGCAGGAAAAGATCGCGGCCAAGCTGGGGTATAAGCTGAAAGGCCACCGGCTGGAACTGTACGGCGTGCCGCTGGAACAGGACTGATTCATCACAAAACGCGAACCGCAGGCGCACGGGAATTCATGCTTTCCGGGCGGATAATGCTTGCCTGAACGGCTTACTTGCGATTTTGCTGAGAAAAGCGGCATTGGGGCCGCAGGATTCAACGGACACGATCATGAACAACGTACACGGCATTTTGCTGGTCGTCGGCGCGATGGCGGCTTTTGCGCTTGAAGATATGTTCATCAAGCATCTGTCGGTGACAGTGCCGACCGGTCAGATCATGGTTGTGTTGGGTGTGATCTGCAGCCTGGCCTTTGTCGTGATGTCGTTGGCCACGCGCAAACGTATCCTTGATCCGGTGGCGTGGCAGCCTCTGCCTCTGATGCGCGCCGGGACCGAAGCGGTTGGTGCGCTGAGTTTTGTGACCGCGTTGTCTCTGGTCGATCTGTCCACCGTGGCTGCCGTGTTTCAGGCGATGCCGCTGGCCGTCACCATGGGGGCCGCGCTGTTTCTGGGCGAGCATGTCGGCTGGCGACGGTGGAGCGCGATTGGCATCGGCTTCATCGGCGTGCTGATGATCATCCGCCCCGGGCTGGCCGGGTTTCAACCCGAGTCGTTGTTTGTCGTGGCCAGTGTGCTTGCCATCGCCGCGCGCGACCTGATCACCCGTAAGCTGGATGTTCGCGTGGCCTCGTCCGTGGTCGCCCTGCAGGCCTATGTCGCCGTGGCATTCGCTGGCGTGGCGTTGATGGTGTTTTCCGCACAACCCGTTGTGCCTTTACATACTTGGCAGATTGGTCCCTATCTGGGTGCCGTTGGCTTTGGTTTTCTCGGTTATTACGGCATCGTCATCGCCATGCGGATTGGTGAGGCTTCGGCCCTGACGCCCTTCCGCTATACCCGGCTGATCTTCTCGATCGCCGCGGGGATGCTGATGTTCGGTGAACGCCCGGACCTGATGACGCTGGCCGGGGCCACGTTGATCATGGGGTCGGGCATGTACACCTTTATTCGCGAACGCCGTTTGGCCCGTGAACTGGCGGTCGCAGCCTGACGGATCGTCGCACGTTGGCGCAAACAGGTAATTGTTAGCCCTAAAGGGCCGGGAATATACATGTTAGCGATAACATGACTGGTTTACTTTTTGCCCGGTGATGGTATGAGGCGTGCAACTGATTGCAGCCACAGGAACGGGCCTCATGAGCACCATTATCGACATCCACGCACGCGAAATTCTGGACAGCCGGGGCAACCCGACCGTTGAGGTCGACGTGATTCTGGAAGACGGCACCATGGGCCGCGCCGCTGTGCCCTCGGGCGCGTCGACCGGCGCTTATGAAGCAGTGGAAAAGCGTGACGGTGACAAATCGCGCTATTTGGGCAAGGGCGTGCTTGAAGCCGTCGCCGCCGTGAACGGTGAGATTGCCGAGGAGCTGGTCGGCTTTGACGCCACCGAGCAGGTTGCCATCGATGGCGCCATGATCGAACTGGACGGAACCGAGAACAAGGGTCGGCTTGGCGCCAATGCCATTCTGGGTGTTTCGCTGGCCACGGCTAAGGCAGCGGCGGATTTCACCACGCAGCCTCTGTATCGTTATGTGGGTGGCACCTCGGCTCGTGTTCTGCCAGTGCCGATGATGAACATCATCAACGGGGGTGAGCACGCGGACAACCCGATCGATATTCAAGAATTCATGATCATGCCAACTTCGGCCGCAAATATCCGCGAAGCCGTGCGCATGGGGTCCGAAGTTTTCCACACCCTCAAACGCGAATTATCGGCTGCTGGTCTAGCCACCGGCGTAGGCGACGAGGGCGGCTTTGCCCCCAACATCGCATCCACCCGCGAGGCGTTGGATTTCATCCTGCAGTCCATTGAAAAGGCTGGCTACAAACCCGGTGAAGAAATCCACCTGGCGCTGGACTGCGCTGCCACTGAATACTATCGCGACGGCAAATACGTTCTGTCGGGTGAGAATATCTCGCTAACCTCCGAAGAAAACGCCGAGTATCTGGCGGCGCTGGTCAAAGACTATCCGATCATCTCAATCGAAGACGGCATGTCCGAAGATGACTGGGACGGCTGGAAGGCGCTGACCGATGCCATCGGTGACCGTGTTCAACTGGTGGGCGACGACCTGTTCGTGACCAACCCCGAACGTCTGGCTGAAGGGATCGACCGCGGCTGCGCCAATTCGATGCTGGTCAAGGTGAACCAGATCGGCTCGTTGACCGAAACCCTGCGCGCCGTCGATATGGCGCACCGCGCGGGTTATACCAACGTGATGTCGCACCGTTCGGGCGAGACCGAGGATGCCACCATCGCCGATCTAGCCGTGGCGACGAATTGCGGTCAGATCAAAACCGGCTCGCTGGCGCGATCGGACCGGTTGGCCAAGTACAACCAATTGATCCGTATCGAGGAATCGTTGGGCGAAGTTGCCGAATACGCCGGGGCTTCGATCCTTAAGCGCTGAGTGTTAATCTGATCCTCGTACCTTATCGAGGATCGGCAGTTGCTTAGCATCATAGAACCCAGAACGCCGGACCACTTTGATGCGGTCCGGCGTTTGTGTTGGGAATACCGCGATTTCCTCCTGACGCTGGATGAAAAGTCGCAACGTATTGTTCAAACCATCTATTCGCAGGATAAATATGCCCGTGTGATGGAGGCCATCGAGGCCGAACACAGCCCGCCGAACGGTGGCGCGCGTCTTGCGCTGGTCGGTGATCAGCCCGTTGGATGTGGCATGTTCCACACGATCGAGCCGGGCGTGGCCGAGATCAAGCGCGTATTCGTTCAGGACAGCGCCCGCGGTACGGGGGCAGGTCGTTCCATCATGCTGTCTTTGATCCAGCAATGTCGCCAGCAGGGGTTTGACCTGATCCGCATGGACACTGGCAAACCCTTGCAGACAGCGACCCGACTGTACCTCTCAATGGGGTTCGTTCTGCGGGACGCATACGCCGAGATTCCGGAAATCGCCGAGGGTCATCTGCTGTTTTTCGAGATGAAATTGTAGCGGAACGGATAAGAAAGACCTTTTTGCCGAATTATTTTGCGCCGCTTTCTCGTTGTTAACGTGTGGAAAAAACATAACCCTAAATATTTCTCAGCATAATTCGCGTTATGTGTGAACTTTTTCCTATTTGTCTCAATTTGAGCTGGCCTATTGTGACTGGATTACAGAAAAGGGGGTACACCATGACTGGTTCGAAATTCCTTCTCGTAGTTTCAGTGATCAGCACTGTATTTTTGGCGGCCTGCTCGGGGCCGGGGACTTATCCGGTATCGGGGATGCAGGCGTCGTCCACTGACCCGGTGATGGATATGGACATTCCTGGATTCGATATGGGCGTTGAGGCGCGCTAAAGCGGCTTGCTCATCAGCACATAGCGGTCTCGTGCTTTGAAACCGGTGCGCAGATACAGTCTTTGTGTGGCTTCATTGGTCCGGTCGACCTCAAGATGCAATGCGGTCAATCCTGCCCCGGCAAGGGCTTTGGGCAAGTCCAGCAGGACTTCGGTGGCGATCCCGCGACCACGAACTGCGGGGCGGATGTAGATCTCGTCGACAAAGCCGTCCATACCGCCAAATTCGACCGACCAGCCGAAGGTCAGCACGATATAGCCCAGCGGCGCGCGGCCGGGTCCGATCAGATAGACGCACCCGTGGGGGATGCCCTCAAGAAGCGGGGCCAGAGCCTCGCGACGTTGATCGGCGTCCTGTTCAATTCCGGCCTCGGCGTGAAAGGCCGCGACCAGCGACATCAGGCGATCCAGATCTGTGGGACGGGCGAGTTTCAGCGCGGCGCTCATAGGCGGGCCAGCCTTTCTGTTAGCAGGTCAAAGAATCCATCAGCGTCGATTTCCCCCATGAACATGGCATTGGGGGGATGATCCGTCACGCGCCACCAATCAGCGACGGTCATACCAAGGGTCAGGTCGGATTGCGTTTCGATCTGCACATTGACGTGACGGCCCGAGAACAGTTCGGGCCGGATCAGATATGCGGTCACGCAGGGGTCGTGCAGCGGCGCGCCCTCTGAGCCGTATTTTTCTTTATCGAAGCGTTCGAAAAAATCCGTCATATCGGCAACCGCATGGCCGACTTTAGAATCGAGTGCACGGAACGCATCGTTGCGATGTTTCGTGACTAAGGCGTCATGGGTGACATCCAGTGGCATCACGACGATATGAACGCCGGATTTAAACACAATTTCAGCGGCTTCCGGATCAACGTAAATGTTGAATTCAGCGGTGGGCGTGATGTTGCCCACCTCAAAATACGCCCCGCCCATCAGCACGATTTCCTGCACGCGCTCGACGATATCGGGCGCTTTCTGAAAGGCCGTGGCGATATTGGTCAAGGGCCCCAGCGGGCAGAGCGTCACCGTTCCCGGTTCCTGCGCGCGCAGGGTGTCGATGATGAAGTCGACCGCGTGCCCATCAGCCAGCGGCATCTCCGGATCGGGCAGGACAGGGCCGTCCAGCCCGGTCTTACCATGCACATGCTCCGCGGTGACCAAAGCGCGGTTCAACGGACGGTCGCATCCAGCGTAAACAGGGATATGCGTATGCCCGGCCAGTTCACAAACAATCCGCGCGTTTTTGGCGGTCAGTTCCAGCGGCACATTCCCGGCAACAGCTGTGATGCCCAGCACGTCGATCTCATCAGGGCTGGCCAACGCCAGCAAGATTGCGACAGCGTCGTCCTGACCGGGGTCAGTGTCGATAATGATCTTGCGCGGTGCCATGATTTGCCTCCGGGGTCTTGAAGCGCGGACACTCGCAAGTGTCACCCCACTTGTCCAGCGGTTTCAGGCCTCGGTCGCGGCGTCCACAGGCGGGAGTTTGCCATTGGCGCGGTGCTCTTCGATCTTCACCTCATCCCACAGCGCATCCATTTCGGCCAAATCACTTTGCGACGGCGTTTTCCCGTGCGCGGCAAGACGTGCCTCGACCTGTTCGAAACGCCGCGTGAACTTGGCGTTGGTACGGCGCAGGGCGGCTTCGGGTTCGATGCCCAGGTGACGGCCCAGATTGACCATCACGAACAGCAAATCTCCAAACTCGTCCTCTAACGCATCGGTATCCATGCTGTTGCGGGCCTCTTCCAGCTCAGCTGCCTCTTCGGTGATCTTGGCGAGTACATGGCTGGCATCGGGCCAGTCGAATCCCACGCGGGCGGCGCGTTTTTGCAGCTTATGGGCTCGCAACAGGGCTGGCAGGTTCGCGGCCACTCCGTCCAAAGCGCCTTTTTGTTCCTTGCCCTCACGCTCGGCTGCCTTGATGGTTTCCCAATCCACCGTTTGCTGTTCCGCAGATTTGTCGCGGGATTCGTCGCCGAACACATGCGGGTGACGGTCGACCATCTTGTCCGACATGGTGCGCACCACGTCCTGAAAAGTGAAATGTCCAGCCTCTTCAGCCATTTGCGCGTGGAAGACGGACTGGAACAGCAGGTCACCCAGCTCACCCTTCAGTTCGTCATAGGCGTTGCGTTCGATGGCATCGGCGACCTCATAGGCTTCTTCGATCGTATAAGGGGCGATGGTGGCGAAATCCTGTTCGATATCCCACGGGCAGCCTGATTCCGGGTCGCGCAGGCGGCGCATGATTTCCAGCAAACGCTCGATACCCGCTTCGCTGTCGTGGATCAGAGGATTTTCGGCCATTGCGAACCCTTTCGTTCCGGTGTCAGATGCATCCATTCCGCAGTCAGGATCAGGAGTCCACCCCAGATGCCCGTCGTCAACCGAATTGCCGATTTCTCTGCCGATATGGCCGCATGGCGCCGGCACCTGCATTCGATCCCCGAACTGGAGTTCGAATGTCACGAAACATCTGCTTTCGTCGCCGACCGACTGCGCGAGTTCGGTGTGGATGAGCTGCATGAGGGCATTGCCAAGACGGGCATAGTGGCAATCATCAATGGGCAGGGTGAGGGGCCGACCATCGGCTTGCGCGCCGATATGGACGCCTTGCCGATCCCTGAGGAGACGGGCGTATCTTACGCGTCCAAAAACCCCGGCAAGATGCACGCCTGCGGGCATGACGGGCACACCACGATGCTGCTGGGTGCGGCCCGCTATCTGGCCGAGACGCGAAATTTCCGCGGTCGCGTGGCGCTGATCTTTCAACCCGCCGAAGAAGAGGGCGGCGGGGCCGGTGTCATGGTCGAAGAGGGGATCATGGACCGGTTCAACATCTCTCAGGTCTACGCGCTGCACAACGCGCCCGGATTTGTCGAAGGGTCTTTTTATACCACGCCGGGGCCGATCATGGCGGCGGTGGACACGTTTGAGGTGCATATTCAAGGCGTCGGAGGTCACGGCGCCATGCCGCATGAAACACGCGATCCGGTGATGGCGGCCTGTGGTATCGCGCAAGCGATACAGACTATTGTCAGCCGCAACCACTATGCGCTGGATGATCTGGTGGTCTCGGTCACGCAAATCCACACGGGAACGGTGAACAATGTGATCCCTGATACGGCCTTCATCAACGGTACAATCCGGACGTTTGACCCTGCTGTTCAGAAGATGGTGATAGAGCGGATGGAACAGATCGTGCAGGGACAGGCGACCTCGTATGGGGTCACGGCGCGGCTGGACTATGAAAAGAACTATCCCGCCACGATAAACGACGCCGAAAAGGCTGGTTTCGCAGCCGATGTCGCGCGCGACATCTCGGGCGCTGACCAGGTAACCGCCAACGCAGGGCGTGAGATGGGGGCCGAGGATTTTTCCTATATGTTACAGGCACGTCCCGGTGCCTATCTGTTCCTGGGGCAGGGTGAGGGCGCAGGGCTGCACCACCCCAAATACAACTTCAATGACGAGATCGCGCCGGTTGGCGCCTCGTTCTTTGCACGGATTGTGGAAAAGGCGCAGCCTTTGGGCTGATGGGGGGAAGACATGGCACTGGAAGACGCAAAAAATCAGGTGGATGAGGCATTCACCAATCCGGACCTCAAAGGGTTATCGTTCGAAAACACGTTCGGCGGCGCGACGTCATTCCTGCGGCGGCTCTATACCAAAGAGCTGAAGGGCGTAGATATTGCCGTGACCGGCGTGCCGTTCGATCAGGCCGTGACCAACCGCCCTGGTACCCGTCTTGGCCCCCGCGCAATTCGCGAGGCCAGCGCGCTGCAATCTCCGGATGCGCCTTACGGCTGGCCCTTCGACGCGCTCAGCGAATTGGCAATCGTGGATTACGGAGATATGGCCTATGACTACGCCAATATCCCTGCCTTTCCCGATACGTTGACGGATCATATCCGTACTATTCTGGCGGCCGACGTGGCCTCGGTTTCGTTGGGCGGAGATCACTATATCAGCTTTCCGATTCTAAAAGCCTATGCAGAGAAGTACGGGCCAATGTCGCTGCTGCAATTCGATGCGCACACGGACACATGGGCCGATGACGACATGTCCCGCGTCGATCACGGGACGATGTTTTACAAGGCGGTGAAATCGGGGATCGTGGACCCTAAACGCTCGGTCCAGGTGGGTATTCGCACTACGAATGAGGACACGCTGGGCGTCAACATCATAGACGCGCGCGAGGTGTATGAATCTGGTCCTGCCGCCGTGGCGCAAAAGATCAAGGGTATTCTGGGCGACAGCCCCGTTTACCTGAGCTTTGACATCGACGGTCTGGACCCGGCCTTCGCCCCCGGCACCGGCACGCCCGTCTGGGGTGGGCTGACTTCGATACAAACGCAGATCATCCTGCGCGACATTGCCGGCATCAACATCAAAGGGGGGGACGTGGTCGAGGTCTCTCCGCCTTTTGATACGTCCGGTGCCACGGCGATTGCGGGCGCGCATGTGGCGACGCAGATCATTTGTCTGCTGGGGTGGAATAAGCTGATCTCGGATTAATTCAACAGGCTTAACCATTGGTTAGACATCTTTCCGATATCTGGTTAACCAAAAGGCCGGACGGGAGAATGACGGGAATGACAGAATATAACCAACCCATCAGCGGCAATGATCTGGCGCGGTTTTCGGGACCGAACACGTTTATGCGCCTGCCGCAGGTGGATTCGCTTGCCGGGTTGGACGTGGCGGTGCTGGGCATCCCGATGGATATTGGCACCTCTTGGCGGTCGGGGACGCGGTTCGGACCCAAGCAGATCCGCAGCGAAAGTGCGATGATCCGGCCCTATAATATGGCCACGTTTGCGGCCCCGTTCGACAGCCTTCAAATCGCGGATATCGGCGATCTTGCGATCAATACATTCTCGTTGGCCGACAGTCTGAAAATCATCAAGGAAAGCTATGATGCCATCCTGGCACAGGGTGTGACGCCAGTGGCAATGGGGGGCGATCACTCGATCACCCTGCCGATCCTGCGGTCAATCGCTGCCAAACACGGGCCGGTGGCACTGGTCCATGTCGATGCCCATGCAGACGTGAATGATGAGATGTTTGGTGAAAGAGAAACGCATGGCACGGTTTTCCGCCGCGCCTACGAAGAGGGGCTGATCGTCCCTGATAAAACCTTTCAGATCGGCATTCGCGGCTCGGGCTACGCAGCATCGGATTTTACCGAGGCTAAGGGCTGGGGCTTTCGCCAATTCCCTGCTTGGGAGCTGTGGCAGCAAAATCTGACCGTGACAGGTGCCCAGATTCGCAAAGAGATCGGCGAGCATCCGGTTTACATCTCGTACGATATCGACAGCCTGGACCCTTCTATCGCCCCAGGCACCGGCACACCCGAGATTGCAGGGCTGACCACGCCACAGGCTTTACAGCTGATCCACGCGCTGGCGGGTATGAATGTGGTGGGCTGTGATCTGGTCGAGGTTTCCCCTCCGTATGACGCTACCGGCAACACCGCACTGACAGCGGCGAACCTGCTGTTCGAGATGTTGTGCATTCTACCTGGCGTGACGTCACGATAGCGGCAGTGGCGCCTTGCCACGACCAGCGATCCGAATATTGTTTTGCAAAGCGATGGGATCGGGATGAAAAGAATGTTTTTTTGGGGATTGGTTGCCTGCTTGATCGCCATGGCTGCCATTCGCTCAGCCCCATCAGACCCCAATCGTTGGCACGTCGCTCCTGTCGGAGACACGGATCGCGATATGCCGGGCGGCGTGTTTAGGGTGATCGAAAGTGACCCCGACCGTTTTGCGCGTCTGCATGAAATCGTGACAGATACTCCCCGAACCTATGTGCTGGCGGGATCCGTGCGAGAGGGGATGGTCACTTACATAACGCGCAGTAAAGTATTTGGCTTCCCAGATTACACCACGATTCAGCAGGATGGAGACACTCTACGCGTCTACGGTCGGTTAAGATTCGGTCGGCGAGATTTCGGGGTAAACCGAAACAGAGTCGATGGCTGGCTGGCTGCTTTGCAGCCCTGAGGACAAACACCCCTCTTGCACTTCGCGCCACATGGGGACGTTCAGGGACATTTGGCACTGGGCGGTGAACATGCGGCCGTCGACTTGTAGGCAGATCATCTCACCCAACTCGATGCGCGTTCCGGATTTGTCGGTGCAATAGCAGTCCTGTACCTTGCCTCCGGGACCGACGACATCGGCCATGGCCGGGGCTGCGCACAACAAAATAACAAGTGCCAAACGTGTCATAGCGTCAGCTTAGCACAGGGACGGCTCTTGACCAAAGCGCCGGATTAAGAGACACCGCGCGGATGATCCCCGAAGAACGCCTTGAACAGATAACTCAGCGATTCCAGTATCTCGAAGCAGCCATGGCAGATGGCGCCTCGGGCGGGGATATTGCGGCCTTGGCCAAGGAGTATTCTGATCTGAAGCCGGTCGTGGATCAAATCATGGCGTGGCGTCAGCTGGTCGCCGATCTGGCCGAGGCTGAAACGATGCTGGCCGATCCCGACATGAAAGAGCTGGCCGAGGAAGAAATCCCCGAGCTTCAGGCCCGTATCCCGCAGGCCGAACAAGCCCTGCAACTGGCGTTGTTGCCGCGGGACAAGGCCGATGCGCGTCCAGCGATGTTGGAAATCCGCCCTGGAACGGGCGGGGATGAGGCTGCGTTGTTCGCGGGCGATCTGCTGCGCATGTATCAACGCTATGCCGAAGCGCGCGGCTGGCAGTTTGAGATCATTGAAGAGCAAGCCTCGGACCTTGGCGGTATTAAAGAGGTAGTGGCCCACATCAAGGGCGACAATGTCTTTGCCCGCATGAAATACGAATCCGGTGTACACCGCGTTCAGCGAGTACCCGAAACCGAAAGCGGTGGGCGGATTCATACCTCGGCAGCCACAGTGGCGGTTCTGCCCGAGGCCGAGGATGTGGACATTCAGATCGACGCCAATGACATTCGCATCGACACGATGCGCAGTTCGGGCGCGGGCGGGCAGCACGTTAACACGACGGATTCGGCTGTGCGGGTCACACACCTGCCCAGCGGTCTGGTGGTGACGAGTTCCGAGAAGTCTCAGCACCGCAACCGTGAAATAGCGATGCAGGTCCTGAAAACGCGCCTGTATGATCTTGAACGCCAACGGATCGACAGCGAACGATCCGCTGATCGCGCCAGTCAGGTTGGCTCGGGCGACCGGTCCGAGCGGATCAGGACGTATAATTTTCCGCAGGGGCGGATGACGGATCACCGCATTAACCTGACACTCTATAAGCTGGATCAGGTGATGCAGGGCGATCTGGATGAGGTGATCGACGCGCTGACCGCTGACGATCAGGCCCGTCTGCTGGCCGAGATGGCACAATGATCGCTGCGTTGACAGCCGCCCAGGCCATGGTTGCCGCCACCGCCCGCTTGCGCGCTGCTGGAGTCGATGATCCGGCACGTGATGCGCGGGTTTTGCTGGCCCATGCCGCACGGATAGAGGCCAGCCGAGTCACGTTGATTGCGCCCGAGGAACTGTCACCCGAGATTGCCGAACGGTACGATCACCTGATCTCGCTGCGGGCTATCCGCGTGCCGGTGTCGCACTTGCTGGGAGAGCGCGAGTTTTATGGTCGCAGGTTCCGTGTCAGCCGAGATGTGCTGGACCCGCGCCCTGAAACCGAAACTCTGGTCGAGGCGGCGTTGAGCGAACCGTTCGATCATGTTCTGGACTTGGGCACAGGCTCTGGCTGTATCTTGATTACTCTGCTGGCCGAGCGCACCAGTGCTTCGGGTATCGGTGCGGATCTAAGCGAATCCGCCTGTCTGCAAGCCAGCGCCAATGCGGTGCAGCATCAGGTGCAGGACAGGGTCGAGATTTTACGCTCGGATTGGTTTGAAAATATCGAAGGGTTTTTTGACCTGATTGTTGCAAACCCGCCCTATATTTCGCTGGAGGAGATGCAGGACCTGTCCCCGGAGGTGCGTGAACATGAACCGCGCATGGCACTGACGGACGAAGGGGACGGGCTGGGCGCATACCGTCATATTGCCGCCTCGGCCCCGGATTTTCTGATGCCCGGCGGGCGGATTTTGGTTGAAATCGGACCGACACAGGGTAAGGCCGTTGCAGCCCTTTTCCAAGCGGCTGGACTAGTTGATGCAGGGGTTATCCCCGATCTGGACGGTCGAGATCGTGTTGTTGTCGCCAGAATGCCGTAAATTTGGCATATGATGAGGCTGAAATGCGCCGATCAATGTAAAAAAGCTGCGAATTTTTGGACAAACCTCTTGTCTGTAGGCGCTGGACATGCTTACTCAGAGTTAGTCGGAGAGGTTGACGCTGTTTCAGCGGGCCCCTGACGCCAAGCCCAAAAAAGTCGACATCGCGTGACGGCTAATGCCATTGAGCAGTGCAGGACGCGACTTGATCGGCACCGAATGACAAGGCTGACGTAAAGTACGATGAGATCTTCTAAATCCCGCTCGCGGGCCAAGAATAACCGCAATCGCCCCTCTGGCGGCAACGTTGTTAACCGGGTTTTCGATAGTTCAGGCCCCGAAGGCAAGGTGCGCGGCACGCCCCAGCAGATCATTGACAAATACAACCAACTGGCGCGCGACGCCCAGCTAGGTAACGACCGTGTGGCAGCTGAGAACTTTCAGCAGCACGCCGAGCATTATCTGCGTCTGCTCAGCGAAGCGCAGCGCGAAATCGAAGCGCGCCGCGAAGAGCAAGAGCGCCAGAATCGCGAACGTCAGGCCGAGCGTGACCGGGAACGTGCCGAACGACAGGAGCGCGAAGCGGCCCGTCAGGCCGATCCGGCCGAGGCACCGCAACCCGACGTGATGGATTTCGGAGCCGAAGCTTCCGCCCCCGAATCCGGTCTGGTCGAGACCCCGGAAAGCAAAGATGCCGCCCCGGTGGTCGATGCGCCCGAGAAATCGGAGAAGAAAGAAAAACCTGCACGCCGTCCGCGCGCGCGCAAGCCCAAGGCTGCACCGGCCGAGGATGCACCCAAAACGGATGGGGATGCGCCAGAAGCGGCGGAATAAATAAACACTCCGAAATTGCGAAAGCCCTGGGATGGTCCGGGGCTTTTTCTTTGCTTTCAGCCTTTTTTGACTTCGCGCGCTAAAGCACAAAACGCCTCAAGCGGGACCTGTTCGGCCCGTTCGGTGGGCTGGATACCAGCTGCGAGCAACCTGTCTTCGATATCCGATGCAACACCTTTTAACGATGCGCGTAGCATTTTCCGGCGCTGGTTAAAGGCAGCCGCGACGACGCGTGACAGTGTGGCAGCATCGGCCGGGTAACGCGGCTCGGGCAGGGCGGTCAGATGAACAACGGCGCTTGAGACTTTGGGGGGTGGGGTAAACGCGCCGGGCGGCAATGACATTGCGATCCGCGCCTCGGCCCGCCATTGGGCGAGGATGGCGAGGCGGCCATAGGCCTTGCTGCCAGGTTGGGCGACGATACGCTCGGCTACCTCACGCTGGAACATCAGGGTCAGGCTCTGCCAGAAGGGCGGCCACTCCGGCGGGGTAAGCCAGCGAACCAGCAACTCGGTGCCGACATTGTAGGGCAGATTGGCTGCGATGCGAATCGGTGAAGTCAGATGCGCCAGCGGGTCAATTTCAAGAGCATCGCCGTTGATCACCTCAAGCCGACCGGGGTAGGCGGCTGCGATATCGTTCAGAGCCGCGATGCAGCGTGTGTCTTTTTCCACCGCCACGACCTTGCGTGCGCCCTCTGACAACAACCCACGGGTCAGGCCTCCGGGGCCGGGGCCAATTTCCAACACGTCGCATTCCGTAAGATCTCCGGCCTGACGCGCGATCTTGGCCGTCAGGTTCAGGTCCAGCAAAAAATTCTGCCCTAGCGACTTGCGGGCCGAAAGCTGGTGGGTCGCGATGACTTCGCGTAGCGGAGGGAGATTGTCGATTGCACTCATGATCCGGTTGCCGTGACGCGGGGCGCGCCGATGATTTTGCCTTTGGTTGGGGTATTTTCAGCCAACAGAAGGGTCAAGCGCTTTGTGCCATGCGTTGGGCCAGCTTCAGTGCTTCGATCAGGCTGGTGGGTGTGGCGATGCCTTGGCCTGCGATATCCAGTGCGGTGCCGTGATCGGGTGAGGTGCGGATAAAGGGAAGGCCAAGCGTCACGTTGACCCCGCGATCGAAATCCAGCGTTTTGATCGGGATCAGTGCTTGATCGTGATACATCGCAATTGCTGCGTCATAACGGGCGCGCGCAGCGGCGTGGAACATCGTATCGGCAGGGTGTGGCCCTGTAACAGTATAGCTGTCGTCAGGGAGGTCGGCGATCAGGGGCGCGATCCAGTCCAACTCTTCATGGCCCATTTTCCCGCCTTCACCGGCGTGGGGGTTCAGACCCGCGATGGCAATACGAGGATGCGCGATACCGAATTGATTGCGCAGTCCTTGGACGGTGATTGCGATGGTGTCGCGCAGCAGGTCCGGGGTCAGAGCCGAAGGCACCTGGGACAGCGCGATATGGATGGTTGCGGGCACCACGCGCAATTGCGCGCTGGCCAGCATCATGACCACCCGGTCCCGACCGGCGAGGGCGGCGAGAAATTCGGTATGGCCGGGATAAGCGAAGCTGGCGCCGTCGATCAGGGCTTTCTTGTGGATCGGCGCGGTACAAAGCGCCGAGGCCGCACCGGATTGCACCAGCGAAACACCGCGCTCAATAGCGGCGATGACTGAGGGCGCGTTGGCCGGATCGGGTTGGCCGGGGACATTGGGTGCAGGAAAGTCCAGTTGCAGAACCGGCAGTGCCGAGGCGCTGATTTTAACAGATTCGGACGGGTCGGTTATGCGAACAACCGGCGTTCCCGACGGCAAGTGGGTCGCGTCACCGATATAGAAAAACGGGCATGTGTCGCGAAGGTCCGACCACGCTTTGGCTGCGATTTCCGGGCCTATTCCGGCCGGGTCACCACAGCTGAGCGCGATCGGGAATGTCATTGCTCGACGATGTTTGCTTCGGCGCGCAGCTGCGCCACAAGGCTGTTAGCAAAAGCCTCGAGACGTTGTTGCGTCAGCGCGTTGGCAACGTCCACTCGCGAAGTCTCTTCGCCCAGATCACGGGTGCGGGTGCAGAGCATCAGGAACATCAGGGTCTGGCCATTGTTGCGGGTCAGCGTGGTGGACACCTCATTCAGGTCAAGCTTGGCAAGCTCCAGCGCCACGTCACGCGGAATCTCACCGGGGCTGGCCTGAATCCGTTGCAATACTTCTGGTGGTTGGTCCTTGGCGATGCCGTAGAGGTCATCGCAGGTGTCAATCTCTTCTCTAAGTTTGGCTGCCCGTGCCAGGGTTTCGGCACTTCGGCCACCGGCCATATTGTAGATCGCGTAGTCTATTTCGGAATAGTTGGTCGCGCTTGTCGCGACCTCACGCAGGCCGCGCATCTGGAACAGCGCAATAGCGTTGGGCAAAGATAGTGGCTGAGTGATCTCTCCGTCCTTCAAACCCAGGATCACCGGTTGCAGTGCTGGCGGCAGGCTGGTGAGGCTCAGCCAGTCAAGTCGTCCACCATTATCGCGGGTGGCTGCCGCTGAATATTGTGTGGCTGCGGCGGAAAACGAGTCAAACCCCTGCAGTTGGGCAATCTCTTGGGCAAGCAGATCAGCCTGGGCAATGGTTTGCTGGTTCACTGGGATAATGATTTCGGACAGCAGCACCTGCAGCCCACCGCTGTCAGTTTGACCCAGGGCGCGGTTGATCTCGTCCTCGGACGGGCGAGCCTGTGACAGGAAACGCGCACTGACATAGTCGCGCCAAGCAACCTGATCGGCCACGAAATCCCGAACGGTTTCGCGATCAACACCCTGATCGGCGAGCAGTTGCAGGAACCGGTCAGTCGACAATTGCCCACGCGCGGCAAATTCGTCGATGCCGACCTGAATGTCTTCGGGGGCTGCCTGGATTCCGGCCTCGCGCATAATTTGGCGGCGCAACCTTTCGTCGATCAATGCATCACGGACTTCGGCGTCGGACGCACCGGGGGCACCCAGTGCGGTCAGGAATTGTTGCCGTTGTGACAGCTCGTACCAGGTGATGATGTCTTGATTGACTTTGATCGCCGGGGAAAACAGGCTTTGGGCACCAGCTTGTGGCGACGTCAAAGCCAGCGCAGCCCCGATCAGCATAGGGGCGACCGGTTTAAGCCAACCGGAGCGGAGGAAACTGGTGAAACCTGAAATCAACTGCATCTTCTCTTGTACTGTTGGCCGCCACTGTTAACGGAGTACCCCGTCAAGGCTACGGTAAAGCCGAATTCTGTCGAAGGCTCAATACTTGATGATGAAGTAAAGCGCCTACTGACATTCATGTTAACCTGTACGCATTCATTCTGATACGTCACCCCCAACCCATAGCGGATCGGTTCGGATTCGCTTAGGTCATAGCGCGCCAGGGCCCGTGTGTTCCAGTTCTGATCCACCCGGTAACGTCCGGTCAACCGAACTTCGGAAATCTCGTCGTCGATACCTTCAGCTGGGTCCGGCTCTTGCCAGCCATAGCTTCCGGTGAAGCCGACCCGCGGCTGTTGCCAGCCGACCCGCAGTTCGGCTTTGGAAAAGCTGAAATCTCCGTTCAACAAGCCACGGCCGGCCAGACGCCAGCCGTTATTAGTTTGAATCTGACCTGCCAGCAGCAAGTCTGAGGTTGTCCCCTGCAAGCCCGAGGTCAGGTTGAAACTGGGGTCAGCATCTGCACGGTACACCTGACCTATCGTGGCAAGAGCCCGCCAGCCGCCGGCTGCATAGCGGGACCAGTTCAGGCCCACAACGCCGGTCACGCCGTCTTCGCGCCGGTCGGGGGCTGGAAAGCGGGACAGGGACAGCAAGTTACCCTGATCGAATTCCTGAAACGTACTTTCGTCATTTGGCACGTCATCGTCCGAGACATGAGTCCAGCCGATCTGGGCAATCGGTTCCAATATCTGCGTCGCCCCTGATGACTCGCGCTTGCGCATCGGATAACGCAGCGTCAAAGCCGCACGTGGCGTGGTGCGCGTTACGTTGTCAGGGAAATCGCTGTCGTGACGAATGTTAAACGCATCGACCGACGCACCGGCCCGCACCTCGGCCCGAAGGCCCGACGCAAAAGTCCAGTCGCGCAGCCATTCGGCATCAAAGGTGGCACGAGCAACGTCCCGCCCGACGATATCCTCGTCACTGGTACGTTCATGCGCGTGAGTAACAAAACCCAACCGAACCTCGCCGCCCACAGAGGTCGGGAACAGACGCTTTTCATAATACAGATCAAAGATCCGTGACGGGATTTCGTCCTGTTCCTCGCTATCGCGCAGGGTTTTATAGTGGGTAAAACTGGTACGGAACGCCGTGTCGCGTTTGATCCGTTCCAGCGCAACTTCGCTACGCAGCCGATCCAGATCTGGCAGGCCATAATCGGCCAGATAAGCATCGTCTGACGTTGTTCTGATGTTGAAAAGGAACCGATAACCGTCGTTCAGGTTGAACCAGCCATTGGCAAACAAGTATCCGCGATCCTCACCCGGCTGCAGATCATCGCGGGTATAGGCACCCTCAAGCTGGATGCGCCCCCTTTTAAAGGCCTGTCGATAGCGAAACCCAAGTGTATTGGTCTTGGACGAGACATAGGGCGTCAGTGTCAGATCCTTGTGGTCACCCAGCTTGATGAAATACGGCACCTGGACGCCAGTGCCCAACTGCGAGGTGGTTCGGATCGACGGTACCAAGAACCCGGTGGCCCGCTCGAGCGTCGGGTCCGGCAGTCGCAGATAGGGGAAATAGAACACTGGCACATCCAGCACCCGAAGCTGCGCCCCTTCAAAATAGAGTTGCCGTTCCAGTTGATCATGCGTGACCTTGCGGGCGCGGATCTGCCAGATCGGCGGTTTGCCATTCGCGCAGACATGGCACGAGGTGGCCGAAACTTTGCTGAACTGCGTATACCTGCCCGCCGCGCGCGTGGCCTGAACCGAAGCAATCTGCACCTGCTGGTCGAACACCATCCGCGCGCCGATCAGCAGGCCATTCTGAATACCGTCATCCAGTTCGGCCGAGTCCGCCAGGATTGTCGTATCACCGGCCTGATCGATGCGAATCGGCCCCTCAAGTGTCAGCGCGCCGGTATCGCGGTCATAGGTGATGCGGTCAGCGGTGATTTTGATATCACCTTGAAAAGCTTCGACATTGCCTTCAGCCACCAGCACGCGTTCGGGTGTGATGAAGATTTCGTCAGCCACCAGCAGGGCGGGCTGGTCCTCTTGCTGGGTATCCTGCGCCGGGCCAGGGGCTGATTGGGTCTGGGCGGCGGCACCTGTTGGCATTGCCAGAGCCACAGCGCCGGACAGCAAAAGACTTGATATGAGCCGCATCAGCCGTCCTCCGCATGGAGAAGAAGGCCAAGGGAAAGAAGAATGGCTGCAAAGGGCGGAGCCCAGGCTGCGACGAAGATTGGCAATTGACCGTTTTCTCCGAGTATTTGGGCAAAGTTGCGAACGAAGTAGATTGAGAATCCCAAAAGCACTGCGGACAGAACCGCGATGCCGGTACCGCCAAAACGGACATGGCGCATGGTAAAGGCCGCGCCGATCATCACCATGGCCACCAGAAAAAGCGGTCGCGCAAGTTGAACCTGCAACCAGACCTCATATTGCTTGGTGGAAAATCCGGCCTCGCGGAGATCACGGATAAGCTGCGGCAAGTCGTAGACGGATACGGAATCCTGCTGGCCCAGTGTGTCCAGAATGCGCTGGCGCGTCAGCGTGGTGGGAATTTCGATGCGCTGATGTGTTTGAGCCGTCGCCTCGGGGTTCATATCATCCGCCAGAGACCAGATCTTGGCATTGTGCAATATCCAAGACCCGTTCGACAGCTGTGCCCGATTGGCATTGATTTGCTGTGTTGGTTTACCGTCCGGCGAAAATGTAACGATCGTTACGCCGGTTAGTTCCAACGCATCCGCATTCGTGGTGCCTCGCGCGTGGATGACCGATTGCCCATTTTCCGAACCCTGCCGCAACCAAAGCCCCTCGCTGGTGATCGACAGCGCCGAGTTGCCTTTGTCTTTGTAGGCATCAGACAGGCGTCGGTACTCCTCGGACGTGGCGGCGGTGATCGGGTTCAGCAAGGCCACCGCGAGGGTCCCAATGATCAATGCCAACGTGACCGGAGCCAGCAGCGCCCGGATACCGGACCGCCCGATGGCGCGTGTCACCACCAGTTCGGAATTGCGCGCCAAGCCGATGAATAATGCAATGGTGGCAAGGATAACCAGCAAGGGTAGCATCTCGCTGATCGCTGCGGGCGAGTTCAGCAAGGTCAGGTGCAGCAGCGTGCCAAAGGACAGCCCCTCTGAGTTGAACCGGCGGGCTTGTTCGACCAGATCGATCAGAATCAGCAGCGTTAGAAAAATGCCGCCAATGACCAGAAAGCTTTGCATGAACCGGCGGGCGAAATAGCGGTCGAGGATCACGATTGTGCCTCCGCCTTGATCCGGCAGCAGGTGAAATCGGCACCGAAAAAGCCAGAATCACCTTCGCCTGCGCGGATGCGCAACGGCATATGCCTGCCCTGTCTCGCCAATTCGTTCTCCCCCGATCCTGCCGGAATTTTTCCGCGACTGTAATGCAATTGGCACGCGGGGAAAACTGCTATCTGGTCAAGCCGCGCGGTGCGGGCTAGGTCTTGGGGAACAGTTTTTGAGGAGTTCGCAATGAGCAGTCTTGTCCCGATCCGGTTTCAGCCCTTTGATACGGATGCAATGGCGCAAGCCAAAGGCCGGGTGGCGGTAATCATCCCATCGGACGGCAAGATGAGCCCCGCGGTGCGTCGGGCCAACCGTCTGACCCGTGGCGCGGTGGCGCGTCTGGTGGAAAGTTCCCGGTTTGAAAAGGTAAAGACGGGCGATGTGATCTCGATGGCTTGGCCTGGTGGAATGGCGGCCGAGGCGCTGGATATCGTGATCCTGCCCCGCCGTCCTGATCCGGCCGAGGCCCGCAAGGCGGGCGCGGCGCTGGCCAAGCTGGCAGGGGGCAAGGACGTGCTGGTGATGGCAGGCAATCAGGTCCGGACCGAAGATCTGACGATGGGCATCGTGCTGCGCACCTATGATTTCGACGCGCACAAGACCAAAGAGGCGGAAGAGGTTGGCACCGTCACCATCAGTCACCAGAAACCCGACGAGGTCGAAGCCGCCTTTGCCCCGCAATACGCCGTGGCCGATGGGGTGCGGATGACCCGTGATCTGACCAACGAGCCTGCAAACGTCCTGACCACCACTGAATTCGCCGACCGTTTGGCCGAGATGGCGGAGCTGGGCCTTGAGGTTGAGGTTCTGGAAGAGGACAAACTGGCCGAGCTGGGCATGCGTACGCTGCTGAGCGTCGGGCAGGGTTCGGTCAGCCCCTCGAAGGTTGTGGTGATGCAGTGGAACGGCGGTGACAAGGACGACGCGCCACTGGCTCTGGTGGGTAAGGGTGTCGTGTTCGACACCGGTGGTATCTCGCTGAAACCCGCAGGCGGCATGGAAGACATGACCATGGATATGGGCGGTGCGGGCGTTGTCGCTGGCACCATGCGTGCGTTGGCTAAGCGCAAGGCCAAGGCCAACGTGGTCGGTCTGGTCGGACTGGTCGAAAACATGCCGTCCGGCAATGCCAGCCGTCCGGGCGATGTGGTCAAGTCGATGAAGGGCGACACGGTTGAGATCATCAACACCGACGCCGAAGGGCGTTTGGTTCTGTGCGATGTGATGTGGTACACGCAAGAGCGGTTCCAACCGGTGGGCATGATCGATCTGGCCACGCTGACCGGCGCGGTGATCATTGGTCTGGGCCACGAGAATGCCGGTGTATTTTCCAACAATGACACGTTCTGCGATGCCTTCCTGAAATCGGCCAAGGCCGAGGATGAAGGCGCGTGGCGCTTGCCGCTGGGCGAAGGGTACGACAAACAGTTGAAGTCGCGCATTGCTGATATGAAAAATGTCGGCGGTCGCCCGGCAGGGTCGATCACAGCGGCGCAATTCCTGCAGCGTTTTGTGAAAGAAGAAACGCCTTGGATTCACCTCGATATTGCGGGTGTGGCCTCGGTGTCGTCGGAAACATCCTATGCGCCCAAAGGGGCAACCGGCTGGGGCGTTCGCGCGCTCAGCCGTTTGGTGCAGGATAACTTCGAGTAATCGTATGGGTGCCGTCTATTTCTACCACCTGACCCGTCAGCCCTTGGAACACACCTTGCCGGTGCTGCTGGACAAGGCGCGGCAGGCTGGGTGGAAGATTGCCGTGCGGGGCACAGATCCGGCACGGATGGACTGGCTGGATGAAAAGCTGTGGCTGGGGCCCGAGGACGGGTTCCTGCCACATGGGCGCGAAGGTGGCCCGCATGACGCGGCGCAGCCTGTTTTGCTGACGACCGGGCCAGAGGCAGCCAATGAACCGGCCTGTGTCATGGCCGTGGACGGCGCGCCGGTAAACGCCGACGAGGTGGCTTCGCTGGAGCGTGTCTGCATCCTGTTCGATGGCAATGATGATATGGCTGTCCAGCAGGCGCGCGGCCAGTGGAAAGCACTAACTAGCGCGGGTTGTTCGGCGCAATACTGGTCCGAGGAATCGGGCCGGTGGGAGAAGAAGGCCGAGGCTTAAGAGGCTGATCTTAAAAGCTTTCCGGAGACTGACAAATGGAAACAAGACCATTAGGCCGCACGGGAATTTCGGCGACAGACTTATGTCTGGGTACGATGACCTTTGGCACACAGACGTCCGAGGCGGATGGTCACAAGCAGTTGGATATGGCGCTGGCAGCCGGGATCAATTTCGTTGATACGGCGGAGATGTATCCGGTGAACCCGATCGCAAGGGAAACCGTCGGTCGAACCGAAGAGATTCTGGGCAGCTGGAACGCTGCCAACCCGTCCCGTCGTGCAGATTACCTACTGGCAACCAAACACTCGGGGGCAGGGTTCGCCCACGCCCGCGATGGCGCGCAGATTTCGGGAAAGACGATCCCCGAAGCGATCGAAGGCTCACTGCGGCGGCTGCACACGGATTGCATTGATCTCTATCAGTTTCACTGGCCGAACCGCGGCAGTTACATGTTCCGGCAAAACTGGAATTACGCACCTTCGGGGCACAACACCAACGAAGTATTGGACAACATGCAGGATTGCCTTGAGGCCCTGCAAGTGCAGGTCGACAAGGGTAATATCCGCGCCTTTGGACTGTCCAACGAAAGCGCTTGGGGTACGGCGCAATGGCTGCGGATTGCCGAGCAGATAGGCGCGCCGCGTGTGGCCTCGGTTCAGAATGAGTATTCGATTCTATGCCGGCACTTCGATACGGACATGGCGGAACTCAGTGTGCATGAAGATGTGGGCTTGATGGCCTTTTCTCCCTTGGGGGCGGGATTTCTGACCGGCAAGTATCAGGGTGATGCGGTGCCCGTCGGATCACGTATGTCGCTGGTTCCCGAGATGGGCGGGCGCACCGGTCCACGCGTGTTTGGTGCCGTGACGGCTTATCTGGAGATTGCTGAGCGGCATGGGTTGGACCCGGTGCATATGGCACTGGCCTGGTGTCGGACGCGGCCGTTCATGATGTCGGCTGTTTTCGGCGCGACCTCGGTGGCACAGCTGGAGCATATCCTGGCCGGTAAGGACTTGCGGCTGTCCGATGAGGTCGTGGCAGAAATCGGTCAGGCGCACCGAACGCATCCGATGCCTTTTTAGGGGGCTCTGCCACCGACGCACTGCGCGCGCGCGCCCCGAGGTATTTTTAGCCAGATGAAGAAGATCTCGTCAGTGATGGGTGGGCTGGATGCGTTCCTGCCGCAGGTCACGGGCCGAGAGGCCGTGTGCGGTGCGGAAAGCACGTGCAAAGCTGGATTGTGAGGCGAACCCCGTAGCCAGGGCCACATCCATCAGCGGCATGTCCGTGTCGGTAACCAGGCGGCGGGCCTCGGCCAAGCGTAACTGCAGATAGTGGTCTTGCGGCGTTGTGTTCAGGCGCAGGCGAAATTGCTGCTGTAGGGTGCGGGGGCTGGTGCCGAGGGTTTCGGCGATGTCCGCCAGTGGCAGCGGCTCGTCCAGCGAAGATTCCATCAAGGTGTTCGCCTTGGCCGTCAGCGCCGTATGGCGGTGTGGGGCACCGGTCCGGCTTTGCGGTTTTGTGGGCTCGGGCGCACCGTCGTACAGGAAAAGACCCGAGACGCGGGCAGCAAAACCGGCACCGTGGCGGGCGGCGATAATGTGCAGCATCATTTCGACCGCTGGGATAGCGCCACCTGAGGTCAGGCGATTGCCGGATACGGTGAAACGATCGGGGCGAACGTCAACATCGGGGAATCGGGTGGCGAAATTGTCCAAGTCTTCCCAGTGAGTTGTGGCGGCGTGTCCATCCAGCAGGCCAGCCTCGGCCAACAACCAGGGGCCTCCGTCGATGCCCGCCATGGTGGCACCAGTGCCCGCAATACGGCGCAGTCCGGCCAGCAAACTGGGTGTGGCGTGTCGGGCCAGTTGGAATCCCGCGACAACGATCATCAGATCGCAGCTTTGCAACCGTGCCAGCGGAACACCCGGTACGTTCAGTGCGCTGGTCAACATCGCGGGTTCTGTCGTTGCCGTCACATAATCCCAGTCGAAAGCGGGACGATCCGCCAGACGGTTGGCAGCCCGCATTGGATCAACGGCCGAGGCGAAGCTGAGCGTGTTGCATTCGTCCAGAACCAGCACAGCCGTTTTCAGGGCGCGATGTTCGGGTTGGAGTATGTTTTTTGCGGATTTCATCAAGTTCGATTCGCATTCTGGCAAGTGTTTCCACAAGGCTGCGTCAGAGTCGGGGGTGAACGCAAATCGGAATCCGTGGAGAAGCCTGGGGAAAACTCACGGCAAAACCGGGTATAACTTGGGGAAAACACAATGCCTCTGGAAATGAACCGCGAAGTCTTCATCACTTGCGCCGTTACCGGCTCGGGAGGGACACAGGATCGCAGCCCACATGTGCCGCGCTCACCCAAGCAAATCGCCGACAGTGCGATTGCCGCAGCCAAGGCCGGGGCGGCGGTGGTGCATTGCCATGTACGCGACCCTGAAACCGGTGTACCCAGCCGCCGTCTGGACCTGTATCGCGAAGTCACGGACCGCATTCGCGAGGCTGAGGTTGACGTCGTTCTGAACCTGACCGCCGGGATGGGTGGGGACATGGTGTTTGGCCCAAGCGAATCTCCGCTGCCGCTGCGCGAGGACGGGACTGATATGATCGGTGCAGCCGCGCGGGTCGAACATGTTGCGGAATGCCTGCCGGAGATCTGCACGCTGGACTGCGGCACCATGAACTTTGCCGAAGCCGATTACGTCATGACCAACACGCCGGGCATGCTGCAGGCGATGGGTCGGATGATGACACATTTGGGCGTGAAGCCCGAGATCGAAGCCTTTGACACCGGCCATCTGTGGTACGCTAAGCAGCTGGTGAAGGACGGTGTTCTGGACAGCCCGGCTTTGGTGCAACTTTGCATGGGCGTGCCGTGGGGCGCGCCGGATGACTTGAACACCTTCATGGCGATGGTCAACAACGTGCCGGATGACTGGACGTTCAGCGCGTTTGCTCTGGGCCGCAATCAGATGGCTTATGCCGCGGCGGCTGTATTGGCGGGCGGCAACGTGCGCGTCGGGCTTGAGGATAACCTGTGGCTGGACAAAGGCGTGCTGGCCGAGAATTGGCAACTAGTCGAACGCGCCGGAACCATTATCGAGAACATGGGCGCGCGGGTGATCGGTGCGCAGGAAGTGCGCGAGAAATTGGGTCTGGTGAAACGGGCGCCAGTGGCGAAGTGAAGCCGTTCTGGTTGGTGTGCTTGATTTGTGCCGGGCCACTGAGTGCGGAAACTCCTGATGCTGTCGATGAATATTTGGCGATCCAGACGGGGCTGTGTGCACAATTGAAGGAAAACGTCTTTTCGGTGCCATTTTGGATACATCGGCACAGCCTGGGTGGATGTCGCGTGAACAGCGTACAACCACTTTCGGCGACCTATGTTCTTGACGTGGTTTGCGAAGATGAAGGTGAAGTCTTGCTAAACGAGACTTGGGAAATGGAACAGTTGGGCAAAACGAAATTCACAATACGTGACGCTGTCGGAGGGATCTTCGGCACTTTGGAATGTAGTGAGGAACAATGACAAAAACAGCAGCGATCATTGGCGGCGGCGTCATCGGCGGCGGATGGGCCGCAAGATTTCTACTGAACGGCTGGAACGTCCGGGTGTTCGACCCGGACCCCGAGGCCGAGCGTAAGATTGGTGAGGTTCTGGATAATGCGCGCCGCTCCTTGCCGGGGCTGAGCGATGTGCCATTGCCGTCCGAGGGATCTCTGACGTTCTACGAAGATATGGCGGAGGCCGTGCAGGGTGCCGCCTGGATACAGGAAAGCGTGCCTGAACGGCTGAACCTGAAACTGAAGGTCTACAAGGGGTTGCAGGAGGCTTGTGATCCAGATGCGATCATTGGGTCCTCGACCAGCGGCTTCAAACCGTCCGAATTGCAGGAGGGCGCGTTGAGGCCCGAGCAGATCGTGGTGACGCACCCGTTCAACCCGGTCTATCTGCTGCCGTTGATTGAGCTAGTCCCAACCGGCAAAAACTCGGCCGAGATGGTTGCCAAGGCACAAGAACTGCTGAAGTCCGTCGGGTTTTTCCCGCTGCACATCAAGAAAGAAATCGACGCGCATATCGCTGACCGATTTCTTGAGGCCGTTTGGCGCGAGGCATTGTGGTTAGTCAAAGACGGCATCGCCACGACCGAAGAGATCGACGAGGCCATCCGCATGGGCTTTGGCATTCGCTGGGCGCAGATGGGCCTGTTTGAAACCTATCGCGTGGCCGGAGGTGAGGCCGGGATGCGGCACTTCATGGCTCAGTTCGGGCCAGCGTTGAAATGGCCGTGGACCAAGCTGATGGACGTGCCGGACTTTACTGATGAACTGGTCGACCTGATCGCGGATCAGTCGGACGCGCAGTCGGGTATGCACTCGATCCGCGAGCTGGAGCGGATCCGCGACAATAACCTTGTGGGCATGATGCGCGCGCTCAAAGCGCAGAACTATGGCGCAGGGGCGGTGCTGAACCAGCATGACGCGCTGTTGAAACCCGGCGCGTTGCCAACGCTGGAACAGGCGGACCTGAGCCAGCCGATCCTGACACTGGCCCGCGCGGTGCCGTTGGACTGGACCGATTACAACGGCCACATGAATGAGGCGCGGTATCTGGAAGCCTTCGCCGCCGCGACCGACCGGTTCATGGAGATCATCGGCTGCGACGCGGATTACATCACCTCGGGCGGCAGCTATTTCACCGCTGAAAACCACATCCGGTATGTCGACGAAGCACACGCAGGCGCCAAGATCGAAGTGCGCACGCAGATGCTGTTGGGGCAGGGCAAGAAACTGCACGTGTTCCACAGCATGTATGAGGGCGACAAGCTGCTGGCCACGGGCGAAAGCTTCCTGCTGCATGTCAGCCTTGAATCTCGTCGCCCCAGCGCACCGTCGCCGGAAATCGAGGCCTCCATGACGCGGATCGCCGAGGCGCAGGCAGGGTTGCCCTACCCCGAAGGCGCGGGCGCCGCGATCCGGAAACCCGCATGACCCGGCAGGTTCTGATTACAGCTGGCGCCTCGGGCGTTGGCCGTGCCATGGCCGAAGCATTTGATGATGCAGGCTATGGTGTTTGGATCACGGATATTGACGAGGCTGCTTTGAATACGGTGCCGGATCACTGGGAGGCTCGTCGCGCCGATGCCGCAAGTGAGTCCGATATGAGTGCCGTTTTTCAGGATATCGCAGCCGAAGGTGGATTGGATGCGCTGTGCGCCAATGCAGGCACGGCAGGACCGACAAACGCGATCGAGGATATCGGGTTGGCAGATTGGCGGACCTGCGTTTCGGTCAACCTCGAGGGCGCTTTTCTGGCCGTGAAACATGCAGCCCCTTTGATGAAGACCGCGCAGGCGGGCAGCATCACCCTGACGTCGTCAACTGCTGGTCAATACGGGTACCCGTACCGCGCGCCATATGCAGCGGCGAAATGGGCGGTGATCGGTTTGATGAAAACCCTTGCGATGGAACTTGGCCCCCACGGTATTCGCGCCAATGCAATTTGTCCTGGAGCGGTTGAAGGCCCACGGATGGAGGGTGTGCTGGCGCGTGAAGCGGCCGCAAAAGGTATGACCCGCGATCAGGTCTATGCTGGGTATGCTTCGGGTACCTCGATGGGACGCTTTGTTGAAGGTCACGATATCGCAAACATGGCCGTGTTCCTCGCCTCGGATGCGGCGCGGCTTGTTTCGGGGCAGGTTATTGCCGTGGATGGGCACACGGTGAATCCAGATCCGAAAATCTAACTCGGTTTAGAAAACACACAGAACCCCAATGCCCTGGCGCAATAAGGGCATTGGTGATCGGCTTGGGGCAGGGCTTTTTCGAAACGCTGAAGCTAGCCCTGATTTGGCCCGCGAATTTGGCGGATGGTCTGGCGGACAGCTTGCCAGTCTAGCGCTTCCTGTCTATTTCCGGCGGCTTCACATTCGCGCATCTTTTGTGCGGCTTCCGCCTCGGCCCGGTCGCCGTGAACAGTATATAAGGCCCGTGCGTATTGAGCGGTCTGTAGTGCGTCCATTCCTGTCGTCCTCCGTCTGTGATCGGAATACCCGAAGGTTCGCGCCGAATGACGATAGCACAAGACAGGCTTAGGTGCATCCTTAGTGGTCGGAAATTTGCGTGCGCAGCCGTTTAAGGTGTTCTGTGAAGTCGCGCGCAGTCAGGTCAGCCTCGCGAACCAGTCGGTCGAAATGGCGGGTGAAGGTTTCGATCCGATCACGGTCCCGAAAGGCCATATAGTGGCTGCCGGCGTAGAAAACACACAGCAAAGGGCCGAAGATCGTGACCGGAGCGGAATAAAGCCGTTTTGCGTCAAACAGATAGATTCTAAGACGCGGGTAGAGCTGTTGGCAAATCTCCAGCAGATGGTCGATCTGTTCCAACCGGATTTTGGGACAAAGACCGTCGTAATAGCCCCGCGCATGGACGAAACTATCGATTTCATACAGCGGCATGGCGATTTCATAGTCGGATTGCGCGCTGCGCATCCACATCAGCCGGTCAGCTGAGGCACCGATGGCCTGATCCGCCGTCCGCCCCAGATGCGGGGCATATTCCCACTCCAGCACCGCGCGGGTCTTTAACATGTCGGGCAAAGTCGCTGGAACATAACGGATTTTGTACCCTGCGGCTTCTTGATGCCACTCAAAGATGCGCTCATCCACCAGCGCACGTGGTGCTTCGGTCATTGTGAGCGAGCTGGCCAACAATTCCGCTGCGCTTTCGGGTCGGTCGGACAGGCTCAGAAGCCAATCCGCCGAAACCCCCAGCGCCGAGGCGCAACTGCCTACCACATGTGCATTTGGCAAGCGCGCGCCTTCACCCGTCAAAAGCTGCGATACGGTCGAACGGTCCACCGCAATCTGACGCGCCAGCGCACTTTGACTGACGTGTCGCTCCTCCATCGCCCGTGCTAGGCGAGTACGGAACTGTGCCGCGCGGTCTCTTTTGTCGATTTTTTCCTGCATATGTTTAAAAATATCACAGTTGATGAGTTTTGTTAATCATATTCAGAATTTTCAACGGATGCCGTGACCCGTAATTTTGAAGACACAACAATAATATGGGTGACGGAATGGAAACACGGCGCAGATCAGTCGTGAAAGCGGTGCTGTGGAATGCGATGGGCTTGCTGGTGATGACACTGGTCGGGCTGGTCGCGACTGGCTCGGCGGCTGTGGGCGGGACACTGGCGATTGTAAATACGGCCATCGGATTGACGATGTACGTTATTTACGAGCGCGTCTGGGCCAAAATCTCATGGGGGCGCAATGTCTAGGCCCGCTGCACCCGAATGGGGCACGTTCGCCCTGATCCTGGCTTGCTATGGGGCGTGGTTGGCGGTGATTTTCCTGATGCCGGTTTGGCTGGCAATTCCGGTGATGGGTCTGGTTGCGGCGCTCCATTCCTCGTTGACGCATGAGGCGCTGCACGGCCACCCGTTTCGTACAAAATGGCTGAATGAGGGCCTGATGGCGCTGCCTCTGACCCTGTTCATCCCGTATCAGAGGTTCCGCGACCTGCATCTGGCCCATCACCGGGATGAGACGTTGACCGACCCCTATGACGATCCTGAAACCAACTATCTGGATCCACAGGTCTGGGGCGCATTGGCCGGGTGGCAGCGATGGCTGCTGTCTGTGAACAACACATTGTTGGGGCGCATGGTGCTGGGTCCGGCGATTGGCCAATTCATATTCACGCGGAATGAATTGCGCGGTGCGTTGCTGGGCGACCTTGGCATCCTGCGGGCCTGGGCGCTGCATCTGGTTGGGGTGGCCTTGGTTTTGTGGGTGGTCGGGCACTCGGCAATGCCGATTTGGGCGTATGTTCTGTCCGCCTATATCGGGCTGGGGCTGGTGAAGATCCGCACCTTCCTTGAACACCGCGCGCATGAAAATCCGCAGGCCCGTACTGTGATTATCGAAGATCGTGGGTTGCTGGCTTTTCTGTTTTTAAACAACAACCTGCATGTGGTTCATCACATGAATCCTGGTGCGCCGTGGTACCGCCTGCCTGCGCTATATCGCGCCAGCAAAGACCGGTATCAGACCCGGAATGAGGCTTATGTCTACCGGTCTTACGCGCAGATCTTTAAGGCGTATTTCCTGCGGGCCAAGGATCCGGTGGAACATCCTCTCTGGCCAAAGCCTTGATTTAGCGACACAAGGGGGCCATGAGTTTATGGATTCCCATCACAATTGCTGCCGCCTCGTTCCAGACAGTGCGGTTCATGCTGCAAAAATCCCTCAGCACCGTAAAGCTAAGTGCGGCCGGGGCGACGTTTGCCCGGTTCGCGTATTCGATGCCACTGGCGCTTTTGGGGCTGATTGTGGCGCTGCAAGTGACTGGCTTCAGCCTGCCGCCGCTGACGGGGTGGTTCTGGGTATACGCTGTCATCGGTGGCACCGCGCAAATTCTGGCAACGATCTGCGTGGTCGCTTTGTTCAAACAACGAAATTTTGCGGTTGGGATTACCTTTAAGAAAACCGAAGTAATTCAGACCGCCATTGTCGGTTTTCTGGTGCTGGGCGATCAGATCTCGTACGGGGGTCTGGTTGCGATCTTGCTGGGATTGATGGCGGTGCTTTTGCTGTCCAAATCACCCGGAGGCGACGGGGCGTGGTGGAAACATCTGACCAACCGGGCCTCGCGCCTAGGGTTGGGGTCAGGCGTATTGTTCGCCTTTTCCGCCGTCAGTTACCGGGGTGCGTCGCTTGAACTGGGTGATATCGACGCGTGGTTTCGCGCTCTGATCACTCTGGCCGCGGTTGTGACGTTCCAGTTCCTCAGCATGGCGCTATGGCTGCTGTGGCGCGACCGGACCGAACTGCTTGCGGTGTGGCAGACACGTCGAACAGGGGTGTTTGTCGGTTTGACCAGTCTGGGCGGATCGTTTTGCTGGTTCTTTGCGTTCACCTTGCAGAACGCGGCCTATGTCAAAGCGCTGGGGCAGGTCGAACTGTTGCTCAGCCTGTTCGCATCGATCCTGTTTTTCCGTGAGACCATTACCCGGCGTGAGATCGCCGGGATGGCGTTGTTGGGGTTGTCGATCCTGGCGCTGGTGCTGGCGATTTAACCAGCACGGCGCTCGGCAAAGCTTAGGGCAATGAAGCTGGGCAGGTGATCGCCCATGCCCACAACCGCGTTGCCGTTATCCGAACGACGGCCGCGACCTTTAGGTTCTTTGTCCTTTTTGCGGTCGCTCTTTTTGCCTTCGCTCTTTTGCGTGTCGGCAGACTTGGTCTTTTTCTCAGGCTTCTGCGTGTCGGCTTTGGGTTCGTCCTTGACCGGATTGTCGAGCTTTGGAATGTCCTTCTGGATCAGCTTTTCAATCGCAGCCAGCGCTTTTTCGTCACGACCCGAACAGATAGTAATCGCCTTGCCATCGCGCCCGGCACGACCGGTGCGGCCGATGCGGTGAACGTAATCCTCGGGGTGGCCGGGGACGTCGAAATTGAAAACATGGCTGACCGACGGGACATCAAGGCCACGCGCAGCCACGTCCGAGGCAACCAGCAACCGCAACGAGCCGTCGCGGAAACCGTCCAGCGTTTTCATCCGCTGTGATTGGTCCAGATCGCCGTGGATCGCGGCGGCGTCATAGCCGTATTTCTTTAGCGACTTTGCGCAGATATCAACGTCTGTCTTGCGGTTACAGAAGATGATCGCGTTGGTGCATTTTTCACCCTCGGCATCGATCAGTGCGCGCAAGACCTTGCGCTTGGCGCTGGCCTCTCGATCGCGACGGCCGCCTTTGAACATGACCACGCCCTGTTCAATGGTTTCCGAGGCGGTCGCCTGTCGGGCAACCTCGACCCGCGCGGGGGCAGACAGGAAAGTGTCGGTGATGCGTTCAATCTCGGACGCCATGGTGGCCGAAAAGAACAGCGTCTGGCGGGTGAACGGCGTAAGCGAGAAGATGCGCTCGATATCGGGGATAAAACCCATGTCCAGCATCCGGTCAGCTTCGTCCACGACCATGATCTGCACGCCGGTCAACAGCAGTTTGCCGCGTTCGAAATGGTCCAGCAGTCGGCCGGGAGTTGCGATCAGAACATCGACGCCACGGTCGATCAGTGCGTCCTGTTCCTTGAAGCTGACGCCTCCGATCAACAACGCCTTGGTCAGTTTCAGGTGTTTGCTATAGGTGTCGAAATTCTCGGCGACCTGTGCAGCCAGTTCCCGTGTCGGGCACAGCACCAGCGACCGTGGCATCCGCGCGCGCGCGCGGCCCCGTGCCAGCATTGTGATCATCGGCAGCGTAAAGCTTGCAGTTTTTCCCGTGCCGGTCTGGGCGATCCCCAATACATCACGACCTTCCAGCGCAGGTGGAATTGCGCCTTCTTGGATCGGGGTGGGGGATTCGTATCCGGCTTCCTCAATGGCTTTGAGGACCTTCGGGTTCAGGTTCAGTTCGTTAAATTTTGTCATGTAAGTCCGGTTCATGCGGACATTAGACCTGGCCCGCGCGTCAAAGGTGTGCCGGGCCCGGATGGCCATACGCTGCATTGCGCAATTTCGGCTTGGAGGGGGACATAACAAAAACGCCGGGTATGGTCAAATGAAGACCTCTTTAAGGTTTTTACTGTGCTCGATCTGCGGATTTCTCGCAACAATTCAGTCACTTCCGGGAAAGTGTTTCCTGACTTTTTCGTCCAAATCCAGGGGCCGATATCGGATCAGGTCATGTTGTTCCAGACGGGTTCTCACGTCGGGGTCTGCACCGCTGATTTCGTCAAAAAATGCACGCAGCCCATCCATGCCGCCTTTGGCCTCGATCCAGCTGAGTAATTCGTTCATGTTCATGCCGCCCCGTTCACGTGGAACATTCAGGGACATTCCTGGCTGATACGAGCCACGCGCCAGGCGAAATCGAAGGTGAGCCTTAAAATGTTCCCAGTCGGGGGCGTGTCGATGGCACAGCTCCAACCCCGGCAATTCGAACTTGCAGGGCAAGAGTGTTTTTTCCTGGAACAGGTTGTGGATACGAAAACTCAGTTTCTTCAAACCCGTCCGGACGATCAGCTTACCTTGCAAATGGCTGAAGAACCCACCCAAAACAAACGCGCCATAACGCGGGTACAGCGATTGTACGAGGGCGTCACGGTGGGGGGTCTTTGGAAGATGCGCCTTAAAAAGATCCGTGCCACCGCCCACGGCTTCGATCGGGCGGACACGTACAGCGGGGATGTGGTTGGGAACATCGGTCAGTTGCTGGGGAATGGGACGGTCCGTCCACAGAAACTCGTCCATGTCGATATGGGCCAACCAATTCAGATTGGTCTTGCGATAGGTGAATGACGCATTTGCGGTCTGACGGTTTTGATGCCGTTCGGGCCGTTCACGCTTGCGGCTGGCCCAGAAGGCCTCATCGCATGTATGCACGTCGACCTTCGGATGCCGATCCAGGGCATCGAAAGCTTTGGAATTGGGTTCATCCAGATAGATGTGCATCAGGTCGACCCCAAGATCGAGGTGATAGGCAACAAATCGCAGGATATCCGGGGCAGGGCCCCGAACCGTTGAAACAATGCCCCAGCCAGAGCCGTCAGTCATCAATGTGATCCAACAGGGACTGCCGGGTCTTGTAGTGCTGGATGCGCCCAAAAATGCTGCGCGGGTCGTACATCACCAGTTTCAACATCCGGTACCCCAGCGGGCGCAACACCGCGTCGTTTTCTGCATGACGCCAAAGGCGTGCCAAAAGGTTGCGATCCAGATCGCCATTCCGTAGCGAATAGCCCGCCATGCCGAATGCCAATGGAACGTCGTGGTGTTTTTCACCCTGCGTCTCAAAGGCTTGATCGTTTGGACGAAGGGATACCCGACGCTCGCTATCATGCAGCTTGATCAGATCGTACAACAGGAACAGACCCTGTCCGCCCAAGCGCTGATCCAGTGTTTCGCCATGGTCGGCGAATGTGGTTGCCGAGGAAATAAGCCAACGCACAGGCAGGTCCCGCGCTAACTCTGAACCCTTTTCCCGCCACATCCGCAGAAACAGCGCCCGTGCCTCAGCCGGTGACGGATGCCGGCGCAGCAATGCGATGCACATTGCGTGAACAAGATGCAGCAGCGATTGGCCAGAAAATTCCTGCTGCAGCGCGTGGTACTTCCTGCGCGCGTCCTGCTTGTGGTCAAAGCTGGCGTCCGGGTCAGGTTTTTCTACGGGTGTTTGGGCAAGTTCACTCAGATCAACATCCGGCGGCGGCAGTACCCGTTGTGGATCGCGATAAGGAACCTCTTTGCGTTCCAGATGGCGCATCACCGAATAGAAGCCGCCGGGATAGTTTTCCTGATCCAAATCCGCCATGCTTCGGAACCCTAGAGAACGGTGCCCAAACTACAAGACCCGGATCAAACCATCATTTCCTTGGTCGCCGTCAGGTTCAGCTCGGGGTAATCACGCACGACCCGGTCGATATCCCATTGCAAGCGCGTCAGATAGACGATGTCGCCGTCATGATCATGGGCGATGTGCTGTTTATTAGCGTTGACGAACTTTTCAACCTCGGCCTTGTCACCGCTCACCCAGCGGGCAGAGGTGAACTGCGACGCCTCGAACCGGACGGGTAGACCGTATTCCATCTCAATCCGGCTGGCGAGGACTTCGAACTGCAGCGCACCAACGACGCCGACGATATAGCCCGAACCAATCGATGGCTTGAAAACCTTGGCTGCACCTTCCTCGGCAAATTGCATCAGGGCTTTTTCCAGATGCTTGGCCTTCAGCGGGTCGGCTGCCCTGACAGTTTGCAGCAATTCCGGTGCGAATGACGGGATCCCGGACACGCGCAGCGCTTCGCCCTCGGTCAGGGTGTCACCGATGCGCAGCTGACCGTGGTTGGGGATTCCAATGATGTCTCCGGCCCAGGCCTCTTCGGCCAGTTCGCGGTCAGAGGCCAGAAACAGCACGGGGTTCGAAATCGCCATCGGTTTCTTGGATCGCACGTGTGTCAACTTCATGCCGCGCTTGAAATGACCGCTTGCCATGCGGACGAATGCAACCCGGTCGCGGTGCTTGGGGTCCATGTTGGCCTGCACCTTAAAGACAAAACCGGCGACCTTCTTTTCATCAGGCGCAATTTGTCGGGGTTCAGCGGACTGGACCTGCGGCTGCGGGCCATAGGCGCCGATACCTTCCATCAGTTCCTTGACCCCGAACGAGTTGATCGCCGAGCCGAACCAGATCGGAGTCATGTGCCCCTCAAGAACCGCCTGCGGGTCCAGAGTAGGCAGCAGCTCGCGCGCCATCTCGACCTCTTCCAGCAGCTTGTCCAGCAGATGCTCGGGTACGTGTTCGGCCAGTTTGGGGTCGTCCAGACCGTTGATCTGAATGCTTTCAGCTACCTTGTTGCGGTCGGCGCGGTCCATCAATTCCAGTCGGTCGCGCAGCATGTCATAGCAGCCGATGAAATCGCGACCCACGCCGATCGGCCACGCAGCGGGCGTGACGTCGATGGCCAGCATCTCCTGAATTTCGTCGATGATCTCGAACGTATCGCGGCTTTCGCGGTCCATCTTGTTACAGAAGGTCAGGATCGGCAAATCGCGCAGGCGGCAAACCTCGAACAGTTTCTGCGTCTGGCTTTCCACACCTTTCGCGCCGTCGATCACCATAACGGCGGCGTCCACGGCGGTCAGCGTGCGATAGGTGTCCTCGGAAAAATCTGAGTGGCCGGGTGTATCCACCAGATTAAAACGAAAGTCCCCGTAATCGAAAGACATGGCCGAGGCCGAGACCGAAATGCCCCGATCTTTCTCCATCTGCATGAAGTCCGACCGGGTCCGCCGCGCCTCGCCCTTAGCGCGCACCTGACCGGCCATCTGAATCGCGCCCCCGTACAACAGGAACTTTTCAGTCAGCGTCGTCTTGCCCGCATCCGGGTGCGAGATGATGGCGAATGTCCGGCGTCGGGCAATCTCGGGCGGCAATACGGGTTGGTTGGTGGCGGTATCAAGCATGAACGCGCGTATAGGCGGGGAATCCTGCCGAAGCAAGACAAAGGGGGTGTTCAGAATCGTATGGTTATGCCAATAAGAACAAATAGTGAACAAAAGATGGAGAGGATCAATGAATTTGAAAGAAATCGCAGACGAACTGGTCGCTGGGTGTCGTGAGGACCGGGCCAAGGAAAACCTAAACAAATTATACGCGCCTGATGCCGTTTCGGTCGAAGCGCAAGAGATGGAAGGTATGGGGCGTGAAACACACGGCGTCGAGGGCATCCGCGGCAAACACGAATGGTGGGAAGGCGCGCATGAGGTCTCGGGCGCGTCGGTCAGTGAGCCTTATTTGCACGGCGACGATCGCTTTGCCGTAATTTTCGAAGTGCAGGGCAAGGTTAAGGAAAGTGGTGAGACCTTCGATATGAAAGAGGTCGGTATCTATCACGTCGCAAACGGAAAAATCGTGCGCGAAGAGTTCTTTTACTGAAGCTTTGTGACTTCTGGTCTTCCCTGTCTGGCCGGTGCTAGACATGCGGGCAACAACAGATGGGGAGGATCAAATGGATCTGGGAATTCGCGGAAAGCGCGCGCTGGTTTGTGCAAGCTCAAAAGGGCTGGGTTTAGGCTGTGCCGAGGCGTTGGCCGAAGCTGGGGTTGATCTGGTGATGAACGCGCGCGGGGCCGAGGCGTTGGATGCCGAAGCTGCTCGTTTGCGGTCCGAATATGGCGTCGATGTGAAAACCGTGGCTTGCGATGTGACCTCGGTAGACGGACAGGCGCAAGTTATCGAAGCCGCGCAGGGCGTTGATATACTTGTGACAAACGCCGGTGGCCCGCCACCCGGACTGTGGTCGGACTGGGATCGTGACGATTTCATCAAGGCGCTGGATGCAAATATGCTGACACCGATTGCCTTCATGAAAGCCTTGTTGCCGGGGATGATGGACAAGGGCTGGGGCAGGGTGGTCAACATCACGTCGCAATCCGTGCGTGCGCCGATCCCTGCTTTGGGCCTGTCCAACGCGGCGCGGACTGGTTTGACCGGCTATGTCGCTGGTACAGCGCGACAAGTCGCGCCGCGTGGAGTGACGATCAACAACCTACTGCCGGGCATTCACGCGACGGATCGCGCGGATTCGCTGGATGGTGGCGTGGCTGCACAAAAAGGAATTTCCATGGATCAGGCGCGCGCCGAACGCGTCGGGACGATCCCTGCACGTCGGTATGGGACGCGGCAGGAATTCGGCGCGGCCTGCGCGTTTTTGTGTTCGCAACACGCCGGCTTTATCGTCGGGCAGAATATACTGCTGGACGGTGGCGGAACCAATCTGACGATGTGAGTCATGGCACAGAACTTCTCGCTCAAAGATCAGTTGTTTAATGCGGAAAAGACCTGTTTTTTAGCGGGCCTTTTCGCCGATGCTGATCCATCCTTTGATGCCAAGGCTTTCGAGGCGCAGGTCATGTCGCGGCTGCTGGAGCTTGAACTGAAAGAGCGCATGGCCTGGATCGCCGACTGCCTGCAACAGGCCGTACCCGGAGAGCTGCCGACTGTCGCGCCAACCCTTCTGCGCGCACTGCCACCGCCTTTGGACCCAACCAAAACAGATGATGATTTCGGTGATTTCATCTTTGCGCCTTTGGGGGATTGGATCGTTTCAGTGGGGTTGGAGTATCCTGATCTGGCTTTGGACGTGCTTGAAGAACTGACCCAACGATTTTCGATGGAGTGGGCCATTCGCCCATTCCTCAACCGCTATCCGGATCAGGTCTTGGCGCGGATGGAACTATGGTGCGGGCATGACAGCTATCACGTGCGCCGTCTGGTCAGTGAAGGCACACGACCACGGTTGCCTTGGGGGCAGGCGGTAGGGCTGGAGCTGACCGACCCGCTGCCATTGTTGGACCGGCTGCATAGTGACCCAACACGCTATGTTACGCGGTCTGTGGCGAACCATCTGAACGACATCACCAAGAAAGACCCTGCGCTGGTGCTGGACCGGTTACAGGACTGGTCCGAAACCGGGACACAGGATCGGGACGAACTGCGCTGGATGACCTCACATACGCTGCGGGGGCTGGTGAAGGCAGGCCATCCCGGTGCCATGAAGATGTTGGGCTTCGATCCCGAGGCCGAGATAACCGCAAGCGTGCAGGTGAACCAAGAGGCGCGGATTGGTGGGGCGCTTGAGTTTGATGTCGCGTTGACCGGTGCGGGGGATCAACCTGTTCTGGTCGACTATATCATTCATTTTCAACGCCCTGGCGGCAAAACTTCGGCCAAGGTGCATAAGCTGAAGCAGGCGACCTTGCGCGATGGTGCGCTGAGTCTGACCAAGAAGCACAAGCTGAAAGGCAATGCGACCACGTTCAAGCTGGTCCCCGGCGCACATCGGCTAGAGATTCAGGTGAATGGGCGGGTTCGCGCCTCGGTCGATTTCGACCTGCTGGGCTAGGGCAGGACCCTCACGCTTTTGTCAAAATTGGTAGCAGTGGTTGCACAGGCGGCAGTGCTGCATTAGCTGCGAAGCAGCCAGTGAGGAAAGGGGTGCTGCGATGAAGCATGAATCAGTGCAGAATTACTATGGCGAGGTCCTTCAGGGCAGCGCGGATTTGCAAACCAACGCTTGCTGTACTCCCGATGACATGCCGGACCATGTCAAAAAGATCCTCTCGAAAATTCATGATGATGTGCTGACGCGCTACTATGGTTGCGGCCTGATCGCGCCGCTGGATCTGGAGGGGATGAGCATCCTTGACCTGGGTTGCGGGGCTGGTCGCGACGTTTATGCCCTGTCTGCGATGGTGGGTGAAAAGGGTCGCGTGGTCGGGGTCGACATGACGCCGGAACAGCTAGACGTCGCTCGCGCGCATCAGGATTTCCACGCGCAGGCCTTTGGTCATGCCGCCAGCAACGTAGAATTCCATCACGGCTACATCGAAAAGTTGGATGAGCTGGACCTGGAACCTAGTTCCTTCGACATCATCGTCTCGAATTGCGTGATCAATCTGGCCACCGACAAAGAGGCCGTCCTACGCGGTGCCCATCGTCTGCTGAAAGAGGGTGGTGAGATGTATTTTTCGGACGTCTACGCCGACCGTCGTGTTCCGCAGGCCATGGCCAAAGATGAAGTTTTGTACGGCGAATGCCTGTCCGGCGCACTGTACTGGAACGATTTTCTGTCGATGTCGCGCAAGGCGGGGTTCGGTGATCCACGCCGCGTCACGCACCGCCCGCTGACCATTGAGAACCCTGTGCTGGAAGAACGCGTCGCACCGCTGAAGTTCCTGTCGGCGACTTATCGACTGTTCAAACTGTCCGTACTGGAACCCGCTTGCGAGGATTACGGGCAGGCCGTCATCTACAAAGGCACCATCCCGCACGCGCCACATCTGTTCGAACTAGATGACCACCACGCGATCGAGACAGGCAAGGTGTTTCCGGTCTGCGGCAATACATGGATGATGTTGAACGATACCCGTTTCGCGCGGCATTTCGACTTTATCGGTGATTTCTCTACGCATTATGGCATCTTCGATGGTTGCGGCGGCGAAAGCCCGTTTGAAGCCACCGGCGCGATCACGAGCGCGTCGACCGGCGAGGCTACCTCGGGCGGCTGCTGCTGATCACTTGCACCGGACGGGCGGGGTTGCTATCCCCGCCTAAGACCGATGAATTTGATCGGGAAAAGGCAACGAGGCCCATCGGTGACAATAGACGTAACTCCTCCTCGTCTGGAAATTCGCAATCTTAACGCACGGTACGAGGGGCGGGTTGTAGTTGACGACGTCTCTTTGACGGTTGAAGCAGGGAAAGTGACTTGCCTGCTTGGGCCTTCGGGGTGCGGCAAGTCGACCACGTTGCGCATGATCGCCGGGGTTGAGATGCAGGAGTCCGGTGAGATCTATGTCGACGGCAAGCTAATCTGCGACACCGTGTTCCGGGTTCCGCCCGAACGCCGCGAGATCGGCCTGATGTTTCAGGATTTTGCGCTGTTTCCGCATTTAAGTGTAGCCGACAACGTGGCCTTTGGCCTGACGGGGCATAAAGAAGAAAAGCGCGCGCGCGTTGATGAGTTACTGCGCAAAGTTGATCTTATCCACTTCATCGACCAATTCCCGCATCACCTGTCCGGGGGCGAGCAACAACGTGTCGCTCTGGCCCGCGCACTGGCCCCGCGTCCACGGATCATGCTGATGGACGAGCCGTTCTCTGGCCTCGACAACCGGCTGCGCGACGGTATTCGGGATGAGACGCTGGCGATCCTCAAGGAAGAAGATGCCGCCGTTGTGTTGGTGACGCACGAGCCCGAAGAGGCGATGCGCATGGCTGATGAGATCGCACTGATGCGCCGCGGCAAGATCGTGCAGCAAGGTGCGCCTTACAACGTCTATACCCGTCCGGCTGACAAAGCGGCTGTGGCATTTTTCAGTGATGTCAACGTGTTACAAGCGCAAGTGAATGGAGCGTTGGCCGATACACCCTTTGGTCAGTTTCTAGCGCCGGGCATTCCCGACGGCACAGATGTTGAGATTGTATTCCGGCCACAGCACGTGCGGTTGGACTTTGACCGCAATGGCAAAGGCCCGCTGCCCACGGCAACCGATGGCGTTGCGGCTCGCGGCACGGTCGAGAGAGCGCGGTTCTTAGGCAACGAAAGCCTGGTCGAGTTCCGCATGGACCATGATGGTTCCGTTCTGAAGGCCACGGTGCCGAATGTTTTCGTGCCAAATCCGGGACGGGTCATGTGGCTGACCATTCGCCGGGATCGGTGCTTTGTTTTCCCCATTTAGGGCCTGAAAACGTAGTTTAGGCTCAAGTGGTGCGCGAAAGCCTCAGATTGCAGGCGTGCTTTGCTTGCCGCCGCGCGGGGGCGGGTCTATCAAGGTCAAAACGCTGCGGTGGATGGGGCAAATGCGTATTCTTCTGACCAATGATGACGGCATCAACGCGCCGGGCCTGATCACGCTTGAGGCGATTGCCGCCGATCTAGCTGGGCCCGACGGAGAAGTCTGGGTGGTTGCACCTGCGTTCGAGCAATCGGGTGTCGGCCATTGCATCAGCTATACCCATCCGATGATGGTCGCCAAACTGGGGGATCGGCGTTTCGCCGCCGAGGGCTCGCCCGCCGATTGTGTGCTGGCCGGTCTGCACGACGTGATGAAGGACGCGCCGCCCGATTTGGTGTTGTCTGGCGTGAACCGGGGCAACAATTCGGCGGAAAACACTCTGTATTCCGGTACTGTCGGTGGCGCGATGGAGGCCGCGTTGCAGGGCATTCCGGCGATTGCCCTGTCTCAATATTTTGGTCCGCGTAATCTGGGGCTGGACGATCCGTTCGAGGCCGCGACCCGGTTCGGGGCGGGTCTGGTGCGGAAAATATTGGACGCGACCCCGGCCGAGCAAGCCGATTACCGTCTATTCTACAACGTAAATTTTCCGCCCGTGCCCGCGGACGAGGTTCTGGGCACCCGGATCGCACCGCAAGGATATCGCCGCGATACGCATTTCTCGGTCGAGCCGCACAGTTCGCCCTCTGGGCGGCGGTTCCTGTGGATCAAGGGTGGGTATCAGCACAACCCAACCGCGCCGGGCACGGATGCGGCGGTTAATCTGGCGGGCTACATCTCGGTCACGCCGATGCGCGCGGATCTGACGGCGCATGACGCGCTTGAGGCATTGAAGACGATCGAATGACCGGACCAGATCCAGAAACAATCATGCAGTTCCTGTTTGCCCTGCGATCGCGCGGGGTGACGGATGCGCGGGTGCTGGCCGCGATGGAGCAGGTTGATCGTGGCCGCTTTGTCAAAGGTCTGTTTGCCGAGCGCGCATATGAGGACACACCTTTGCCGATTGCCTGCGGGCAGACGATCAGCCAGCCGTCAGTTGTGGGGCTAATGACACAGGCGCTGGACGTGCGCCCGCGCGACACAGTGTTAGAGGTCGGTACAGGCTCGGGCTATCAGGCGGCGATCCTGTCCAAACTGGCGCGCCGGGTCTATACGGTCGAACGACACAAGCGACTGGTGCGCGAAACTGGTGCGCTGTTTCGCGAGCTGGGGCTAACCAATGTCACCGCGATGCTGTCGGATGGATCCTTTGGTTTGTCCGAACAGGCCCCGTTTGACAGGATCATTGTAACGGCTGCGGCAGAAGACCCGCCAGGGCCGCTCTTGGCGCAGCTTAAAATCGGCGGTATCATGGTTTTGCCGGTTGGACAGTCGGATGCGGTTCAGACCCTGATCCGGGTCAGGCGGACCGAGACCGGTCTGGACTATGACGAATTGTTACCCGTTCGTTTCGTGCCCTTGTTAGAAGGGCTTGGCCGGGACGGGGCGTAAAAGAATATTCTGCAACATGCGCCGGAACCCCGGAAAACACGGGCAGGCGTTGAGGACAGTAAGATGAGAGCAGTTTCCAAATCAGCGATGCTCCGCTGCGTGACAGGTGTGGCGGCTTTGGCGATTCTGGCAGGGTGCGAAGGCCCGCTGGACTACGATCTGCGCGGGCAGGTCGGCGGATTTTCGACCGCAGATGCCGCGCGAGGGGTGACCGCGAACCGGCCAGCACCGGATGCGCGCGGGGTCATCACCTATCCGAACTATCAGGTAGCCGTTGCGCAACGCGGCGATACGGTCGCCTCGGTTGCTGCCCGCGTCGGTTTGCCCGAGGGAGAGTTGGCCGTGTTCAACGGTCTCAAACCGACGGACAAATTGCGCGACGGCGAGGTTATCGCCCTGCCGCGCACGGTCAGTTCGACCAGTTCAGTGGATATCGCCTCGATTGCCGGAACCGCGATTGATGAGGCGCCGGCAGATGGCTCGGTTAGGACATCGACGTTGGCGCCCACCCAACCTGCGGCCGCGCCTGCACCGGCCCCTGTGGCATCGGGGCCCGAGCCGATCCGTCACCAGGTCAAACGCGGCGAGACAGCTTATACCATTGCACGGCTTTACGACGTGCCAGTGGATGCGCTGGCCGAATGGAACGGGTTGGGGTCGGACTTTACCGTACGGGAAGATCAGTTCCTGTTAATCCCGATCAAGAACCAGCCTGCTCCAAGACAAGCGGCTGTGCCCGCCAGCAATGTGACACAACCCGGCCAGGGCTCGCCCACGCCGACACCGCCAAGTGCCACGCAACCGTTGCCGGACGAGGTGATCGCTCCGGCCACACCTGCGCCCGACGTGACGGCCGAGGCTCCGACAAACCAAAGTAGTTCTGCCCTGGGATTGCCAGTTACCGGGACGATCATTCGCACCTATGACAAGGGCAAGAATGAAGGGATCGACATCGCCGGACAGTCGGGAGCTGCGGTAAAGGCAGCCGAAGCCGGGACCGTTGCGGCGATCACCGCAGATGCGGATCAAGTGCCGATTATAGTGGTTAAACACAACAGCGACCTGCTGACCGTCTATGCAAACGTTGACAAGATCACGGTTAAAAAGGGCGACCGTGTGCGCCGAGGCGAACAGATTGCATCCTTGCGTGGCGGCGACAATTCCTATGTCCATTTCGAGGTGCGCAAAGGGTTCGAATCCGTCGATCCGGAACCTTATCTGAAGTGATTGGAATGGCCCATTTCGGGCCATATAACTGACAGCCGGGTCTAGGCGTGCGGGTCGAAATCGCTTAGTGTTTTGCCGGGCTCGTCAGCGAAGATTTCCGGTAGGGGTGAGACAGCCTCGATCAGGTCGATGCGAAACACGCGGAACCCTTCGCGCAACTCACACCATGCGGTAAGGGTCCAGACGCGGCCCCAGTACTCCATATGAAGAGGGCGAATGGTGCGGTCTGTCAGAACGCCGTCGATACGGCGATAGGACAGGTGCAGTTTCTGCCGGGTTTTGATCGCGGACCGAATCGGAGCCATATGCGCCAGCCCCCGCGCAGCGTCTGCAAAGGGGTAGACGGCGAACTTCCACGTGTCCGCCTCGGCCACGACCTGGGTGGGCAGTACAGCGTCAATCTTGTCGGCCAGGGTTTCTGCGGCGGCCTTCAGATCGGGGTCTGCGGCCTCGGCCACGATGGCCATGCCGAGGTTCAGCGCTTCAAGCTCGGCCGGGGTCAGGTTCAGCGGGGGCAGGGTGATTTGCTCGCGGACCATATAGCCTACGCCACGCTCACCCTCTACCGGAACACCCGAGGCCACCAGCGTGTCCATATCGCGATAGATTGTACGAACCGACACTTCGAGCCGGTCCGCAATATCCTGCGCGCGGTGCAGTTTGCCGTCGCGCAGGATCTGAATGATGTCGAACAGACGATCAGAGCGGCGCATGACACGCCGCCCGGACCGCGTTTATGCGGTCATTTTCCATTGCACATTCTCGTGGCGCATCTGGACACTGTCGGGTTGGATCGCGGCCATCAAGGCCGGGGCAAAGGTTTGCTGCGGGAATTGCGCCGCTGCGTCCTTGGCGGCCTTCATATCCGTCCAGATTACATAGTCGGTCCAGCGGCCGTCTTCACCCTGGCTTAGCTGACGGTGGGCAAAACCCGGGGCGTTGCGAACGAACGCCTCGGACGCCTGGCTGAGTTTGACGAACTCTTCCGGTGTTGTCCCGTTGGCGAGGGTGAAGGTGACGATTTCAGCAACATGGGTCATTTGATTCTCCGTTGACCAGGTTTCGATGCCCTGTTCCTAATGTCCTTCAACTGACATAAACCTGTCAGTTGTGAAATGCCAGCCTGCAAAAATTGCGTGATCGGATCAATTTTGAGCGCGGAATTGATCTGGCGCACTTTTGCGCAAGGCCATGCAGGCGTAGACACAGACCCAGATCACATTCCCGGCGCAACGCGTCGACGTACAAGGAGAAGAGACATGCTCAACAATATCGGCCTTCCCGGTCTGCTACTGATCGCCGTTGTGGTGCTGGTGCTGTTTGGCCGCGGTAAAATCAGCTCGTTGATGGGTGAAGTGGGCAAGGGCATCACCTCGTTCAAGAAGGGCGTCAAAGAAGGCGCGGACGAGCTGGAGCAGGACGCTGCCGAAGTGGCCAAGGACGTCACGCCCGAGACCGACAAAGACAAGGCCTAAGCGCAGATGTTTGATCTGGGTTGGACCGAGCTTCTGGTCATTGGCATTGTTGCCCTGATCGTTGTGGGGCCAAAGGACCTGCCGGTTCTGTTTCGCAATGTTGGCCGCTGGGTTGGCAAGGCCCGTGGTATGGCGCGCGAATTCAGCAGCGCCATGAACGAGGCCGCGGATCAGGCAGGTGTGAACGAGATCAAAAAGGGTCTGAACGCAGCCGCCAATCCCGTCAGCACCGCCATGGACAGCGTTAACGAGGCGGCGCGGGACGTTGCCAAAAGCATCGATCCCACCAAGTTCGACCCCGACAGCGAAACAGGCAAGTTGGCGGCTGAGCGGGCTGAGCAGGCCAAGAAGATTCAGGCCTCAACTGCCCGTGCTGCGGCTGAGCGTAAGGCCAAAGAAGCGGCAGATGCGCTAGCCAAAGCCGAAGAGGCCGAGGCCGCGCTGAAGACTGAAAGCAAGACATGACAAAGACCGACGAGATCGAAGACAGCTCGGCCCCGCTGATCGAGCATCTGGCGGAACTGCGCACGCGGCTGATCCACTGCGTCGTGGCGTTTTTGGTCGGGATGATCATCTGTTTCACTGTGGCCACGCCGCTTTTCAACTTCCTGACTAACCCTTTGTGCGAAGTTTTGGCCGAACGCGGGCAGGATTGCGGGTTGATTTTCATCTCGCCGCAAGAAGGGTTCTTCGTTGCTATCAAGGTCTCGCTGCTGGGTGGCTTTATCTTGGCCTTCCCATATATCGGGATGCAGATGTGGCGCTTCGTGGCGCCGGGCCTCTACCGATCGGAAAAGAACGCGTTCCTGCCATTCATGCTGGCCTCGCCCTTCATGTTCCTTCTGGGGGCAAGCTTTGCATTCTATGTCGTAACACCACTGGCTTACGACTTCTTCCTCGGGTTCCAGCAATTTGGTGCCGAAGGAGAGGCAGTGGTCGAAGGCGCAACCGCGGCTCCGCTGAGCGTGGTGTTCCAGGGCTCGGCGCAGGAATACCTGAACCTGACGATCAAGTTTATCGTGGCCTTTGGCCTGTGTTTTCAACTGCCCGTTTTGTTGACCCTTATGGGGAAGGCGGGGCTGGTTACGGCTGAAGGACTGGGCTCGGTTCGGAAATACGCAGTGGTTGCCATTCTGGTGCTTGCCGCGCTGGTGACACCGCCTGATGTGATTACGCAGGTTATTCTGTTTGTGGTGGTCTACGGCCTGTATGAGATTTCGATCTTCCTAGTCGCCCGGGTCGAAAAAAAGCGCGAAGAGCAACTGCGTGCCGACGGCTACTATGACGACGAAGAAGAAGCCGACGAAGAGATCGTGCGGGAAGAAGACAGCAAGTAACCCCGCTGAAAACCATGAAACAGTCGCGCTCAATCGGCGCGCCTTTTTCGTGCCTGGCCCTTGTTGCGCCGCTTCGAACATGGTTTGAACCGCGCAAGACATGACGCCGGAGGCCCCAATGGACGACCAAGCCCTGAACCGTATCGCCGACGCGCTGGAACGGATGGCACCAGCCCCTTTGGACGCGCCCGATTTCGCGGCTGCCCCGGCATTTGTCTGGCATGTTGAACCGGATCGGCTGGAGCCCGTCACGCAGGTCAACCGCGTCGATCTGGATTTGCTGGTGGGCATCAACCGGTCCCGCGATACTCTGCTGGACAATACGCGCCGATTTGCTGCCGGCTTCAAAGCAAATAACGCGTTGCTTTGGGGCGCGCGGGGGATGGGGAAATCCAGCCTCGTCAAAGCTGTTCACGGCACGCTGCAGATGGATTTCCCAGATCTGAAGCTGGTGGAACTCCAGCGCGAGGATATGGGCTCAGTCGCCCGCCTTCTGAATCACCTGCGTGCCGCACCGCACCGGTTCATTCTGTTCTGCGATGACTTATCGTTTAGTCATGACGACCAGCACTATAAATCGCTCAAGGCAGTGCTGGACGGGGGTATCGAAGGGCGCCCGGAAAACGTCGTATTCTACGCCACCTCGAACCGCCGCCACCTGATGCCGCGCGATATGATCGAGAATGAACGCTCCAGCGCGATCAATCCGTCTGAGGCGGTCGAGGAAAAGGTTTCACTGTCTGATCGGTTCGGCCTGTGGTTGGGCTTCCACCCTTGTGATCAGGACGAATACCTAGCGATGATCGACCGCTATTGCGGGGCATATGGCGTGTCGGTTGACGCTGAAACCCTGCGTGCCGAAGCCATCGAATGGCAGGCAACGCGGGGCGCGCGGTCGGGCCGCGTGGCTTGGCAATTCTTCGTCGATCTGGCCGGGCGCAACGGCGTGCGCATCGCCTAACCCGCCCGCTTCATCTTTTTTCCAAATACTCACGCCGGAGGCATGGCCCAAAGGGCCATTCCTTACAGCAAAGATAAAATCCGAGCGGCTTCGTCTGCCGTGCTGGTCAACGCATCGCGATCCTCACCGGGATGGAAACGCGCACGTACGGCGGTTGGCATCGGGGCAGGTTCGACAATTGAAACCCTCGGGCCGGTGCGTTTGGTCTCTTGTGCCCAGCCACGTGCCAGCGCCATCTGCGCCGCCTTGGTTGCACCGTAGATGCCGTAAAACTTCTGACCGGCTTTCGGATCGTCAAAGAACACGGCATGGCCGGTTTCACCCAACAGGGGGGCAATATAGGGGATCAGAACTGACGTCGCCGTGGCGTTGGTATTTACGGCCTTAGTCCACTCTTTCGGGTCGATGAAATGCGTGGGTGTCAGGGCCGAGGTGTGAACGGCTGTGTGCAGCCACAAATCCACCTTGCCCCAGCGATCATGGATGCCCCGGCACAACGTCGCCATGGCGTTGGGGTCGGCGATATCCATCGGTGCCAGGGTTGCGGCACCGCCTTTGGCCCGAATGCGGTCATCCAGTTCTTCCAGCCCGCCGGTGGTGCGGGCAACGGCGACAATGTGATATTCGGGTGCCAGTGCCTCGGCCAGGGCAGCGCCCAACCCACGAGAGGCCCCGGTGACGAGGGCAATTTTGGTCTGATCGGTCATGACAGGGGTTTGAACCCCCGCACGCAGGGCGTCAAGACAGATTAACTGCCGGGTATGACGATCCGCTTGGTCTGGCCGCTTTGTCGCAGCATTACGCCGTCGGCATCAATGGCAACGATGGTGCCCGACGACACGCGGCTGCCCAGCTTGACCTCTTTCACACGTCCCGAAGACATACGCATAAGGGCCCGCATGTCCGATTTCGGACCAAAGACCCCCAGAACAGACAAAGAGCTTTTTTTCAGCGCACCTTTTTGCGTGGCCGCGCTTTTGACAGTGGCGTTTGACATGTATTCCGGCCTGACCACAGCGGCCCGACCCCTTGATTGAGTGGTTGGCAACCTGCGGGCTACCAAACCGGATCAGAAAGGAAAAGCCCGGTTGGCCGAGCGCTTCCCAAGGGGATTTTGCATTGCGGCGAAGCCCTTGCGGTTGCAATTTCTTCACCGATGGGTTGTGGCGGAAATCTACCGATGCGGCCTGCCAGGCAGGCAGAAAAAGGCCCGCATCACATCGGTGAAACGGGCCAAAAGCAAGGTCGATTCGGATCAAATCCTATCCCGAGGCCAGCTTCGCGCTGTTCCACGAGCCGCCCGGAACCTGCATATCTGCGCGTTTCTTGCTGACCCGATTGCTGTTTTCGAGACTGTCCAGATAGTCATCGCTGACGCTGCCGGTGATGTAATTGCCATCGAAACAGGAACAGTCAAAGGCTTCGATTTCGGGGTTGCCTTCTTTGGCCGCCCAGATCAGGTCGTCGAGATCCTGATAGAACAGGGCATCTGCGCCGACTTCCTGACGGATTTCTTCGATATCTTTGCCATTGGCGATCAGTTCATGCTTGGTGGGCATGTCGATGCCATAGACGTTGGGGAATTTTACCGGCGGTGAGGCGCTGGCGATGTACACTTTTTTAGCCCCGGCTTCGCGGCACATCTGCACGATCTTCTTGATTGTATTGCCGCGCACAATGGAATCATCGATCAGCAGAACGTTGTGATCGCGGAACTCCAACGGAACGGCGTTCAGCTTGCGGCGCACCGATTTCTGGCGCTCTTCCTGGCCGGGCATGATGAAGGTTCGCCCGACATAGCGGTTTTTGACCAGACCTTCGCGGTATGGAATGCCGGTGGCCTTAGCGACCTCAAGCGCCACGGGGCGGGCGCTGTCGGGCACGGGGATGATGCGGTCGATCTCAAGCCCTGCGGCTTGGATCTGGCGGGCCAGCGTCTGACCCATGCGCATCTGGGTTTTGTAAACCGAAACGCCATCCAGCAGCGAGTCCGGGCGGGCCAGGTAGACATATTCAAAGATACACGGGGTCAGTTGACCTTCGACCGCCTGGAAGGTGTGCATGTTTCCATCCAGATCAATCAGTATGGCCTCACCGGGGTTAAGGTCGCGCAGCTTTTCAAAGCCGTTGATGCCAAAGGCCACATCCTCTGAGGCAAAGGCGTAATCGTCGCCGTCGCCGTCCACATCGCGCTTGGCGACGGAAAGAGGACGGATGCCATAAGGATCGCGGAACGCCAGCATGCCGACACCGGCAACCAGACAGATTACCGAATAGGCGCCTTGGATTCGCTCCATCGTCATCTTCACACCGGCAAAGATGTTGCGGATCGGTTCGCCGTTGCCGTTGACCTTGATCGCATCGGCAACCTTGTCGGCCAGCACGTTCAGCAGGATTTCGGAATCCGACGTGGTGCGCAGGTGACGGCTGTATTTGGCGGTCACCTTCTCACGCTGTTCGGCGGTGTTGGTGATGTTGCCATTATGAACCAGATAGATGCCATAGGGCGCGTTCACAAAGAACGGCTGCGCCTCGGACGCGCTGAGCGATCCTGCGGTCGGGTACCGCACATGACCCATGCCGATCTTACCCAGAAGGGTCTCGGCGTCTTGTGCGTTGAACACGTCCTTGACCAGACCATTTGCCTTCTTTTCACGGAAGAAGCCGTCGTTATAGGTGACGATCCCCGAGGCATCCTGACCCCGGTGCTGTAGCATCAGCAGCCCGTCATAGATTTCCGCAAAGACATCATGTGTCCTGCTTGCGATCCCTAAAATCCCACACATGTACGGGCTCCAATTTCCATGACGTTTTGACTAGCGGTGATGATCTGAACGTCTGCATGGGTATGCCAGTGCGACTTGTTTCCATCCCGGCTGATGATGCAAACGCGCCAATGTCACGAGGGCAAGCGCGAGAGAAAACAGGTACAGCAAGATCGGTGGCTCCGATTCCATGTCAGTTCGGCCTCCACATAATGCCTAATGCGCCCTGTGTCATCAAAGGATCACATTCACCAATCGTCGCAGGTGCGTTTTATGAAAGGTGACTGGAATAGGTGACATATAGGCATGCTTGTGCTGTCATGGTGCAAGTAGCGGTTTTTTACCTAGTGTATGAGTTTCGATAGGACGTTAGCCATGTGGGAACACAAGCAAGGAAGAAAAAAAGAAGACCCAGTAAAACGCCGGTGCCATCGCTGCCGTGGCATGGGCCGGTCGCCTTGTCCGATTTGCAATGGCTCTGGCGAGGTGATCAAAAGCCGCGATATCCACGGCAAACCCATAATGGGCCGCTGCGAGGGGTGCTTTGGCCTGAAGAACACCCGATGCACGGTTTGCGGTGGAGAAGGTTTTTTAACTGAATACGTCTGAAAGGCAGCCAAGAAAAAAGCCCGGTCAATGCCGGGCTTTTTCTTATTCAGTTGCGGTCGGTGCCGTGGTTTCCGATGCCTCTGGCGCCTCGGTGCCGGCGCCACAGCTTGCCACGAGCTCTTCATATTGTTGGGTGACCCAACCCAGCCATTGCTCGGGGTTTTGTTCTTCGATGCGGTCGCTGAATTGTTCGAACACTTTGGCGGAACGGCTTTCGTCGACCATCGTATAAGATTGACCGGTCATGACCGTGTCATAGACAAAGAAGGCGATAGCCACCAACAGGATGCCGCGCGCGATGCCAAAGAATAAGCCAAGCGCCTGATCCAACCCACCAATGGCCGAGCGTTGCACGATCGATGAAAACAGCGGAGTAAAGATGCTGACCACGATTAGAGCGATCGCAAACACGGCGGCAAAGCCGGTGATCACCGACAATTCGCAGCTGTCGCGCAGGAAATCTCCAACGACCGGGATCTCTTTCACCAGCGGAACGGCCTGGGGTGCAAAAATAAAGGCCAGTACGGCGGCTGCGACCCAGCCAGCGATGGCCAAAACCTCACGTAAAAATCCGCGTGAATAGGCCAGCAGGCCTGACACGACGATGATCAGGGCAACCACCCCGTCGATAATTGTAAAACCTTCCATGGCCCTCGCCTGTACTTTTTTTCAGCCCCTCAAGGCGTTACCTTAACCTGCTCCGAAGGTTTCGCCAACAAACCCCACCAAATCAGAGGGTCGGGTGAGTGTCAGACCTGCCACAGTACCGGTTTTGCCGCCCGCCGGAGCGATTGCCGATGTGAAACCAAGTTTTTGGGCTTCTTTCAACCTGTTTTCTGTCTGTGGGGCCGGTCTAAGTGCCCCGGATAACGAGATTTCTCCAAAAATCACCGTATCAGCGGGCAGAGCTGTGTCTTCTCGGGCACTCAGCAATGCGGCCGCCACGGCAAGGTCGGCGGCCGGTTCGCTGATTTTCATCCCTCCGGCGACGTTCAGGTAAACGTCCAACCCGGCAAAGGGGATGCCACAGCGTGCTTCAAGAACGGCAAGGATCATGGCCAGCCGCCCACTATCCCATCCGACCACGGTCCGGCGGGGTTGGGAATGCGGGGACGGTGCCACAAGTGCTTGCAATTCCACCAAAACAGGGCGGGTGCCCTCAATTCCGGCGAAAACGGCCGAACCGGGGCTGGGGGTGCCGCGTTCCGACAGGAACAAGGCCGAGGGGTTTGTGACCTGCGCCAACCCTTTGCCGGTCATTTCGAACACGCCGATTTCATCAGCGGGGCCAAAACGGTTTTTCACGGCGCGTAAGATGCGGAACTGATGGCCACGTTCACCTTCGAAATAGAGCACGGTGTCGACCATGTGCTCGACCACGCGGGGGCCTGCGATCTGGCCTTCCTTGGTGACATGGCCGACCATGATGATTGATACGCCGTGTCGTTTCGCAAACGTTGTCAATTCATGCGCTGCGGCCCGGACTTGTGACACTGAGCCGGGGGCGCTGTCCACATTGTCGGCCCACATGGTCTGAATCGAGTCGATGATGGCCAGACCGGGCTTTTCAGCCTCAAGCGTCGTCAGGATGTTGCGTAGGTTGGTCTCAGCCGCCAATTGAACCGGCGCGTCCTCGAGCCCCAGACGGCGGGCCCGCATTCGAACCTGCGCGCTGGCTTCTTCGCCGGAAACATAGATGGTTTTGACGCCCGCACGGGAAAAGCGCGCCGCGGCCTGCAGCAAAAGGGTGGATTTGCCGATGCCGGGGTCGCCGCCCACCAGCAGGGCCGAGGCGGGAACAAGGCCACCGCCAAGCACGCGGTCCAGTTCCTCAACCCCGCAAAGCGTACGGGGCGGGGGTGTTTCTTCGGTCGACAGATCGGTGAGTGCGATGGACTGGCCGCGTTTGCCGCCCAAGGATTTCTTGGCGGGACCCGCCGAAAGGGGTACGTCCTGCGAAATGGTGTTCCACTCGCCGCATGCGTCACAACGCCCGGACCAGCGCGAATGCGACGCGCCGCAGGCCGAACAGGAGAAAGTCGTTTTTGCCATGCGGCCTTGGTGCCCGAGGATCGGCGGTTCTTCAAGCCCTTGCAAGGCATTCATCTCCACCGGTGGGGTGCCGCGTCCTCAGGCCCGATGGGCCATCGTCCGCAGCAAAGGCGCCAAGCGCCTATTCCGCCGCGCGGGGCGGGGACATGGCGACCACGCTTGAGGCTTTGGTCGAGCTGTCCTTGGGAGGTGTTTGCAGCTGAGCCGACAGTTCGGGTAACAGCTCAAACAGCTCATCCCGCAGGCGGGCCAGTTGTGACTTGGCGATGGTTTCTTCCATTTCGACATCGCGCGTCCATTGGCGCAATTCGTTCTGGATCACCTGGGCTTCTTCAAGACGCTTCTGGAACAGCTCAATCTCTTCCTGACGTTGTTGTAGGAAGGTTCGGGCGCGATTGATCCGCACGTCGCCATAGGTTTCAGCCAGTTCGTGGCTGATCTGGCTCATCTGTGCGGCCAGTTCCAGGATTTCGGGCTCGAGTGTCTGTAGGTCAGGGTGCTGGCGTAGAAAGGCCATACGTTCTTTGACCGCGTCAAACTCGGACGACATCATGAACAGGCCGCCACGGTCCGCTGCGTGGGCCATTTGATAGGCGTCTGATATGTCGTGCATGTTCAGGGCAAATTTGCGGTGATTGTTTTCCAATGCCATCATTCGGGCATTCGCTGGCAGATAGAATGCCAGCATGAGAATCAGAACGGTCAGGCCGATCTGGATAAACATCCCGGCGTCTTGCACTGGCCCACCGCCGAAACCGGCTTGCATGGATAACCAGGGCAATACACCCAAGGCAGATAATAATGTGGCTGAAACGGCAAACAGGGCTGCCGCGCAAATGAGGAAAAAAGTCAGTCTTAAAAAGGCATTCTGAAATTGCAATGTAATGTTATGGAGGGCAGTCATGTTCGACGAACTCCTTCTAGAACCGGTACACACCAGGCCCAAGCGGAGAGCATCCAAAACACACAGATTGATCCGCTACGGACCCGAAAACTACAAATTGTCACTGCTCGAAATATAAAGATGATACTCAGATGAGTGTTTTCAATCAATTACATCTGAGTATTTCGTGATTTGCGTGTCATTTCGGTAATGTGGCCCAACGCGAGCGAGGCCAGAATGCAAGCCGTGAACAGGTACAGACCCCATGCAGTTTCGATGGTCGCGTACGAGATGCCTTTGGCCAGAGTGATATAGAGCGCGATCAGAAAGATGTCGGCCATGGCCAGCTTGCCGAGGATGTTCAGCGCGGGTTGGACGCGGACATCCAGCAGGTCCCACTGGATCAGGGCGGTGCCGATGGTTTTGATGTAAGGTGCGACGAGGGCGAAGATGGTGACGATCAGCGCCAGAAAGACGTCGGATTTCCAAAGAGACTGGAGCCCGGTGATGACGCTGATTTCGGACAGGCCAAAGATCGGTAAGAGTCCGGCACGCATCAGCGGGGCAAACCATGCGATGGGGTAGAGGATCAGGAGCGAGAGGGTGGCGAGGCGGAGGGTCATATCAGATTGCCTTGCTGCAGCCTGAAGGCACTCCACCCAAACAAAACAGCCATGAGAACAAAAAACACGGCAACAAAAATGGCAGTTCTGCGGGCGTTCAATGATAATGTGAATAGCTCTTTGTGAAGAATAGAGACAGAAACAGCGACACCGATAACGGCTGGAAGTGTCGCGAGTATACTTACAGAAGACGAACTAAACGCGATTACGTTCGAAATCAATGCACCGGGAATGAAGCCGTGCAAAAGCGCCTTCATTACCGGTTTCATGGTTTTGAATGCGCGAATTGGAGAGAAAATCAAACCATGTATTGAAAAGATTGTGATGAACCAGACGATCAAAACTGAGTTGAAGTAAATTCCTGGCAACGAAAAGAAAAAAAATTGGGTTGAATTCATCACCGCACGGCCTCAATTGGCCCTTCAGCACTCCCACTAATGAACTGCTCCACATAGGGATCGCCCGAGGCATCCAGCTGTCCGACCGGACCGGTCCATTGGATGACGCCTCCATGCAGCATGGCCACGTTGTCGGCAATCGCGCGGACGGAGCTCATGTCGTGGGTGATGGTCATCGCGGTGGCGCCCATCTCGGTCACGATCTCGCGGATCAGATCATTGATGACGCCGGACATGATCGGATCGAGGCCGGTGGTGGGCTCGTCAAAGAAAATGATCTCGGGCTCGGCGGCGATGGCGCGGGCGAGGCCCACGCGTTTTTGCATGCCGCCTGACAGTTCGGACGGGAAACGGTCGGCCACGTCGGATTTCAAACCCACGCGGCGTAGTTTCTCGATAGCGATTTCGCGGGCGTATTCTGGCGGGCGTTTCAACGGCCCGCGCAGCAGGCGGAAGGACACGTTTTGCCAGACGGGCAGCGAGTCAAACAAAGCCGCGCCCTGAAACAGCATCCCGAACCGGGCCAGAAACTTATCCCTATCGCCCTTGGTGGCGTCTTTGCCATCTACATAGATCATGCCGCTGTCAGGCTTGATCAGGCCAAGGATGCATTTCAGCGCCACCGACTTCCCGGTGCCCGAACCGCCGATGATGACCATCGAGGTACCCTTGGGAATCTCAAGGTCCATGCCCTGCAGAACCCGATTGTCCCCAAATGCCTTTTGTACGTTCTCCATCCGGATCATAGCGAGAAGAACACCCCCGTCAGAATGAAGTTGGTGGCCAGAATCATGATAGCAGCGGATTCGACCGAGGATTTGGTGGCGCGGCCCACACCCTGCGCACCGCGGCCCGAGTTCATGCCGTAAAAGCAGCCCATGACCGCCGCGATCAGGCCGAAGGCTGCGCCCTTGGCCAGCGACGACATGATGTCATGGGCCTCAAGGAAATTGACTGTGTTCAGCAGGTAGGTCGCCGGATTGAAACCCAAATTTTGGGTCGCAACGACATAACCGCCTGCGATGCCAATGATATCTCCGATCCCGACCAGTAGCGGCACGGTAATCAGCGCGGCCAGAACGCGCGGGGCCGTCAGGTATTTCATCGGATGAGTGGACAGGGTGACCAGCGCGTCGATCTGCTCGGTCACTTTCATGGTGGCGATCTCGGCTGCGATGGACGAGGTCACGCGGGCGGCGATCATCAGGCCCACCAGCACGGGCCCCAGTTCGCGCACCATACCGATGGCAACGATCTGCGGAACCACGGCCTCGGCGTTGAAGCGAGCGCCGCCAGCGTAGATCTGCAGCGCCAGCGCGCCACCAGTGAAAATGGCGGTCAGGCCGACGACTGGCAGGGACAGCCAGCCGATGTTCATCAGCGCGACGATAAATTCGCGCGGGTAGTAGGGCGGACGAAAAATGTGCGAGATCGCATCAATCGTAAACAGCGCGACTTTGCCAAAGGTGGCAAACAGCGCCAGGACCGCGCGGCCCAACCCACCCAGCAGAGAAAGAGGATTCATTCCACGTAACCCCGTGAATAACGCGCGCCAAGCGAAGTGAGGATTTCATACCCGATGGTGCCTGCGGCCTCGGCCAGGTCGTCGACTGTCTGGTGACCGTTCAGGATGCGCAGGCGTTCTGGATCTTCGGGCAGGTCAGTGACGTCAATGGTGACAAGGTCCATCGATATGCGGCCGACCACAGGGCAGGGTTGGTCCCCGGCAAATGCGTCGATACCGCCGCCAATGGCCCGGTGCAGCCCGTCCGCATACCCTGCGGCCACGGTTGCGATTCGCGATGGGCGTCGGGCAACCCAGCTACCACCATAACCGACGGTTTCACCAACTTCGACCGCGCGCACCTGAATGACGGGCAGATCGACGGTTACGACGGGCTTGGCGTCGGCAAATGGCATGCCGCCGTAAAGACCAACGCCCGGACGGCAGAAATCAAAGTGGAATTCCGAGCCCATCAGCGTGCCCGCCGTTGCCGCCAGCGACCGTGGTGCGGTGACACCATCGGTCATATCGCGGAAGGTCTTAAGCTGTTGACGGTTCATCGGGTGGTCGGGCTCATCCGAGCAGGCCAAATGCGATATGACCGCCTGTGGGTTCTGGCTTTCCATCTCAGACCTCAGCGCGGCCCAATCGGCGGGCTCAAGGCCCAGACGGTTCATTCCACTGTCCAGTTGAACTCCGAATGGGTGACTCGGCATGGCCTGTTGCAGGCGTTTGAACTGTTCCGGAGAGTTGATCAAAGGAATCAGGTTGTCAGCAAAGTGCAGCCCGTTGTCACCTTCCATGAACCCTGAGAAGACAAAAATCTGGGGTTCGGGGCCAACGGCTTTGCGCACGGCAGCGCCTTCTTCTGCGGCGGCGACAAAGAACTTGCGAACGCCTTCTTCGGCCAGGGTCGCAGACACCGGTCCGGCACCAAGGCCGTAGGCGTCAGCTTTGACCACGGCGCCGGTCTCGACATCCGTTTTTGCATTGAGCGCCCGCCAGTTGCTGGCGAGCGCCTGAAGATTGATCGTTAAACGTGCGGTACTCATGGTGCTGTTCATGACATTGGATTGCGGCAGGTCAAGGGGGTAAGAGGCAATTCTTGTGCATATCGCGGTGTTCCTACGCAGCTTCTGGTCGGTATCGCAATATCATGGTTAAAAAAGGCTCGGACAAGGGCAGCCGAACTCTCGTCATTGTGTCCGACCTGTGATCAACTCGGCGCATGAAACGGGACCGTTGATCCACCTGAAAGGGGCCGTAATGCTGAACCTGACCGCCGACTACCGGGCCCGGGCTGCCGAACTGCCCGGCTTGTTTCTGGACGTCTTCACCGCCTCAGAGGGCGAAGGAGAGGGGCGTGCGGTTGCTGCTTTGGTGGATGACCTGCTGCTTTCAACACCCGATGGAGATCTTTTGGGCGTTTTGGCTTTGGATGACCGCAATCTGGCAGGTTGCATCCTATTCTCGCGGCTCAGCTATGATCAGGACCCGCGCCAGGTCTTTCTGATGTCACCGGTGGCCGTGCGCGCCGACAGGCAAAAGTCGGGCATTGGTCAGAAATTGATCGGCTTTGGATTGGAACAACTGCGCCATAACGGGGTTGATTTTGCAGTGACTTACGGTGATCCGGCATATTATTGCAAAACCGGGTTTCAACCGATCGCACAAACATTCGCACAACCGCCCATGCCGCTGAGCATGCCACATGGTTGGCTTGGACAATCCTTGAATGGCGACGATGCGCCGCTTATGGGCCCGTCCCGCTGTGTCAGCGCATTCAATAAACCTGAGATGTGGTAGGTCAGTAGCCTTCGATTTGGCCGTCCTGTTGCCAGGGTTTGACCAAGTTACCGAACCGGGTGAACTGAGCCTCGAACGACAGCTCGACCGTGCCGATGGGGCCGTGACGCTGTTTGCCGACGATAACTTCGGCTTTGGCGTGCAGGCGCTCCATGGCCTGTTTCCACTCTTCCATCTTTTCCAGCTCGTGATCGCCGGGTTTTTCGCGTTCCTTATAATATTCCTCGCGGAACACGAACATCACCACGTCGGCATCCTGTTCGATCGAGCCCGATTCCCGCAGGTCAGACAATTGCGGGCGCTTGTCGTCGCGGTTTTCGACCTGACGGCTCAGCTGTGACAGTGCGATGACCGGGATGTTCAGTTCTTTGGCGATGGCCTTCATGCCCATCGAAATTTCGGCAATCTCGTTGACCCGATTTTCGGCCATGCCACGGCACAGCTGCAGATAGTCGATGACCAGCAGGTCCAGCCCATGCGTCCGCTTCAACCGCCGCGCGCGGGCGGCCAACTGAGAGATCGGCAGGGCCGGGGTGTCGTCGATGAACAATGGGCAGGCTTCCAGATCCTTGGCCGCGTCGACAAAGCGGCGGAATTCGGATTCCGTCATGTCACCCTGACGAATTTTGTGGCTGGAAATCTCGGAGGCTTCGGCCAGAACCCGGCCCGCCAATTGCTCGGCACTCATCTCAAGCGAGAAGAAACCCACAACGCCACCGTCAATCGCGCCTTCGGTGCCATCCGGCTTGGTGCCGCGCTTGTACGCCTTGGCCACGTTGAACGCCACATTGGTCGCTAACGAGGTTTTCCCCATCGACGGACGACCCGCAAGAATAATCAAGTCGGACGGATGCAGCCCGCCCAACTGTTTGTCCAGGTCGGCCAGACCGGTAGAAATTCCCGCCATGCCACCACCACGTTGATACGCTTCGTTGGTGACGTTGACGGCTTCTGTGACCGCCTTGAGGAAAGATTGGAAACCCTGTTCGGTCTGGCCCTGCTCGGATAACTGATAAAGTTGCTGTTCAGCCTCGACGATCTGTTCTTTGGGCTCGCTGGATACATCCACCCGCGCCGCCTTGTCAGAGATATCCCGACCCAGCCGGATCAACTCGCGGCGAATAGCCAGGTCATAGATCATCTGGGCGTAGTCATGCACAGCAAACGCGCTGATCGAAGCCCCGGCCAGTTTCACCAGATAGGCGGGGCCGCCCAGTTCCTTCAGACCTTCATCTTCGGCCATAAAGGATTTCAGCGTGACGGGCGAGGCTAGCGCATTCTTGGCGATGCGATTGGCCGCAACCTCGTAGATGCGGGCGTGGACCGGATCATAGAAATGTTCGGACCCGATGATCGAGGCCACCCGGTCATAAAGATCGTTGTTGGTTAGGATCGCACCCAGAAGCTGTTGTTCGGCTTCAATGGAATGCGGCATTGTTTCGGCGTTTTGAATCTTCGCCGCTGCCTGCTCGATGCTGCTTATCTCGTTCATTTTGTCCCCGCTGCCCACGGTGTTCTTACACGCGACACTGGCGTGTCGGCTATCTGGAAATACTTGTGGGTAACTATGGGTAACGCCTTGGGATAAGTTTTGAAGACGCCATAGTTCCAGAATGGATTTGGTCTATTATGTAGGATATCACGCAGATGTCACTATATATTGTTTCCCCAAAGCCGATTCTCAGACGTTTATCCCCAAGTAATCCACAGCAAGTTTACGTGGATTTATTCGCATCCTGCCACTTGCGCGGGTCGTTAAGGAAGGCCTCGACACCATCAAGTGTTTCTTGGTCAAAGGCTTTCTGCGCTTTGGCCTCGGCCAAAACATCCCACCATGTGCAAAGGTGATGCAGCTTCACGCCGTGATCGCCCAGCGTTTTTTCGGTTTCGGGGAAAATGCCATAGTAGAAGATCACCGCCGTATGCCCGCAGGTCGCGCCGGTTTCACGGATCGCATCCACAAAGGACAGCTTTGAGCCGCCATCGGTCGTCAGGTCCTCGACCAGCAATACACGCTCACCTTCGCTCATGGCGCCTTCGATACGGGCGTTGCGGCCATAGCCTTTGGGCTTTTTGCGCACATAGGTCATCGGCAGAGCCATACGCTCGGCGACCATGGCGGCAAACGGGATGCCGGCTGTCTCACCACCTGCGATGTTATCAAACGCCTCAAAACCTGCATCACGCATTACGGTGACCGTCAGGAAATCCATCAGGGTCGAGCGGATGCGCGGGTACGAGATCAGCTTGCGACAATCGATATAGGTCGGGCTGGGCAGGCCCGAGGCCAATGTGAACGGTTCGCGCGAGTTAAAGTGGACGGCCTTGATCTCCAGCAGCATCCGCGCGGTCAGGCGGGCGATTTCGGTGCTATCGGGGAAAGAGCTGGGGATCATGGTGCAACCTCGGGACAAAATGACATTGCGGGCTGATAGCCTGTCCTTTGGGCCAGAGTCGAGAGGGCTGAGCCGCAAAAGAAAAGCGGACCCGCAAGAGGTCCGCTTTGCGCCCTTGCGGGCCGCGCAGGCTAAGGTGGGCTTAGCTGCTCATATCATAGGCCCGTTCACCGTGTACCGACAGATCTAGCCCGTTTGTCTCGGTTTCTGCGTCTACGCGAAGCGGGGTGATAAGTGCAACCAGTTTGATCAACACAAAAGTGACAACTGCCGTAAAGGCACCCACAATCACCAGCCCGCCAATCTGGGCAGTCCAAGCGCCCAAACCGAATACGGCGATCATCAGCGTGCCAAAGATGCCGCCCACGCCGTGAACGGCAAAGACGTCCAGCGTGTCGTCGATTTTGGCGATGTTTCGGATGACGTTGACCGCCTCCTGACATAGGACACCTGCGACTGCACCGATGATTAGCGCCTGCACCGGATCGACATAGCCCGAGGCCGGGGTGATCGAGGCCAGACCGGCGATTGTGCCGGTGACCAGCCCCACCATCGAGGCTTTGCCGTATTTGATGCGTTCGTACAGCGCCCATGTCAGTGACGCGGTCGCCGCCGAGATATGCGTGACAGTCATCGCCATCGCCGCACCACCATCAGCGGCCAATTGCGAGCCGCCATTGAAACCGAACCAGCCGACCCACAGCATCGCGGCACCAATCATGACAAAGCCGGGGTTGTGCGGTGGCGTCGTGCGATTGCGGCGTGGTCCAAGTGCAATGGCGATGATCAGTGCAGCCAGACCGGCGGTTTCATGGACAACGATGCCACCCGCAAAGTCGCGGACACCCACCTCACCAAGAATGCCACCATCGGTCAGCATGCCGCCGCCCCAAATCCAATGCACCACGGGCGCGTAGCACAGCAACATCCACAGGGCTGAGAATGTCAGGACAAACCCAAACCCCACACGTTCGACATAGGCCCCAACGATCAGGGCTGGGGTGATGATGGCAAAGGTCATCTGGAAGGCAAAAAACAGGACTTCTGGCAGGGTGCCCGACAGGCTGTCGGCGTCGACACCGTTCAAAAACGCTTTGCCCAGCCCGCCCCAAAGGCCCGACCCACCGTCGCCAAATGCGATGGAATAGCCTGCGACCAGCCACAGGATGCTCATCAAACAGGCGATGCTGAAACAGTGCATGAAGACGCTCAGCACGTTGCGGGCGCGCACGAGGCCGCCGTAGAACAGGGCCAGGCCCGGCAATGTCATGAACAGGACTAGGGCGGTTGCCACTATGATCCAGGCGGTATCGGCTCCATTCATTAGCCGGTCTCCTTTTTTGCGTCTTTTACGTGCGTGGAAGGGGTTGAAGCCGACAGCAGTCGCGGAAAAAAGAGGCAGACGCGGTTTTAGCGCCTGATTAACGGGCTTTTGGCCAAGCGGTGATAAAACAGGCACCCGATGGTGCCGGATGCCCAATAATTAAACAACTTGGGAAAGGTGCGTTGGCGCAGATCTACTGGCGTCATTAGGGAAACCGACGAGTAAGCGGGTGTCAGGCCCGCCAACGTATGACCCATTAGAAAGCGACCTGCGCTAAGGGATTGCTTGTCTTGGTTGAAAGCGGCTTCTAAAGTCGGTTGCGACGACAGGAGGGGCCGGAATGACGGTGGAGTTGGCAGGACCACGCATCCAGAATTTGGACAAAGTCCTGGAGGGCATCAGTGACATTCACGGCACAGGCTTGTTTGCGCGGTCCGATATCCAAACTGGCGCTGTTCTGGGTTATTTATACGGCCAAATCGTCGACTATGATCGTCATCCCACGGTTCGCGACCTGGAGTGGAACGGGATTGGCGGAAGCAAGGTACTCTGCCGCCCATTTGCCACCCAATACGCTTTGATTAACCATTCGTTTACCCCCAATCTTTCAATACTCAGAACCGATTGGGCCATTGTGGCCTGTAAGGATATTCGTGATGGAGAAGAATTGACGCTTGATTACCTCGAGCATGGCGTTCCCGAAACCTATCTAAATTCTCCACACGGAAATTACCTGCGTAACAATTGAAAATATGTTCACTCATCATCTTATTCATCCAGTGCATCTGGAAACCGAGACCCGTATCCGGCTGTCCTCTGTCATTCGAGAAATTGTCCCTTTAAGACCAGTGCTTTGCGGTAAAGCGGCCGAGGAGATCTCGGAGAACAGGCTTAACGCAAACCATACTGATGAATTACACGCATTCTCTGGCAACGCCTTCACAAAAAGTCTGACTGAACTGCGTCGCAATGCCTGCCTTGAGTGGGATCTGTCGGATCTGGTGACATCCCCGGAACCCCATTGCGACGCGTGGTATTTCAAACTTCTGCTGATGGTTTCTGGTGATATGTGTCTGGTCTATGGCGCGAGTTTCTCGGATCTTGCGCACTTGCCCGAAAACCCGCGGCCTTACTACCGCGACCACACGCTTCCCGAAGTTACAGAACTGGTCGACGCACTGGTTTCCGTTTTGCAGCTTCGCGTTGGATCGCGGCTTGAGGCTGATCTGGACACATCCATTCAAGTCGTCCTTGGTGGGGTGGACACGGCACCATTCCATGAACGCCTTTCGAAGTTGTTCGAAGAGGAAGGGCTGGTATTGGAAGAATGCGAGATGTCGGCGGCAGAAAATGGGGATTGGACCATCTACGGAGGCTGGAGTTATTCCGCCATCGTTCGCAAAGACCTGGCCGAGGAATTCTATTTCGTTGCGCTGATGTTCAGGTTGCAGCTGGACTGGATCAAAGCGCGCCGTATTCGCAACAAGATCGTCAATACTGCGGATGAGCGCGCCGAATCCTATCACGGAAGCAAAACTGGCGAACTCAATACCGCCCTGAATGAGTTGATCTTTTTCCTACAGGTGGCCCGCCAAAGGCGGGCTGATTAACGGGCGAACCTGAAACCCAGGCTTGCCCGGTGTTACGATTCGACCAACACGCGCTGGCAAATCGAAGATAACTTTGACAGCCTTTACAAAGCGGCCTGTGATTTTCGGAATTATGTCGGTTTTATCAGCGACGAAAAATCCAAGCTGCAACTCGAGATACAGTCAAAACTGCTGTACTTCATCGCTGGTCTGGACACATTGGCGATATCCTCTTTTGCCATGACCTTGCTGTCTTTTCGGCGTGGTGACAGCCCTGTGTTGCCCAGCTGGATTCACCAATATGGCCCAAAGCTGCTGTTGTTTCTTGTGGCGTCGAATGTCGTTCTTTTGCTGGTGATTTTCGTGCTGGGCTTCATTCGAAAAAGATAAGCAGTTTTGGCTCCACATTAAGAAAACGCGCCAAGCCCTTGTGCTAGCAGTGCCAAAGCATGATCTCGCGCGGCCAGGCGCACGTTGTCCCGACCTAATGCACCAAATTCGACGGTCTCGGTCAGCGTAGGATGGCCTTTCGCGGCCAACCCAAAACAAACCCGGCCTTCGGGTTTGAATTCAGAACCGCCAGGGCCCGCGATACCGGTTACGGAAACCGCCAATTGCGCGTCGGAGTGCGCCAGGGCACCGTCCGCCATTTCACCCGCAACCGGTTCCGAAACCGCCCCATGTGCGACCAGTGTTTCGCCCTGAACCCCCAGCATTTGCTGTTTCGCGGTGTTCGTGTAGGTGACAAACCCACGCTCGACTACGGCTGAACTGCCGGGGATATCGGTCAGCGCCGCCGCCACCATACCGCCGGTACAACTTTCGGCGGTGGCGATCATCACGCCCTTTGACTTGGCGCGGTCGAGGATTTCGGCAACGGTCACAGGCCCAGAACTCCGTGCGAGATACCGGCGAGGATCAGAACTCCGACCCCGGCGAGGATACCGGCAATGACATCGTCCAGCATGACACCCATTGCGTCGTCGCGCCGGTCGGCCCAGCCAACAGGGCCCGGTTTGGTGATGTCGAACAAGCGAAACAGCACGAAGCCGGCAATCCAGCCCGGCCATAGTGCCGTGATTTCAATCCCGTGTGCCCAGGAGGGATAAGAAATTGCCCAAAGCGCGATGAACTGCCCGGCGACCTCGTCGATGACAATCTCGGACGGATCGTGATTGTCCTGGCCCGCTGTCATCACGCGTGTGGCCCAGAGACCGCCAAAGAACGCGGCCAGTGTGGCGATCACCAACAGCGGAAAGCCACCCAGCGTGTGCAGAACCCACGCCAGCGGCAGGGCGGCCAGTGACCCCCACGTGCCGGGCGCAGGTCGCAGATAGCCCACGCCGCAGACGGTTCCGATCAGTTGCGCGGCAGTCATGATTTCACCAGACAAGCTGTGGCGAGTGAGGCAATCCCCTCGCTTCGGCCAGTGAACCCCAGCCGTTCCGACGTCGTTGCTTTGACCGAGACCTGATCCGCGCTCAGGTCCATGATCCGTGCCATCTCGTTGCGCATGGCAGGCGCATGGGGGCCGATTTTGGGGTATTCGCAGACCAGTGTGCAGTCGACGTTCGAGATTTTGTAGCCCATCTGCCCGGCCAGTTCGACCGCATGGCGTAGGAAAATCTCGCTGGCAGCACCCTTCCATTGCGGGTCTGAGGGGGGGAAGTGCTGGCCAATGTCGCCCTGCGCCAACGCGCCATAGATGGCGTCAGTGACGGCGTGCATGCCCACATCCGCGTCTGAATGACCTTGCAGGCCGCGATTATGCGGCACCTTCACACCACACAGGATCACGTGATCCCCATCGCCAAACCGATGCACGTCATACCCGTTGCCCAGCCTTACATCCATATCCGTTCCCAATATGCGTTCCGCCCGGGCAAAATCCTCGGGCCGTGTGATTTTGATGTTATCCGCATTGCCCGGCACGATGGCCACGTCCAGCCCAGCGGCACGGGCGACCTCGACATCGTCGGCAGCGCCTCCAGGGTGGGCCGCGTGGGCCGAGGCGATGGCGTCATAGTGAAAACCCTGCGGCGTTTGCGCAGCGAACAGCCCGGTCCGGTCCTGAGTTCCCGTCACGATAGAACCGTCTCCGGTCCAGAGCGCATCAGTGACCGTCAACCCCGGCGCGGCAGCAGGGTGGGTTTCCAGTGCTTCCAGAACCTGTTGAATGGTCTGAAGGTCAACACAAGGCCGCGCTACGTCATGGATAAGAACGCGATGCACCCCATAGGGCAAAAGCGCATCAAGTCCGTTGCGCACCGATCCGGCCCGGTCACTACCGCCCTTGGCAAGGATCAGATCAGAGTTTTCGAACTCGGCCCATGCGTCCCTGTCATCTTCGGACAAGACAAGCACTATCTGGTCGACTTGCCCTTGAAATTGATCAATCGTCCAATCCGCAACGCGGCGCCCTGCCAATGGGCGCCACTGCTTTGGTGTTCCCCCTCCGGCGCGCAAGCCGCGTCCTGCGGCGACGATGATGGCAGCGGTGGTCATGGGGGCGTTCTCTCCGATGGTTTGAGGCAATCTTTAGGGTGCGGTGAATGCAGAGGCAATCACCCACGTAAAGTTGCCTAAAAAATAGGCATATGATGATTTAGCGGGCTTGAAGGTCGCCGTTTTGTTGTTCATATGCGCTCAATTCGATATCAAAGCCGCAACTGCCCAAGGATTAAGCACGTTGACTCTGCTCCTCGCTGACAAAGCCCTGAACCCGCCGGTCTTGCTGGCACCGATGGCCGGAATCACCGACCGTCCGTTTCGCGATCTAGTGATGCGTTTTGGCGCGGGCATGGTCGTGAGCGAAATGGTCGCCAGCCAGGAGATGGTTCAGGCCAAGCCTGGCGTGCGGGAGCGGGCCGAACTTTCGGCAGATGTTGAGAACACCGCCGTTCAACTGGCGGGGCGTGAAGCGCATTGGATGGCCGAAGCCGCCAGGCAGGTGGCCGATCGCGGGGCGCGGGTGATCGACATCAACATGGGCTGCCCGGCCAAGAAGGTGACGAACGGTTATTCTGGGTCAGCCTTGTTAAAGACGCCGGATCACGCACTGACATTGATCGAGGCGGTTGTCGAAGCCGTTAATGTTCCGGTGACTCTGAAAACCCGACTGGGCTGGGACGACAACCTGCTGAATGCGCCCGACGTGGCGAGACGAGCCCAGGATGCGGGTATTTGTATGGTCACGATCCATGGCCGTACGCGTTGTCAGTTCTACAAGGGCAGTGCCGATTGGCGGGCGATCCGCGCGGTGAAGCAGGCGGTGTCGATCCCGGTTATCGCGAACGGGGATATCGTGGATACGGACGCCGCGCGTGTTGCGCTGGATCAATCCGGCGCGGATGGAGTGATGGTCGGACGTGGGGCGCAGGGCAAGCCGTGGTTGCTGGCGCAGATTTGTCATGATCTCTATGGCGCAGCCGCGCCGGAAGTTCCGGCGGGTGACGACCTGATCGAAATGGTACGTGCGCATTATCAGGCGATGCTTGGGTTCTACGGGTCCGATCTGGGCCTGCGCGTCGCGCGCAAGCATCTGGGCTGGTACATGGATGAGGCCGGCACACCCGCCACCCTGCGCCGTTCCGTTCTGACTGCGCGCGATACCGACGAGGTGTTACGCCTGCTGGGTGATGCGCTGAACACAGATGCAGAGGCGGCGGCATGACCTCGGATCAGGATATTTGGACCTCGCTGCCGGTTCCCGCTTTCATCATCAACGCCGAAGACCGGATTGCCGATGTGAATTCGGCTGGCGAAGGGTTTCTGAACGCATCGCGCAAAGCTGTTGTCGGGCATCCGGTCTGGGATCAGATTGCCGTGGATGCCCCGCTGGAAGAAGCGTTTGAGCGCGCGCGTGAACATGGCACGCCGTTGTTCGTGAACGATGTGGATGCAGGGTCGGGCAACCGGGCCCCGCTGCAATGCGCATTGCAGATTGCGCCTTTGGTCGGGCATCCCGGAACGATGATCATGATCATCTCACCGCGTGAGCTGGCCGGGCGAATGACCTTGGGCAATACGGTGAAATCGGCAGCGCAGTCCGCCATCGGCATGGCCGAGATGCTGGCGCATGAGATCAAGAATCCACTGGCCGGGATCACCGGCGCGGCGCAATTGCTCAGCATGAATATCCCGCCGCAAGACCTTGAACTAACAGATCTTATTGTCGCTGAAAGCCGCCGCATCGTTAAGTTGCTGGAACAGGTCGAGCAATTCGGAAACCTGCAACAACCTGATTTCAAACCGGTCAATGTTCATGACGTCCTCGACCGCGCGCGCCGGTCGGCGCTGCTGGGGTTTGGCGCGCATATGAAAATTATCGAGGATTACGACCCTTCGTTGCCGCTGGCCTACGGAGACCCGGATCAGTTCCTGCAGGTGGTGTTGAACCTGCTCAAGAACGCCTCGGAGGCCGCTGACCCCAAGGGTGGAACGATCCGCTTGCGCACCTATTTCGAACACTCCTTCCGGCTGCGACGCAATGACGGGTCGGGACATTCTCTGCCGCTGCAGATCGAAATCATCGACGATGGCCCGGGTCTGCCCGAGAAGATACGTGGGGATATTTTTGATCCCTTCGTTTCAGGCAAGGAAAACGGCACCGGCCTTGGGCTGGCGCTGGTCAGCAAGATCATCTCGGACCATGACGGCTGGATTTCAGCTGACTCGGTGCCGGGCCGCACGGTGTTCCGCATCTCGCTGAGGCGGGCACCAAAAGACGCAATGTAAAACAAGGAGAGCACCTGATGGATGGTACAGTACTGGTTGCAGATGACGACCGCACGATCCGCACTGTTCTGACGCAGGCCCTGACGCGGGCAGGGTGCAAAGTTCATGCGACCTCGTCGCTGACCACGTTGATGCGCTGGGTTGGCGAAGGCAAAGGCGACGTCGTGATCTCAGACGTGGTAATGCCGGACGGTAACGGGCTGGAGATGCTACCGAAAATCTCGCAAGATCGACCAGGTTTGCCGGTCATCGTGATTTCGGCCCAGAACACGATCATGACGGCGATTCAGGCGGCTGAGGCGGATGCCTATGACTACTTGCCCAAGCCCTTCGATCTGCCCGATCTGATGAAGCGGACCGCTCGGGCGCTTGAGCAGAAGCAACATGTGCAGACCGAAGCGATCGAAGTTTCCGAAGATCGCCCGGAAGAACTGCCCCTTGTTGGGCGTACGCCGGTGATGCAGGCGCTGTACCGGTTGGTCGCCCGGGTGATGAATACCGATTTGTCGGTGATGATATCTGGGGATAGTGGCACAGGTAAATCATTGATTGCACGCGCTATTCATGACTTCTCGGATCGGCGCACATTGCCGTTTGTAACCGCCACTGCGGCGGACCTGCGCGATCTGGAAGGGCCCGCACGCATCATGGCGCGCGTACGTGGCGGCACACTGTTGATCGATGAGATTGCTGATATCGAAGACGAATTGCAGGCCCGCATCGTGCGTATGATGGATGCGCCCGGTGATCACGTTCCGCGCTTCATGGCCACCAGCCAGTCGGACCTGACCGAAGCGATGGAGAATGGGCGGGTGCGCCAAGATCTGTATTATCGCCTGTGCGGCGCAACGGTGCATGTGCCCGCCTTACGCGAGCGGGTGGACGACATCATCTTGTTGGCCGATCACTTTCTGGCGCGCGAAGAGCGTGAGCATGGCGCCAAACGCTGGCTCAGCCCTGATGCTGTAGAGCTGTTTCGACGTTATTCGTGGCCGGGCAATGTGCGGCAGCTGGAAAACGCCGTGCGCCGTCTGAGCCTGACCAGCCGCACCGACGAGATTACCAAATCTGAGGTCGAAATGGTTCTGGGCAGCCAGCCCGAGGCCGAACCGATTCTGGGCGATGGTGAACGTGAGAAATTATCGGCCTCAGTTGCCCGTCATTTGCGCCGATATTTCGACCTTCACGGAAATCTCTTACCGCCTCCGGGCCTGTATCAGCGGATTTTGCGCGAGGTCGAGGCGCCACTGATAGAACAGGCTTTGGACGCAACCGGCGGAAATCAGGCGAAATGTGCGGATCTGCTGGGGATTAACCGGAATACGCTGCGGAAAAAGATTACAGATCTCGATATTCAGGTGACACGCCGACGCAAACTGATGTAATATCGCCACACAAATCGTGGCATCTGGGTTCTCACCCGGCAAGGACCACGACATATGGCGGTACGTCGCGCAAGCGACACATCAGGATGAGGGCAGACGGTGGCAACCCGGGCACAGAGCGGGCCGATTCCAGCGATAAATCGGTGGCGGAAATCCCGAAAACTGCGCAATTTCGGCACTTTGGGGCTGGTTCTTCTGGGCCCCGCGCTGGCGTTGTCGACCTATCTTGTCATCGGTCCTTTTGATCTGGGGGCAACGGCCCCAACACTGCGCCTGATCCTTCTGGCAGATTTGGTTTATGTGCTGGTCGTGGCCGCCCTTGTTCTGGGGCAGGTCTTCAACCTGATCGCGGCGCGCCGGGCGAAATCCGCGGGCTCCCGTCTACACCTTCGATTGATTGGCGCATTCACGCTGTTGGCTCTGGTGCCGACTGTCACCGTTGCGATCTTTGCGGGGTTGACGGTGAATATCGGCTTGGAAGGGTGGTTTTCGGATCGCGTACGTCAGGTGGTGGGCTCGTCCCTGACCGCGGCCGAAGCATATGAGTTGGAACACCGGCAGGGTCTGACACAGGACGCAACCATTCTTGCGCGGTACCTGGATAATGCGCGTAACCGTGACTTTTACATTTCGGACGCGGAGCTGCGCGAAGTTCTTGCGCAAGGACAAGCGCAGATTCAACGTGGTCTGCGCGAGGCGTATGTCATTGATGGTATTGGCGAAATCAAGTCGCGCGGGGATCGTTCTTATCTATTCGATTTCGAGGCCCCCACACCTGAACAAATGATTCAGGCCACAGATGACGGCGTCCTGATCATCGCCGATTGGCAAAATAATGAATTCCGCGCGCTTGTTCCATTGCAGGCTTATCTGGACCGGTATCTGTATGTCAGCCGCGAGGTGGATGGACAGCTATTGACGCTGCTGGACGATACCAAGGAAACGGCGCAATTCTACCAACAGTTGGAAAGCGAACGGGGCAGGGTGCTGTTCGAATTCGGGCTGCTGTATCTGGGCTTTGCAGTGATCCTTATTCTGGCGGCCATGTCGCTGGGCATGTGGTTCGCCGAACGCCTCTCGCGCCCGGTGGGTCGATTGACCACGGCTGCTCAACGCGTTGGTGCGGGTGATCTTAGTGTGCAGGTGATCGAAGAGGCCAACGATGATGAAATTGCAATGTTAGGCCGTTATTTCAATCAGATGACGCGACAACTTAAAGGGCAGCGCGACACGTTGCTTGAGAATACCCGCCAGATTGAACGCCGTCGGCGCTTGTTCGATTCTGTGCTTAGCTCGGTGACTTCGGGCGTGGTTGGTGTTGACCCAGATGGCTGCGTGACATTCGTGAACCGTTCGGCTGAGCGGTTGCTGGACTGGATGCGCGTGGATGAGCAGCTTGCCATCGGAATTGCGGTGCCGGAGTTCCTACCGCTGTTTGAAAGCCTAAAGGAAAGTGGGCAAGAGGCCGTGCAGGGTGAGATCAAGGTCACCCGCAAAGGTCAACTTGAAAACCTGCTGGTCCGCATGGCGACCCGCCGTGGCGAAGATGGCGGGCTTGAGGGTTATGTGGTTGCTTTCGACGATGTGACCGATCTGGTCAGTGCGCAGCGGATGGCCGCTTGGGGCGACGTCGCGCGGCGGATCGCGCACGAGATCAAGAACCCGCTGACGCCAATCCAGCTGAGCGCGGAACGGATTAAACGCAAATTCGCACGCAAGTTGGATGAAGAGGATTGCGATAGCCTTGAATCCATGACCGACGTTATCGTGCGGCAGACAAATGATCTACGGCGGATCGTGGACGAGTTTTCGAAATTCGCACGGATGCCGGAACCAGACAGGCGCGAAGAAGACGTCGTCGGACTGGTGCGCGAGGCAGTACTATTGCAGCAGGCCGGGCAGCCGGACGTGCAAATCGATGCAACGCTGCCGGATCAACCGATATTGACGGATGTGGACGCCACGATGCTGAATCAGGCTCTGACTAATCTGATCAAGAATGCCGGTGAGGCCATTGAAACACTAAAACAAAAAGGCGCACCAGAAAACCTGAAGCCACAGATAAAGGTGGACGTGATCAGCGATGACGCGGGTACGGTGATTACCATCGCTGACAACGGCATTGGACTGCCCGAAGACCGGGCGCGACTGTTCGAGCCGTATGTGACCACAAGGGACGAAGGCACAGGTTTGGGCCTGCCCATCGTCAAAAAGATTATCGAAGAACATGGCGGGGCGCTCACTCTGGAAGATGCACCCGTCTTTGACGGACAGGACCATTTTGGTGCGATGGCCGTGATCCGTTTACCAGGGGGAAATCTCTCTCCGACCGCAGCGCCACAGAAGCAGGCAATTCATACAAACAAACTGAAAGCAGGCCAAAGATGAGTGACATTCTGATCGTAGATGACGAACGCGATATTCGCGAGCTGGTGTCCGACATTCTGGAGGATGAAGGCTATTCAACCCGGCTGGCTGGCAACTCGGACGAGTGCATGGCCGAAATCAATTCTGAACCGCCGGGGCTGTTGATACTGGATATCTGGCTGAAAGACAGCCGCATGGACGGGATCGACATTCTGAAGGCGGTGAAACGCGACAACCCCGACGTGCCAGTGGTGATTATTTCCGGCCATGGAAACATTGAAATTGCCGTGGCGGCGATCAAGCAAGGGGCGTATGACTTTATCGAAAAGCCCTTTAATATCGACCAGTTGATGGTGGTGATCCGACGCGCCATGGAAACCTCGCGCCTGCGTCGCGAGAATGCCTCGTTGAAGCGCAAAGAGGTCACCAATTCGGATATGATCGGCAAGTCCGCGTCTTTCCGCGCGATGCAAAGCCAGTTGGACAAGGTGACCAAGTCGAACGGTCGTGTGATGCTGAGCGGCCCTGCCGGATCGGGCAAGGAAATCGCTGCGCGGTATATCCACGCGCATTCCAACCGCGCCAATGCGCCCTTTGTGACCGTGAATTGCGCCGGGGTTGAACCCGAGCGTGTGGAAGAAGTTCTGTTTGGCCGCGAATCCTCGGAACGCGGCATCGAGCCCGGCCTGTTGGAAGAGGCCCATGGCGGTGTGGTCTATTTCGACGAGGTGGCCGATATGCCGATGGGCACGCAGTCCAAGATATTGCGTGTGCTGGTCGATCAGCAATTCCAACGTGTTGGTGGGTCGGACAAGGTGCGGGTTGATCTGCGGGTAATCTCATCAACCAACCGCGATCTTGAAACGGAAATCGCCGCCGATCGGTTCCGTGAAGAATTGTATCACCGCCTGAACGTGGTGCCGATTGCGGTGCCGTCGCTGGAAGAACGGCGCGAGGATATCCCAGTTCTGGCGCAGCATTTCATTGAGATGTGTAATGAAACGCAGGGGCTCGCGATGCGTGAGATCTCGGAAGAGGCGGTGGCGCTGTTACAGACCATGACCTGGCCAGGTAATGTGCGGCAGCTCAAGAACCTGATTGAACGCGTGCTGATCCTGGGGGACGATTCTGGCCCGATCGAGGCCAAGGAATTGCCCGCCGAAGAAGAAAAGACCGACGACTCGGGTCGTGTGGTGCTATCGGGTGCGCTGGCAACTTTGCCCCTGCGCGAAGCCCGCGAGGCGTTCGAGCGGGAATACCTGCTGACCCAGATCAACCGCTTTGGCGGCAATATTAGCCGTACCGCCAGCTTTGTCGGGATGGAGCGCAGCGCGCTGCACCGCAAACTAAAATCGCTGGGGGTTGTGACCTCGAACAAATCGGGCGCGCGAGTGGCACAACTGGACGAACCGGAGCCGGCGGAATAATCCGCCGGGCCGTTACCCCGCCTGACCGGGATCGATGATCTGGAACGACCCGTTGTCGAATTTCACATAGCACGATTGGGTGCCTATCGGTGGCAATGTCGTGGTGGCCACGGCGGGCACCCGTGATTTCACGTTCTGCTTGCACGGCGGCAGGCTGATCGGGCGAAACCCTTTTTTGGCCATGCACTGGGCCTCGACCTGATTGCGCAATCCTTGATTTGCATCGACGCTGTAAACCTGACCGGGCTGCCACCAGCCGGGCGAGCGGTAACAGCGCCCCCGCCCATCACAATAGGTGCGCCCGGGCCAATACGTGGGCGGGCTTTGACGTATCTGAGTGGCTACCGGAACCTCTTCCAGCGCCTTAACCTGGCATTGAGTGGTCTCGGCTTGAAGGCGCTTAACGCTCTCACCTTCACGATAATACAGTGAAAGGGGGCCTTCGCATGCGGACAGGACCATCAATGGAATAATCAAACGAAGTACTGATTTCATAGGCTTATCTTGCCTTAGCTTTGCCGGTATGACAATTCAATTGACCGCTTTGGGGGCATCTGTCATTCAAAGATTTCAGGCAGAAGGGCCAAAAACATGAAGGTCATCATTTGCGGTGCGGGTCAGGTCGGCTGGCAGATTGCACGGCACCTTTCGGGCGAGCTGAACGATGTGACGGTGGTGGACAACAACCCTGACCTGGTGCGTCGCGCGACCGAAACGCTGGATGTGCAGGGGATTGCAGGGTTTGCCAGTTATCCGGACGTGCTAGAGCGGGCAGGCGCCCGTGACGCCGACATGATCATTGCCGCGACCCATTCGGATGAGGTGAATATGGTCACCTGTCAGATGGCGCACTCTATTTTCTCGATCCAGCGCAAGATCGCGCGCTTGCGTTCGAAATCCTATCTCGAGGCGATCCACTCGGACTTGTTTCGTCGCGATCACCTGCCCATCGACGTGGTGATCAGCCCTGAGCGCGAGGTGGCCGCCGCCGCCATGCGCCGTCTGTCCGCACCTTCGGCCTTTGACACGGAACTGTTCATGGATGGCAAAGCCCAGTTGCTTGGCATCCGCATCGAAGAAGACTGTCCCATCATCAATACTCCGCTACGGCAACTGACAGATCTGTTTTCAACACTCAGCTCTATTGTCGTGGGGGTTCGGCGTGACGGCAGCCTGTTTGCCCCGGAATCCGAGGACCAGTTGTTCGTTGGCGATGAATGTTATGTCTTCAGCAATGTTCAGGACGTTGACCGCACGATGGAGGTCTTTGGCAAGACCCAAAAGAAACAGGACCGCGTCGTGATCGTCGGTGGCGGTAACGTCGGGCTTGAGGTCGCGCGCACGCTGGAAGAGCGTGAAAGCCGAGTGCGCGCCAAAATCATCGAACGGGATCGCAGCTGCGCCGAACATGCCGCTGAAGCATTGGAACGAACGATTGTTCTGAATGGCGACGGGCTGGATGCCGCACTGTTGCGCGAGGCGGGCATCGAACGGGCCGATGCGATGCTGGCGGTTACCGATGATGACCGGGCCAACATGCTGGTCGCTGTGCGCGCCAAATCCGAAGGCTGTGCGCTGGCGATTGCGTTGATCAATGATCCAACAATGGTGGCGCTGATGGGCCCGCTGGGGATCGATGCTTATATCAACCCGCGTGCCACGACCGTCAGTTCAATCCTGCGCCACATTCGCCACGGGCGGGTGCGGCAAGTCTACTCCATTGGGGATGCCGAGGCCGAGGTGATCGAGGCCGAGGTGCTGTCGACCTCGCCTCTAGCCGGGCAAAAACTGCGCGACATTGATTTCCCCGAAGGCGTTCTGGTGGGTGCCGTACGCAAGGGGGATGAGGTGCTGCGCCCCACTGGCAGCCTGCGGATCGAGGAAAAAGATGTCGTGGCTATCTTTGCCATGGCTAAGGATGTGCCCGAGGTCGAGCGGTTGCTGCAGGTTTCGATCGATTTTTTCTGATGATGCGCGCGCGAACACAGCAGATCGGTTTGGTGCGGCGCTTGCCGCTGTTCCTGCTGATCTGGGCGGTGTTTTCGCTGTCGATGTGGGTGCCGGCGATCTATGCGCTGGCGCTGGATGATCATGACACGTCGCGGTCGTTCTTCTATTCCGGTTTGTTGGGGCTGTTCGTGGTGGCCTCGGTTGGGTTGGCGTCATCGAACCGGGTGCCGCGAAGGGGCACGTTGGGGCAATTGGCGGTGTTGTTGGGGTGTTTTACGGTACTGCCCTTGTTTCTTGCCATTCCGCTGCACGATGCGTTGGGCAATACCACTTTCTTGAACGCCTATTTCGACATGGTCAGTGCGCTGACAACCACGGGCGCTGACATTTTCCCAGACCCTGATCGCCTTACGGCCCCGCTGCACCTTTGGCGGGCGTTAGTGGGTTGGATGGGCGGCTTGCTGATGTGGATTTCGGCTGCCGCGATTCTGGCACCGCTGTCGTTGGGCGGGTTCGAGGTGACCGCACGTGGGCAACCCGGCCGTCCGGTCTCTGGTGTTGCACAAAGTGAAAAGGTCGATCCGCGTGGACGATTGATCCGAGTGACTCGCACGCTGACGCCAGTTTATACAGGTCTGACGGCGGTGATCTGGCTTTTGCTGCTGATCGCAGGCGAGCAAGGACTGACCGCCATCTGTCATGCGATGTCCACAATGGCTACGTCCGGAATCTCTCCGGTCGGTGGGCTTGAGGGCGCACAGGCTGGTTTCACGGGCGAGGCGATCATATTCTTGTTCCTGTTCTTTGCCCTGTCCCGACTGACCTTTTCCACGGATACCGCCACCACCGGGTATTCGCGGCTGGACAAGGACCCAGAGTTTCGGATCGGTCTGCTGATCGTCATCGCCGTTGCAACGCTTTTGTTTTTTCGTGTGTGGGCGGGCGTCAATGAAATCGGTGGGACACTGAGCCCGATTGATGCGGTGTATGTGTTCTGGGGTATGGTGTTCACGGCACTGGCTTTCTTGACGACGGCCGGGTTCGAAAGCGCCAACTGGAATGATGCACAGCAATTATCAGGGCTGGGGACGCCCGGCCTGATCCTTATGGGGCTGGCCCTGATAGGCGGGGGAGTCGCAACCACGGCGGGCGGCGTCAAACTGCTGCGGGTATTCGCTTTGTACCTGAATGGTGCGCGTGAGATTGACCGGCTGATTTACCCCTCATCGGTCAGCGGCGTAGGGGGTGGCAATCGACGCATTCAAAGCGACGGAGCCTTTATCGCCTGGATCTTTTTGATGATGTTCGCACTGACGGCCGCCTTGTTCAATCTGCTGCTGGCGATGATGGGGGCAGGGTTCGAACAGGCCATGGTCCTGACCGTTGCGGCGCTAAGCACGACGGGTCCGGTGATTGAATTGGCCACGGATATTCCCATCCGCCTGGTGGACCTGTCGCTTGGGGCCAAACTGACAATGTGTGCAGCGATGGTGATCGGACGGCTGGAAACACTTGCAATCATTGCCTTGATTACGCCAACCCTTTGGCGGGATTAAGCTTCGGCATTCCAGAATTGACTGATTTTTAATCTGGAATATCTGTGCGCAGCACTCCATACTCCTGCGGAGGGAGCGCGTTGGTCCGCAGCGCGTAGCAAGAACAATGGCGAGATAATAAAATATGGCTTCGGACAGACAGAATCTGCAGGACGCGTTCCTGAACAATGTACGGAAAGCAAAGGTCCCGGTCACAATATTCCTGATCAACGGTGTGAAATTGCAGGGTGTGATCACCTGGTTCGATAATTTCTGTGTGCTGCTGCGCCGCGACGGACAGTCGCAGCTGGTCTACAAGCATGCGATTTCGACCATCATGCCGTCGCAACCGATCAGCCTGTATGAGGGCGAAGACGCCTCTTGATGGAACACGATAGGACGCGCACCCGGGCTTGGGTGCTGCATCCGGAAATCAAATCTGATGAACAGCGCCGCGTTCCTGAACCGGCGCTGGACGAGGCGGTGGCGCTGGCTGCCGCTTTGCCTGATCTGGATGTGATCGGGTCTGAAATTGTGCGCTTACAACGCGCCCAGCCGGGATTGCTTTTCGGCAGTGGCAAGATCGAGGAACTGGCCGAGCGGCTTCATGATCACGAGATCGAACTGGTTCTGATCGACGGACCGGTATCACCCGTGCAACAGCGCAACCTTGAGAAGGCTTGGAAGGTCAAGATCCTCGACCGAACCGGCCTGATCCTTGAGATTTTCAGCGACCGCGCCCGCACCCGCGAAGGTGTGTTGCAGGTCGAGATGGCAGCGCTCAGCTATCAGCGCACGCGGCTGGTGCGGGCCTGGACCCACCTTGAACGCCAGCGGGGCGGATTGGGGTTTGTAGGCGGTCCCGGTGAAACCCAGATCGAGGCCGACCGCCGTGCGATTGATGAACAACTGGTGCGTCTGCGGCGGCAGCTGCAAAAAGTTGTCAAAACCCGCACGCTGCACCGCGCTGCCCGTGCCAAGGTACCGTATCCGATTGTGGCCCTGGTGGGCTATACAAACGCCGGGAAATCCACACTGTTCAATCGCCTGACCGGGGCCGAGGTGATGGCCAAGGACATGCTGTTTGCCACGCTGGACCCGACCATGCGCCGCGTTGAGTTGCCCGACGGTGCTGAGGTGATCCTGTCGGACACGGTGGGTTTCATCTCGAACCTGCCGACCGAACTGGTCGCGGCTTTCCGGGCGACACTCGAAGAAGTTCTGGGCGCCGATATCGTTGTCCACGTACGCGACATCAGCCATGAGGAAACCGATGCACAGGCGCAGGATGTCGAGGCGATTTTGACCTCGCTGGGCGTCGACGAAGAACGCCCCCGGCTGGAGGTGTGGAATAAGATCGACTTACTGAATGACGACGAACGCGAGGCCGCGTTTAAACGAGCCAAACGTGATCCGTCGATATTCGCCATTTCGGCGGTAACCGGCGAAGGGGTAGACCCTCTGCTGGCCGAGATTGCAACCAAGCTGCAGGGTGCGCGACACGAAGAGATACTGTCTTTGGGATTTGCCGAGGGCAACAGGCGCGCCTGGCTGTTTCGACAGGATGTCGTGCGGTCCGAAAAGCAGACCGAAGACGGGTTCGAAATCACTGTATTGTGGACGGACAGGCAGGCGGCGCAATTCGCCGGGATTTAGCAATCAACCCCCATCAATCTGACGCTGCATATCCTCGACGTCGAACCAGCCTTGCGAGGATAGAACTTTGTAGTCTTCGGTCAGGTCCCATTCTTCCCAGCCCCGTGTGACGACGAGATTGCCGGTTTTGGTATGGTGGCCTTCGAAGGTCCAAACAAAGATAGCGTGGGGCCCAGCCCATCGCATCATATCGCAGCGTAGCTCAAGATCGGGAAAGTCTGATTGAAATCCACGGGCCATTTCGGCGATCGCGGCGCGGCCTTTCAGCGGTTCAGCCCGGTTCATGGATATCTGCCCGTCGGCGGCAAAAAAGCTGGCGACTGCATTATGATCACCCGAACTCCAGGCGATTGCATAGTCGCGCGCAAGGTTGTTCAGCCTATCCCGAATACTCGCCATTTGTGCCCCCGGTCCCACATAATCCGCTGACAGATCGTATGCGAAAACGGCACTCGGCGTCCACGGGGGCGGGTAGCAGGGGGCAAGGTCTTGCCGAAACAGCGGAATTCAGCGCGGGATCAGGTTGGTCACTCCGACGGCCGCAGCGCGCGCCAAATCCAGGTCCAGTGACATCGGGATATACTCGCCTCGCCGCCATAGCTGAGCCTGATCATCATAATAGCGCGACAGGAAATGGCCCGACTGGCCGGTTGCCGTAATAAACACCGAGCTGTCCGGGTCCGCAAAGTCATAAACACCGCGATAACCTGCTCCATGTACGTTCTGAAACGGGTCCTTGCCCTCGCCCGAGGTACGCCCGCGTAGCAGGGTGTTGTCGCCGCCGCTGGTAGATTGCCGGATATTGACGAAGAACCGCAAAACCGGAACCGAGCCCAGTACCGGGTGATCGTGTGTTGCCTGATGCGCATCGCCCCAGCGCAGGGATTGCAGTGCGGTTCCATAGTTTTCGGCGATCCAGATCAGCGCATCGTCCAGCGCCAGCCGCGCCATGTCGGTGCAGGTCTCAGAGGGGGCACTTTGGCGTACGTCACACCAGACCGACGCGCCATCGATGTCGCGGTAGACGCGCTCGATGAACAGCGGCTCGACATGTTTGTATTCGGCGGCCAGTGGGCCCAGCTCGTCCGAGATTAGACGTATTTGCAGCGCCCTTAGCCACGCGGCATAGATCAGCGGTTCGGGCAGGTGCTCGTTCATCTCACCGTTCCATTCGGCCAGCAAGGACAGGGCGATCTGGCGCTGACGTTCCGGGGTGCCTTCGGGGGCGGATGCGCCGGTAAACCAAAGATCCGCGCCGATCAGCGGCAGCAATGAGCGGGCGGTAAAGCTGACGGTATCCAGTTGTGCCTCGATAAAGCTGTCGCGCGTGTGAACCTCGCGCGATTGCATCAGGCGTTCCCAGCGATGAACGCGCTGGGTGTCGCCCCATTCATACGAGACATGCAAGGGGAAGGGGCGGTCGATGATCTTGTTGTTTGTGTTGCCCAGAATACCACCTGCGGGGGCCACGAATTCGGGATTGTCGGCATAGGGCAGGCGACCTTGCCAGAGGTTTTCGGCCAGCCAACCGGGTGTTGGGATGCGGCCACGGCTTTGGTTGCGCAGGTCGCGTTTGGGCATTGCGCCAATCAATTTCAGACCGATCGTGTCCTTGTCGACCAGCGACAGGTTTTGCGAGGGCGAAATGAACAACTCGCCCACATCAATGGCCTCGCGAACAGTGTCGGCATTCATCAGGGCCATAGACGCCGTCATCGACGTGTCGCGCGGGCTAAGCGCCGTCCAAGACAACGAGGCGACATGACCCGGAGGCGTGATCGTATCCAGATTGTAATGACTTCCAGGCAGGACCGGGCCATTTTCCGTCCAACGCAGGGTCAGGGTGATGGGGGTCTCGTCCTTGATCTCGATAATCGAGGGGCGGGTGCGGAACTTTTTGAAGCCATCCGGCGACAGATATTCCTCGGTGTTGTCGGGGTTCAACTGCTCGATATGTACGTCCTGATCGTCCAGGTAGGACGACGTCAGACCCCAGCCTAAACGATCGCTGCGCCCGGTCATGATGGCAGGAACACCGGGAATAGTTGCACCAATCACGCCACCTTTGGCCAACTCCAGCCGCGCCAGATACCAGACACCGGGGGCAGTGAACCCTAGATGCGGGTCATTGGCCAACAACGTTCCCCCACTGGCCGAGCGTGAGGGCGCGGCGGTCCAGGCATTGGACGCTCCGGCCAATCCTCGTTTCGGAAAAGGCGACAGCGGCGTGTCGGGCATAGGTGTGCCGCGGGCGTAACGGGGCAGCCCTGGAAACAAAGCGGCATATTCTGGAAGGGCAGCAATACCGGCCCCCGGCACATTCGGCAGGATATCGGTCAACCGCGCCGGATCGTTCAGCATTAATGAAGTACGGGCACGCAGCACTTCGTCCTCAAGATGGCCGGACAGTTGCAGACCCATCAGCTTGATCACCGCAATGCTATCGCCCGGTTGCCAGGGCGAAACGGGCGCGTTGAACAAAAACATCTCGGGCGCACCACGGCCAAGGGCGGCTTCGTTGATCTCATCCAGTCGCGCGTTTACCCCGGCGGCATAGGCGCGTAAGGCGGTTTTGGTGTAATCGTCCTGCGCCTCGACCGAGCGGTGGGCCAGACCGTAAAGGTCCAGTCGGCGCAGCAGCTTGTCGATGTGGACGGTACGCGCGCCGAAAATTTCCGACAGGCGCCCCTGGGCGGTACGGCGCATGACCGTCATCTGCCACAGACGGTCCTGCGCATGGGCATAGCCCAGACCGAAGAACACATCCGGATCATTTTCGGCCAGGACATGAGGGACATTGGCGGTATCGCGGATGATCTCGACCGGGGCGTTCAGCCCCCGAACCGCGACCGTTTGATCGTAATCCGGCAGGGACTGGCTCGCCAGGAAATACACCAATGCCACAGCGGCCAAAGCCAGCAGGACCAGACCCGTTGTAATGCGTACGAGCCAGCGAAAAACAAATCCCATCTGCGGCCTACAATCCTGATCCTATTCCGATTGAGGTCAGACTAGATGATGGCTGGATCGACCGAAAGAGGAACAGCCCGGGAATATTCGTGTTTACAGCGCTATAAATGAAAAACCCCGCCGCAGCTGGGAACCTGTGGCGGGGACTAATGAGGGGGGAGTGGTAGTCCGATGTTTATGGAATGATCCGCGTGTATTTGGTGCCTTCGACAGTGGCGCCGAATTTCAAACCGGCTTGGCCGAATACCACCGCCAGCACAGGCGAACGCAGAGTCGTTGTGTCAGTGGACAGGGAGTTTCCAGTTGCATCAACCACATAGCCAATATCGGCACCGGCAGTCCATCCGCTGGAACGGCGGAAATCGTTCAATGCGTCCTGGGTCATGAAGAACAGGACATGTGCATATTGTTGCGCGCCGATTTGCAGGCCGGCGGTTCCGGAAATTGCAGAATAGTAATCAACCGTTGCGCCCTGAATGCGCAAGGCGCCTTGGCCGTAGGCGCCACCAAAGAAGATTAATCCGGCGTCGGTGATCAGGGGCATGATCAACATGCCGTTGGCTTTGTTTGCGATCTCAACCGTGTTGGGATATTTCGCATACATTTCGGTCAGTGTGGCATCGACGCGGGCATCGATGGTGGCGGCGTTGGAATTGCCGACACCGTTGCCGCAAGCTGCGGTTACCGTCAAACCGGCCATGCCAAAGGCAAAGCCACGACGGCTTAGTTGGGGTGCATTGGAACTGCTCATGTCTATTTTTCTCTGTATGACTGCCTGATATGTCGGGTGTTCCCGATCTTATGTGCAAGAATACGCCGATTGCCGTCGCGTGTCACGGGAAAGCTGAGTGACAGCGGATCACAATCGGCGAAAAATTGCGACAATTGGGGGCATTAGCCTTGCAAGGCGCGCGCGACCTGTGGGGCGAAATAGGTGAGGATGCCGTCGCAGCCAGCGCGCTTGAAGGCCAACAGGCTTTCCAGCATCACTCTATCACCATCGATCCAACCGTTCCGTGCCGCGGCCTGTATCATCGCGTATTCACCCGACACCTGATAGGCATATGTCGGAGCGCCAAAGGTGTCCTTTACCCGTCGGCAGATATCCAGATAGGGCATGCCGGGCTTGATCATCACCATATCCGCACCTTCGGTCAGGTCGCGTTCGATCAGGCGCAGGGCTTCGTTCGAATTGGCCGGATCCATCTGATAGGTCTTCTTGTCGCCCGTAAGCGCGCCCGAAGCACCGACCGCATCACGGAAGGGTCCGTAAAAGGCGCTGGCGTATTTCGCGGCATAGCTGAGGATCATCACGTTCTGGTGCCCAGCAGATTCCAACGCCCGGCGCATTTCACCGATCCGCCCATCCATCATGTCGGACGGACCGATGATATCGGCACCTGCCTCAGCCTGTGCCAATGTCATCCTGACCAGCGCTTCGATAGTCTTGTCGTTCACAATTTCGCCATCGATGACATAGCCGTCGTGACCGTTGATGTTGTACGGGTCCAGTGCCACGTCGGTCATTACCGCGATATCCGGGGCTGCGGCCTTTATGGCGCGGATGGCCCGGTTGGACACATTGTCAGGGTTCCAGGCCTCGGCGCAATCCTCGGTTTTCAGGTTGGCGTCGGTGTAGGGAAATATGCAGATCGCTGGGATTCCCAACGCCTGCGCCTCAACCGCGGCCTTAGCTATCAGGTCCACCGACCGGCGCATCACACCGGGCATCGAGGGTACGGGCTCCTCCACACCCTCGCCGTCGCGCACAAAAACCGGCCAGATCAAATCATCTGTGGTCAGCGTATTTTCCCGAACAAGGCCGCGCACGGCCTGCGATTGGCGCGCCCGGCGGAAACGGGTCAGGGGATAGGGGGCGATGGTCGGCTTCATGTCGCGCTCTCCTTGAATATTCCCGCATTGGGTGGCATGAATTCCACGTGGTCTCAAGGGTAACGATGGTCGCGCCTGCGCAGTGAAGGCCCCTAAGGACAGTGAACAAAGGGCTGACGCTTGGACTTATTCTCTACGCTTTTCGAAATTATCGACATGCGCAGCTTTTCGAATCTGTGGTATTGGATCGGGCTGGCCGTGCTGTGGTCGTCCACAAGCCACTGGACGCTGGGTGTGCCTTATGATCTGCTGGTGCGCGCGTGCCGTGTCGGCGGCGAAGCCGAGCGTGATTTTCTGGACATCGTGCGGATCAACAAAAACCGGATACTGTATATCGTTGAGGTATCGGGGCTGGCCATTCTCGGGTTGAGCTGTTTCATCTTCACCGGTCTGGCGATGCTTGGGTTCGTTTACGGGGTTGAATTCGCGCAGGCTGTGTTCTTGTTGTTATTCCCGGTCTGTATTGTGATGCTGATCAACATTTCGGCGGCGCGAAAGCTGCAGGCCGGCGACGGGACATTGGAGTTTACCGGCAAGATTTTGACCCGCTGCCGGATTTATACGCAGATTATCGGCATGATCTCGATCTTGATCACGTCGCTTTGGGGCATGTATCAGAACTTTTCGATTGGTGTTCTGGGGTAGGAAATTCGGAAAGGCGAGGCAATGACGGCTCCGAACCACGTAACAGTCGGCGGCGCCCCTGAGGGGTTTGACGCACAGCTTGTCCTGAACGAGATCACGCGATCCGCCGGGCCGGTTTGCCACGTCGCGCGCGATGACAAGCGGATGGAGGCAATGCGGGCAGCACTTGCCTTTTTCGCCCCGGACATGCCGGTGTTCGTCTTCCCCGGCTGGGATTGCCTTCCGTATGACCGGGTGTCGCCGAACGCGGATATCGCTGCGGCGCGGGTCGCAACACTGGCCGCGCTGGTGCATCAGATGCCCGAACGGTTTGTGTTGCTGACCACGCTAAACGCCGCGACCCAACGAGTGCCAGCGCGCGATGTGCTGCGTGAGGCCGCGTTTACTGCCCGGGTCAACCACCGTGTCGACGAAACAGCATTGCGGAACTTTTTGGTGCGCATGGGTTTCACGCAAAGCCCGACGGTTATGGAACCCGGAGACTACGCGATCCGCGGCGGCATTATCGACATCTTCCCTCCGGGCGAATCCGGCCCGGTTCGGCTGGACTTGTTCGGTGATGTGCTGGACGGTGCGCGCCGGTTTGACCCAGTGTCGCAGCGCACGACCGAAAAGTTGGACGTGGTTGAACTGGCCCCGGTGTCCGAGGTCATTCTGGATGACGCCGCCATCACACGATTCCGCCAGAACTACCGCATCGAATTCGGCGCGGCGGGCACCGATGATCCGCTGTACGAGGCGGTCAGCGCTGGCCGCAAGCATCAAGGCGTGGAACACTGGTTGCCGTTTTTTCACGAAAAGCTTGAAACGCTGTTCGACTATCTGCCTGGTGCCACGATCTCGTTGGACGATCAGGTCACGCCCGCGCGCTTGGCCCGGTGGGAATCGATTGAGGATCAGTACGAAACTCGGCGGTTGGCGCTGGAAAACCGCTCGCGCATGGACACGGTCTATAAACCTACGCCGCCCGGATTGTTGTATCTGGACGATGCTGCATGGGAGCAGGCGGTGGGTGATCGGCGCGTTTTGCAATTCAGCCCGTTGCCGCAGGCCAGCGGCCCCGGCGTGATCGACGCTGGTGGACGGATCGGGCGGAATTTTGCACCCGAACGACAGCAGGAAAGCATCAGCCTTTTTGGCGCGCTGGCCAGTCATATCACAGACAAGATGGACAAAGGGCCGGTCCTGATCGCGTCTTATTCCGAAGGTGCGCGTGAACGCCTGACCGGATTGATCGAAGACGAAGGTCTGGCTGAGGCGATCCCTGTTTCCAACGGTACCCGCATCGGTAAACGCGGGCTGCACCTGGCCGTTTGGGCGTTGGAGCATGGGTTCGAAACGTCGGATCTGACGGTGATCGCTGAACAAGATGTTCTGGGCGACCGCCTGATCCGCCAACCCAAGAAACGCCGAAAGGCCGAGAACTTCCTAACCGAAACCCAATCGCTATCACCCGGCGATCTTGTGGTGCATGTGGACCACGGGATTGGCCGCTACATGGGGATGGAGGTCGTGACGGCGGCGGGCGCAGCCCATGAGTGCCTTTTGTTGGAATATGCCGAACAGTCCAAGCTGTACCTGCCGGTCGAAAACATCGAGCTGCTGTCGAAATACGGGCACGACGAAGGTCTTCTGGATCGTCTGGGCGGCGGTGCATGGCAGGCCAAAAAGGCCAAGTTGAAAGAGCGCATTCGCGAGATGGCGGACAAGCTGATCCGCATCGCTGCTGAGCGGGCGCTGCGTAAAGCTCCAGTGATGGACCCGCCGCCCCATGCGTGGGAGGAGTTCAGCGCGCGTTTTCCGTATCAGGAAACTGATGATCAGCTGCGCGCGATTTCCGATGTGATGGAAGACATGCACTCGGGCGCGCCAATGGATCGTCTGATTTGCGGCGATGTCGGCTTTGGCAAGACCGAGGTCGCCATGCGTGCTGCCTTTGTCGCCGCGATGTCGGGCGTGCAGGTGGCCGTTGTGGCCCCTACGACGCTGCTGGCCCGACAGCACGCGGCATCGTTTAAGGAACGGTTCCGGGGCTTTCCGCTAGAGGTTCGGCAGCTGTCGCGTTTTATCTCGGCGAAAGAGGCGCAACAAACCCGCGATGGGTTGGCGCGAGGCACGGTAGACATCGTGGTCGGCACCCATGCGCTGCTGGCCAAGGGGATTCGGTTCAACAACCTCGGACTGCTGATCATCGATGAGGAACAGCATTTCGGGGTGGGTCACAAAGAGCGCCTCAAACAACTGCGCTCGGACATTCACGTACTGACCCTGACCGCGACGCCGATACCGCGGACGCTGCAATTGTCGCTGACAGGTGTGCGTGATCTGTCAATCATCGGCACGCCGCCCATCGACCGTCTGGCCATCCGCACCTATGTCAGCGAATTCGATGCGGTCACGGTGCGCGAGGCGCTGCTGCGCGAACATTATCGCGGCGGGCAAAGTTTCTATGTCGTCCCGCGTATCTCGGACCTGCCCGAGATTGAGGAATTCCTGAAGGACCAACTACCGGAACTGACTTACGTTGTCGCGCATGGGCAAATGGCGGCGGGCGAACTCGATGACCGCATGAATGCCTTCTATGACGGGAAGTATGATGTGCTGTTGGCAACGACGATTGTGGAAAGTGGGCTGGATATTCCGACGGCCAACACAATGGTCGTGCATCGCGCAGATATGTTCGGTCTGGCGCAGCTTTACCAGATCCGCGGACGGGTGGGGCGATCAAAGGCCCGCGCCTATGCCTATCTGACCACCAAACCGCGCCAGCGATTGACGGCCACCGCCGAGAAACGCCTGCGGGTTCTAGGCTCTCTTGATACACTGGGGGCGGGGTTCACGCTGGCATCGCAGGATCTGGACATTCGCGGTGCCGGCAATCTGCTGGGCGAGGAACAGTCGGGCCAGATGCGCGACGTGGGCTACGAGCTGTACCAATCCATGTTGGAAGAGGCGATTGCCAAAATCAAAGCCGGTGAGATGGAGGGTCTATCGGACGCAGACGACCAGTGGGCCCCGCAAATCAATCTGGGCGTCCCGGTTCTGATCCCCGAGGATTATGTGCCCGATCTGGATGTGCGCCTGGGGCTGTACCGCCGCTTGTCCTCGCTTTCGACCAAGGTTGAACTTGAAGGTTTTGCGGCCGAGTTGATTGACCGCTTTGGTTCGCTGCCAAAAGAGGTGAACACCCTGATGCTGGTCGTGCGTATCAAAGCGATGTGCAAACGTGCGGGCATTGCCAAATTGGACGGCGGACCAAAGGGTGCGACGATCCAGTTTCACAATGACAAGTTTGCCTCGCCTCAGGGGTTGGTCGAGTTCATCCAGAACCAGCGCGGGCTGGCCAAGGTCAAGGACAACAAGATCGTCGTGCGCCGCGACTGGAAAAAGGACAGCGACAAGATCAAGGGGGCCTTTGCCATCGCCCGCGATCTGGCGGAAAAGGTTGTGGCCGAGAAGAAAAAGGCGAAGGTCTAGTCTCCGCTGACAAAAGTACACAACTGCCAGTCGCCCGCGTCTGACTTGACGAACGCGGCACGGTGGCCGGTCATGGGCCAAAGAAAATCGGCGTGCATATAACCTTGCGTGCCGTCCGTCAGCAGGACGCGCTGATATTCGGCACCGTCTTGATAGTCACGTATAATCGCGATTTCGTGGCTGATCAGGCCTATAATGGACGAGTTGCGATCCGGTCTTTGACGTAGAGATACATCGGAACCTTTGACAAAGAACGCCAACTCTGGGTCCAGCGAGGCGGGCAGGGTGATCTGCCATTGATGCGGCATCCAGAACTCGCCTTCTTCGTCGAAGTAACCGGGCTGAGACAAAGTGGTTTCCAGGTCAGACCAGTATTGCGCGCGTAACGCATCCGCGTTTTCACGCTGTTCTTCCGACAGGGCTTCCGGGTCGAGGGTCAGATTGGAACGTAATTCCTCGGGGCCGCCTTCACCGCCATGGCTTAGGTAGATATCGGGGCAGGACGCCGCAACCACAGCGTCGGTATCCCGTGCAGCCACTTGGTCCAATAATGCCTCGCGAAAGGCGATCAACGATGGATCACGGTCTGCCTGATCGACCGGTGGAAAGGATTGACGGTCGGCAAGTGCTGGGCCGCAGATCACGGCAGCCAGCAGTAGCGCGTATCTCATTCGGCGGCCCTCATCGCGGCTTGGGCGCAGAAACAGGATGCTCCGACCGCGCGGTCGGCACGTGCCAGAGCCAAATCAAGACGTTGTTTGATTTGAGCGATTTCAACACTTTCGCCGCGCGCCTTCAGGCAGTCATGCAGACCTTTGAGGCTCCAAACATTGTCCGGATGGATCGAAGCACGGCTGAGGGTGCCGCCCAAGCCAAGGTCTTCGCGATAGACCGCTTCAGCCTCGGTTACGTGACCTTGTTCAAACAACAACGCCCCTAATGCATGGCGGGTTGGCTGCATCCAGCCCCACGGTTCGTCATAGGGCAGCGTGTCATCCAACTCGACCGAGCGTCGCAGATGGGCGTAAGCGATATCGTTGTTGCCCTTGCGATACTCAATCTCTCCACTCAGCATTTCCCGCGCGATTTCAAGCAGGTCAACGACGCGGTTGTTGTGTAGCAGGCGTGTTTCGGGCACGCAGGCCTTGGCCGACAGGAACAGTTGTTCCTCAGCTTCGGCTTCGGCGACGTCACCGGTTGCAGCATGGGCGATGGCGCGAGCATAGTGGATGGTGGCGGTCAACGTGCGATACAGGTCGGGGTCTGCGGGCAGTTTCAGTGCCTTGGCTTCCTCCCACTGGCCAAAACGGATCAGGATATGCGGCCCCATGGACATGTAGCTTTCGAAGTAATCCGCCATGGGCGGGCTTTCGATGCGCAACATATCTTCGGGGGTGGTGTCCCACAGGCCTTGATTGGCGCGCAGGGCCGGTTCCATCTGGCCCAGGAACAACGCCCCGTAGATGGCGAAATGGTAATTGTGCTGACGATAACCGGTATAGATGTTGAACGCGCCTTCGCGCTCGTAATATTTTAGATCGGCTATGGTGGCCTTTTCGTTCCAATAAACGACGTTGTGGTAGTGCCCGCACAGCACATCGATATGGGTGGGCATATGCACCAGATGGCCCGCATCCGGCACCAGCGTGCGCAGAACATCCCCGGCTTTTAATGCCTTTTCGGGGGTCGGAGACATCTCCATCAGGTGGACATAGAGGTGCAGCAAACCCGGGTGCGACATGGCTGCGGGATCATTTGCCATCGCGTCCTCAAGAACCTTCTGCGCCTCAAGCGTGGCGGCACCTTCGGCAGGTTTTCCGGTCTTCAGATCCCACATCTGCCAGGGGGTGAGGTTCAGCAGCGCCTCAACATATATCGTGCGCAGATCCAAGTGATCGGGTTGGTCGGTAAAGGCTGCGCGCATGGCATCTGCAAAATCGTGGTTCCAGCTGTTCATATCCGGGATCGGATTGCGTTGAGGGTAACGGGCGGGCAGGGCGTGGATCAGCGCCTGTTCAACGGGGGTGCAGGTGTCCAACAGGGCCACCGCTTGCTGTGTCGCGTCATAGGCTTGCGCGAGCGCTTTCTGCTGACCACGCGCGTCGCGTAAATCCCAGGGCAGGTTGTAATTCGGACCGGCGGCATAAGCGATGCCCCAATGGGCCATGGCGCAGTTCGGGTCATGCTCGGCAGCGCGTTGGAAACAGACAACGGCCTCGTCATGGTTATAGCCATAGGTCCAAACCAGCCCCCGATCGAACCAAAGCTGGGCCTCGGCTGAGGTCGTGCTGACCGGACAGGAATATGTGCCCAGATCGTAATAGTCGCTCATTGAAAATCTCCCCTCGGGTCGGGGAAAGATTAGCGTGATTCACCCGGGCTGCACAGGTCAGGCAGGCAGTCTGTTTTCGATCCGGCCCATATGCAGCATCAGTCCGAAACCGGCCACGCTCATCACCAGAATGCCGGTGGTCAGCGGATATAGCGAGCCATCGAACATTTGACCGATCGGGGCGGCGATAGCGGCGGCCAGAACGGTCGAAAACGCGCCGATGACCGACGCTGCCATACCGGCAATATGGCCCATTGGCTCCATTGCGATGGCGTTCAGGTTGCCCATCGTCATGCCAGCCATGAAAAAGATCGAGGTCTGCCAGAAGACGAACACCGCAAAGTTCAGATTGGCCGAAAGCGGCATCATGTTCAGCGTGATGACGCCAATCGTGATGGCGATCTGCGCGCCAAGGGCCCATGTCACCAGCCGCCGCATCCCCACGCGGATCACAAGCGCGGCGTTCAACAGGCTGGCAGACCCCGCCATCAAAGCCACAAAGCCGAACCAAAACGGGAAGCTGTCGGCGCTGTCATGGATCACGTCATAAACTGGCTGCACCATGGTCAGCATAGTGAACAACATGCCAAGGCAAAGGGATTGCACAAAGATTGATACGCGCACCGTGGGATGGGCGAACATCTCGCGTGCGGCCGCGGTCATCAAGGGCAGGCGCAGTGGGCGACGGTTTTCCGGCCTCAGCGATTCTGGTAGGCGCAGACCCAGCCAGATCACGGTGATCACCGAGAACAGGATGAACGAAACAAAGATGCCACGCCATCCCGCGATGGCGATCATTCCGGCCCCAAGCATCGGGGCGACGGCAGGCACCAGCGTAAAGATCATCATGGCGATAGAGACGATCCGCGCCATTTCCCGGCCCGAGTACAAGTCTCGGATGATCGCCATGGCGACCACACGCGGCGCGGCGCAGCCGATGCCCTGTGCCACCCGCGCGAACAGTAGAAGTTCCAGCGAAGAACTGGCCCAGGCCACGGCTGCCGACAAGATGTACAACGCCGAGCCGACATAGATCACTGGCTTGCGCCCAAACGCGTCGGACAATGGACCCACAAAGAATGTCCCGATGCCCATACCCAGAACAAATGAGGTCAGGATCAACTGAGCGTCGTTGATATCATCGGGGCTCAGCTGCGCGCCGATCTCGGGCAAAGCAGGCAGCATCGAGTCGATCGAAAACGCAATCGTCGCAAACATCATTGCGACAAGTGCGATGAACTCTCCCGAAGACATGCGATTGGCCATGGCGCCCTCCTGACCTGATTGCGCTATCACGGCTTTTCAGGTGGCGCTAGGGGGCAGGCTGCACAGGGACCTGTGCTATTTTGCAGGGGAAGCCTCAAGCTGAGACATAATCTCACCGATTACTTTTTCCCACATTTCAGGGGGTTGTGCGCCCGGAACCGCGTGCTGGTTGGCCACAATGAAGGTAGGAACAGAATTTACCCCCATCTGTCGCGAATGGGTGTCGCGGGTGCGGATATCCTCGCGATCAGCGTCGGATTTCAGCAGTTTCGATACCACAGCTGCGTCCATGCCGATGCTGTCGGCGATATCGGCCAACACTTCGTGATCGCCAATATCACGTCCCTGCACGAAATATGCATCGAACAGAGCGTTTACGGCTGCGTCTTGCTTGCCCTCGATCCCGGCCCAGTGGATCAGGCGGTGCGCGTCCAACGTGTTAGGTGTGCGTTTCATCCCTTCGAAGTCGATGCTCAGCCCGGCATTCTGCGCATGCTCAACCACCGGGGCATAGGCGCGCACGGCACCGTCTTTGCCGCCGAACTTGCGCTCCAGATATTCGCGGCGATCCATGCCTTCGTTCGGCATGTCGGGGTTTAACTGAAACGGATGCCATTCGATAACGAACGGGTGGTCCGGGATAGCGGCCAGAGCTTTGTCCAGATGGGTTTTGCCGATATAGCACCATGGGCAGATCGGATCGGACATGATGTCGAGTTTGACGGTCTGAGTCATGGTGTATTCGCCTTGAAATAGGCCGGGAGCGCCCGACGCAGGAGTTTGCCATTACCACCGATTGGCAGCTCGGGCAGGTGAATGAACGCGCGTGGCTGTTTGTAGCGCGCCAGATTTGCCTCCACATAGGTTTGCAAAGCGTCTTCGTCCAGCTTTTCCGGACCGGTATAGAAAGCGGCTATCACGAATGTGTCCTGTTTAACCTCAACTGCCGCTGCACCCACTTGCGCGATGCCGGGGAATTTGGTTAGGGCGGCCTCAACCTCGACCGGGGACACGCGATAGCCACCCGCGTTCATCATATCGTCGTCGCGGCCCAGATAGGTGATCTGTCCGTCCATCGCCATGGCCCCTTGATCACCGGTCAGAAACCAGTCGCCCTGCATGCGGGCCTTGGCCTCGTCAGGTGCATTCAGATAGGTCAGCATCAGACCGGGGTCGGATCGGTGGATGGCAATGGTACCTTCTTGGCCACGCGGAACCGGCCCGTCCGGCCCCAATATCGCCACCCGGCGACCCGGTTGAGGTTGCCCCAACGCCTCGCCCTGCGCCGGATGTGCAGGGCTGGACGAGATGAAGGTCGAACATTCGGACATACCGAAGGCTTCGTACAATTCTGTCCCGGTCAGGTCGCTCCATTGCGCGTGCAGGTGCCGCGACAGCTTTTCGCCTGCGCACAGGCCGTGACGCAGGTCCGGTAAATGCAGATCAACGGCGGATTTAAGCAATTTGCGAAACACGCCGGGCGCGGCAGCAAAGATCGTTGCCCGATTTTGTCTTAACAGCTCTGGAAGGGCATCAGGGTCGGTGCCTGGATCGGGGATCAACGCGGTCGCGCCGATCGACCAGGGATCCATCAGCCCGGTGCCCAGAGTATAGGTCCAGTTGAACGCCCCGGCATGACACAGACGGTCCGTATCCCGCAACCCGTACCAGCCATCCACCATCATCTGGCGCGCCCAGATGGCGCGGTGGGCATGGGCCACAGCGCGTGGTTTACCAGAAGTGCCAGAGGTATAGACGACATAGGCCAACCGGTGCGGGTCACCGAGTTGGAACTCGGCAGGGGGCAGTGCGCGCATCCCCGACAGATCGTCCAGCGTAATCTGCAACGGATGATTGGCGCAGGCGACGGCTGGGTCGCGCAGAATGGCTGTGGGTTGCAGATCAGAAATCATGCGCACGGTTTCGGGCTCGGTCAGCTGTGACGAGGTGGGAACCGGCACGATCCCGGCAGCTATGGCCCCAAGATAGGCGATGGGGAAATCAACCGTATTCCCCAGTCGCATCAACGCAATGTCTCCGGGATTCAATCCGGTCTTCAACAGCCCGGTGGCGGTGCCCAGAATGGCCGATTTCAATACGCCATAGGTCCAATCCCGCGCCCCGTCATTGCCTAAAACCGACAAAGCGGTTTTGTCCGGGTGGTCATCCGCGTGCCGCAGAACGTGCGCGGCCAGATTGAATGGTGCGGGGCAGGCCGGAGGCGGCCCCTGATCGAAAACAGAAAGCATGGCCACTGGCTATCGCGGCGCTTGGCGCGTTGCAAGCCGGGCGGGCTGGTCCTATAGATTGGCGCATGAGTACTAATGAACAGCCATCTCTGATCCGAATTGCACGTGACTCGGGTGAGCACACCGATCCCGAACCACTTGATCTGGGTGCGCGCGTGCGTCAACTGCGCAAGGCGCGGAACTGGACGCTGGAACAAGCGGCGTCTCAGGCGGGGCTTGCGCGCTCGACCCTCAGCAAGATCGAGAATGGGCAGATGTCGCCCACTTATGACGCGCTGAAAAAGCTGGCGACCGGGTTGGAAATTTCGGTGCCACAGCTGTTCACCCCGCCACAGCGTGATCAGGTGATCGGTCGGATGGCAATCACCCGCATGGGCGAAGGCGCTGAACATCCGACGGGAACATACGAGCACGAGTTGCTGGCCGAAAACCTGACGAAAAAGCAGATGCTGCCCTATCGGGCTCGCGTGCGCGCGCGCTCAATGGACGAATTTGACGGCTGGGTGCGCCATGACGGCGAAGAATTCCTGTATGTGCTGACCGGGGTTGTGAAGCTGTACACCGAATTCTATGAACCCGTCGAAATGCGCCGTGGCGACAGCGCTTATTACGACGCCAGTATGGGTCACAACGTAATTTCCGTCAGTGACGAAGATGCGACGATCCTGTGGGTAACGTCACTTGCTTAAGGAGCGGCTGAACTCGCGGTTCAGTCCTTCGGTGAATAGAAAATCCTCAAGTTCTTCGTGGGCTTCATTTACGGTCAGGTGGTGGCGTTCGGCCAGGTAGGCTTCGAACCCTTTTCGATCTTTACTCAGCCGCACCTTGTCCTGATCGCGCAGATTCGGAAAACGCCGTTTAGCGCGGGAATACATAGCATCCCAGTCTTGCAGCAGGTCAGTCCAGTTCAACATCAGTCAGCTTTCCGTAATTCGGGTTTCACGGCTGCTCGGCCCTTTCATCAGGGTACGGAGATGGCGGGAGTCGATGCGCATGACAAAATGTCGCACCTGAGCGGCACTGACGCCACGTCAAAAAGGCCCGTTACGCACGATACGCAACGGGCCTACGGACCTGAGGTTGGAGTGAGTGGAGGCCGGTCCGCAAAATCCAAGGGTGACGCGCTGCATGACAAGCTATCTAGCGAAATAATCAGAATTAATCCGGCCAAACAGCACGTTTAAATGACATTAGGCTATATCGTACAGATATGTTCAGTAAAGCCCCTTGTGGGTGTTTTTTTTAGTTAAGCTGGAATTTGGGGGCGACTGCAAATTGTGGCGAAACTTAGTTCGAATACCCCAAGATGTAGTGTGGTTTGCGCCATGTGCCGAAATCCGCCGAAGGCTGCGGCGTTATGGCAGAGCCGTCCTTTGGGGCCAAATCTTCAGATCCAAAGCACCAAAGCACCAAACAACCTACAGCGGATTAATGCGGCAGCGGGGCTTATTTGGTCACTCTTCGTACCACCAAACCTGCGGCATATACTCGGGCCCGTCGCCATAGATCGGCAAGGTCCGAGGCTGCTTCAGTTCTTTGGCATGGGCGATGCGCCCGACGTCGAAGTTCCAGATCGGAATGACATAGCGACCAGCAGTCAGAACCCGATCAAGCGCGCGGGTGGCGGCCACGAAATCCTCGTGACTTTCCGAGGCCAGCATAGCGTCAATCAGCCCATCCACAGCGGGTGAGGCGACACCCATCAGGTTGCGCGTGCCCTGTACATCCGCGTTTTCGCTGCCCCAATACAGACGCTGTTCATTGCCCGGAGACAGAGACAGCGCACGGCGAAGGAACGTGATGTCAAAATCAAACTCGGCATTGCGGCCGACAAATTGCGCGCTGTCTACCTGTTCGACATTGACCTTGATGCCCAGACGCTCAAGCGCGCGGGTGTAGATTTCGATGGCCGTTTGTCCTTCGCTATCGCCCTGTTGCAGCAGAACGGTGATGGCAAAGTCCTGACCATTCTGGTTGCGCAGCACGCCGTCCTGAATGGTCCAGCCAGCCTCGGCCAGCAGCTTGTTGGCCTTGCGAATATTGGCGCGATTCCGGGCCGAACCGTCGCCGACGGGCAGGGCATAACCTTCAAGCGCGTCGGGCGGAAGGTCGTCGGCATAAAGTTGCAGCAGCTCGGCGACACGCCCAGTGGCCGGGCCGGGTTGCATGCCCAGGTCAGAGCCCGAGAAATACGAAGTGATCCGTGGTTGGGCGCTGCCGGTGATCGTATCGTTGATAAATTCGAAATTGAACGCCAGCAGCATCGCCTCGCGGACTCGCCAATCATCGAAAGGAGCCTTGCGGGTGTTCATGACAAACCCGGTCATGCCCGAGGGTTTGCCGTGCGGGATTTCGGTCTTGACCACATCACCGCGCTGAACGGCAGGAAAATCGTACTGAGTGTTCCATTTGTCGGCGTTGAATTCGCGCACCGCGGTCAGTTCACCGGCCTTGAACGCCTCGAACAGGACGGTGCCGTCGCCAAAAAACTCGATCCTTATGTCATCCAGGTTCATGGTCCCGCGCCGGAACGGAATGTCAGCCCCCCAATAGTCTGGATTGCGCCGCAAATTCACATAGCGGCCCGCCTCATAGCTATCGATCACGTACGGCCCCGACCCGATGGGAACGTCCTGCAGCGCGGCGTTGGCGAAATCTTTCCCCTCCCACTGTGCTTTTTGCAGGATCGGACGCAGCCCGGCGATCAGTGCCAATTCCCGGTCGGGTTCGTTGAAAGTGATCCGCACCGTGCGGGGGCCGGTCTGTTCGATGCTGTCGATCTTGCCCCACAAACCGCGGTAACGCAGATGACCTTCGGTGCCCAGAGTTTCATAAGACCAAATCACATCATCTACGGTCACCGGATTTCCGTCAGAAAACTGGGCGTTCTCACGCAGGGTAAATTCCACCCAAGAGCGGTCCGGTGCAGTCTCAACTGATTCGGCTAACAACCCGTAAAGAGTGAAAGGTTCGTCCCAGGACCGGCCCATCAGGCTTTCATGGGTCCAAAATCGCAATTGCCATGGCGAGCTGCCTTTTTGCACAAACGGGTTCAAACTGTTAAAGCCGCCGGTGTTTCCGAATACAACCTTGCCGCCTTTGGGCGCGTCGGGATTGGCATAGGGCAGGGACACAAAATCCGGTGGTAGGGCAGGGTCGCCGTACATAGCTATGCCATGGGCCGATTCTGCATGAGCGATTGTGACAGCAAAAATAAAGGTGATTCCCGCGATCACAGGGCGAACGGGGCGTAGAAAATTGGGGCGCATTTTGGAAACAATCCTGCTCTGGCCTTATTTTGTTGGGATTCACCGTATCGATGATTTTTCTTATTTTCAAACTTTTAGCTTGGACGGATGCAAGGAATTGCTTATAAAGGATGCACTGCTCGATAGGTTTCTTGCCTGTATGAAACCTGCCTCAATAACTTAACGCCCGCTTCGTGCGGGCGTTTTTTTTGAGGCGTTTTGCCCCCGGATGCAGAACCCATATGTTTCCCCGTTTCCTTTGCAGTTGCAGCATGGCACTGTGCGGTCAAAGCAGATGTTGACGGAGAAAGCTCATGAGCGTGGTGGGAAAAACGGCGATCATCACAGGGTCGAATTCAGGGATCGGTTTGGGTGTTGCCCGCGAATTGGCCAAGGCTGGGGCCAACGTAATATTGAACTCGTTCACCGACCGGGATGAGGATCACGCGCTGGCCGCCGAGATTTCGCAGGAAACCGGAACCAACGCGCGTTACATCAAGGCGGACATGTCCAAGGGGGACGAATGCCGTGCCCTGATCGAAAAAGCGGGTGCCTGTGACATTCTCGTGAACAATGCAGGCATTCAACACGTCTCACCGATTGATCAGTTCCCGGTCGACAAATGGGATGCAATCATCGCGATCAACATGAACTCGGCCTATCACACTATGGCAGCGGCTCTGCCGATGATGCGCCAGGCCGGGTGGGGGCGCATTGTGAACATCGCCTCGGCCCACGGGCTGACGGCGTCGCCTTTCAAAGCAGCCTATGTCGCGGCCAAACATGGTGTGGTTGGGATGACCAAAACCGTAGCGCTGGAGACCGCGCAGGAACCGATAACCTGTAACGCGATTTGCCCGGGCTACGTGCTGACTCCGCTGGTCGAGGCGCAGATTCCCGACACTATGAAAGAATACGGCATGAGCCGCGAGGACGTGATCAAGAACGTCATGCTGGAACGACAGCCTTCGAAAGCTTTTGCAACGGTCGAGCAACTGGGCGGTACAACGGTCTTTTTGTGTTCGGATGCCGCCGCGCAGATCACCGGAACGGCAATCTCGGTGGATGGGGGCTGGACGGCTCTGTAAGTCAGGGGGCAGGTAATGAAACGCATCAATCTGGCACTGCAGGGCGGCGGCGCGCATGGCGCCTTTACCTGGGGTGTCTTGGACCGGTTGCTGGACGAGGATGATATCGAGGTCGCGGCAATCACCGGCACCTCGGCCGGGGCGCTGAACGGGGCTGCGTTCAAATCCGGCATGGTACGCGATGGACGTGACGGCGCGCGGGCCAGCCTTGATGGGCTGTGGGCGCGCATGGGGGCCGTCGGCGATATGCGCCTTGCCAATTGGATGCAGGCACTTGAGCCCGCTCAGATTGCGCATGCCATGGAGTATTCCCTGCCGTTTTCCGTGGGTGATGCATGGTCGCGGCTGGTATCGCCCTATGCTTATGGTCCGTTTTATCGCAACCCGCTGGAACCGGTGGTGGACCGGTTAAATTTCAAGGAAATTTGCGCCGATGAAGGACCGCGTTTGTTCGTCTGCGCCACCTGCGTGCGCAGTGGCAAGATCCGTGTTTTTACCGGGGATGAGGTCTCGACCGATGCGATTTTAGCATCGGCCTGCCTGCCGAACCTGTTTCAGGCAGTTGAGATTTTTGATCCCAATTCGGGCCGGATCGAAGCGTATTGGGATGGCGGCTATACCGGGAACCCGGCGCTGTACCCCTTGTTCAACACCGATCTGCCGGATGATGTGGTGATCGTGAACATCAACCCGCTGGAGCGGGAAGAGGTGCCGAAAACGCCGCAACAAATCCAGAACCGGATCAACGAGATCAGCTTTAACTCATCCCTGTTCCGCGAATTGCGCGCGATCAGCTTCGTGCAGCGCTTGTTGGCCGAAGGCAAATTGAAAGCGGGTGAGATGAACCGGGTTCTGGTTCACATGATCGCCGATGACGCGCTGATGAACGATCTGTCGGTGGCAACTAAGACGGTGCCGAACCCGGTTGTTCTGCACAAGTTGAAAGAGGCCGGGCGCACGGCTGCGCATCGGTTCCTTTCGGACAACAAGGGCGATTTGGGGCAGAAAAGTACTGTCAATCTGCCCGAGATGTTTGGCTGATCACTCAGGCGGTAGCGTCGGATCTTTGCCGTTGGGGTAAACCAGACCGGCAGAAATCACCAGCTTGGCCGCGTCCTCGATAGTCATGTCCAGCAGAATGACGTCTTCGGCAGGAAAGAACAGCAAAAACCCCGAGGTCGGGTTTGGCGTGGTCGGGATGAAAACACTCAGCAATTCGCCCGCGGTTTCGGCGCGCTGGGTGACCTCGCCTTTGGCAGTGGTCGATACAAAGCCGATAGCCCAGATACCGCGGCGTGGATATTGCACCAAGCAGGCTTTTTCAAAAGATCTTTCTGTCTGGGCAAAGACTGTCTCGGATATTTGCTTGATCCCGGAATAGATCGAGCGGACAACCGGCATCCGTTCTACCAGGCTTTCGGTGAAGGAAATAAAGGACCGCCCCAGAATCCCCTTGGCGACCCAGCCCACCAGAACAGTGAACACCAGAAAGATGATGACGCCGACGCCGCGCAGGTTGATGCCTACATATTGTTGGGGCTGGAACTGTTGTGGGATCAGCGGCAGGACAGCACTGTCGATCCAGCCCACGACGGACCAAATCAACCAGATCGTCAGCCAGACAGGCGCAATGACAACGATGCCCGTCAGAAAAGACGCGCGCAGCCGGGAAAACAGGCCCGGTCCGCGGTGGGGTTCTTCGTCAAACGGTGTGTTCATTGCGATCCTGATTGGTTTGCCGATTTAGTTAAGCAGTCCGGCGTCTTGGTACAATAGGGTAGCTCTAGGCGGATTTGGTCAAAGCAATCGCGATACCGGCGGCTAGACGGGCATTGTTGCGCACCAGCGCAATGTTTGCGGTCAGCGAGCGGCCCCCGGTCTGTTCATAGATCCGTTGTAGCAGGTATGGCGTGACGCCTTTGCCGGTGATCCGGTGCGTATCCGCGTCGGATTGGGCGGCAGCGATGATGGGGGCCAGTTCCTCGGCCGGGATTTGATCGGCGTCCGGGATCGGGTTGGCAACCAGCTGACCCCCGGGCAGGCCAAGCGCGCGACGGGTGGCGTGGGCCTTGGCGATGTCTTCGGCACTATCCATGCGCAAGGGCGCGGGATAGGGGGACTTGGCGGACCAAAAGGCCGGGAATTCGTCCTGTCCATGCGCGATAACCGGAACGCCCAATGTCTCGAGCACTTCAAGTGTTTTAGCAAGATCCAGGATGGCTTTCGCACCGGCTGCAACAACAGTAACGGGTGTCTGCGCCAATTCGTGCAGATCGGCTGAGATGTCAAACGAGGTCTCGGCCCCCTGATGCACACCACCGATGCCACCGGTCGCAAAAACCTCGATCCCGGCATAGCGCGCGGCGATCATCGTGGCGGCCACTGTCGTGGCCCCGGTGCCGCTGGACGACATACAGGCCGCCATGTCCGCGCGTGAGATCTTGGCGACGCCCTGGGCCTGCCCCAAGGCTTTCAACTGGTCGTCTTCCAGGCCCACGTGCAGTTTGCCTTTGATCACGGCCATGGTTGCAGGAACCGCGCCAGCGTCACGGACGTCCTGCTGAACCTGCGCCGCCACCTCGATATTCTGAGGGTAGGGCATACCATGGGTGATGATGGTGCTTTCCAGCGCAACGATGGGCTGACCTGCATCTTTGGCGGCGCGGACCTCGGCGGAATATTGGATGTCGATCACAGTGGTGTTTCTCCGGAAACATAGGTTGCGGCGGCATGCAGGGCGCGGCGTAAGGCTTCGTCATTGGACGCACCGTTGGCCTCGGACGCGATATGCGCTGCCATGAAAGTATCGCCCGCACCGGTCACACGGGTGACCAGAACGGAGGGGGGTGTTTGGGTCAATATTTCGTCAGCGCTGCCAATGGTGGCCGAGTTGCCGCCGTCCGTGACCAGCACCCGCAGCGCGCCACGGTCCAGCAAACCCTTGGCAGCGCCTTCAGAATCGGTGAATTCGCGCTGGCACAAGATGCCGGCCTCTTCGAGGTTCACATAAAGCGTGGCGCGAGCGTGTTTCAGGAACGGCAGCAGACGTTCGGCCTTGCCGGGCGAGGCCGGGGCCACGCGCAGGTCCGCACGCGCAAAGGCGGGGCTTTGGGCGATTTCTTCTAACAGGGTCAGCGTCAGATTGCCGTCCAATGCGATGGGACCCTGGAACGGAGTGTTCTCATACCCCAGCGGCCCATGCATCAAGGGGCGCAGGATTTTCGCCCCGGCGGCCTCAAGCGAATGCGCGTCAGCAATTGCCGCGATCAGGCCGTTGGCCCCTTCAACGGCCATGTACCTGTCTGTCGGCAAATCCTGCGAACGATAGATGTGGTCCGTGACCATGCCCAGCCGCGAACAGGCGTTGACCAGCTCGTCGCCTTCGGGGTCGCGACCAATGGCTGTCAGAAGGGTCGGTGTCATACCGAAGCGCACCAGTGTCATGGCGATGTTCATGGCCACTCCGCCGGGCAGGCGGGTGATCCGCCCCGGCACGTCCGAGCCCTGACGCATGGCGCTGGCGGACCGCCCGATTATGTCCCACAGGACCGAGCCGATACACAGGATTTCGCTGTTCTGAGTCATGCCCGTGTCATGCCGCAGCCCCGAGTTGGGTGCAAGGGTTAACGCTCACATCGCATCGGTAAGAGTTTTAAGCGCGGCAAGCGGGTCTTCTTGCGACCAGATCTCATCCCCGATACCGAAGAAATCAGTGCAAGGGGTCAGGTCGCGGATCAGCTCAGGCGTCAGGCCACCTTCGGCCACAACAGGAACCTCGATCATCTCAGACCACCACTGAAACAGGTCTTTTTCAGCCGTAGTTCCGTCCCCCAGCGTTGACGCGCCGACCGGGCCAAAGGCAACATAATCTACGCCAGCTTCGCCAGCGGTCATGCCATCATGGCTGGACGCGCCACAAAAACTGCCAACAATGGCATCCGCGCCCAACTCCTTGCGCGCGGCGCGCACTGAACGTGCGGCGTCGTCCAGATGCACCCCGTCCAACCCCAACCGTTGCGCCAGCAGAACATGGTTCGAGATGACCAGCGCCACGTCACGGGTATGGGCCACCTCGCGACAAGCATCAGCAGCGCGCGAGATCGCGTCTTCGTCATTGCCTGCCAGAGCCAGTCGGATGCAGGCAATCTCGGCACCGTCCAGAACGCGGCTAAGCTGGTCGGGGAACGTGCTCAATGAGATGGTCGGAGGGGTGATCAGGTAAATCTGCGGCTGCTCGGGGGTGTCCATTGGCGCGTCCTTAGCTTTCAGTCTTTCGCGCGGTTTAGCGGATTGTGCCGGGGAAGCAAACTTTTATGCCGGTTTAAGGCGTAATTGACCAATCGGATGCCTTGCCCTGCGCCATCGCGCCGATTACAGCAAGCCAAGTTTTCCGGAGACAACCATGCCCAGCGATACATCCCAGCCGTCCTTTGTGCTCGTCCGCCCTCAGATGGGTGAAAACATCGGCGCTGCCGCGCGGGCGATGTGGAATTTCGGGCTGGACCGGATGCGGATCGTCGCACCGCGCGACGGTTGGCCAAACCCCAAGGCGGTGGCAATGTCCAGCGGGGCGGGGCGCTTGCTGGACGAAGCGCAGCTGTTCGATGACCTTGCGGGCGCGCTGGCCGACAGCACCTTTGTCTTTGCAACCACCGCGCGCCAGCGTGGTCTGACCAAACCGGTCTACAGCCCCGAACGCGCGATGCAGATCGCGGCCGAGAAAGTGGCGGCTGGTGAAAAGGTCTCGGTCTTGTTCGGACCGGAACGGGCAGGATTGGAAAACGAAGATATCGCCAAGGCAAATGCCATTATCTCGGTTCCGGTAAACCCGGAATATGCCTCGCTGAACCTTGGCCAATGCGTGTTGTTGACCGCCTATGAGTGGATGCGCCAGACAGGCGATGTGGTGCACGAAGCCACCGATCTGGGCAAAGGCGACTGGGCCACGGGGATCGAGGTCGAAAAACTGGTCGAACATTACGAGGACCGGCTGGACGAGGCGGGCTTTTTCTATCCACCCGAAAAGGCCGAAGGCATGAAGACCAATTTGCGCAATCTGTGGTCTCGGATGCGGATGACGCGCGCGGATGTGCAGATGCTGCACGGGATCATGCGTCAGATGGTCCGTTGGAAGGATAAAGGCTGAGGCTGGACCTTAGCCCCCCTTCACCCTAGCTTGCGACGAAATCCAAGGCACAAGAGGACAGCATGAGCGGTAAGCGCAGCATCTTCGAAGACGTCTCAGACACAGAAAAACAACAGGCCGTTCAACCGGGCATGATTGACCGTGGTCGTGGCGGCGCACGCGGGGCAATTCGCGTCTGGCTGATGATCCTGTTCGCGCTGGTCGTTGTCATGATCTCCGTAGGCGGCCTGACACGCCTGACCGATAGCGGACTGTCGATAACGGAATGGCGCCCGGTCACTGGGGCCATCCCACCAATGACCGAGGCCGATTGGCAGGCCGAGTTCGAAAAGTACAAGCAGATCGATCAATGGCGCATTCAGAACCAATGGATGGAGCTTGATGACTTTAAATCCATTTACTGGTGGGAGTGGGGTCACCGTCAACTGGGCCGGGTGATCGGTCTAGTTTGGGCACTTGGGTTCTTTGGCTTCCTGCTGGCTAGGAAAATTCCGACCGGGTGGACCGGTAAACTGCTGATTCCAGGCGCTTTGGGCGGTGTTCAGGGCGCGGTTGGCTGGTGGATGGTTGCCTCGGGCGTGACGCAGGGCGAGGGGATGACGGCCGTTGCCAGCTATCGCCTGGCAGTCCATCTGGGTCTGGCCTTCGTTATCCTCGGGTTCCTTGCGTGGTACATCTTTGAGCTGGGGCGCGAGGAGCGTGACCTGATGCAGGCCCGCCGCGCGAAAGAGGGCAAACTGTTCTCGCTATCGACCGGGCTGATGCATTTCGCCTTTCTACAAATACTCATAGGCGCCCTTGTGGCAGGCATAGACGCTGGAAGATCATATACCGATTGGCCCCTGATCGGTGGTCAACTGTTGCCGCCTGACGCGACGATGCTTGAACCGATGTGGCGCAATTTCTTTGAAAGCCCCGGTCTGGTGCAGTTCATTCACCGCTGTGCTGGCTATCTTCTGTTTATCTTCGGCATCATTGTCTGGAGACGCGGCAGCACCAGCGCGCATCCGCAAACGCGGTTTGCGTTCAATGCAGCTTTTGCGGCGCTTTCGCTGCAGGTGGTGGTCGGGATTATGACGGTGATCTACGCGGCCCCCTGGCAGATCGCCATCTTCCACCAGTTCATGGCCGTTGTTGTTTGGACCCTGATCCTGCGCGCACGTTTCCTGACAGCATATCCAATCGCCACCTCAATCCGCGGAGCATGACCCTGATGACTGCCTATGATGACCTGATGGCCTTCCAACGCGAAACGTCGGCCCTCGGGCAAATCGCCGGGCGGCTGGGCTGGGACCAGGAAACGGTGATGCCGCGCGGCGCGGCCCCGCAACGGGCTGAGGAAATGGCCGCGATCGAAGCGGTTCTGCATGCCCGCCGTTCTGACCCGCGCGTGGCTGAGTGGTTGGAGCTAGCCGACCCACAAGACGACGTGGCCCGCGCCCAATTGCGCGATATCCGTCGAACTTACGAGCGGACGGCAAAAGTGCCAGCCGATCTGGCCAAGGCCATTGCGCGCGTGACGTCAGCAGCCCAGGGAACTTGGGCGCAAGCCCGTTCAGACGAGAATGTGGCTACCTTTCTGCCTGTTCTCGAGGAGGTCGTTGCCCTCAAGCGTGAAGAAGGCGTTGCACTGGCGCAGGGTGGTGATGTCTATGACGCCATGGTTGAAGACTACGAACCCTATACCACCGGTTCACAAATCGCCGAGATTTTCGATCAGATGCGCCCTCGTCTTGTGGCCCTGCGCGCGGCCGTTTTGGATAAACCAGCGCCGCACGCTCTGACCGGAAAATTCGACGAACAGATACAGATGCAATTGTCGCAGAAACTGGCGACCACGTTCGGGTACGATCTGAATACTGGGCGGGTGGACAAGGCAGTACATCCGTTCAGTTCGGGCAGTGGCCTGGATGTGCGCATCACCACTCGCACCAGCGAGACCGACCCGTTCAACTGTTTCTACTCAACCATTCATGAGGTCGGCCACGCCGCCTATGAACAGGGTATCAACCCGGCCTATGCGCTGACACCACTGGGGCAGGGCGTGTCGATGGGCGTGCATGAAAGTCAAAGCCGGATTTATGAAAACCAGCTGGGCCGATCTCGGGCGTTCACGGAGTGGCTTTACAATCAAATGGTTGACGCGTTCGGTGATTTCGATGTCGCGGATGCCGATGCGTTCTATGCCACGGTCAACGGCGTACACAAAGGCTATATCCGGACCGAGGCGGACGAGGTGCAATACAACCTGCACATCATGCTGCGCTTTGACCTTGAACGCGCCCTAATGGCCGGAGACCTTCAGGTCAGCGATCTGGAAGCGGCGTGGAACGACCGATTCAAGGCCGATTTTGGATATGAGGTCGACCGACCTTCGAACGGGTGTTTACAGGACGTCCACTGGTCGGTCGGGTTGTTTGGTTATTTCCCGACCTATTCATTGGGCAATGTCTATGCCGGATGTCTGTATCAAGCGTTGCGCGCTGCGGTTCCTGATTTGGATGCGCAACTGATCAGGGGCGACACGTCAGGCGCAACCAGTTGGCTGTGCGAGAACCTACAGCGTTTTGGCGGGCTCTTCACCCCGCGCGAGACTATCCAACGCGCCAGCGGGATTGAACCGGGACCGGAACCGTTGTTGGCGTATTTGGAACAGAAATTTGGTACGCTCTACAATCTTTGAACGCACAATTTCCGGCCAAACTGGTTGTCACATGTGTGCCGCGTTGCCAGTTCTTTGCCTAAAGCAGCCCATAGGAACCGAGCATTGCTAATCAGGCAGTAGGTAGATGGTCAGATAGCATAGTAATTGAAAGCTCCCCTGAACCATATGGTTTTCTTCCAAATCAAAATTCATGACCGTCTGATCCGCCAGAAAAAAAGCAAGCCACAATCCTAGCGATACGATAAACGCTGCGTCGACCCTCTTCTGCCAGCGATCCGTCTGGGAATACGGGGTAAATGACGCGAACGCAAATAGCAGCGTCGAAAGAAATAGCCACAGTATGATCCCGACAAATAAAATTACATCAACGGCAGTAGAGGCACCAAACTGCGCCAGCGTTTTTTGCAGAAACGGAAAGTTGTGACCGTCAAACCAAGGGGTTGAAGTCACCCCCAGCAGCTCTAGCCCGCCGATGAAGTCGGTCAAAAACGCGAATGTCCACCAGAGAAACCAAAAGACAACTAAACTTTGTTTGAACAAAATTCGCATTAAAACGACCTCTTGAAACTGCTGTTTCAAATATCCTTGGTCATAGAATAGCGATTTTTAGGAAATACAGAAACCAGCGCCGATTTGATCGTTCTATTGGGCAGACCGTTGATTGCCACATTTTGAGAGAATATTGGCGAAAACAAAATCCAAGGCCCCAAAACACTGCGCTCTGGGGCCTTTGTTGTAATCTTATCCCTCGGCCTCTTCGTCGCCTTGATCGGCGATCCAGGCGACGCTGACGACCACTTCGCCTTTACCGGTGTTGAACACCTTCACACCGCCCGCGCTGCGCGACCGGAACGAGATGCCTTCGACGGGAACCCGGATTGATTGGCCTTTGGAGGTGGCCAGCATGATCTGATCGTCGATCTCAACCGGGAACGAGGCCACCAGCTCTCCGCCGCGCATTGCCTTGTCCATGGCCGCAACCCCCATGCCTCCGCGTCCGCGGACCGGGTAATCGTGGCTGGAGCTTAGCTTGCCCGAACCGCCTGCTGTGATGGTCAGGATCAGATTTTCAGCGGCCGACATCTGGGCATAGCGTTCCTGGCTGATGGTCGCCAGCGCGTCGCCATCCTCGTCATTGGTTTCGGCCTCTTCGGTCAGGCCGGCCACGGCGCGGCGCATTTTCAGATAGGCGGCGCGTTCGTCCGACGTAGCCTCGAAATGGCGGATCACCGACATCGACACCACGCGGTCGCCATTGCTTAGCCTGATGCCACGCACACCGGTCGACTTGCGGCCCTTGAAGACCCGCACATCGGTGGTTTGGAAGCGGATCGCACGGCCGGAGTTGGTGACCAGCATGACGTCATCCTCTTCCGAGCAGATGCGCGCGTTCACGAGTTCCACATCCTCGGGCAGGTCCATCGCGATCTTACCGTTGCGCTTAACGTTGGTGAAGTCGCTCAGCGCATTGCGGCGCACGTCCCCGGCGCTGGTGGCAAAGACGATTTGCAGGTTTTCCCATTCTTCATCCGGCACATCCACGGGCATGATCGCCGCGATGGAAACACCTGTCGGGATTGGTAGGATGTTGACGATGGCTTTGCCCTTACCGGTCCGGCCCGATTGTGGCAGGCGCCAGGTCTTGAGCTTATAGACCATGCCGTCGGTGGTGAAGAACAGCAGCTGTGTGTGCGTGTTCGCTACGAAGAGGTTGGTAACAACATCCTCTTCCTTGGTCTGCATGCCCGACAGGCCCTTACCGCCGCGTTTCTGCGCGCGGAAATCGGCCAGCGGGGTACGTTTGATGTACCCGCCAGAGGTGACAGTCACGACCATATCTTCGCGTTCGATCAGATCCTCGTCTTCCATGTCGCCGGACCAGTCGACGATCTCGGTGCGACGGGGAACGGCGAACTGTTCGCGCACGCTGCGCAACTCATCGCCGATGATCGACATGATGCGTTCGCGCGAGGACAGAATATCCAGATATTCCTTGATCTTACCTGCTAGTTCTTCCAACTCGTCCGTGACCTCCTTGACGCCCAGTTGGGTCAGGCGCTGGAGGCGCAGGTCGAGGATGGCGCGGGCCTGAACCTCGGTCAGGTTATAGGTGCCGTCGTCGTTCATCTTGGACAGAGGATCATCGATCAGTCGCAGATAACCCTCGATCTCAGCGGCAGGCCAACGGCGCGTCATCAGCTTTTCACGCGCCTCGGCTGCGTCCGCGGATGACCGGATGGTGGCAACAACTTCGTCCACGTTGGAAACGGCCACGGCCAGACCACACAGGATGTGGCTGCGTTCCCGCGCCTTGCGAAGGTCATAGGCGGTGCGGCGGGCAACGACATCCTCGCGGAAATCGATGAACGAGGTCAGAAACCGGCGCAGGGTCAGTTGTTCAGGCCGACCACCGTTCAGGGCCAGCATGTTACAACCAAAGGACGTTTGCATCGGCGAGAAGCGGTAAAGCTGGTTCAGCACCACCTCGGGCGTCGCATCGCGTTTCAGTTCGACTACAACGCGGACACCGTTACGGTCGGATTCGTCCTGTACATGGGCCACGCCTTCGATGCGCTTCTCACGCACTGCTTCGGCGATCTTTTCGATCATCGCGGCCTTGTTCACCTGATAGGGAATTTCATCGACGACGATAGCGTAACGATCCTTACGCAGTTCTTCCACGCGGGTCTTGGCGCGGATAATGACGCTGCCGCGACCTTCAAGATAGGCTTTGCGCGCACCCGAGCGGCCCAGCATGACGCCGCCGGTCGGGAAGTCGGGGCCGGGTACGTATTCAATCAACTGCTCGGACGTCAGGTCCGGGTCGTCGATCAGTGCCAGTGTGGCGTCAACTACTTCACCCAGGTTGTGCGGTGGGATGTTGGTCGCCATGCCCACGGCGATACCACCAGCACCATTGACCAACATGTTCGGGAAACGGGCGGGCAGGACGGTCGGTTCCCGGTCCTTGCCGTCATAATTGTCCTGGAAATCGACCGTCTCTTTTTCGATATCGGCCAGCAGGGACGCGGCAGGCTTGTCCATGCGCACTTCGGTATAGCGCATGGCCGCCGGGTTATCGCCGTCCATCGAGCCAAAGTTGCCCTGACCATCCAGCAACGGCAGCGACATCGAGAAATCCTGCGCCATCCGCACCAGCGCATCATAGATCGCGCTGTCACCGTGCGGGTGGTACTTACCCATAACGTCGCCAACCGGGCGGGCCGATTTGCGATAGGCCTTGTCGTGTGTGTTCCCGGTTTCGTGCATTGCATACAGAATGCGGCGATGCACCGGCTTCAGCCCGTCGCGCAGATCGGGGATCGCGCGGCTGACGATGACCGACATTGCATAGTCCAGGTAGGACGTGCGCATCTCGGATTCGATGGACACCGTCGGGCCGTCATAAACGGGGCGCTCGGGCGGGGTTTCGTCCATGTTTTCAGGAATATCTGGCGTATCGCTCACGTAAACTGCCCGTGTTTTGTTTTGGGTCTATATCTTGTGGATGCACCTTATCAGACCCGGCACATAAGGTGCAAGCAAGCAACGATTTTGCATGCGAAAAACCCCCGTAACACCTGAGTAACATATTGTTAACTAAGGGTTAGGGTGTTTTCGTGTTACCCTGAAGAGACCTTGCAACAAAATTGGAGGTCTGCATGGAGCAAAGCGAAACCGAACTAATGCTCAAAGGGTACGGGCTGACAACGGCAGAATTCTTCTACCGCATGCCCGATTACATCCACGTTCTGAACACGTTCATCTGGCAGGATTACGATCTGGCGCCGGATCATCCGAAATTGTTCGATTTCATCGACTTCTGGCAGCGCGAGATTGACGGTCCGCTGCATTCGGTCCGGTTTACGCATCGCAAGATGATCGCGCCCGGTGAATGGCGCAACATGGTGGGTGAATTCAGGGTCAATTGAATATCCAGCCTGTTTTTTGGTCAGTAACGATTGAGACGCGTTAAATTTATTGGTGCTTGGGTTATGGTGTCGACCAATCCATTGGTCACATACGGAATCGCTTTATGTCCCGAGCTTTGCTTTTCGCCGCTGCGCTGTTAACTGGCGGACCAGCCGTCGCCGAAGGCGTCTTTGATAAAATCAAAAAAGGTGCTGCGAATACGGCCGACGCTGTAGGGCGTGGGACTGAAACCGTGGGCAACACCATTCAGAAAGGTGCAAGCGCGGTTGAGGGGACCATCAACTCGACCACGGATTTGGTGACGAACGAGGCCACCCCGGAAGAGACGCGCGCCAAGCTGGACGCGATGGCCAGCGAGGTTCTTACCCAGTTATTAGCGGAAAACCCCGACGCAAAAGCGTTGTATGACGTTAGTGCGGGTTACGCCGTGTTCGACTCGCGCAAGGTTACGGTGTTTCCGGTCTCGGCCGGGTATGGGCGCGGGGTGGCCGTTTCAATGGATACCGGTCAGCACACTTATATGAACATGGGTACTGGCGGAGTGGGTGCCGCAGTGGGTATTGGTGGGTTTGAAACCAAGTTCGTGATCCTGTTCGAAACCCCCGCCGATCTGGCGAAATTTATCGAATATGGTTACGACGCAACAGCGGAAACCGGGGCGATGTACGGTGACGAGCGCAGCGGGGAAACCGTGCGGTTCACTGATGGCCGGTCCTTTTTCGTGCTGGGCAAGAAAGGCTGGCGCGTCTCGGCTGGGGCGTCCGGCACGAAATTCTGGGAGTCGCCCGAACTGAATTGATCAGCCCGAACAGCTGGCCCCGCCCAAAACACAGAATTTGGCGCAGTGGGGATGGTTGAGGTGTACGTCCGCCTCGGCCTCGGCCAGGGTGTGACCCATTTCGAATTCGGGCGCATAAGGTAAAAGTGTGCAGGCCAGAACGGCGGGGCGTTCCGCACCCTTGCGCTTTACCACCATACGGGCGCTGGCACACATCACGGCGTCGGGTGATTTGTCCAGAATACCCCAGCAAGCTGTGGTGATTTCCGGCACTTCGATGGTTTCGTCCATTTCGGGGAACAGGACCGTCTGGCCCGGGTTTTGGGCGTCAATGTCAAAGCCGTGCTGCTTGAAAAACGCAGCATAGCCAGCGCGGCTTTCCGCGTCGCTGTCACCCCAGACAGTGCGCCCGGCCACGGCCATGTTTAAGCCGTTGTCACGCAGCCACTCCATCCCGGTCACGGTCTTGGCGAAGCTGCCCTTGCCACGTTCTTCGTCATGCAGATCGGAGCAGTAGTGATCGACCGAGATTCGCAGGGTTAGCTTGTTGCCGTAGTCACGCTGCAATTCCAGCAGACCCTCACGCATCTTTCGGCGCATCATTGGTTGCATGGCATTGGTGAGAATCAAAACCTCATACCCACGCTCCAGCGCGGCGCGGGTCATGTCGATCATTTCTGGGTTCATGAATGGTTCGCCACCAGTGAACCCGATTTCCCGAACCGGCCAATTTCGAGCTTCGATTTGATCCAGATAGTACCGCACCTCATCAGCGGTGATATAGACCAGTGCATCGTTGGTCGGGCTGCTTGCGATATAGCAGTTGACACATTCGATATTGCACAAGGTACCGGTATTGAACCAAAGCGTTTCAGGGTTGCTAAGCGCAACCGAGGCCCGCGTTTGCCCGTCAGCCGTCACCAATGTGTTCTGAAATTTGCCGATATTGGCAATCTGAGAGGCGTTGTCTTTCATTCCGGTATCCGGTTCTTTGCAGTCCTGCTGCTGACTTAGCCTTTCAGACCGAATTAGTTAAGGGTGCCACGGCCGACCTGACAGAGTTTTGATGATGGGAAAAAGTGTAATTTTGTTTGCGCTAACATTGGACATGCCCTCAGGGGTAAGGTAAGGCAAACGCATGGTTTCTCGCGTCATCCCCGTCGACCCGTTCGATCTGGTCATTTTTGGCAGTACCGGCGATCTTGCGCAGCGTAAAATCCTGCCGGCGCTGTTCCGTCGCTATTGTGCCGGACAATGGCCCGAGGATGTTCAGATCATTGGTGCCGCCAGATCGGAATTGGACAGCGATGCGTTTCGGGATGTGGTCGCGCAATCGTTGCGCGAACATGCGCCCGCGCATTGTGCGGATGCCAAGGCATTGAATGCGTTCTTGCAACGGGTTGATTATGTCGCGTTAGATGCGCTTACGGATGAGGGGTGGGGTCAGCTTGCAGCGAAGCTCACAATTGATCGGGTACGGGCGTTCTATTTCTCAGTTGGGCCGCGCCTGTTCGGACCGCTGGCCGAACGGATCAAAGCAAATGATCTGGCCACGACCCAGACACGGATCGTTGTCGAAAAACCCTTTGGTCACGATCTGGGCAGCGCGCAGGCGTTGAATGCGACGCTAGCGGCGCATTTCTCAGAAGGGCAGATTTACCGGATCGACCATTATCTGGGCAAAGAAACCGTTCAGAACCTGATGGCCGTTCGGTTTGGCAACATGCTTTTCGAGCCATTGTGGAACAGTCAGTATGTCGACCACATCCAGATCACCGTGGCCGAATCCGTCGGCATTGACGGGCGCGAAGAGTATTATGAGCGCGCAGGCGCCATGCGTGACATGGTGCAGAACCACCTGATGCAACTGCTCTGCCTGATCGCGATGGAACCGCCGGCCAAGTTCGACCCCGACGCGGTACGGGACGAAAAGCTCAAGGTGATCCGCGCATTGGACCCGGTCGAGCCGCACCACATTGTGCGCGGTCAGTTTGAAGGTGGGCTGAGTGGACGCAGCTATCGGGATACTGTTGGTAATCCACGTTCGACCACGGAAAGCTATGTGGCGCTGCGGGCTCACGTCAGTAACTGGCGGTGGGCGGGTACGCCGTTTTATTTGCGTACGGGCAAAAGGCTTGTGGCGCGATCTTCGGTGATCAATGTGATGTTCAAAGACGCGCCGCATTCGATCTTTGGCGCAGATGCCGGGCGCCACGCCAACGTTTTGTCGATCCGCCTGCAGCCGAACGAAGGCATCACGCTGAAGGTGACGATCAAGGAACCGGGGCAGGGTGGGATGCGCCTGGTCGACGTGCCTCTGGACATGAGTTTTGCCGAGGCATTGGGGCCGGAAAACCAGAACCCGCCGGACGCTTATGAGCGTTTGGTGATGGACGTGATCCGCGGCAACCAAACCCTGTTTATGCGCGGAGATGAGGTCGAGGCCGCATGGGCCTGGACCGATCCGATCATCGCGGGCTGGCAGGCGCGCGGGGATGTTCCCAAACCTTATGAAAGCGGCAGCACTGGCCCGGGCGACGCCGAGCTGCTGATGAAACGAGACGGTCGCCGCTGGCAAGGGATAAACCCATGAACATACAGGAATACGCCGACCGGGATATGCTGGCCATCGACGTTGCAAACGTGCTGGCAGGTGAACTGGAATCCGCCTTGCTGCATCACGACTTTGCCTCGTTGGCAGTACCCGGAGGCACGACGCCCGGCCCGATGTTTGATGTACTGTGCGCGGCGGATTTGGAATGGGACCGGGTGCGGGTTCTGCCCACCGATGAACGCTGTGTGCCGGGTGATCACGACCGCTCGAACGAGCGTCTGATCCGCGAGCGGTTGCTGACCAATCGGGCGTCGGTGGCGCAATATATCCCTCTGTACGTGCCGGGAAAGGAGCCCGAGGATGTATTGCCGGAAATCGAAAGCCTGATCATTCCGATCCGGCCCTTGTCGGTGCTGGTGTTGGGAATGGGCGAGGATATGCACACGGCATCCCTGTTCCCGGGTATGGATGGGCTTGAGGCCGCGTTGGACGGTCACGCGCGTCCTCTGGCGGTGGCACGGACCGAGGTTCAGCCGGAACCCCGTATCACGCTGACTGCGCCTGTTTTGGACGGTGCCTTGTCAAAACACCTGATCATTTTCGGGAACGCGAAACGGGATGCTTTGGAACGGTCCATGTCCCTGCCACCGGAAGAGGCCCCCATCGCAGCAGTGCTGAGTGGCATGACCGTACATTGGGCGGAGTAGGCGCTATGAAACTGGAGACACTCAAAGCACTAGCAGCAGAGCGGAAGGGGCAGCCCATTCTGAGTCTGTTCAGTAAGGATGCAAACCGGGCGCAGGGGTATTCGGCCTCAACCGGTGACCTGCTCTTTGATTACTCGAAAACCAGTATTGACGCGGACATCCGCGGCGCTTTGATCCGGCTGTGCGATACGGCGGGTCTGGCGGAACGGCGCGACGCCATGTTCTCGGGTGCCAAGATCAACGAAACCGAAGGGCGCGCGGTATTGCACACGGCGTTGCGTAATCTGGATGGCGGACCAGTTGAGATCGACGGTCTGGATGTGATGCCTGACGTTCTGGACACGCTGCACCGGATGCGGGTTTTCGCCGAAGAGGTGCGCGGCGGCGCGATTTCCGGGACAGGTGGCAGCTTTACCGACGTCGTGAATATCGGCATCGGCGGCTCGGATCTTGGGCCAGTGATGGCCACGCATGCGTTGGCCCCGTATCACGACGGGCCAAACCTGCACTATGTGTCCAATGTCGATGGCGCGCATATCGCGGATACGCTGCGCCCACTTGACCCGACCCGGACGCTGGTGATTGTCGCATCCAAGACATTCACCACCATTGAAACCATGACCAACGCCCGGACCGCCCGTGCCTGGTTAACGGATGGCGGTGGCGATTGTGGAAAACAGTTCGCAGCCGTGTCGTGTGCGGTAGATAAGACCGATGCCTTTGGTATCGCCCAAGATCACGTATTTGGTTTTGCCGATTGGGTAGGGGGGCGCTATTCCGTCTGGGGGCCGGTTGGGCTACCGGTGATGATCGCCGTCGGTTCGAACGCGTTTGATGCCTTTCTGCGCGGGGGACAGGCGATGGACGTCCATTTCCGCGCTGCTGACTGGATCGAGAACATGCCGGTAATGCTGGCTCTGGTTGGGGTCTGGCACCGCCAGGTTCTGGGATATACCAGCCGCGCGGTTCTGCCCTATGATCAACGACTGCTGCGTCTTCCCGCCTATTTCCAACAGCTTGAGATGGAGTCGAACGGTAAATCCGTTGCAATGAACGGCAGCGCCTTGACCATGCCTTCGGGGCCTGTGGTTTGGGGTGAACCGGGCACCAATGGCCAGCACGCCTTTTACCAGTTGATCCATCAGGGCACCGATGTGATCCCCTGCGAATTCATGGTGGCCGCCGAAGGGCACGAGCCCGAACTTACCCACCACCACCGCCTTTTGCTGGCCAATTGTCTGGCCCAATCCGAAGCGCTGATGCGCGGCCGGTCGTTGGATGAGGCGCGGCAGCGCATGGCCGAACAAGGGTTGGCCAGTGAGGAGCTTGAACGTCAGGCCCGTCACCGTGTGTTCCCGGGCAACCGGCCGTCCTCGACCCTGATTTATCCGAAGCTCACACCGTATGTGCTGGGCCAAATCATCGCCATGTACGAACACCGTGTTTTCGTCGAAGGGGTTCTGCTGGGAATCAATTCATTCGACCAATGGGGGGTGGAACTGGGCAAGGAATTGGCGACCTCGCTGGGTCCGATAGTGGATGGTGAAGTTAGCGCTGACGGCAAGGATGGCTCGACCGCCTCGCTGGTTGCTTATGCGCTAAAACACCGCGATTGAGGGTTCGATTTTACCACCTGCCGCAACGGCAAATCGCATTCTTTTATTGTCAGACAATTAAATGCTTGGCAGGCTCTGCCTAAGGAAAAGCCATATCGCCCGATGTGATTGCGGGCACAAAGTGGCACCGCCATAGGGAGGACGCCCATGCTGGGACAGATGATGACGCAGCCCTTGCTGATCTCGTCGCTGATTGATCACGCCGACCGCTTTCACGGTCAGACTGAGATTTATTCGGTTGAAACCGATGGTACAGTTAGCCATAGCAGTTGGTCGCAAGTGGCTGAAAACGCGCGGAAACTGGCCTCGGCACTGTCCAAGTTGGGATTGGAACCACAGACGCGGATTGCGACGCTGGCTTGGAATAACCGGCGGCATCTTGAGATCTACTATGCCACTTCCGGGGCGGGGTTCGTGTGCCACACCGTCAACCCGCGACTGTTTCCCGAACAGCTGACCTATATCATCAACCATGCACAGGACCGGGTTTTGTTTTTCGACGCAACCTTTATTCCTTTGGTCGCAGCCCTGCACGAGCATTTGCCCGATGTTCAACATTTCGTCCTGATGGGGCCAAGAAACGATGACGCAATTGCGCAGATACCGGGTGTGCAATTTTACGACGATCTGATCGAGACCGGTGAGGCCAGTTTTGAATGGCCCAGCTTTGACGAAAACACTGCATCCGGCCTGTGTTACACATCTGGCACAACCGGCAATCCAAAGGGGGTGTTGTATTCGCATCGCTCCACCGTGCTGCACAGTTTCGGATCGAACACACGCGACGTTATCGGGTTTTCGGCGATGGATGTGGTCATGCCGGTGGTTCCGATGTTCCATGTAAACGCCTGGGGGTCCCCATATGCTTGCGCCATGTCGGGATCGCGGATGGTGTTGCCGGGGCCGGGTTTGCATGGTGAGGCGCTGGTGAATCTGATCGACACTTACGGCGTCACTCTGGCCATGGGCGTGCCGACGATCTGGCAAGGGCTGTTGGCTTTTGCCGAGCAGTCTGGCAGCAAGCTGGCCAGCCTGCAGCGGACGGTGATCGGCGGGGCCGCGTGCCCGCCTTCGATGATCGAAACCTTCCGCGAAACTTATGGCGTCGACACCATCCACGCCTGGGGGATGAGCGAGATGAGTCCGTTGGGGACCGCAAATCACCCTCTGGCCAAGCACTTTGACCTGCCGGAAGACGAGCAGCACGCCATTCGAGAAAGCCAGGGAAGGCCCTGTTATGGTGTCGATCTGAAGATCGTCGACGATGACGGCAATGATCTGCCGCATGACGGCGAAACCCAAGGTGATCTGCTGGTTCGCGGGCCGTGGGTTCTGGACAGTTATTTCCAGATGCAAGATGAAGATTTGCTGCGGGATGGCTGGTTTGCCACTGGTGATGTCGCAACGGTGGACTCTGACGGCTATATGACCATCCGCGACCGGTCCAAGGACATCATCAAATCCGGGGGTGAGTGGATCAGTTCGGTCGAGTTAGAGAACATCGCCGTCGCGCATCCCAAATTGGCGACCGCAGCCGTGGTTGGCGTACCGCATCCAAAGTGGGACGAGCGCCCACTGCTGGTGGCCGTACGCGCCGAGGGGGAGGCCCCAAGCGAAGAAGAGGTGCTGACATTTTATGACGGCAAAATCGCTAAATGGCAGGTGCCGGACAAGGTGGTGTTTGTGGATGCCTTGCCTCTGAACGCAACGGGTAAGGTTCTGAAACGTAACTTGCGCGCGGAATTCAAGGACGCCTTGGTGGGCTGATCTTAAAAAACGTGGGAAATGGCTCCGGCGGTAGGGATCGAACCTACGACCAATTGATTAACAGTCAACTGCTCTACCGCTGAGCTACGCCGGAACGGTCCGCGCCGTATAGCAACCAGTTTCTGCGGCGTCCAGAGGGCGCATAAGATTTTTCGTCGAAAAATCTTGCGCCGCAAACGACCGTTGGTGATGGGGATTTAAGGTGGGGCGGATTTGGCTCCGGCGGTAGGGATCGAACCTACGACCAATTGATTAACAGTCAACTGCTCTACCGCTGAGCTACGCCGGAACTGAGGGCCGTATAACAATCCCGATTTTTGCCGTCCAGAGGGGAATTCGACGTTTTCGAAAAAAAGTTCCGGCGGCTTAGGTTTGTCTGATGAAACGGGTGTCAGCTGACAGCTTTCCTTCGTAAGTGACCTGAGATTTCCCAATCAGATCAATCAAATGGGCGAAAACATTCCGTTCAGCAGCAGGCAAAAGGGCGGTCGGAGTGTCGACGTAAATTCGCTCGGCCAGTTCTCGGGCCGTACCGGGGTGATCTTCCAGCGCAGACAGAATCTGTGCTTCGCGTGTCAGGCGGTGATTGATCAGCCAGTCCAGCCGCGCTGCGGGTTCGGCAATCGGCGCGCCATGCCCGGCGTGAAAGACGGCCCACTCGCGTGAGTGCAGACGATGGCAGGCCGCCATGAAATCCGTCAGGTCACCGTCTGGGGGCGAAACCAGTGAACTGGCCCAACCCATGACGTGATCACCCGTGAAACAGACCTCACCCCAGCCAAGCGCGATATGATTTCCCAGATGGCCGGGGGTGTGAATCACCTCAAGCTGCCAGCCGTCGCCTGAGATCAAAGCCCCATCCGCAAGTTTGATGTCGGGGCGAAAGCTGGTGTCGATGCCTTCACCGCCGCCGACTAAACCGCTCTCGGCCAGTTGAGTCATAACTGCGCTACGCCCGGCCTCGGGCCCTCCAAAGGCCATGATCGGTGCTCCTGTACGATCCGCCAAGGGTTGGGCCAGCGGAGAGTGATCCAGATGGCTGTGGGTAACGATGATATGGCTGATCCGCTGTCCGGGTAGTAGTCCCGCCAGAATCGCATCCAGATGTTCATTGCTGAGCGGACCAGGGTCGATCACGGCAAGCTCGCTGGTGCCCACCAGATAAGTGTTGGTCCCGCGATATGTCATTGGGGATGGATTTGGCGCCAGAATACGCCGCAATCCCGGCTGCAGCTCGACCGCCGGGCCGGCGGGCGGATTGAAATCGTCAGGCGCCTGCATTCTGACCTCTTTCTCTTGTCGTAACAGCCCGTTAGGTTTAGCGCATGTCCGCGCTTTGGCTCAAACACTATATGCCGCGCAGCCTCTATGCCCGTGCTGCACTGATCCTGGTCCTGCCGGTGGTCGTGGTGTTGCTGGTGGTGGGGGTCGCGTTCCTGCAAAAACATCTGGAAGACGTCACGGCGCAAATGACACGCGCTGCTTCGCGCGAAGTGATGTTGATCACGGAAGTCATGGAAGAGACGGAAACGCAACAACAGGCGATGGCGGCTGTTCGGCTTGACCTGCAAGCGCTTGAAATGAAGGCCCGGTTTCTGGGCATTAACGACGAACCAATGGTTGGTCACCGCCGTTGGTACGATTTCATTGCACCCCAGGTCGAGGCCGATCTGCGGGCCTTGCTTCCAGATTTGATTGCGGTTGCCTTGCCCAGCGGACAAGAGGCGCGGCTGTATCTGCAGACGGATCTGGGCATTCTACAGCTGACTTTTGATCGCCGTCGTCTGTCTCCGGTAGCGCCACACCAGTTGATCGTGACAATGGTGTTCTTTGCGGTTGTCATGACCACGATTTCTTTCCTGTATATGCGCAATCAATTGCGTCCGATCACTCGTCTGGCCGAGGCTGCGCAGGCCTTTGGTCGGGGCAGGGTGGTGCCGTATTCTCCCGGTGGGGCCATCGAAGTACGCGCGGCGGGCAGTGCTTTTCTGGATATGCGTGCCCGTATTGAGCGCCAGATGGAGCAGCGCACCATGATGCTGTCGGGGGTCAGTCACGATTTGCGCACACCGCTGACGCGTTTGAAACTTGGCCTTTCGATGTTGCCCGAGGATGAAGCGGCCCCTTTGCAGCAGGATGTCGATGAGATGCAATTGCTGCTGGATGCGTTCCTTGAGTTTTCTCGCGGTGCGGCCGAGGGCGCTCCGGAATCTGTCGATCCGAAGGTGCTGTTGGAGCAAATCGTCAAAGACGCGCGTCGTGCAGGGCATGAGGTCGATTTGATCTCGGTCGAGGGGGAAGGGACGGTCATGTTGCGTCCCACTGCCATACGGCGAGCCGTGGAAAACCTGATTGGAAACGCCGTGCGGTATGGCAATCGCGCGGATGTCAGCCTGTCCATCACACCCAAATCCCTGCGTATCCGGGTCGAGGATGACGGGCCAGGAATTCCACCTGAACAGCGATCCGAAGCGGTCAAACCGTTCGCGCGCCTTGATCCGGCGCGCAATCAGAATCAGGGTACCGGAGTGGGGTTGGGCCTTGCCATCGTTTCAGATATCGCGCGGGCCCATGGGGGCGTGGTGCGTCTGAGCAAAAGTGAGCGGCTGGGCGGCCTCTGCGCTGACATTATCATCGGTCGCTAACGACCCTGTACATGCGCTGCATCACCAGCGGAGTCAGGTACATCGGAATTTGATAGGCCCCGATGAACACCATGATCGGCGCAGTAACCTCGGGCGCTAAAGCCACGAAGAACAGCGCGATATTGCGGTTGCCTGCGATCAGCGACACTGCCGTCGACGCGGCTGTGGGCATACGAAGCCGGGTCAGTCGAAAACAGACGACCTGAACGCCAAAATTGGCCGCGCAGGCGAAGGTAATCCAAAGGAACGCTCGTTTCGGATCGGTCAGGATGACCTCGCTGACTGAGGGCATCAGACCAATGACGAAGAGAGCCAATGTGATGTTGGCAAGGCCTTCGAGCGCACTTTCTGTTGTGGGCGATGGGTCTCGCAACAGCGTTTTGCGAATAGCGACTGCGGTCAGCGTCACCAGCAGGATTGTGATTAGCAGTTTTAACGCGGCCCAAAGCACCGTATCGAATCCGCCCAGTTGCGGCGCGAACCAGAAAACCGGGGCTATGGTCATTGGCAGTACTGCAGTACCGATCACCAAAAGGCGGAGCGCGTATTCAGATGGGTGCCCCATCATCCGACACATATTTGGGCTGCCAGCGATGGAGGGAGCCGCGGTCATGACCAACAAGGCAAACAGGGTGGGGGTGTCGAGCCACCCGCCCAATGCACCGACCGTCAGAAATGTCAGGGGCATCGCAAGCTGTAGACCAAGAACTACCAAGACAACGCGGGGCAGATCACGCAGTGATCCGAATATGCGCGCGGGCTCCATTCGTAGCACGGTGACGAACAGCAACAGCACAACCATCGGCGGCAACAGCGACCGCATCGGTTGCGCCAACCCCGGCAGCAGCAACCCCGACAAAAGGCCCGCCAACAGAACATACGGTCCGTGGCGGGCAGCGATGTGCAGCGGGTTCAAAGGCAGGCTACCCGGTTGGGCCTTGCCGCAGGTTATTCGGTAGCCAAGTGGCCAAATCCGGGAACCAGATCAGGACGAAAACCATAACAACCATGATCAGGAACATCGGAATCGCAGCACGGGCGATATAGCTCATTTCATGATTGGTCATGCCCTGCATCACAAACAGGTTGAACCCGATAGGCGGCGTGATTTGCGCCATTTCGACCACGACGACGATAAAGATACCGAACCAGATCAGGTCGATTCCGGCGTCGCGGATCATAGGCTCGACCACAGCCATGGTCAGCACGACCGAGGAAATGCCATCCAGAAAACACCCAAGGATGATGTAGAACACAAGCAGCACCATCAGCAGTTCGAACCGCGTCAGTTCCCATCCGGCAATCAGATCGGCCAGACCGCGTGGCAGGCCGGTAAAGCCCATCGACAGCGACAGGAAAGCCGCGCCCGCAAGGATCAATGCGATCATCGCGCTGGTGCGAGTGGCCCCCATGAGGCTTTCAGTGAACGTCTTCCAGTTCAACGAACCCTGACCAGCGGCGAGCAACAGCCCTCCGATCACACCAAAGGCGGCGGCCTCGGTCGCGGTGGCATATCCCAGATACATCGAACCGATGACCACGACGATCAACAGGATCACAGGCAGCAAAAAGCGCGAGTTCTTGATCTTCTCGGCAAAGGTCAGTTTGTTTTCCTGGTTCGGGTTCCAGTCCTTGCCGATTTTGGAATAGATCGCGACATAGCCCATGAACATGCAAGCCAGCACCAGACCCGGCAGGATGCCAGCAAAGAACAGCTTGGTAATCGATTCATTGATGGTGACGCCATAAACGATCAGCGTCAGCGAAGGCGGGATCATCAGGCCCAGTGTCGCAGCACCCGTCAGAGTGCCGATGATCATGCGTTCGGGATAATTGCGCTTGCGCAGTTCTGGGATCGACATCTTGCCAACCGTGGTCAGCGTCGCCGCGGACGAGCCCGACACGGCGGCAAAGACCGTACAACCTACGATATTGGTATGCACCAGACCGCCGGGCAGGGGGGCCATCCACGGTGAAAGCCCCTTGAACATGTCTTCGGACAATCGCGTTCGATACAGGATTTCACCCATCCAGATAAACATCGGCAGCGCCGTCAGCGTCCATGAGGACGAGGCTGACCAGATGGTGGTGATCATGACGTCGCCGACGGGGCGAGTAGTGAACAGCTCCATCCCGACCCAGGCGACGCCCATCAGTGCCAGCCCGACCCAGACGCCGGTGCCCAACAGAGTGAATAGAACAAAGAGGAAGAGGATGATGATTGATGCGTTTTCCATGCTCTCACTCTCCGTGGCTTTGATCGGCAAGATCGCGGGTGATGCGGTGATCGCCGCGGAAGATCACGTGAATCAGATGATCAGTCAGGGCGATGGCCAGAATGACCGCGCCGATTAACATGGCCGATTGCGGTATCCAAAGCGCGGTTTTGTCCTGTCCCTGGCTGATATCGTTGAACTTCCAGCTCCAATAAACAAAGCGGTAGGCGTACCAGCAGAAGTACCACATGACGGCCGTGCCGATACCAAAACACCAAAACTCCAGCACCCGGCGAAATTTATCGGGCACCGCATTCAACAGGATCGACACGCGGATATGGCTGCCCCGGTTCAGCGCATTGGCAAAAGCCAGGAATGAGGCCGCGGCCATCGCATACCCGGCATAGTCGGGCGCGCCAGGGAATACCTCGCCGGTCCAACGGGCCAGCATCTGCACCACAATTAGAACCAGTATGGCGATAAGGCTCAACGCCGCTAGTACGCCTGCTGCCAGGTAGATGAAATCCAGTACGGACCGAAGCCCTCGTAACGCTGCCATACTGTCCCCGCTTTTCTTTTGGTTGGATAGAGAACGGGCGGCAGATCGCTGCCGCCCGCGTCCATTTGGTTATTGTTGTGCTTGGAAGGCGTCGACAATGGCTTTGCCTTCGTCCCCGGCGGCCTCGAGCCATTCATTGGTCATGGTTACGCCGATTTCTTTCAACTCGTTGGTCATCTGCTCGGACGCCGGACCAACGGTCATGCCGCCGTCACGCAAGCCTTGCAGGGTGAACCCGGTATATTCCTTGGCCCGCCAGTTCCCCGCATATTCCGCCAGTTCGGCGCAGGCTTTGATGACGTTCTTGTTCGCGTCAGACACGCCCGCCCAGATATCCGAGTTCACCATCACGTAGTTGCGCGGCAGCCAGGCATCTACTTCGTAGAAATAATCCAGGCTTTCCCAAACTTTGCGGTCATACCCGGTTGAGCCAGAAGATACCATGGAATCGGCAACGCCAGTGGCAAAGGCCTGGCTGATCTCGGCCGCTTCGATGGTCACCGGCAGCATTCCGGTCAGCTCGGCCAGACGTGACGTGGCGTTGTTGTACGAGCGGAACTTGATGCCTTTCATGTCAGCGACCGAGTTCACCTCGTCCTTAAAGTACAGCCCCTGCGGCGGCCACGGCACTGCATAAAGCAGCGTTAGGTTCTGTTCGGCCAACAGGTTCTCGATCGAGGGTTTTGCAGCATCCCAAAGCTTGGCGCTGTCGTCAAAGGAAGTTGCTAGGAAGGGGATCGAGTCAAAGCCGAACAATGCGTTTTCGTTCTGGTGGCCGGACAGCAGACGCTCTCCAATAGGGGCTTGGCCGGTCTGAATGGCGCGTTTGATATCCGCCCCTTTGAACAGGGAACCCGAAGGGTGGGTGACAATCTCGATCTCGCCGCCGGTACCGGTGGTCACGCATTTGGCGAATTCAGCACCTGTGGCCGAATGGAAGTTCGACGCCGAATAGGCCATCGGCATGTCCCATTTTTCGGCAGCGACCGGCAGGGCTGCGGCAGCGGTCAGTGCGGTTGCTGCCATAAGGCTCGTCAGTTTTTTCATTTTAGTCTCCCAGTTGGTATTGATTCTGCCGGTGTTGTTCACCGGCTTTGCTAATTTGCGTATCGCGACGGGGCGTAAACGCTGACATCCGTGTTCGGAAGTCTGCCCGCGATCATTTGCGCCAAAAGACGCCCTGTTTTCGGCCCGCCCGTCAGACCGATGTGATGGTGGCCAAAACCCATATACGCGCCGTCAATCCCCGGAACTTCACCGATAACCGGTATCGAATCTGCGGGTGCGGGCCGGTGCCCCATCCATTCCACTTCATCCTTCCATGTCACACCCGGAAAAGCCGCCCGGGCATTCTTGCGCATTAATTCGAACGGCGCCTTCGAGGGCGGCGCGTCCAACCCGCCGAACTCGACAATCCCGGCCAGACGGATGCGACCCTCTAACGGAGTGGCGACGAATTTGCCTGACGCTACCATAACCGGGCTTTTCGGCATCGCGGAAGGTTCCACTAATTCAAGATGATACCCGCGTTCGCTTTCAAGAGGAACAGAAATGCCCAGCTGGTCAGCCAAGGGGCCGGACCAGACCCCCGCCGTTATAATCGCTGTGTCGCAGGGGATGGTTGTACCGCCTGTGTGTACACCTGTAACTTTGCCGTTGTCCCGAACCACGTCTTCGACTGCGGCGCGTATAACTTTGCCTCCATTGTCCTCGACATGGGCGGCCAGATCTTTGACATAGCGCCCCGGATCAGTGATGTGGCCATGATCGGCAAGCCGGGCGGCAAACCCGAGGTCTTTGCTGAAAATCGGGTCATAGGCATGAAAGGCTTCGCCTTCTAATTCGTCCCACGCAAAACCATGCTTGCGCCGGATGTCCCAGCCAAGTGCATCATTCTCAAAATGTTTCCGGTTTTCGTAAAGGAACAGATAGTCGGACGGGACAATCCACTTCTCGGCCCCGGTGCCGTGCGCCAGCGCCTTATGGTCATTCAGGCTATCGCCGACAATAGGCGTCAGCGCAGCAGCAATGCGTTCAACGTCGCTCGCGTTGGCATGTTTCAGATAGCGCAGTAGCCATGGCAACAGCTTGGGCACGTATCCCCATTTCAAGAACAGTGGCTGGGACGGATCAAACAACATCCTTGGGGCCTTTTGCAGCAGCCCCGGAACCGTGACTGGAATGATCGAGCAGGAAGCCAGAACTCCGCCATTGCCGTGCGACGTACCCTCGCCAGGTCCAGCCTTGTCGATCAATATGACGTCATGCCCGTCACGTTGCAGCCAGACCGCTGTGGACACGCCAACAATACCGGCACCGATTATGGCAATGGTCTTGCGCTCACTCATGCCGCCACCGCCTTGGCCAAGGCATAGTGGTTCAGCTTGTCCAGATCCGGTCGGCCACCAATCCCGGGCATGTCCGGCACGATGACTTGCCCGTTCTGCACCACGAAGGGGTCTTCCAGAATGTCTTCTTTCAGGAAATACGATGCCTGATAGAACTCGCATCCCAGCTTTATTTCGGGTGTTGCAGCGATCATGTGGGTTCCGGCCAGATGCGCCAGACCAGCCTCGAACATATCTCCACCATAGGCGCTGAGCCCATGAGCCGCGGCGATGCGGGCCACAGTCTGACCCCGGCTAAGCCCACCGGACTTCATGATCTTGACCGACACGCCATCGCATATGCCTTCTCGCGCGGCACGCTCCATATCCTCAGGGCCAAACACGCTTTCGTCGGCCAGCAGGGGCAGGTCGATCTGACCTCGCAGTTTGGCCATCATGCCATAGTGATGCGCCCGCACTGGTTGTTCGATGAAATCGGGTTTGAATTGAGCAACATCGCGTACCTGAGCAGGAGCATCCTCGATAGACAGACCTTGATTGTAATCCACGCGCACAGAAAACTCGGGGCAATGTTGCGCCAGATGTTCAAGCCGCATGATGTCGAACGCATGGTCCTTGAACCCGGTCTTCAGCTTGACGATGCGAACCCCGTCCTCGCGCAATTGCTCGAGTAGCGCAATGTCCTGCGCGAAATCAGGATTGGCGATCGAACAACTCAGCGGAATCGAGTCCCGGCATTTGCCACCCATCAGTGCCCAGACCGGTACGCCGCTGATACGCCCTGTCAGATCCAGCAAGGCGGTTTCCAGTGCGGCCTTGGCCTCGGTGCAATGTGCGACGGCATAGGCGGCCTTGGCCATGATCCCAGCCCGATCTGCCACACGTGACCCAACAACCAACGGCCGGAAATAACGATCCAGCGCTGCGTAAGTTGCTTCGGGTGTTCCGGTAAAAACCGACCATGGCGACGCTTCGCCAAATCCTTCTGATCCGCCCTCTGAGGTCAGGCGCAAGATCACAATTTCGCAGCTGCCTTCGACCGAGCCGATTCCATGATCACGCCGTGATGTAACAGGCAGCTCAAGGTGCCAAAGGTCAAACCCTGTGATGGTTTGGTTCAAGTCGGTCATTGGTCCTCCGGTCGTTCGGGGGAACCGTGCCGCGATAGCTATATCATTTCAAATACTATATTGTGGCAAGGGTATCAGAAAAAATGATGTGGGAATGTCAATGTCTTTAAGGTTTCGGCAATTGCAGGCGTTTCACGCGATTATGGAGACGGGAACGGTGACTGGGGCGGCTTCGGTTCTGGGGATATCACAACCCGGGATCAGTAATCTTCTGGCTCAGCTAGAACGCGAAGCTCGTCTGCCGCTGTTTGAACGCAACAAGGGCCGTCTGTTACCAACCCCCGAAGCTGATTTGCTGTACCGCGAGGTGGACACCGTCGTACGCGGGTTGGATCACGTGGCGCAGGCCGTGACGGATTTGCAGAACAAACATCCCGGTCAGCTGCAAGTGGCCGCACCGCACATGCTGTCGTTTGGATTCATGCCACGGGAAATCGCGCGCTTCGCCGCCAGCCGCCCCAATCTGTCGGTCAGTTTTCAATCGCAATACTCGTCCAAGATTCAGGAATGGGTGATCTCGGGCCTGTTCGAGGTCGGCATTGTCGAGGTGCCAATTCTGCACGATACGCTCAATGCTCAGGTGTTCCGCTTTGAAACATTGGCCACATTTCCCGAAGGCAGCCATTTGGCCCAATACGACGTGCTGACCCCTGAGTTGCTAGAGAACGAGCCCTTTATCGTGATGGGCCCCGAGCATCAGACCTATCGTGGGACACGGGATGTTTTTCAGGCGGCGCACCGGACTTGGCGCACGCAAATTCATACACATCTGTCCGAAAACCTGCTGAGCTTTGTCAAACAGGGCATGGGGGTTGCAGTCATCGACCCATTTACCGTCGCCTTTGATACTGAGCGCGGATATCAGACCCGCCCATTTCGGCCCGCGGTGACGTTGGAACTGGCGATTATCACCGCCAAAGGGCGTCCTTTGTCGACCATCGCGCGGGAGTTTCTGGACCAACTTGTGCCCGCGATGGCGTCTTTTTCCACCAACGCGCATGGCGGCGACAGCGTTTGAATGCCAAGCGCTCAGTTTTTGCCTATTGACCTTTATCCGGTCTGTGCAAACTCTGCCCACGTCGTCGCGTTTCGAATGGCGAACAGACCCCTGCAGAACGTGTCCGGAAATGAAAAGGTTTGAGGAATGATCGCAACTGGTGGCAAATCACTTTACGGCGCATCGGTGGGTATCCTGATGCTGGACGCACGCTTTCCCCGCATTCCCGGCGACATGGGCAACGCGCTGACTTGGCCGTTTCCGGTGCATTTCCGCATTGTCCGGAACGCCTCACCCGATCTGGTGGTGCGTCGTGGAGCGCAGGGGATGCTGGACGCCTTTGTCGATGCCGCGCGCGAGCTGGTTGACGAGGGCGTCGACGGGATCACCACCAATTGCGGGTTCCTGTCGCTGTTTCAGAAAGAGCTGTCTCAGGCGGTCCCGGTGCCCGTTGTCACATCCTCGCTGATGCAGGTCGAAATGGTGAACAAGGTATTGCCTGCGGGCAAACGGGCAGGGGTGCTGACGATCTCGGCCTCGACCCTGACCGAGGCCCATCTGCGCAGCGCACAGGTGCCAGAGGGCACGCCCATCGGCTCGACCGAGGGCGGGCAGGAATTCACGCGCGCGATCTTGGATAATGAACTGACGCTGGACGTAGACAAGGCCCGCGCCGACAATGTCGAGGCCGCCCTGGCGATGAAAGAGGCCCATCCCGACCTCGGCGCGTTGGTGCTGGAATGCACAAACATGTGCCCCTACGCGGCCGATATTCAATCGGCGACGGGGCTGCCGGTGTATTCCATCGTCTCTCTGGTCAGCTGGTTTCAGGCAGGGTTAAGGCCGCCGGTTTACTGAGTGGCTAACGCTGAGCGGCGACGTGTTTTGCATCCATTCAACGCGCTACGTGCCCGTGCAAGTTAAACGATGAATTTCACGCGGATTCGACACCTCGAGTCGGTTTTATTGGCGTAATTGCCGTAGTATATCTTCTTCACTTTGCAGGATTTTCTAGTGGCCGGTGCCGGCACTTGGAGACGTCAGTCGCGCGATCACAGATCACGCGAATGAGATATTGCAGATGATAAGATGATGCAAATTTTTGGTCTAAAGCACCGATCGACCCGTATTCCTTTTGTAATGGGAGGAAGTCATGACCAATAGTTTCGACGTAAAATCGACGTGGGATTCGGTAATGGATGAGACCAAGAACCCACTCAAGAAATACTCTCTATCTACAGCGCATATGCTGATGCAGATGTTGGCGTGGATGTGGAGTGCAATTTTTTCACTTATGATTGGCAGCTATTTCGTTTTCGGAATCACTGCGGTGGGCCACATGCTGCTGATTGGTGGATTGTTTGTAACGTTAGCCGTTTTCCAAAAAGCCGAAGCGGCTGATCCCAAAGAGTGACCTTGCCTCCCCCCAATGATGGGGAGCCATCGTAATCCGGGGCATTTGGTCCAATCCCTGACGTGCTCCGAATAGCCTACACTACCCCAAACTGTCGCCGCGTTGTTTGTAAAGGTACATCTCCGAACAACGCGGTTTTTTTGGTTAGGGAATGCATGTGAAGGCTCTGCAGTCGAGTAAGGCGTTTTGTATCCACTAAACTTGAGGCGATTTTTTATCTTATAGTGACGAAATGTTTTTCGCGGTCGGGGATTAGCAATGGACAACACTGTATTATATTTTTTAGTTGGCATTTTTGTCGTTGGGCTTTTGACGCTCGGCTATTACTCAAGGAGTAGCGGCGCATTGATATCTATTGTGATCGTGATTGGCGTAATTGCCTCGGTAATAGCCTATCTTGGTGGTTATTTTGGTGAGCCTCCAAATTAGAAATCCTACTGAGCATCGAAAGCAGCGAGTGATCCAGCGCCTGCGTTGCCGCGTATCCTTTTTGTCCCTTTAGTCTGGGCAACCCCTGACCAGACTATGGCCCGCGTTGCTCGCCATCCCAGATTTGGGCAACGCGGGCACTGTTAATCCAGTTCTTAAGGTAATCCGCATCGTATTTTTCCCCAACTGCGCTCAGTGTAGGCCATTTAAGTATCCTTCAGGTCAGCGCGGGATCTTTGGGTTCTAGGGGTATCTAGCTTCTTGATACGATTGACCGGCCGGGCAAGTGATTTCTGGTCTATCAGTAATGCGTGTTGTTCTGGTTCGGTCTGATCCGACTTTGGATCACGCAACAACCACAGAAACAGCGTTCCCTTGCTTGCCTTCTGAAAACCAGTTTTGCGGTGATTTGGTAGGCCCGGCAGGACTTGAACCCGCAACCAAAGCGTTATGAGCGCTCTGCTCTAACCAATTGAGCTACAGGCCCGCCTGAGCGCTTTGAGTATCACGGTGAACGGCCGCGTCAAGCCTGACCGTTGCAAGATGCCCAACAATCGACTAACCCGCGCGGGAACCATTCATAAGGGGCTGGCCATGACGACGGGCAAGAACGGAATCACCTATGCCGATGCAGGCGTTGATATTGATGCGGGGAACGCTCTGGTCGACCGGATCAAGCCTGCGGCCAAGCGCACCAACCGCTCGGGCGTAATGAGCGGTCTGGGCGGGTTTGGTGCCTTGTTCGATCTGAAAGACGCCGGATATCAGGACCCGATTCTTGTGGGCGCGACCGACGGTGTGGGCACCAAGCTGCGGATTGCCATTGATACCGGTGTGGTCGACGGTGTTGGTATCGACCTGGTGGCAATGTGCGTCAACGACCTGATCTGTCAGGGGGCCGAGCCGCTGTTCTTCCTGGACTATTTCGCCACGGGCAAGCTGGACACCGACACCGCCGCGCGGATCATCGAAGGTATTGCCGAGGGCTGTGTGCAGTCCGGTTGCGCCCTGATCGGCGGTGAAACGGCTGAGATGCCGGGCATGTATCCCGATGGCGATTTCGATCTGGCTGGCTTTTCGGTCGGCGCGATGGAGCGTGGCGCACACCTGCCTGCGGGTGTGCAGCGGGGCGACGTGCTACTGGGGTTGGCCTCGAACGGGGTGCATTCCAACGGCTATTCGCTGGTGCGCAAGCTGGTTGAAATCTCGGGTCTGGGCTGGGATGCCGCATCGCCTTTTGGCGACGGGTCGCTGGGTGAGGCGCTGCTGACGCCGACGCGGTTGTACGTGAAACCCGCCCTGCAGGCGATCCGGGCAGGGGGCGTACACGCGCTGGCCCATATCACCGGCGGCGGTCTGACCGAAAACCTGCCGCGCGTGCTGCCCGAGGGGCTGGGTGCGGAGATCGACTTGAACGCCTGGGACCTGCCGCCCGTCTTCCGCTGGATGGCGGAAACCGGTGGTATCGTCGAGGCCGAGATGCTGAAGACCTTCAACTGCGGCATCGGCATGATTGTCGTCTGTGCCGAAGACAGCGCCGATGAACTGGCCGCTCTGCTGGCCGAGGCCGGAGAAATGGTTGCGCGCATCGGCACCGTGACCGACACGCCCGGCATGGCCTATTCGGGCAAACTGTTGTGAGTCACAAGCGCGTCGCCATCCTGATTTCGGGGGGTGGGTCCAACATGGTGTCGCTGGTCGACAGCATGGTCGGCGATCACCCGGCACGCACGTGTCTGGTTCTGTCGAATGACGCAACGGCGGGCGGGCTGAAAAAGGCCGCGGACCGTGGCATCCCGACGGCTGCGGTAGATCACCGCCCCTTCAAGGGCGACCGCGCTGCGTTTGAAGCAGAGCTGCTGAAGCCGTTGGAAGAGGCGCAACCGGATATTGTCTGTCTTGCGGGGTTCATGCGTGTTCTGACTGGTGATTTCGTTTCACGCTTTCAGAGGCGGATGTTGAATATTCACCCCTCATTGTTGCCGAAATACAAAGGCCTCAACACCCATGCCCGCGCGATCGAGGCCGGGGATGCCGAACATGGATGTTCGGTTCACGAGGTTACGGCAGCGCTGGATGACGGACCGATCCTGGGGCAGGCACGGGTAAACATCGAAGCCGGCGACACGCCCGACACTTTGGCTGCTCGTGTGCTGGTTTGGGAGCATAAACTTTATCCTGCAGTGTTGCGCCGTTACGCCAGTGGCGACCGGACTCCGGTGTTGCTGCCCTGAACGTCCCAGAGTGATTTACACGCGTGTTAAATTCGGCCTATGGTCTGCACTACGGCTAGGTACGGAAGAGACGATCAGCCGAAGAAAACAAGAGCAAGAACAGCACCGCGCATGAAAACCCTGACAACGACGCAAGAGCTGGCCGATTTCTGCAAGGCCGCGGCGGAATATGACTATGTCACCGTAGATACCGAGTTTCTGCGCGAGCGGACCTATTATTCAAAGCTTTGCCTGATACAGCTGGCAGTTCCGTCTGATGACGAAGACAGCGCGGTTCTGGTCGATCCGCTGGCTGATGGTTTGTCTCTGGACCCGCTTTATGAGCTGTTCGGCAACGACGATGTGGTCAAGGTCTTCCATGCCGCGCGTCAGGATCTTGAAATTTTCTGGGTCGAAGCCGGTGTCTTTCCGAAACCGCTGTTCGACACGCAAGTTGCAGCAATGGTTTGTGGCTTTGGTGAGCAGGTGGGTTATGAAACGCTGGTGCGCAAGATCTGCAAGCAGGGGGTCGACAAGACCTCGCGGTTTACCGATTGGTCCCGCCGCCCGCTATCCGAGGCGCAAAAGACCTATGCGCTGGCGGATGTCACCCATCTGCGCCAAATCTATGAATATCTCGCAGCGCAATTGCAAAAATCGCAGCGCAGTCATTGGGTGGCAGAGGAGTTGCGCACGCTGACCCATCCTGCGACCTATGACATTCACCCCAAAGATGCATGGAAACGTGTAAAGACCCGGACGAATTCCGCCAAATTTCTGGCCGTGGTGCGCGAACTGGCGCAGTTTCGCGAGGCTTATGCGCAGGAAAACAATGTGCCGCGCAGCCGGGTCTTCAAGGATGATGCGCTGATCGAGCTGGCATCAACCAAGCCCAAATCGCCCTCGGATCTGGGCGGCTCGCGCTTGTTGCTGCGCGAGGCCCGAAAGGGCGCGATTGCCGATGGTATTCTAAGCGCCGTCAAAAAAGGGGTGAATTGCCCTGCGGATCAGCTGCCGCAAGTCGACAACAGCAGAGACAAACTGAAGGTGAACCCGGCGCTGGCGGATTTGCTGCGGGTGTTGCTGAAATCGAAAACCGAAAGCTCGGGCGTGGCAGCCAAACTGATAGCCACCAGCTCGGAATTGGATCAGATCGCAGCGGGTGAGCGGGAACTGCCTGCGATGTCAGGTTGGCGGTTTGAGGTGTTCGGCGAAGACGCCTTGAAACTGTGTGAAGGTAAAATCGCGCTGGCGGCCAAAGGTCAGAACGTCAAAGTTGTATCGCTTTAGCGCCGATTAACGGCGCCGCGATTCCAATGCGTTCTGCTGCCCTACAACCCGCACCAGACGAGTATTTTCCAAGTCTTTTTTGCTGATATTGATGGCGTCGGACACCATTCGAGACCGTTCGGTTCCCGTATTCGTTGCGCGCGCGGGATAGGTTACCCGGAAAGTGAACTCCAAAACGCCGTTCTTCTGGTTTTCTTCACTGTCCACGCGAACCAGTCGGGCGTCATAAGCACCTTGCCGGATTGCCGTCCCCGAGGCGTAGACGATTGCACCGTTCGGGGTCGGCTCAATCCTCAGTTCATCAATCTTGGCGATCGGAACGCTTGTATCCTCGGGGGTTGGCCTTGAGAGCAACCCACCGCCTTCCCTTGTTTCGGGCACAAGAGCGTTCGCGTCATAGGTCGCTGTTTCCGGCGGCGGGGCTGACGTGCTTGAACCGAACCAGTTGGACGGGTTCACCCGTGACTCGCGCCAGCTGTTGCAGGCAGACAGGGCCAGGGTAGCCACCAAGAGAACAGTAAACGATTTTTGCATGGTCCCAACGTCCAGAGCTGTAAGTCCAGCAATGGGTTATCGCAATTTCTGTTGATTGAAAAGCCGCGTAGGGGGGTGGACAGGCATAGATCGGAGGCATAGTTCACAATTGTGATTGCAACGAAAGGACCGCCGCGACATGGCAACGCCTGCCTTTGAAGAGATCGTCGACGATTTCGAGTTTCTGGAGGACTGGGAAGATCGGTACCGCCACGTCATCGACCAGGGCAAAGCGATGGAGCCGCTGGAGGACGCACTAAAAGTGCCGGCCACCAAGGTCCACGGCTGCGCAAGCCAGGTCTGGTTGCACCCGATCATCGAAGACCGGGTTTTCCGGTTCGACGGGGACAGCGATGCGCTGATCGTACGTGGCCTGATCGCGGTGCTGCGTTCCTTGTATAACGGGTTGCCCGTCAGCGAAGTTCCCAAGGTGGACGCAGGCGGAGAGCTGGCGCGCTTGGGTCTGAATGATCACCTGTCTGCTCAGCGATCGAACGGGTTGCGGGCAATGATTGAACGCATCCGCGAAGTGGCGCAGGAAAACGCCTGACGCCATTCAGGCTTTCGGCTTACGTTTTGCCCAATCGGTCAGGGTGGTTTCCAAATCGCCATAGCCGGTCAGGCGACGTTCGAATTCCAACCCCATCCGCTCGGCACATTCACGGGCACGGGCCGTCAGGTCCGGATCGTCAATTTGCGCCTGATAGACCAGCTTGGTGTAGTTGCCGAAATACATGCTAAGCAACTCGGGGTGTCGGTCCAGCCCCAGCGGTTTCCATACAAAGGCATCAAACTGCCGGGCTAGAAAGTCCGTCAGGTAAAAGGCGGTGGTTTCCTCATCACCATGTGATTCAAACGCCTGATTTCCTTCGAAGAAGGAATAACAATGGGGGCCTTTGACCATCTCGACGCCCAGGTCTTCGCAGGCTTGCTGCAGCAGGCCACCCGTTCCGCAATCGGCATAGACCACAAAGATCTGGTTATAGTCGTCACGGTGTTTGGCGACGGCCTCTTGTACCGCCGGAATGATCTTGTCAGGCTGTATGTGAAAAATCGCGGGCAGGCAGGTCAGCGCCATGTGATCCCAGCCATTGCGTTGCTTCAGGTCCAGAATCTCACGCGCCAGCGCGCCACAGGCCAACAGCAGGATGCGCCCGTGCTCACCGGATTCGTAGCCCTTGGTCGTCAGGCTGGCATCGTCTGGCAATTTATCCTGCTGCATTGGGTGCCTCTCGGATTCTACGCGACTGTCAGTGTAACAAAAAAGGCCGCCCGAAACCCGGACGGCCCCAGAATAACCTGCGCGTCCGGTTAACCGGCCAGTTGGTTGTGCTTGCGCGAGACGAAATCCTTGGCGGTTTCAACCGCAACGGCTGCGTCACGGCAATAAGCATCCGCACCGATGGCTTTGCCGAATTCCTCGTTCAGCGGCGCGCCGCCAACCAGAACGATATAGTCTTCGCGTTTACCTTGTTCGACCAGCGTGTCGATCACAACCTTCATGTAAGGCATGGTCGTGGTCAGCAGGGCGGACATGCCCAGAATATCTGGCTCTTCGGTTTCAAGCGCTTCCAGATAGTTTTCAACCGGGTTGTTGATACCGATATCGACCACTTCAAAGCCAGCGCCCTCCATCATCATCGACACAAGGTTCTTGCCGATGTCGTGGATGTCGCCTTTGACTGTACCGATCACCATCTTACCCACGCGCGGTGCGCCGGTTTCGGCCAGCAGCGGCTTGAGGATAAACATACCGCCCTTCATGGCGTTTGCAGCCAACAGAACCTCGGGCACGAAAAGTATACCGTCGCGGAAGTCGTGGCCCACGATGGTCATGCCACCGACCAGAGCCTTGGTCAGGATGTCGTAAGGCGTCCATCCGCGTTCAAGCAGGATGTTCACACCTTCTTCGATCTCTTCTTTCAGGCCGTCATAAAGATCGTCGAACATCTGCTCGACAAGTTCGTCGTCATTCAGTTCGGACAGGACGATGTCTTCTTCTTCAGACATGGGGCGTTTCCCTGAGCTGTGCGAGCCATAGGCCCGTGGTGGCATTTTTTCCGTTTTGGCCAAAACGTCGCAGTTTGACTGTGACGATTGCGACCTCAGTCGTTTCGGGACCGACCTATACGTCAAATTTTCGCGTCTCTCGACAGAATTATCTGCAAGATGATCCTGCATCTGGTTCATTTTACTGGCGGATAACCACGCGGTTGATACCTGCGCGGCCTCGAATGCTGTGCTTGCGTGTATTCGGGATTGCCGTTATACCCAATCAATGGAACATAACGAGAACAAACATGGTTGCACCGCATATTCGCGGCCGAGGAGCCGCCACAAATGCCGCTGGAAGGTTCGAACATTTCGACACCATCCCTTGTGACGATGGCTGGGATATCGACGAGGACCTGCCGCCTTTGCGAACCGATGTTCGGGACGAGGTCGCGCGCAGCCTGATTACCTATAACCGGTCGCCGGATTTGCCGTTTGATCGCTCGATCAACCCGTATCGCGGGTGTGAGCATGGTTGTGTCTATTGTTTCGCCCGCCCGACCCATGCCTATCTTGGGCTATCGCCGGGGCTGGATTTCGAAACCCGCCTGATCGCGCGGCCAAACGCAGCGGATATCCTGCGCAAGGAGTTATCGGCCAAAGGGTACAAGGTTGCACCCATTGCCTTGGGTACCAACACGGACCCTTACCAACCGATTGAGAAAACCCGCGCGATTACAAGAGGCTGCCTGTCGGTTCTGCAAGAATTCAATCACCCCATCGCCATCGTCACAAAGGGGGCCTTGATCGAACGGGACTTGGACATTCTAGCGCCCATGGCTGAGCAGGGGATGGTGCGAGTGGGGATATCTTTAACCACCATGGATGCTGATTTGTCCCGGCGTATGGAGCCACGCGCGCCGTCTCCTCAGCGGCGTTTAACCATCATACGTCGCCTAACCAAAGCCGGGGTGCCTGTGCGGGTCATGACGTCACCCGTGGTGCCTGGTCTAACGGATCATGAGTTGGAACACCTGCTTGAGGCGGGGCGTGAGGCGGGCGCGGACGCTGCCAGTTGGATCATGTTGCGCTTGCCGCGTGAAGTATCGACATTGTGGCAGGAGTGGTTGCAGGATCACGAACCCGCGCGGGCGGAAAAGATCATGTCCAAGCTGCGCGAAATGCACGGGGGCAGGGACTATGACCCGCGCTGGGGCCACCGGATGCGGGGTGAGGGTGAATATGCTGGGTTGATTGCCAAACGGTTTGCCTTGGCGGTCAAGCGCCTAGGCCTTGTAACGCGGACACCGCCCCTGCGATGCGACCTGTTTGCCCGCCCGGCTCAGATCGGTGATCAGTTGAGCCTACTATGAAAGAAGCCCCGGACGCAGGTCCGGGGCTTAAGCATTTCATCGCTGCAATCAGCGGTTTTCGATATCCACGTAATCACGCATGGTTTCGCCCAGATACAGCTGGCGCGGGCGACCGATCTTGTTCTGTGGATCGGCGATCATCTCTTTCCATTGGCTGACCCAGCCAACGGTGCGCGACAGGGCGAAGATCGGCGTGAACATCGAGGTTGGGAAACCCATCGCCTCGAGGATGATGCCCGAATAGAAGTCGACATTCGGGAACAGCTTTTTCTCGGCGAAATACGGATCTTCCAGCGCTTCTCGCTCAAGCTCTTTGGCGACCTGCAGTTTTGGATTGTCTTCGATGCCCAGCAGATCCAGCACTTCGTCAGCGGATTGCTTCATCACCTTGGCGCGCGGGTCAAAGTTCTTGTAGACGCGGTGGCCAAAGCCCATCAGGCGGAACGGATCATCCTTGTCCTTGGCGCGGGCAATGTATTCAGGGATGCGATCCACTGAACCGATCTCTTCCAGCATCTCCAGACACGCTTGGTTGGCGCCACCATGGGCCGGACCCCACAGACAGGCGATACCGGCCGCGATACAGGCAAACGGGTTCGCACCCGAGCTTGAAGCCAGACGCACGGTCGAGGTCGAAGCGTTCTGTTCATGATCCGCGTGCAGGGTAAAGATGCGGTCCATCGCGCGGCTGAGGATCGGGTTAACATCATACTCTTCGGCCGGAACGCTGAAGCACATGCGTAGGAAGTTCGACGCATAGTCCAGGTCGTTGCGCGGATACACGAAGGGCTGACCGGTGTGATACTTGTATGCCCAGGCTGCGATGGTCGGCATCTTGGCGATCAGACGGTGCGACGCAATCTCGCGCTGACGTGGGTCATGAATATCTGTCGAGTCATGATAGAAAGCCGACATTGCACCGACGACGCCAACCATGATTGCCATAGGATGCGCATCGCGACGGAACCCGCGATAGAAATACTGCATCTGTTCGTGCATCATGGTGTGGCGAGTGATCGTGGTCTCGAACTTCTCCAGATCTTTTGCGACTGGCAGCTCTCCGTACAGCAACAGGTAGCACACTTCGAGGAAGTGCGATTTCTCGGCCAGTTGGTCGATCGGATAGCCGCGGTGCAACAGTTCACCCTTATCGCCGTCAATATAGGTGATGGTGCTGTCGCAGCTGGCTGTCGAGGTGAAGCCCGGATCATAGGTGAACACACCCGCATCACTGTACAGTTTGCGAATGTCGATCACATCCGGGCCAACGGTTGGCGAGTGAACCGGCAACTCGTAATTTTCACCATGTACGGTAAGAGTGGCTGTTTTTTTGCTGTCGGTCATCGTTGTCCCTTCTTCGTTCATGAGCACGCCGGGTGAGCGGCCTGCGCGCGGTCAGCGGTCACACACCAAAGTGTTGACCGGTCGTAACGAAGCAGCGTTACCTGAATATTAAGCCAGGGTCATTTTGCTGCGTCGGAAAGCCGTGCCAAGGTTTCTTCACGCCCCAGCACAAGCATCATGTCAAACACCGAAGGAGTCACTGCCCGACCCGCCAAAGCCGCCCGCAAGGGCCCAGCCAGCTTGCCGAACTTGATGCCTTTCGCTTCTGCAAAGGCATTGAGGGTTTCCTCCAGTTCGTTCCGCAACCAGCTAGCATTTTGCACATGCGGCGTCAATTCACTTAGTATACCGTCGGATACTGTTTGCAGTGCTTTTGCCGCTTTCTCATCCGGCTCAATCGGGCGGGAAATCAGCGCAAAGTGTGCTTTTTCAAGCAATTCCGGGAAGGTTCGGGCGCGATCCTTCAGGCAATACATTGCACGTTCAAGAACACTAGATTGTGTCTGAGTGAGAGCAGGAAGGCCCGCCGCATCCAGATAAGCTTCGATTTCATGCCGCAGCGCAGCATCATCAGACGTCGCGATATGCTGACCGCAGAGATTCTCAAGCTTTTTCAGATCAAAGCGGGCCGGACTTTTGCCGATTCCGTCCAAATCAAACCACTCTTTGGCCTGCTCGTCGGTAAAAAACTCATCGTCGCCGTGGCTCCAGCCCAAACGCGCGAGATAGTTGCGCATGCCAGCGGCAGGATAGCCCATCGCCTGATATTCCTGTGCGCCCAAGGCACCGTGACGCTTCGACAGTTTCTTACCGTCTGGTCCGTGAATCAGCGGGATATGTGCCCATACCGGAACGTCCCAACCCATCGCCTCGTAGATCATCATCTGGCGAGCAGCGTTGTTGAGGTGATCGTCGCCCCGTATCACATGCGTCACGCCCATGTCGTGATCATCCACCACCACAGCCAGCATATAAACCGGTGTTCCGTCCGAGCGCAAAAGGACCATGTCGTCCAGCTGATCGTTGCGAATGGTCACATCCCCCTGCACCTGATCGCGGATCACGGTGGCGCCGTCCTGTGGGGCCTTGATACGGATTACAAAAGGTGCATCTGGATGGGTGGCCGGATCAGCGTCACGCCAAGGGCTGCGAAACAGGGTGGACTTGCCGTCGGCCCGAGCCTGCTCACGAAAGGCTGCAATTTCATCCTGGGTTGAAAAACACTTATAGGCTTTACCTTCGGCCAGAAGCTGGTGAGCGACCTCGGCATGGCGTGTGGCACCCTCAAACTGGCTGATTACATCACCATCGTGATCTAGGCCAAGCCATTCCATGCCTTGCAGAATTGCGGCTGTCGCCTCAGGCGTCGAGCGTTCGCGATCCGTGTCTTCGATCCGCAGCAGGAACTTACCGCCACGACCACGAGCATAGAGCCAGTTGAACAACGCAGTGCGGGCACCGCCGATATGCAAAAAACCGGTGGGCGAGGGGGCGAAACGGGTGACGACCTGATCGGACATTGTGTGGATTAACCTTTTGGTAACCGTGTCGGGCATAGTTTGGCGTCTGTCTAACGAGCCCGAAGGACGGGGGCAACCATGCGTGTTCTGACACGGGTCGACGCCGCTTTGCTGAACCAGACAGGGTATTTGTTCCAGTGGTCTCCGATTTGTCTGGCAGTTGGCATCGGCCTCTATTTCAGCCTTCGGTTTGAACCGGAATGGCAGGTCTATGCCTGTCTTCTACTTGGGATCACGTTGCTGGTCTGGGTTGGCCGCACGCGGCGCACTGGCTGGGCTGCGTTGGCAACGGGGGGCGCGCTGATCGCGACCGGTTTTATACTGGCCGGCGCCCGAGCCCATACGGTCGCAGAGCCGGTCCTGTCCTGGCGTTACTACGGCCCGATCGAGGGGCGGGTCGTAGCCATGGATCGCTCTGCGTCGGACACGTTGCGGGTCACGCTGGATCGGGTGCGCATAGGGGATGTGCCCGCAGATCGCAGACCGCAGCGCGTCCGGCTTTCACTGCACGGAGGATCGGTTTCCCTGGCGCCTGGGCAAAGGATCATGACCACCGGGCATCTCTCACCGCCGCAAGGGCCGGTTGAACCCGGTGGGTTTGATTTCCGCCGTCATGCCTGGTTTCAAGGGCTGGGCGCGGTTGGCTATACCCGGGTGCCGGTGATGACCATTGCCCCCGCAACTGACGCGACCGAAGGGGTCCGGGTAACTGCCTGGCGTATGGCCATCTCGGAAAGGGTACGTGCGATCCTGCCTGGTGAGGTCGGCGGGTTCGCAGCCGCCGTCACAACCGGAGATCGCAGTGGCATGGGGCAAGAGACGTTAAAATCCCTGCGGGCCTCGAACCTAGCGCATTTGCTGGCGATTTCGGGCCTTCACATGGGGTTGCTGACGGGGTTCGTTTTTCTGGTGCTTCGGTTGGGCTTGTCAGCCATTCCTTCAGTGGCCTTAAGGTTGCCCGTCCGCAAGTTGGCGGCAGTTTGTGCGTTGATCGCGGCCGTCATCTACCTGCTGTTGTCCGGGGGCAATGTTGCAACGGAACGCGCTTTCGTCATGGCCAGCGTAATGCTGGGGGCGATCCTGATCGACCGCCGCGCGATTTCTTTGCGGGCCGTGGCCGTGGCTGCCCTAATCGTGTTGATTCTACGGCCAGAAACATTGTTGAGCCCAGGCTTCCAGATGTCCTTTGCAGCCACTACGGCGCTTGTCGCGGTGTTTGGGCAGTTGCGGGACCATGGCCCAATGCCCGGTCCAAAATGGCTGAAACCGGTGACCGGCTTGCTGTTGTCCTCGGCTATTGCAGGGCTTGCGACCGCTCCTATCGGGGCGGCGCATTTCAACACGATGTCACACTATGGGTTGCTGGCCAATATGCTCTCGGTCCCGGTAATGGGCACGATTGTGGTGCCCGCCGCCTTTGTCGCGGCATTGCTGACCCCTTTCGGGCTAGAGGCGGTCGCATTGAATGTCATGAGTCTGGGGTTGGAGTGGATTCTGATCGTTTCAGACAAGGTGTCAAACTTAGATGGCGCGCAAGGCTATGTCGTTAGTCCGCCGCATTACGTGTTGCCCATGTTTGCGCTGGGGGCGTTGTGGCTGGCGCTGTGGCAGGGCCGCGCAAAATGGATTGGGATTATACCGGTTGCGTCCGCATTTTTGTCGTGGGGGCAGGGGCAAAGACCCGAGGTTCTGATCGCGGATTCAGGCGAGTTGGTGGGTGTCATGACTGAACATGGCCGCGCGCTGAGCAAAGAAAAAGGCAGCGGTTTCATCGCTACGGTATGGTTGGAAAACGACGGTGACGGGGTAGATCAGAAGAAGGCGGCCAGCCGCTGGCCTGATGCAGAAAACGCTGTTCAGCGCTTTGATTGGCAGGGCAAGGAAGTGATTCACATCACCGGAAAACGTGCGGCCCAAGGGTTTGAAGAATGCCAATCAAACCAGATCGTGGTGTCTGCAGTTGAGTTGAACCTGAACGGGGATTGCGGTCTTTTCGATCCGAACCGCCTGAAAGAAACCGGAAGCCTGGCGTTTTCAAAAGGACGCATAACAACCAGCCGAGAGGCAATCGGCCATCGCCTGTGGTCCCCGGCCATCGCCGAGAACCGCAATTTAAAACGGGATCAGTAGCTGCGGATCAACCCGACCAGCCGTCCTTGCACCTTGACCTTGTCCTCGGGCAGAACGCGGGTTTCATAGGCGGGGTTCGCAGCCTCAAGCGCGATAGCATTGCCACGGCGGAAAAAGCGCTTCAGGGTCGCTTCCTGATCTTCGACCAGAGCCACGACGATATCGCCATTATCGGCAACCCGAGTTTCACGGATCACCACGACATCGCCGTCATTGATACCGGCATCGATCATCGAGTCGCCACGTACCTCAAGCGCGTAATGTTCGCCTTTGCCCGAAACCATGCTGCCCGGGACCGCCACACGATGCGATACGTGGCTGATCGCTTCAATCGGGACACCAGCTGCGATACGGCCCATGACTGGCAATTCCAAGGCATCTACAGTGACCGGTTCGAAATTCGCCGCGCGGGGACCTTCGGGCCTGTCGCCTTCAATCACGCGAGGTTTGAAAGCGGCCGTTGGTTCGCCGCCGAGACTCTCGGGCAGCTTCACGATCTCAATCGCGCGCGCCCGGTGGGCAAGGCGACGAATAAAGCCACGTTCTTCTAGCGCAGTGATCAGGCGATGAATCCCGGACTTCGACCGTAAATCCAGCGCGGCCTTCATTTCGTCGAAACTGGGCGGAACACCGTCCGCCTGAACGCGTTTGTGGATGAATTCCAACAAATCCAACTGTTTCTTGGTCAGCATTGCTCACACCTCGTCGGTCATGCGTTTTCTTTTGTTCTACGCATGTTCACGTTTTGTGTCAACGGATTTGAGCGTTGCCTATATCGGCAGGTACAGAACCTCATCCCCCGCGGGGCGCGCCGGATCATTCGGCTCACGTACCAAAAGCGCGTTGGCCTGCGCCAGAACGCTGAGAAGCGAGCTGTCCTGATCGGCACAGGCGCGAATGCCATCCTCACCGAGGACAGCTCGCATATAATGTTCGCGTGGGCCGTTTTTGCCGATGGGCTCGGCCAGCTTGGCCTGGCGAAACGGGGTCAGGGCTTGTTCGATGCCCAACATGCGACGCAACATGGGGATCAGGAAGAGATAACCGCAAACCATTGCACTCACGGGATTTCCCGGCAGTCCAACCATCGCTGTGTCACCCAACTGACCCGCCATCAGGGGTTTCCCGGGGCGCATGCGGATTTTGTAGAACGACCGTTCCATCCCCAATTTCTGAGAAACGTCCCCGACCAGATCGTATTCTCCGACCGAGGCACCCCCGATTGTCACGACCAGATCAGCGCCGCTTGCCAGCCCAAACGCCGTTTCCAAGGACGCGACAGTATCGCGCGCGATCGGCAGAATTCGCACATGTGCACCGGCATCCTCTAGCATGGCTTTCAGGCCAAAAGTGTTCGAAGCGATGATTTGATCCGGGCCTGGGATCTCACCGGGCATAACCAGTTCATCTCCGGTTGAAATCAATGCGACCACGGGTCTGCGTCTGACCGGCACTGTTGCAATATTCATTGCTGCCAACAGCGCGACGTCTTCAGGGCGCAAAAGGCGCGGAGCGCTAATCTTGGTGCCGACGGTAAAGTCGACACCTGCAGGTCGGATATTTGTTTTCGGTCCGGGATCGTCGGTGATTGTAAGCAAATCCCCGCGCCGTTCCGTATCTTCTTGAATAACCACGAAATCAGCACCTTCCGGCACCGGAGCGCCGGTAAAGATACGAACGGCCTGACCGGGGCCCACGGTGCCTTCAAAACGACGCCCGGCAGCGGATTCGCCAACTACTTTGAACATGGCGTGTTGTTCGACTTCGGTCGACTTCAGCGCATAACCATCCATGGAAGAGGCCGAAAATGGCGGTTGATCGCGCGTGGCGCTGAGGTCTTCCGCCAGCACGCGGCCAGCAGATTCGGCAAGCGGAACTGTTTCGGCGTTTAGCGGGGAAACAAGATCAAACAGTAGTGACCTGGCTTCTTCGACCGTAATCATCTCGCCTCGTAACGGCCTGATTTACCGCCATCTTTCAGCAGGACCCGGATACCGCCGATCTCCATCGCCTTATCGACTGCCTTGGTCATGTCATACACAGTCAGCGCCGCGGTTGAGACCGCAGTCAACGCCTCCATCTCAACCCCGGTCTGGCCTGCGGTCTTGACGGTGGCTTCAATCTGTACGCCCGGCAAATCAGGGTTCAGGGTCAGCTCAACCGCAACCTTTGTGACTGGCAAGGGGTGACATAGCGGGATTAGGTCGGGTGTTTTCTTCGCTCCCATGATGCCTGCCAGCCGCGCAATACCCAATACGTCGCCCTTCTTGGCGCGTCCTTCTGAAATTAAATCAAAGGTTTCCTTTGCCATCTTGATGTGGCCAGCCGCCACCGCGACGCGGTCAGTAACAGCCTTATCTGAGACGTCGACCATATGGGCCTGTCCCTGTGCATCGAAATGGGTCAGAGGCATCACATCACTCCGGGGATCAGCGGGTTTGCCAGCAATTGCCGGGTGGCGGCGGTGACATCATCCTGACGCATCAGGCTTTCCCCAATCAGGAAACACCGCGCGCCATAACGGGCGATATCGGCCAGATCTTCGGGCGTACTCAGCCCGCTTTCACAGACAATCGTCCGACCTCCCGGAACCAGTTTCGACAGACGGCGCGTGGTATCTAGTGTGGTCTCGAAGGTCTTGAGATTACGGTTGTTTATCCCGATCAATGGGCTTTTTAGTTGGGTCGCACGTTCCAGTTCAGCCTCGTCGTGAACTTCGATAAGAACGTCCATCCCCCAGTCAAAGGCCGTTTGTTCCAGCTCGGCCGCCTGACCATCTTCGACCGAGGCCATGATGATAAGAATGCAATCGGCACCCAAAGCGCGCGCTTCGACCACCTGATAAGGGTCGTACATGAAATCCTTACGCAGGGCTGGCAGCGACGTTGCTGCGCGTGCCGCGGTTAAGTATTCCTTGGCGCCTTGGAAGCTGGGCGTGTCGGTCAGTACAGACAGACAGGCTGCACCGCCTTCTTCATACGCCTTGGCCAATGCAGGCGGGTCGAAATCGGCGCGGATCAACCCCTTGGAGGGGCTGGCCTTTTTGACCTCGGCGATCAGGCCATACCCCTTGCGGGTCGCTTTCCGCAAGCTTTCGGCAAAGCCGCGCACTTCGGATGCGAACCGTGCCTCACTTTCCAGTGTTTCCAAGGACTTCTCAGCCTTGTCTGCAGCTATTTCTTCCAGCTTATAGGCTTTGATCTTGTCCAGTACCGTCTCGGTCATGCGGTCTCCTGAGTCATGCGGGCCAGAACCGCGATTTTTTCTTTGGCTTTTCCGCTGTCGATGCTTTCGACGGCTTTTTCGACACCATCCCGCAAATCTGTTGCGGCGTCTGCAATCACCAGCGCGGCGGCAGAATTCAACAGAACTGCATCGCGATAGGCCGAGGGCTGCCCGTCCAGCAGCGCGCGGAAGGCGACAGCATTTTCTTCGGGTGTTCCGCCGATGATATCCTCGAACGGATGAACCGGTAGGCCCGCGTCTTCGGGGTGAAGTTCCACCTCCTTAACGCCCCCATCCTCTAGTGCTGCGACCCAACTGATGCCAGTGATGGTCAGCTCATCGGTCCCGTCTGATCCGTGTACCAGCCAGGCCCGGTCAGACCCCAGCAGACCAAGCGTTTCGGCCATTGGATGTATCAGGTCGCGGCTGAAGGCTCCGGTCAATTGGCGTTTGACGCCCGCAGGGTTCGTCAAAGGGCCGAGAATGTTGAAGATCGTCCGGGTCCCAAGCTCTTGCCGCGAGGGCATGACATGCGCAATGGCTGGGTGATGCATCGGGGCCATCATAAAGCCGATACCGACCTCTTTCAAAGCGTTCTCAACAATTTCCGGGCCAACCATGACGTTGATCCCCAACTGACCCAAGGCATCCGCTGCCCCGGACTTTGAGCTGAGGTTGCGGTTGCCATGCTTGGCCACGGTGACACCGGCACCAGCGACAACAAATGCCGTGGCGGTTGAGATATTGAGCGTGCCTTTGCCGTCCCCTCCGGTTCCGACGATATCCATTGCACCGTCGGGCGCGGTGACGGCATTGCACTTGGCGCGCATCACGGCGGCGGCCGCGGCGTATTCCTCGACCGTTTCGCCACGGGTGCGCATGGCCATCAGCAGGCCACCGATCTGGCTGGGCGTGGCTTCACCGTCAAACAAGATACCAAAGGCCTGTTCGGCTTCGGCACGGGTCAGAGGCCGATCGGCGGCGGCTCCGATCAGCGGTTTCAGAGCGTCGCTCATGCGGGAACTTTCATCTCAGACAGGAAATTCTTGAGCAGGGCATGACCATGCTCGGAGGCGATGGATTCCGGGTGGAACTGAACGCCGTGAATCGGCAATTCTTTGTGCTGCAGACCCATAATGGTACCGTCTTCCAGCTCTGCCGTGACCTCAAGACAGTCGGGCAGGGTGTTGGGGTCGACCACCAAAGAATGATAGCGGGTCGCCTCAAATGGCGAGGGCAGCCCGGCAAACACACCTTTTCCGGTGTGGTGCATCGTTCCCATTTTGCCATGTACGATTTCGTGGCAGCGGATGACGTCGCCCCCAAAGGCCTGTCCGATAGTCTGATGGCCAAGACAGACTCCCATCAGCGGCGTTTTCGTTTCAGCCGCTGCTTCGGTCAAGGCCAAGCAGATACCGGCCTGATCCGGATCACAGGGGCCGGGGCTGAGCAGGATGCCGGATGGGTTCATGGCCATGGCTTCCTGAACGTCCAAGGCGTCATTCCGCCGAATGACCATCTCGGCGCCAAGTTCGCCTAAATAATGTACCAGGTTGTAGGTAAACGAGTCGTAGTTGTCGATCAGCAGCAGCATTTGGGCACTTGTCTCGGCTTGGGCATTTCGGGCTGGCGATGCAGCCCCGAGCCACGGTATAATGTCGGGACATACATGCTCAGGCTTGCGCGGCAGCGTCAAGGGGACATCCCGTTCTTGGCGCTGCGGCAAGCAAATGCCGCAGCAGACGGCGAACATGTGATCGATGCAGGGCCAAGACGAGAGGCAATTGTTATGGGCGGATTTGTCGGCGGAATGATCGTGGGAACGGTCGCTGTTCTTGTGCTGGGGGCGGTGCTGTCTTTGAACATGCCTTTGACCAGCAAACCGAACGTGGCGGTTTCTGCGCCTGAACCCTCTCTGGCTGATGTCCCGGATACTGTGGCGGACGCCACTGATACCGGGGGTGACCCCGATGTGCTGGACTTGCCACCAACCACACCCGAATCTGTCGGCGAACAGACGGACACGCTGGCTGAATTGTCAGATGTCGAGGTTGAGCCCGATGCCCAGCCCAAAGTCAACCTGGACCCGGCGCAAGTCGATGCGCCCAGCGTTGCTCAATCAGCTCCTGTAATTGCAACCACTGTGGCCCCGGTCGCTCCACAGGCCCCGCCGTTGTCGCAGGTATCCCCAAATGCCGAAGCCTTGCCTGAGGTGTCGCTGGAGGTGCCTGAACCTCAGCCTGAACCGGCCGTCGAACAAGAGCCCGAGGTTGTGGAGGCCGAGCCGAAACCAGAACCCGAGGTTGCCGAGGGGGCTCAGAAATCGGACCCTGTTGTTGCCGACAGTGCAGCACAACCGGAACCCGAGGTCACCGCAGCCGCCGATCCGGAAACCGAGGAAAACCCATTTGTCGACAGCCCAATCGCCGTAGAAGGTGATGAGGATACAGCACCGCGCAATCTGCCCCGGATCGCGTCGGTTCCGCAAATTGGCGGGGCAAGCGAAGCGACCACAGTCTCGACAGTCGGAACGCGCGTGGTTCCATTGACGGAACGTGATGATGGTATTGAGGTCAGCACGACCAACGTGGCGGCTGCCCTCCCGGGCAAGCCGATCGAGGCTTATGCGGCGGAATTCGAAAACCCCGAATCCAAGCCGTTGATGTCAATCATTCTGATCGACGATGAAGGTGCCTATGGGGCTGAAGCTCTGCATGATTTTCCTTATCCGCTGAGTTTTGCCGTCAGCCCGTCTGATCCGGACGCTGTTGAAAAGATGGCGCGTCACCGCGAAGCCGGGTTCGAAGTTCTGGCTCTTGCTGACTTACACGAAGCCGCCAGCGCGCAGGATGCCGAAGTATCGCTGGCGGTATGGCTCGACACGCTGCCGGAAACGGTGGGTATTCTCGAAGGCGTGGATTCGGGCATTCAGGGCAATCGCAAGCTGGCCGACCAAGTGGCCGCAATTGCTGCCGGTACAGGGCGTGGTCTGATCACGCAGGACAATGGTCTGAACACTGTCCAAAAACTGGCTGCGCGCAACGGTATTCCATCGGGTGTGATTTTCCGCGATATCGACGGTGCGCGCCAGGACCCCAAGATCATGCGTCGTTTTCTGGACCAAGCGGCATTTCGTGCCGGGCAGGAGGGGACGGTTGTAATGCTGGGCCGTCTGCGCCCTGACACGATCTCGGCTTTGTTGCTGTGGGGGCTTGAAGATCGGGGCAGCCGTGTGGCGATGGCCCCAATCTCCGCAGTGATGATGAAAGAGGTTCAGTAACCTCGAAACAACAAAAACGGCTGGCCCTGAAAGCCTGCCGTTTTTTTATGTGTTGCCCGATCCTGTGAACCGGGACGCATCGGCAGCAGCGCGGCGAATGGCGTTTGATTTATGGACGGTTTCCATAAACTCTGCCTCGGGGTCGCTATCAAAAACAACACCGCCGCCCGCCTGAATATAAAGCTTGTGATCCTTCACGATGGCCGTGCGCAGAGCAATGCACATGTCCATGTCGCCGCCGGCACTGAAATAACCGACACCGCCGCCATAGATGCCGCGCTTTTCAGGCTCTAACTCGTCGATGATCTCCATCGCGCGCACTTTTGGCGCGCCCGAGACGGTGCCCGCAGGCATCCCGGCAAAAAAGGCGTCCAATGCGTCTTTGTCTTCGGCCAGCTCTCCGACCACGTTCGACACGATGTGCATCACATGGCTGTAGCGTTCGATGATGAACTCTTCGGTTGGCCGCACCGTTCCGATCTTGGCCACGCGGCCGGTATCGTTGCGGCCCAGGTCCAGCAACATCAAGTGTTCGGCCAGCTCTTTCTTATCGGCCAGTAGATCGACCTCGTTGGCCTTATCCTCTTCGGGGGTTGCGCCACGGGGTCGGGTACCTGCGATGGGGCGGATTGTCACTTCGTCGCCAAAGACACGCACCAGAATTTCTGGGCTGGCACCGACCACCTGAAAGCCGCCAAAGTTGAAATAGAACATGAACGGAGAGGGGTTAGTGCGCCGCAATGACCGATAGAGCGTGAAGGGCGGCAGCGGGAAATCCTGTGTCCAACGCTGAGCTGGTACCACCTGAAAGATGTCACCTGCGCGGATGTATTCCTTGGCCTTTTCAACCGCTTCCATATAGCCGGATTTGGTGAAATTCGACTCCGGAGGCGCGACTTCAGAGGCGTCGCCCAGATCGCGAGTCTCGGCGGGCATGGCGCGTTCTAAATCGCGCACTGCGTCCATCACACGCTCAGCGGCTTGCGCATAGGCAGCCTTGGCGGATTGCCCCTCGGCGACCCAGGCAGGGGAGACGACCGTGACCTCTCCCTTTACACCGTCCAGAACGGCGATGACCGATGGGCGCAGCATAATCGCATCGGGTAGGCCCAGTGGGTCTGGGTTCACATCCGGCAGATACTCGACCAGACGCACCATGTCATACCCAAGATAACCGAACAGCCCCGCGGCGGCTTGAGGCAAATCGTCAGGCAGCGCAATCCGGCTTTCGGCCAGCAAGGCACGCAGATTGTCCATCGGATTGCCATCCTGAGGCGAAAACGCGTCGGCATCGAACCTGGCCGAACGGTTCAATTCGGACGTCTCACCCCGGCAGCGCCAGATCAGGTCCGGTTTCATCCCGATGATTGAATAGCGGCCACGCACCTCGCCTCCGGTCACGGATTCCAGCATAAAGGCGTCTTTCTGCGCACCGGTCAGCTTGAGCATCAGGGACACAGGCGTATCCAGATCGGCTGCCAAACGGGTGTAAACGACCTGATTTTCGCCAGCCTCATAGGCGCGGGCGAAGCTGTCAAACTCGGGGGTCAGGGCCATGTTCGGTCTCTTTTAATAGCTCGACTGCACGGCGTTCAGCGCGCGTTGGTCAATCACGGGACGGGCGCGGGTCTGCGCGTCGCGCACATAAGCGTCAAAGATGTTCTGGGCCAGCGCCTGATTTAGCTGTGCTTCCAGCGCGGTTTGTACCTGGCGCAGTTCATCAGTTTCGGCGGGCGGTAGCAATTCTTCAAGACGCACGACGAACGCCGTGCCATCGCCAGGAATGACTCGCAGCTCACCAGGCTCCATCTCGAACACCTGACCCATGAAATCTGCCGGCACATCCTCAAGGAAAGCGGTGCGGGTCAGCGCATTTTCAACCCGGAACGGCAAACCGGTGGCGGTGAAATCGCCGTCAGCATTCAGTTGCTCCAGAGCGGAATTTGCATTTTCAGCCAACGCCTTGCCGGTTTCCACCTGCGTCCATGCGGCGGCCACACGATCACGTGCGCTTTCCAGAGGCTCGGGGCGTTGGGGCAGCACCTCGTTCAAACGCAAAGCAAAGATCGAACCGTCTTCGAGGAACGCAACCTCGGGGAAATCGCCTTCGTTTACGGCTTCGGCAGCGGCGCGGAAACCGTCATAGGCGGCGACGCCTTCACCGCTTTCGCGGGTCCAGTCGATCTGGCCCAATTCCATTTCGGTCTCGCCGGTCAGTTCTTCCAGCGTTGCACCACCAGCGAGCAGATCGTCAATGTCTTCGGCCTGTGCTTCGATTTGACGACGCGCGCGGTCGGCGGCCAGTTCTTCGCGCAGGGCAGGGGCGGCATCTTCGAACGGCGTGTTGTTTTCGGCCAGCGATCCGTTGATGCGGAACAGCGCGGGGCCGAAGGTCGAGGGCAGCGGGCCAACAACCGCGTCCAGATCGGCGGCAAAGACGGCATCAGCAGCTTCGCCCAGATCTTCGCGGGTGACGTCGCCAAGGTCGATATCGCTCAACTCTAGCTGGCGATCTCGCACGAGGTTTTCGAACGTGGTGCCACCGACCTCAAGCTGCGCAATCGCATGCTGTGCGTCTTCTTCGTTCGGATAAGTCAGACGTTCGACCAGACGTCGCTCGGGCTGATAGAATTCCGAGGCACGCTGATCATAGAGGCGACGCACCGCATCCTCATCAATCTCGACACTGTCCAACAGCATGTCGGGCGACAGAATCGCATAAGTCAGTTGCTTGGTACTGGGCAGGGTGAACTGATCCTGATTCTCATCATAGTAAGTCTGGATCTGCTCATCCGTGGGTGCAGGAACAGGCGATGTCAGGGCGTCGGGCCCGACCGTCGCAACGGTAAAACTGCGGCGTGCGCCGACATAGTCCGTCAGCACTTGCGTCAGAAGCGAAGGCATCTCAACCCCGCTGATCACCGCGTTTTGCACGATGGTGCGCGAGGACTCCTTGCGCAGATCCGATTCGAATTCGGTATCCGTCATGCCAGCCTGTTCCAGCTGGAACTGATAGGCCTCACGGTCAAACGTGCCGTTGACGCCCTGAAAGGCCGGGATGGCGACGATTTCTTCTTGCAGGTTCTCATCCCCGATCGAAATGCCCAGCTCACCGACTTCGTTGTCCAGCGCGGCCAAAGCGGTCAGGCGCGACAGGGCCAACTGATCCAGACCGAACTCATGCGCCTGAGACATTTGCAAGGGCTGGCCGGTCTGGCTTTCGACCGCGCGGATTTCGCGCTGCAATTCGCGAACGTATTGGTTGATCGAAACTTCTTCGTTCCCAACTTGCGCGACGGTGCGCACGGTGCCGGTCAGGCTTGTTGCGCCAAAGCCCGCAAGGCCCAGCATCAATAGGCCCATGAGAATCCAGACAAAGGTCTTCGATAGGTTTTTCATGCCTGCGGCCATGGTGCCCTCTTAATCTTGTGGCAAGGAACTGCCCTGTCGGTTGCGGCCCTGAATACGACGCGCACCGCCGGGGGGCAAGCTCAGAAGGACAGGGCTTGCAACCGTTCGAACAATTGCTGAATACCGGCGCGGTCGAGATTAGCGAATGCAATGCGCATCTGGCGTTTTCCGGCGGGATCATCTGGCGGCATAAACATCGTTCCGGGCAGCAGAAGGATGCCGGCCTCCGCCACCAGACGGCGGGCCAGTTCGTCCGAGGGGATATCGAACGGATGTTCGAAATAGGCGAAATAGGCGCCCAAGCCTAACAGACGCCAACCCTTGTTAGTCAGGTTTGGCAACTGCTCTTGGATAGCCGCGCGGCGATCGAGGATTTCGTCACGCTCTCCGGCGACCCAGTGCGACAGGTTCCGCATGCCCCAAAGGGCCGCGAATTGGCCGATCTGACCGGGGCAGATCGCCACCGTATCAAGGAATTTTTCTACCTCGGATAGCAGGTCAGCACCGGTTGCAATGGCACCAACCCGGTGGCCGGTCAGGCGATAGGCTTTGGAAAAGGAATAGAGGTGAACCAGCGTCTCGTCCCAGCCGGGCTGCGCGAACAGGTCATGCGGCGGGCCGCTGCGGCTGTCGAAATCGCGATAGGTCTCATCGACCAGCAAGCGCAGACCGTTTTCACGGGCCAGTTCGTAGAACGCGCGCACCAGATCGGCCGGGTATTCCACACCACCCGGGTTGTTCGGCGTCACCAGAGCGATGGCGCGGGTTTTGTCGGTGATCAAAGCGCGGGCGGCATCAGGATTAGGTAACAGATCATCACCGGTCTTCAGGTCAACGGCATGTACCCCGGCCATGTCCAACCACATTTTGTGATTAAAATACCATGGGGTTGGCAGGATGACCTCATCCCCTTCGTCAGTGATAGCCGAGATTGTGGCGGCAAATGCCTGATTGCAGCCCGAGGTGATTGCGACCTGATCCGGTGCGACCTCGACGTCATAGTGCTGACCAATTTGCACCGCCAGTTCGGTGCGCAGATCCGGATTGCCCAGCACGGGCCCATACAGATGGGCCCGATCCTCGGTCACCGCAAATTCGGCCATGGCCTGACGCAAGGCCAAAGGGGGCGGATCGACCGGCGCGGCCTGGCTGACATTGATCAAAGGCTGGTCGTCAGGGAAATTCGCGCCTTCCAGCCAGCGCCGCGCCTCCATCACCGGTGGGGCGAAGGTGGCGGCGGTGCGTGTCCGGGTCATGCGAGATCCTAGATGTTCAGGAAAAGATCAGTCTGTGCCGCGGTAGGGCTCGACATATTGCAGGGCCATATCCCACGGGAAGAAGATCCACGTATCCTGGCTGACTTCGGTGATGAACGTATCCACCATCGGGCGGCCTTTGGGTTTGGCATAGACAGTGGCAAAATGCGCCTTGGGGTACATCGCACGCACCAGTTCCAGTGTTTTGCCGCTGTCGACGAGATCGTCGATGATCAAAACGCCTTCACCATCACCCATCAGATCGGCATCAGGGGCTTTCAGCACCTCGGCTTCGCCTTGTTCCTGATGGTGATAGGACCGCACGCTAATCGTGTCGACGGTGCGAATGTCCAGCTCACGGCTGGCGATCATGGCTGGGGCCATACCACCGCGTGTGATCGCAACAACCGCGCGCCAAGCACCGTCGTCCGGTCCTTGACCATCCAGCCGCCATGCCAGAGCACGGGAATCGCGATGGATTTGGTCCCAACTGATGTGAAAGCCTTTTTCGTGAGGCAGACGGTCCTTGGCGCTCATTGCGTTAACCCTTTTCAACGTCCGGGGCGTCGACGGCTTTCATACCGACGATGTGATACCCCGAATCTACGTGCAGATTTTCGCCCGTGACACCACTGCTGAGATCGGACAGCAGATACAGCGCTGATTTACCGACATCGTCGATGGTCACGTTGCGGCGCAGGGGCGAATTATACTCGTTCCACTTCATGATATAGCGGAAGTCACCAATACCGCTGGCTGCCAGCGTCTTGATCGGACCGGCCGAGATCGAGTTTACCCGGATACCGTCTTTGCCCAGATCCTCGGCCAGATATTTGACCGATGCTTCCAGCGCGGCCTTGGCGACACCCATGACGTTATAGTGCGGCATAACCTGCTCGGCACCGTAATAGGTCAGAGTGATTGCACTGCCGCCTTCGGACATCATCTTTTCCGCACGCTGCATGACGGCGGTGAAAGAGTAGACCGAAACATCCATGGTCAGCTTGAAATTCGCCCGGCTGGTATCGACGTACCGACCGCGCAGCTCGTTCTTGTCGGAAAAACCAATCGCGTGAACCACGAAGTCCAGCTTTCCCCATTTCTGTTCCAATTCCGAGAACAGAGCATCAATCGAGTCCTCGTCACCCACATCACAGGGAAGAACAATTTCACTGCCCAGCTGCGCCGCCAGCGGATCGACCCGCTTTTTTAGGGCATCGCCCTGATAGGAAAAGGCCAATTCGGCCCCGGCATCGGATAAAGCGCGGGCAATGCCCCATGCGATCGATTTATCATTGGCCAGTCCCATGATGAGGCCGCGTTTGCCGGCCATCAACTGATTTGACATGTTTGGTTCTCCGCCTGTCTTCGCGATTTGTTGCGTTGGTTTATGCCATTGGATGCGCTGCATCAAGGCCGCGTACTCTTGCCCGCAGCGGGTTCTCGCCCTAGGGTGGCCAATAATAGTTTCCGGGGGATGGAAATGACCGAGCGTGACGGCATCTTCGCCGGCTCCGATCCGTTTGAAATAGCGGGGCGGTGGTTGGGTGAGGCCAAAGACAGCGAACCGAACGATCCCAATGCAATAGCGTTGGCAACCGTCGATTCTGACGGCATGCCGAACGTGCGTATGGTGCTGTTGAAAGAAATCGAATCCGGTGCCTTCGTATTTTACACCAACTATGAAAGTGCCAAGGCGGCCGAATTGGATTCGGCGGGCAAAGCAGCTTTTGTAATGCATTGGAAATCATTGAGGCGGCAAATCCGTGTTCGTGGTACAATAACCCGCGAAAGCGGGGCGCAAGCCGATGAATATTATGCGTCGCGCTCGCTAAAAAGCCGTCTTGGGGCTTGGGCTTCGAAACAGTCTCAGCCTCTTAGCAGCCGGGCTGCTTTGATGGCAGAAGTTGCAAAGGTGACCGCGAAATTGGGGCCGAACCCACCGCGACCACCGTTCTGGGGCGGGTACAGGTTAGTGCCGAGCGAGATTGAGTTTTGGGCCGATGGTGCATTCCGGTTGCACGACAGGTTTCAGTGGCGCCGGGATCAGGAAGACTCGGCATGGGATGTACAAAGGTTGAATCCATGACATTCGCGTATCGTGAAATGCAACACAAAGAAATCAAAGGATTTTTTCAGCTTGAATTTGCGAGCCAATCCCATACACATCGGACCCTTAACGAACTATTAATTTTCGCGATAGGAATGCTGTGCCGGAAGACCTGAACAATATGTACCGCGTTCGAGGACACGTGAAATGGTTTGACCCCGCTAAGGGGTACGGGTTCGTTGTGTCCGACGAAGGTGGCCCGGATATTCTGTTGCATGTGAACGTGTTACGTAACTTTGGTCAAAGCTCGGTCGCCGATGGCGCCGGGATCGAGATCATGACGCATCGCACCGACCGCGGCGTTCAGGCGGTTGAGGTTGTCAGCGTAGACCCACCGGCGCGCACCGACTCAATGATGTTGGCGGATTTCGCGGAGCTTGATCCGGTTGTGATCGCCGAGGCTCCTTTGGAAGCGGCGCGGGTGAAATGGTTCGACAAGGGCAAGGGTTTTGGCTTTGCCAATGTTTTTGGTCGGGACGAAGACGTTTTCCTGCATATCGAGGTGCTGCGCCGATCTGGTCTGGCTGATCTGCAACCAGGCGAAGCGTTGGCGATGCGCGTCATTAATGGCAAACGCGGGCGTATGGCGGCTCAGGTCCTGGCCTGGGAAGCGGCACTGGACGAATAATACCAGATGATCAGACTGTTAACGGTTCTTGCAAGTGTGACAATGCTGTGGGCCGGTAACGTGCTGGCTGCGTGCCAGGTGGATCGTGTCGGGCTGCGGAACGACAAAACTCAAGTCAGTTTCAACGTCGAGCTTGCAATCAGTCCACAGGATAGGGCGCGTGGATTGATGTTTCGCGAGTCGCTGCCGCAGCGGTCTGGAATGCTGTTCGTGTTCGATCCGCCGCAGCCAGTCGCCTTTTGGATGAGAAACACGCTGATTCCCTTGGACATCATTTTTCTGGATCGTACAGGCGCTGTTGTTCATGTGCATGACAACGCGATTCCCGGGGATGAATCACTGATCGAAGGCGGAGATTCGGTGTATGCAGTCCTGGAAATCAACGCTGGATTGGCGGCGCGTTACCTGATCACCCCAGGAACACAGATGCAGCACGAAATTTTTTCGCAAGGTCCTGCAATTTGGCCCTGTTAGGGCTTTTCAAATCAGAATGGCAACGTTAGGAAGGCGCACGGTCCGGGGCGTGGCGCAGTCTGGTAGCGCACCTGTTTTGGGTACAGGGGGTCGTAGGTTCGAATCCTGCCGCCCCGACCACTTCTTCCTCTTATGTTGGTGAACCACCCATCTTCTGGAACAGCGCGCCCAACGCTTGATCCAGTGCTTTGCTCTCTACGGGAACCTTGACGGCCGGGCCCTGTTTTTGCGGCACATTAAAGTACAATTCGGCGTCCACGCGATAACCGGTAGTGTTCTTGGTCGACGTCATGCGCATGACGCTTTTGGGCAGGTCTTGCGGGTAGCCATCATAATTGAGAATCAGAAACGCGGTGGTGTCCGGGGGAAGAAACTCCTGGCACTCAAAAACCCGATTCCCCACTTTCTCGAACTTTTCTCCTGGCCCAGCGCATTGAGTCTCAAAGGTGTCAAACAGCCGTTCGGGATATGTTTCAAACTGCGCGCTACGGGTCGGAGGGGGCATATCTTGTGGTGCGCAGGCCACGATAAGGGCCATTGCGGGCAGAAATCGAAACGCGGTCATCCCCTTTGACACTCTCGACTTTCTATTCTGCACGTTATGCCTCCTGTCTGACCGCGCGACCGGTGGTGTTGTGATTCTCATTCAGCCTATCCACCTTACAACGGGATTATCAAATGCCGATAACTCTGCTGAAAAAAACAGTTAATTCTGCTGCGCAATTTTCAAGTGCAGTGCTTTATCCCGTGGATGAACCTGTGGAGGAATCGGAATCCACCACCCGCGGACCCTTTGGAACCGTTTGGTCAACAGAAAAGATTTCAAAAATGAATGAAAATGGCGTTGACGATCTATGGCCGAATACGCCAAGTTGTATGGGCCGAAAGACATGCCACTAAATCTGGTAGCATAACCAGGGTAAGGCATAGGGCGAGGGTCGGAAAGCACATCTATTAAACGTGCAACCGTATAAGCGGTTTCGCGCTGTTAAAGACAGCGACCGGTCATTTGCGCCCAATTTTCAGGCATGGCGTGCGGATCGCTGAAATGCATCTGACGCGAACGGACAAGTTGATTGAATCTAGGGCTGCGGACATGAAGATTGACAGGAAATTCACCAAATCGGGGCAAGATGCATACGCAGAACTGGATTTTGTCTCTGCGACATCTGAGATACGGAACCCGGACGGCACCATTGTTTTCCGACTGGATGAAATCGAGATCCCCGCAAAGTGGAGCCAGGTCGCCAGTGATGTCATCGCTCAGAAGTACTTTCGTAAGGCTGGCGTTCCGTCGGCTCTGAAAAAGGTCAAGGAAAAGGACGTTCCCGAATTTCTGTGGCGCTCAGTTCCTGCAGAAGGTGCTGAATTCGGTGGCGAAACCTCGTCCAAGCAGGTGTTCGACCGCTTGGCGGGCGCTTGGGCGTATTGGGGTTGGAAGGGCGGCTATTTCTCGACCGAGGAGGATGCGCGCGCTTACTTTGACGAGATGCGTTATATGCTGGCGACTCAGCGCGCCGCGCCGAACAGCCCGCAGTGGTTCAACACAGGTCTGCACTGGGCCTACGGAATCGATGGCCCCGCGCAGGGTCACCACTATGTCGATTACAAGACCGGCAAGCTGACCAAATCGAAATCCGCATACGAGCATCCGCAGCCGCACGCGTGCTTCATCCAGTCCGTCGATGATGATTTGGTGAACGAAGGCGGCATCATGGATCTTTGGGTGCGCGAGGCGCGCCTGTTCAAATACGGCTCGGGTACCGGGACCAACTTCAGCCATCTGCGTGCAGAAGGCGAGGCGCTGTCGGGTGGCGGCAAATCCTCGGGCCTCATGGGCTTTCTCAAGATCGGCGACCGCGCCGCTGGCGCGATCAAATCAGGCGGAACAACCCGTCGAGCAGCAAAGATGGTAATCGTCGATGCTGATCACCCTGACATCGAAAAATTCATCGAATGGAAGGTGATCGAAGAGCAGAAGGTGGCCTCGATCGTTGCCGGATCGAAGATGCACGAGAAGATGCTGAACGGCATTTTCGAGGCCATCCGCAGCTGGGACGGCGCTCAGGACGACGCGTATGATCCCAACAAGAATGACAGCCTGAAGAAAGCGGTTCGCGAAGCCAAAAAGGTTGCGATCCCAGAAACTTACATCAAGCGCGTTCTGGATTACGCCAAGCAGGGCCATGACAGTATTGAGTTCCCAACCTATGATACGGATTGGGATTCGGAAGCCTATAGCTCGGTGTCGGGCCAAAACTCGAACAACTCGATCCGTGTGACCAACGCATTCCTGACCGCCGTCGAGAAAGACGCGGATTGGGAATTGATCAACCGCACCGATGGCAAAGTCTCGAAGACCGTCAAGGCGCGGGATCTGTGGGAAAAGGTTGGCCACGCCGCATGGGCTTGCGCCGATCCCGGCATTCAGTTCCATGACACAGTTAACGAATGGCATACATGCCCGGCGGACGGAGAGATTCGCGGCTCGAACCCTTGCTCGGAATACATGTTCCTCGATGACACGGCTTGTAACCTGGCGTCGATGAACCTGCTGACCTTCCTCAAGGATGGTGAATTCCAGGCGGCGGACTATATGCACGCTTCGCGTCTGTGGACACTGACGCTGGAAATCTCGGTGACTATGGCGCAGTTCCCGTCGAAGGAAATCGCGCAATTGTCCTATGACTTCCGTACCTTGGGTCTGGGATATGCCAATATCGGCGGCCTGCTGATGAATATGGGCTACAGTTACGACTCGGATGAGGGGCGCTCGATCTGTGGCGCGCTGACCGCGATCATGACCGGTGTCGCCTATGCGACCTCGGCCGAGATTGCAGGCGAGCTTGGACCTTTCAAGGGGTATGAGCGCAACGCTGAACACATGCTGCGCGTCATCCGCAACCACCGTCGTGCATCGCAAGGCGTGACCGATGGTTATGAAAAACTGGCCGTAAAGCCGGTGCCACTGGACCATGGTAACTGCCCGGACAAGCGTCTGATCGATCTGGCCATGTCCGCTTGGGATGAGGCGCTGAGCCTCGGTGAGAAGAACGGCTACCGGAACGCGCAGGCCACCGTGATTGCGCCCACCGGCACCATCGGTCTGGTGATGGATTGCGACACCACTGGGATCGAGCCTGACTTTGCGCTGGTAAAGTTCAAGAAGCTGGCCGGTGGCGGTTACTTCAAGATCATCAACCGTTCGGTGCCTTCCGCTCTGGAAAAGCTGGGCTATTCCTCGTCGCAGATCGAAGAAATCGTCGGTTATGCGGTTGGTCACGGCACTATCGGCAACGCGCCGGGGATTAACCACACCTCGCTGACCGGTCACGGTTTTGGCCCAAATGAGCTGGCCAAGGTGGACGCCGCGCTGGAAAGCGCCTTTGATATCCGGTTCGTGTTCAATCAGTGGACACTGGGCGAGGATTTCTGCACCGGAGTTCTGGGCATCCCGGCGACCAAGCTGAATGACCCGACTTTCGACCTGCTGCGCCATCTGGGCTTTACCAAGGCGGATATCGACGCGGCGAACGATCATGTCTGCGGAACCATGACGCTGGAAGGCGCGCCGCATCTGAAGGAAGAACACTATTCGATCTTTGACTGCGCCAACCCGTGCGGCAAGAAAGGCAAGCGTTTCCTTGGGGTTGATAGCCACATCACCATGATGGCGGCGGCGCAGAGCTTTATCTCGGGTGCGATCTCGAAGACGATCAACATGCCAAATGACGCGACCATCGAGGACTGCCAGAAGGCATACGAACTGTCATGGTCGCTGGGTGTGAAGGCGAACGCGCTGTATCGTGATGGTTCGAAACTGTCGCAGCCTCTGGCGGCGGCGCTCGTCGAGGATGACGATGAAGCCGCTGAAGTGCTTGAAAGCGGATCGGCGCAGGAGAAAGCCGTCGTTCTGGCCGAAAAAGTGATCGAGAAGGTTGTGGTCAAGGAAATCATCCGCAGCCACCGCGAGAAACTGCCACATCGCCGCAAGGGCTATACCCAGAAAGCGATCGTGGGCGGCCACAAGGTCTATCTGCGAACCGGTGAGTTCGAAGACGGCAAGTTGGGCGAGATCTTCATCGATATGCACAAGGAAGGCGCTGGCTTCCGGGCGATGATGAACAACTTTGCCATCGCTGTCTCGGTTGGCTTGCAATATGGCGTACCGCTGGAAGAGTTCGTCGATGCGTTTACCTTCACCAAGTTCGAACCGGCGGGGATGGTACAGGGCAACGACTCGATCAAGAATGCGACCTCGATCCTGGATTACATCTTCCGCGAACTGGCCGTGTCTTATCTGGACCGAACCGATCTGGCCCACGTGAAGCCCGAAGGTGCAACCTTCGATGATCTGGGCCGGGGCGAGGAAGAGGGTGTCTCAAACGTCTCTGAAATCAGTGAAAGTGCAGCGACTAAGTCGCTGGAAGTGCTGAAACAAATCAGCTCAACCGGGTATCTGCGCAAGCGTCTGCCGCAGGATCTTGTCGTCTTTAACGGCGGTCAGGCCGAGGTGAACGGCATGGCGGAAACCGCCGCATCGTTCGAGGCTCCGGTCGCGGAAACAGCGGTTGCCACAGGCATGGATGCTCGCACCAAAGCCAAGATGCAGGGCTACGAAGGAGACCCGTGCGGCGAATGTGGAAACTATACGCTGGTGCGCAACGGCACCTGCATGAAATGCAACACCTGCGGCGGGACCAGCGGGTGTAGCTAAGGCAAACGCCCCGCCACGCGGGGTGTAGGGACCTGAATTTCCCCTCGGATATTCGGTCCCGACGAATACGGGGCAAGGCATAGCCTGAGACTTACCACTAGGCGTCTTGCTCCACTCGGTCGACATGCCCGTGTCGGCCGGGAACAGGGTGGGGCGGAATATTTGCTCTTTCCCACTCTTTCACGGGGCGGGTGCGCTCGTCCCATGCGCAGTCCAGGCCGCAGGCAAAAAAACACCGGGCGGTCAACGAAATGAGCCTGGAAGGCGAAACTGACAGGGGGCTTCGGCCCCCTTTCTTTTTTCAACCGTGAATGGGAAATTAGGCAGGGTTCTGCCAGATTGTGCATTCCTCATCGGGCAAGACCCGCCGAGACGTGATGGGGGAATTTTGCCCAGCGGCTCGCCGCAGACGCGACTCGGAAAAACACGCAAAGATTGGCGCGAAAGTGGCTTAGTCCCGCAATGCGGGTGACAGCAGCCCGGCGTGCGGTGTTTGTAGGGCTTGTCCGGACGCAAACATGCAAAAAACTCAATCAGGAGGCATCACAATGAAACCACAAACTCTGGCCGCTATTTCCGCCCTTGCCTTTGGACTGCCGACGCTGGCCGTCGCACAATCCTCGGCAGATACAAATGGAGACGGCGTTTTGACCATCGAAGAAGTGCAGGCGGTTCTGCCTGAAGTGGACACGGATGGTTTCTCGGCAATGGATGCCAACGGCGACGGCGCGCTGGATGAGGCCGAGATTGCCGTGGCACAGGAAGCAGGATTGCTGCCGCCAACCGACGGCTAACACATTAAAGAAAGCGGCCAGAGGATTTCTGGCCGCTTTTCAATATCTTATTGGGAGAGGTGAATATTGAATCTGGTCCGAAGTTCAGCATCCAGAAGTGGATCAAAGCGCGCCGGTGACGGCATCGACAAGATCTCTTCCTTCCGCTTGATCGCCTTTTCGATCAGATCGGGTTTGCCAAGCTCGGCCCATTCCTTGGGTGAGGTGCGGTCGCCGAAAACGGGATAGACATAGTCCGCCTGCATCCGGCTGAGCGTGGCATCGGTGCCCAGATAGTGACCCGGCCCGCCAATGCAGACCTCGGCGATTTGGTCCAAGGCCAAGGTTTCGTCAGTCACTTCGATCCCACGCACACAGCGCAGTGCCTGACCGATCAGGTCGTCACTGAGGATCAGGCTCTCATGGCAAAAGCCCAGCAACGAGGCATGCATGCCCGCCGCTTCGTATACCATGTTCAAACCTGACAGGCCCGCCATGACGTTGGAACACATCTGCTCCCACCCGGCCTGCATATCGGGCAGCTTCGAGTCCGATGCTCCAGCCGCAGCACCACCCGGCAGGTCATAAAACCGATGCATTTGCGCGCAGCCGGCCGTCAGCAGGGCCTGTTCGCCCGAACCGATGGACATCGCACCTGTGCGCAGGTCCAAACCAAATGGCCAGGTGCCAAAAACTGCCGGTGCGCCGGGGCTTACGGCATTTACGTAAACCAGTCCGGCCAGACATTCCGCAGTGGCCTGCGTGATTGCTCCGGCGATGGTTGAAGGCGCGGTCGCGCCTGCCATGCCGGCAGACAACAGCAGAACCGGCATCCCGGCCTTGATGCACTCTTCCATCACTTCGCAACTTTCGGTCGCGAATTTCATCGGGGGCACGACAAAACAGTTCGAATTCGACACGAAGGGCCGCTCACGAAACTTGTCCTCGCCGCCGGCGATCATGTGGAGCATTTCCACCGCAGGGGCAACGTGGCTGGGTTCGGTAAAGGACGTACCGATATGTTTGAAGCTGCCTGAACAGGCGGCGTAGATTGTGTTCAGGTCCATTTCCAGATTGTCCGAGATGTCGCGGCAAACCATGGGGCGCTGAACAAAATGGATGTTTTCTAGCTGTTCGCAAATGCGCGCAGCATCGTGCAGGTCCTGAACGGTCGAGTCGCGGTATTCCCGCCCGTGTACATCCACCATGCTGACGGCAGCACCGGCGGTGCCGTAGTGAACCTTAGTGCCCGACAACTCTAGGTCGGTCTTTCCATCGCGGCTGTACAGGGTAACCGAGCGGTTGGCCTTGGCAATCGTGTCTTCCACCAACGCGCGCGGGAACCGGATGCGGCCATCGTCACCCAGGATGCACCCGGCGCCGACCAGGTAGTCGATGCCGCTTGGCGGGGCATCCGCCAGACCAATGGTTTCCAATGCGGTCAAGGCGGCTTCGTGTATGCGCTCGATTTGGGCTTGGGTCAGCACATTGAGAGTGCCGCCTTCCATACCTGCACGGACAGGGCGCAAATGTTCGGGCAGGGCAGTTGCACGGGCAGCACGACGCGCGGCGCGACCGCCGGTGCGGGATGAGGTGCGGGTTTGATCGTTCATGGTTCGGATTCCGATGGGTAATTGGCTGTCAGAAGGGTTGATCTAAGCCTCTGACGGCCGCCCACGTGCCGCACGACCACGATCCGCACCAATGGTGCGGCTGACCAGTCGAATCTTCCAAACGTCGTTTTGCATGCAGGTCCTCACCTATTGACCTGAAGTTTCCCGATGTACCTGATCACAATCTGTTCTGTTTGCGACCTGAGCGCCTAAAAGCGAAGTATTCATGAAGATGTCACACTCTTCTTTTGTCTGCTCAAGTTTTTTTCTTTGGCACCTGAAAATCTGTTATAGTTCCTTCACTTATTTAAGAGTGGTTCGTGATCTCAATTGAAATTTAATGATCATGTACCAAGTTTTTGAGTTAACATGACTTAACCGAACGTCTCTGCGGCGAAAGGTTTTTAGGAGAGATTAATGAAAGCCCTTAAGGCCCTCAGTCTCACAACATTGGTGTCCCTCGCGACCCCGGTATTGGCTGAGGATTGGACCGGGGCTTATGCAGGTTTTAGCTTTGGATATGCAGATGCCGAAGGCCCGAATGGCTCCAGCGGCGATGATCTGACCTTCGCGCCACATATTGGCTATGACCGCGACTTCGGGAATTTTGTTTTGGGCGGCGAGCTTGAATACAATAGCCTGTCTTTGGACTTGGGGCAGGGCGAGGGTTCCCTGGACAGCATGACCCGCCTGAAGCTGCGCGGCGGCTATGATTTTGGCCCGGCTTTGGGCTATGTTGTGATCGGTGCGTCGCGGGTCGATAGCTCAGTCGATAACGATACCGCTGCTGTGTATGGAATTGGCGTGGCCTATCCCATCGGCGACCGCTTTGTCATCAGCGGCGAAGCGTTGCGGCAGGAGTTCGACGATGTCACCCGATCAGATGGCGCCCTGGATTCGAATGTCTTTAACCTGCGAACCTCATTCCGGTTCTGACACCCGTTAACTGGCCGCGGCGTGACGACCGGCTATTTCCGTTGCAAATTCGCAAATCCTTGACAAAGCGGACCCGAACCGTTCGTCATCAATGGTCATGGCCACACGGATATGGCCGGCGGCGGCGGACCCAAAACTCTCACCCGGCATCACGGCAATGGCGTGCGTATCCAGCAGCGCGTTGGCGAATGCTTCTCCGCTGAGACCCGTGGCGCGGATATCCAGCATCAGGTACATGGCCCCCTGCGCTGGAACCAACCCGACAGTGTTCTGAGTGCTCAGAATACCCACGGCGAGTGCGCGCCGCCTGCGGAACGGCGCAGCGATTTGATCTTCCAGCACGTTACCTGCGTTCAGGGCGAAACTAGCAGCGTCCTGAATAAACCCGGGAACCCCATAGGTCGTATGCGTAGCGAGGTTGATCAGATGCGCGATTACATCCTCTGGCCCAACAATCCATCCACAACGCGAACCCGTCATGGCGTGCGACTTGGACATCGACCCAACCACCAGCGTACGTTCGGTCATACCCGGCAGAGTGCGCGGCGAAATATGTGAGCCTTCCCAAACCTGTGTGTCATAAACCTCATCCGAAATCAGCCAAAGATCCCGCTTGCGACAGACCTTGGCGATCCCTTCAAGCGTTTGACGGGAATAGACGACCCCGGTGGGGTTGTTTGGTGTGTTGATCAGCAGGGACACAGCGCCATCCGCGACCGCGTCAATCTGCTCGGCACGCGGTTGAAATGCGTCTTCGGCGGTTGTCTGAATCGCCCGCGCTTCCGCTCCGACACCGCGGATCGTACCGGGATAGGTGGCATAATATGGATCCAGATACAGACCAACATCGCCTGGATCGCAGACCGCAACATGGGCAGCGAACAAGGCGGATTGCCCACCAGGCGTGATCAAAACATTGTTTCTGGTCGTGGGAACTCCGGTACGCGCCTGCAGCCGGGCGGCCACGGTATCGCGCAGCAAATCCGTGCCTGGCACCATCGCGTATCCGGTGTGGCCTTGCCGCGCCGAATGGTCCATGGCTTCCAGAATCGATGGGTCGGTTCGGATGTCATGTTCACCAATGGTCAGTTCGACTACAGCATAGCCGTCGCTGACCATTCGACGGGCACGATAGAACACGTCCCAACCGTCACTGCCGCCGCCGGTCAGATGAGTAATACGCTGCGACAATTTCATGACCCGCCTCCGTCTGGTGTTCTGCGCCGAAAGGGCCAGAGCCGTTGCAGAATGTCAATCGGCGAAACAGATGGTTGGAACTCAAGGCTTGGCGAAAGGCGGTCGCCGTGATACTGGGACAATATGAACCCGATGACCTGCATCATTATTTGCTGCATTACCTGCTGATACTTCAAGCGGGCCGGTTTCTTTCGTTTTCATCCCTGAGACAAGTTGCTAAGCCCGCGTTAACGCGACCAGCCATGCTGTCTTTAGGAGCCGACCGATGACGACGATCAAACTGCACAACACCCGGACGCGGACGAAAGAGGATTTCGTGCCGATCAGTGCCGACAATGTGCGGATGTATGTCTGTGGGCCCACCGTTTACGACCGCGCCCATCTGGGCAACGCACGGCCTGTAGTGGTGTTCGATGTGCTCTACCGATTGTTGCGACACACCTATGGTGCGGATCACGTGACTTATGTGCGCAATTTCACGGACGTGGATGACAAGATCAACGCGACTGCGCTGGCACGGCAACAGGCGGGGGCTGAAGGCACGTTGGAGCAGCTGGTTCAGGAGCGCTCGAATGAGACCATCGGTTGGTATCTGCACGACATGGGCGCGCTTGGGGCGCTAGAACCCAATGAGATGCCGCGCGCTACGCAATACATTGCGCAGATGATCGCGATGATCGAGGATCTGATCGCTAAAGGCCACGCATACGCGGCAGAGGGGCACGTTCTGTTTGCCGTGGACAGTTGGAAAGAACATTACGGCGAATTGTCGGGCCGGTCCGTCGACGACATGATCGCGGGCGCTCGGGTTGAGGTTGCGCCTTACAAGAAAAACCCGATGGATTTCGTGCTGTGGAAGCCCTCGACCGATGAATTGCCGGGGTGGGACTCCCCTTGGGGCCGAGGGCGTCCGGGCTGGCACATAGAATGCTCGGCCATGAGCTATGAGCTGTTGGGCGAGAGTTTTGACATCCACGGCGGTGGCAATGACTTGATGTTCCCGCATCATGAGAATGAGATCGCGCAGAGCAAGTGCGCCCATCCGCATGGTGAGTTCGCAAAGGTCTGGCTGCACAATGAGATGCTGCAGGTGGAAGGCAAGAAGATGTCCAAATCTCTGGGCAATTTCTTCACCGTCCATGATCTGCTGGAGCAGGGCGTCCCGGGTGAGGTGATCCGCTTTGTCTTCCTGCAAACCCACTATCGTAAGCCGATGGATTGGACTGAGAAGAAGGCACGTGAAGCCGAGGCGACGCTGCGCAAGTGGCGGGCGCTGACGTCGGGCATCGAGCCCGCCGCCAGCGCGGCACCTGCAGTTATCGCAGCGCTTAGTGACGACCTGAACACTGCGGGTGCTTTGGCTGAACTCCACCGTCTGGCTGCGGATGGAGATGCCGTTGGTTTGTTGGCCAGCGCACAATTGCTTGGTCTCTTGACCCCCGTGATGGGGGCGTGGGCGGATACCACATCGACGGATTTGTCGGCACATGCGGACCGGTTGGCAGATGCGCGGGTCATTGCGATGCAAAGCAAGGATTTCTCGGAAGTGGACCGTCTCAAAGCCGCTTATCTGGCTGCTGGGCTTGAGGTTCGTATGAGCAAGGATGGTGTCGAACTGGTGCCCGGTGCTGGGTTCGACGCTGCCAAGCTGGAGGGGGTGTGATGACCAAAGACCGCCTCTACCTCTACGACACCACCCTGCGAGACGGGCAACAGACGCAGGGCGTGCAGTTTTCGACCTCTGAGAAGGTGCAGATCGCACAGGCGTTGGACGCGCTGGGTGTCGACTATATCGAAGGCGGTTGGCCGGGCGCGAACCCGACTGACAGCGCGTTTTTCGATGTTGCGCCCAAGACTTCGGCCCGTTTGACCGCATTTGGCATGACTAAGCGGTCGGGCCGGTCTGCTGAAAATGACGATGTTCTGGCCGCGGTGATGAATGCAAACACGCAGGCGGTGTGTCTGGTGGGCAAGTCGCATGATTACCACGTGACCCACGCGCTGGGAATTTCGCTGGAAGAAAATGTCGAGAACGTCCGCGCCTCCGTCGCGCATATTGTGGCACAGGGTCGTGAGGCTCTGTTTGACGCCGAGCATTTCTTTGACGGGTACAAGGACAACCCCGGCTATGCGGTTCAGGTGTGTCAGGCGGCCTTGGACGCCGGTGCGCGCTGGGTTGTGCTGTGCGACACCAATGGCGGCGCACTGCCCGCCGAGGTGACGCGGATCGTGACCGAAGTGATTGCCGCCGGATTGCCCGGTGACCGCTTGGGCATTCACACCCACAACGATACCGAAAACGCGGTGGCTTGCTCTCTGGCCGCTGTCGATGCGGGCGCGCGGCAGATACAAGGCACGCTGAACGGGTTGGGTGAGCGATGCGGTAATGCGAATCTGACCGCTCTGATCCCGACTTTGCTGTTGAAGGAGCCCTATGCGTCGGGTTTCGATATCGGTGTCAGCGGGCAGGCCTTGGCCGGTTTGACGCGGGTCAGTCGGATGCTGGACGATATCCTGAACCGGGTGCCCAGCAAGCAATCGGCCTATGTCGGCGCCTCGGCCTTTGCGCATAAGGCAGGGCTGCATGCCAGCGCGATCCTCAAGGACCCATCGACTTATGAACATGTCGATCCGGCCTCTGTCGGGAATGCGCGGATCATTCCGATGTCGAACCAGGCGGGGCAGTCGAACCTGCGCAAACGCCTGACCGAGGCCGGTCTGTCCGTCGAAATGGACAACCCGGCGCTGGGGTGCATTCTGGACCGGATCAAGCAGCGCGAGGCCGAGGGGTATTCCTATGACACTGCGCAGGCCAGTTTTGAGCTGCTGGCACGTGATGAGTTGGGGCAGCTGCCCGAGTTCTTTGAGGTCAAGCGCTATAAGGTGACCGTTGAGCGGCGCAAGAACAAGTACAACAAGATGGTCAGCCTATCCGAAGCCGTCGTTGTTGTGAAAGTCGACGGGGAAAAGAAACTGTCGGTTAGCGAGTCTTTGGACGAGGACGGCAGTGACCGGGGGCCGGTGAACGCGCTGGCCAAAGCGCTGGCCAAGGATCTGGGGCAGTATTCGCAGATTTTGTCCGACATGCGTCTGGTCGACTTCAAGGTACGCATCACGCAGGGCGGCACCGAGGCGGTGACCCGCGTGATAATCGACAGCGAAGACGGGCAGGGGCGGCGTTGGTCGACCGTGGGCGTAAGCGCGAACATAGTCGATGCCTCGTTCGAGGCGCTGTTGGACGCGATACAGTGGAAACTGGTGCGCGATTGCGGGTCACAGACGGCGGTGGCCGAGTGAGCGTAGATTTTGATGATGACGTTAAGGCCTGCGCAGCATTGGTGCATCGCGCTGATCCTGACCGGTTCATTGCGGTCATGGCGGCACCCGTTGCGGTACGGCCTAAACTGTTCCCGCTCTATGCGCTGAATGTCGAGGTTGCTCGGGCCCCTTGGGTCACGCAAGAGACAATGATCGCTGAAATGCGCCTGCAATGGTGGCGCGATGCGCTGCAAGAGATTGCCGAAGGTAAGGCGGTGCGCCGGCATGAGGTTGTGACGCCTCTGTCGAAGGTCCTGTCGCCCGATCTGGCGGCTACGTTGGATGAGTATGTGGCCGTAAGGCGTTGGGACATTTACCGTGATCCGTTTGAGGACGAAGCGCATTTCGACACCTATATCAACCATAGCGCCGGATCCTTGATGGTCGCAGCCGCGCAGGTTCTGGGTGAAGCGGACGAAGCTGTGCTGCGCGATTTCGGCTATGGCGTAGGGGTGGCGAACTGGTTTCGGGCGATCCCCGATCTTGAGGCGCGTGGTCGTATTCCTTTGCTTGACGGCACGCCTGATGGTGTTCGGTCACTGGCGCAAAAGGCCTTGGACAAACTTCAGCGCGCACGGTCAAACAGTGCAGGTATTTCAGCAGATGCCCGCCCCGCGCTTTTTGCGGGATGGCAGGCAGAATGGGTTTTGCGGCGAGTCGTGACTCGCCCAGAGCGCGTCGCCGTCGGGGACCTCGCACAGGGTGAAATTCGCCGCAGAGCGTCCTTAATGTGGTCCGTTGCCAGCGGGCGCTGGTAGGCGTCAGACCGTTTCCGGCTCAGAGGGTTTCAGAACCAACCACAGCAGCGCACCACCTGCCAGTGTCAACAGTGGGATCATGGCCAGGTTCACGGCGGTCCAGCCTTCGACTGGTGACCCACCCGAGCAGTTCATCAACCCACCCGAAGCGAGCGACGCAAGTGTCACGCCGCCAAACACCAGCAGGTCGTTCAGCCCCTGCATCCGCCCACGTTCGTTCACGTCGTGCGACGCGGCCAGCATCGTCGTGGCGCCGATAAAGCCAAAGTTCCAGCCAATGCCCAGCAGGATCAGCGCGATAAAGAAATTGCCCAACTCGACGCCTTGCAAAGCAACCACACCCGCGCCGGCCAGAATGGCGAGACCGAGGGCTACAATTTTTTCGACTCCGAACCGCGCGATCAACTGGCCCGTGAAAAAGCTGGGCACATACATCGCCAGAACATGGCTAGTGACGACATCAGCGGCATCGTTGGCGCTGTAACCGCACCCCACAACCGCAAGCGGGGTCGAGGTCATGACAAGATTCATCAAAGCGTAGGAAACCATCGCACAAATGATCGCCACGGCGATGCGTGGGGTTCTAAGCATTTCAAGCCGGGATCGTCCTTTGGGCGCGTCTTCCTTTGGCTTTTCGGGCGTCGGGATATCGAGGAAGAAAAACAGCACTGACCCAAAGACATTCATCGCGATGACAGCCAGATAGGTGCCAAAAAACGGAATCACATATGCGGTCGAGGTCAGTTTGACGATCTGCGGACCGATGATCGCCGCTGCAAGACCGCCTGCCATGACATATGAAATCGCTTTGGGCCGAAACACGTCAGACGCCGTATCAGCAGCTGCAAAGCGGTAAAATCCATGCGCGCTCATGTAAATGCCGGTCAGCAGGCTTCCCAGCAGGAAGACCGGGAACGAGCCCAGAAACAACCCGTACGCGCCGACCGCCCCGCCGCAAGCCCCCGCAGTAGCACCAACCAGAAACCCGGCGCGCCGTCCCCAGCGCTGCATGATCGCCGAGATCGGCGTGGCAGCCAGCATTGACCCCAGCACGATGAGCGAAATCGGCAGGGTGGCCAGACACGCGTTTGTAGCCAGTGAATCCCCAGCTAACCCGCCCACGATAAAGAGCATCGGCATCTGTGCGCCCAGTACAGCTTGTGCCGCCACCAAAACGGCGACATTGCGCTTGGCGCGACTGGTGTCGAGGGTTGTCGTCGTTAGTGTCATGCGCCAATGCGTATCTTTGAAAAGCCTGTCGTACAAGCGGGTTGCATCTGCGACAAAGCAACCTACCGTGAGCGCGATATCATTTTCCCGGAGGGCCCATGTCTGTCGGACGCATCATTGAATCACCTGACTGTGTCGCAGAGGGCGCCGAATGGCTGGCCGCGGAATGCCCGCGGATGGCCTGGGCGATGGATCAGACTGGGCCTTTGCCCCTGCGTCGCCGTCCGGATGGGTTTGCCCAACTTCTCAGCGCTATTGTCAGCCAGCAAGTCAGCGTGGCCTCGGCCAATGCGATCTGGAAACGGCTGCAGGATGCCAAGCTCACCGGACCGCGCAAGATCATGTGGGCAACCGATGACGATTTGCGGGCTGTGGGGCTGAGCCGTCAAAAGATACGCTACGCACGCGCGTTGGCTGAGGCGCGTATTGATTACAAGACATTACGCGACGCATCTAATGCGGATGTCATCGCGACTTTGACCGAGGTGCCGGGGATCGGTGTCTGGACAGCTGAAATATACGCGATGTTCTCTTTGGGGCGCGCCGATGTGATCGCTCCGGGCGATCTGGCGCTGCAAGAGGCAGCGCGCATCCTCTATGACTTGCCCAAACGTCCCACGGACAAAGAACTGCGCCAAATGGCCGAAGCTTGGTCGCCCTGGCGATCGGTTGCGGCGCGTGTGTTGTGGGCCTATTACCGGGTGGCAAAAGAACGAGAAGGGATCAGATGACACGGGTTTTGAATGCGCTCCGAAAAGAGCCGGTTTCGGGCGATACGCGCTCAGTCGTGGTGTTCGTGCATGGCTATGGGGCCAATGGGGCCGACTTGCTGGGTCTGGCTGATCCTTTGGGCGAACACTTGCCCGACACGCTTTTTGTCGCCCCCGATGCGCCCGAGCAGATCCCCGGGATGCCAAATGGGTTTCAGTGGTTTCCGATCCCATGGATTGACGGGTCGTCCGAAGAAGAAGCCCGACGAGGAATGGAAATGGCGGTTGAGGATTTCAACGCCTTCCTCGATGCGCTGATGGTGGACGAGGATGTTTTGCCGGAACAGGTTGTATTGTTCGGGTTTTCCCAGGGCACGATGATGAGCCTGCACGTCGCACCGCGTCGCGAGGATCCGGTTGCCGGCATCGTTGCCTTTTCGGGACGGTTGCTAGAGCCCGATCTGCTGCCCGACGAGACGGTCAGCCGGATGCCGATTCTGCTGGTTCATGGTGACGTCGATGATGTGGTGCCGCCGCAATCCTTGCCCGCCGCCGCTGAAGCGCTGCAAGAGGCCGGGTTCAAAGAGGTTTACGCTCATGTGATGAAGGGTACCGGCCACGGAATTGCGCCGGACGGCCTGAGTGTCGCGCTGGCCTTCATGCGCGACAAACTGAGCCTGTAGGAATGATCGCGGTCCGCCCCATGATGCCAGAGGATGTGGCCACAGCTTGCCGCATCCTCAATGAGATCATCGAAATCGGGGGCAGCACCGCGTTTGAAATTCCGTTCTCTGACGCGTTGTTCGTTCAAAGCTACCTGGAGGGCGCTGACACAATCTGCGCCCACGTCGCCTTGGACGATCAAGGAGAGGTGGCTGGCTTTCAGTGGCTGGGAATGCACGACGTGTTGCCACAGGATTGCGCCGATATCGCGACCTTCACCAGACGTCATCCTGCGCTGAAAGGGGCAGGCCGGGCCTTGTTCGCCGAAACTTCGAAATTCGCGGTGGCAATGGGGTTTACAGCGATTAATGCAACCATCCGCGCCGATAATGGGATGGGCCTTGGCTACTACGACAAGATGGGGTTTCAAGACTACTCGGTCGCCTATGGCGTGCCACTGCAGGATGGCACGCCGGTTGATAGAATATCTAAAAGGTTTGATCTATCGGCGGGCGCGGCACTCTGAGGGGTCAGCCCCACAAATGCCCTTCGGCAAATTCAACCGAATTGCCTGACGGATCGCGCACGTAAAGAGAGCGTGCGCCGTTTGGCCAGTCAAACTCGGCATCTAAGGGGATATTCCAATCCAGCAGATGTTTGCGCATCGTGTCGATCTCCGCGCGTGTCAGGATCAGACAAACGTGGCCAGGCCCGTGCGCGCCATGGGGGGGAACGGGCAAGTCGGGATTGCCCGGCGGTTTCTCGGTTTCTTCCGCGTTAAACAACAACAATACCGAACTGCCGATCCGGAAGAATACGTGTCGATCCGTCACGCGCTGGATTTTCTCCAACGCCAGGATCTCTCCATAAAACCGTTCGGCAGCATCCAAGTCGTCGACATAGAGAGCGGCCTCAAGAATGCCGGTTGGTACTGGAATGTCGGGTGTGACTTTCATGCTGTAAGCCTATCACAACATGCAGTTTTTGTCACCGGCGTGGATGACGGTCGCGTTTGCGTTGCGGGGCAGAGTTCAATGTTGGCGTCGGTAGGCTGTCCCATTGGCCTGGCTCAAGCCCCTCTAGCGACCAGTCGCCGATCCGGGCGCGGATCAGGCGCAGGGTCGGGTGACCGACGGCGGCTGTCATCCGCCGCACCTGCCGATTGCGGCCCTCGCGGATGGTCAATTCGATCCAGCAATCGGGCACCGTCTGGCGCACTCTGATCGGCGGATTGCGGGGCCACAGCCCTGGCGGTTCATCCATCAACCGGGCTTTGGCAGGGCGGGTCATGCCGTCTTTCAGTTCAACCCCGTCTCGCAGGGCTTTCAAGGCAGCGTAATCCGGCAGACCTTCGACCTGAACCCAATAGGTTTTGGCCATCTTGTGTTTTGGGTCCGATATTTGCGCTTGCAGTCGCCCGTTGTCGGTCAGCAGCATCAAGCCTTCGCTGTCCCGATCCAACCGCCCGGCCGGGTAAACGTCTGGCAGATCGATATAGTCTGACAGAGTGCGGCGGGGCGAATCTGCGTTGGCCCGGTCGGTAAACTGCGGCAGCACATCGAAAGGTTTGTTGAAGCGAATGAACCAGGACATGACAAACGCCATAGCCCGCAGGTCAGTGAGGCGCAACCTGTGGATAACTGTTACGCAGGTGTTACAGATTCGGATTAACCAATCCCCGAGATATTGTGGAAACTCAGGGCTTGTCAGAGATTTAACACGATATATAGTTAAGTTAAGGCCGGGGCGGGTGTTCCCCGCTCTGATGTCAAAAACGGGCAGAGCAGAGCGAGGAGCGATTCTGAGATGGATGGAGACTTCAGGACCGAATTTGTCAGGGAACCCGGTGCGCTCAGGCATCATCCGGCATTGGTTTTGAACGCCGATTATCGCCCCTTATCCTATTACCCGTTATCCCTGTGGCCGTGGCAAGAGGCGATCAAGGCTGCTTGGCTGGACAGGGTGGACATAGTGGCTGAATACGACGAAGTCGTCCGAAGCCCCAGTACCGAGATACGAATACCTTCGGTCGTTGTCCTGAAAGATTATGTAAAACCTAGAAAGCGCGTGGCCTTCACGCGCTTTAATTTATTTTTGAGGGACGAATTCCGCTGTCAGTATTGTGGCAGCCGGGGTGATCTGACGTTTGACCATGTGGTACCGCGTGCGGCAGGGGGCGTCACAAGCTGGCAGAATGTCGTGGCGGCCTGCAGCCCGTGCAACCTAAAAAAAGGGTCCAAGTCATTGCGACAGGCGGGGATGACGCTGCGTAAGCCTCCGCGCCAACCGGAATCAGAGGTGTTGCGCAATATTGGGCGCAAGTTCCCGCCGAACCACCTGCATGACAGCTGGATCGACTTTCTCTATTGGGATGCGGAACTGGACGAACTTTAACGAGCGCGCCAGGCTGCGATCCAGACCAGCACCAACACGCCGGACAGGACAGCGTTCCAACCTGCCATCGACAAGCCCAACATCTGCCAGGGGATATCATCGCAACGCACCAGCGGGGCGGACATGATCTGTTCCATCAGATCTTCTGTCGACAGGCCGCCTATGTCACCGGATGTGCAGCTAGACGGGCCTTCCCACCATTTCTGCTCGACCCCCGCGTGAAAAACGCCGATTGCAGCCGTCGTTAGGGCCGCAAGCGCGCCCAACAATGGCAACAGCGTTGCCCGTGGCAGGGCCAAAGCCATTGCTCCGATTAGAACAGCGGCGCCATGCGGATAGCGTTGCCAGATACACATTTTGCAAGGCGCCAAGCCGCCGAGGTACTGAAACCCCCACGCCCCAAGCAGAAGTGCCGCAGACCCTGCCGTAGCGATCAGGATCAGAGTGTTTTTGCGAGTCATAGGTATTTCACCACGAAAAACCCGCCGAACAGCAGGATGACGAACAACGTGAACATAAGGCCCAGCCGCTTCTCGATGAAGGCCCGGATCGGTTCTCCAAAACCCCAAAGCAGACCGGCAACCATGAAGAACCGCAAGGCGCGCGCCAGGATAGAGGTGGCGATGAAAGTTCCCAGCGGCATCCCAGTCCAACCGGACATGATCGTAATGACCTTGTAGGGGAAGGGGGTAACCCCAGCTGCAAGCACGGCCCAAAAGCCGAAATCGTTGAAGCGGGTGTTGAACTCTTCCATGGCATGGGCTTTGCCCATCGACTCGAGAATCGGTTGGCCGAGACTTTCATAAAAGAACGCGCCAATGGCATAGCCCAGCAAGCCCCCCAATACCGAAAAGACCAGTGCGACCGATGCAATCAGCCAAGCCCGCGACGGGCGGGCCAGAATCATGGGAATCATCAAAACATCAGGTGGGATCGGAAAGACCGAACTTTCGATAAAAGCCACGAAGGCCAACGCCCACAATGCATGCGGATGTTCTGCCAGACGAATGGTCCAGTCATAAAGCGATCGCAACATAAGATGCTAAAATCCTGTTCTAACGTAGCGCAAGCCAAACCACGCGCCCGGCAAGGCGTCAAGCATCACCGCGAATACAAACTGGATTTTGGTTGCTTTTTGCCTCTGGACCTTCCCGGTTATGGGCGCTAATCCAATGGTCGTGGCCCAAGTGGCGGAATGGTAGACGCAGGGGATTCAAAATCCCCCGGTAGTGATACCGTGCCGGTTCGAGTCCGGCCTTGGGTACCAAAGTAAAAACAGAGGGTTAGGGAAACCTGCTCTCTGTTTTTTCTTTTTCGGCATTGCGTTTGCACACACTGCCAAATCACATCTATTCGTTTTGGTGACGTTTTGCCTGAGTCTCAGAGTCGGCGGGTTTGGATGCCTTGGGAAAGCCTGTGAAGATCAACCAGATCAGGAATCCGATATATGCGAAAACGACAACATTCAGCATGGTATCAACAAACTGTCCGCTCATGTCCGGTCCTCTCGCGATAGGCTTTTGAACAGGCAGATCACTAGGATCGGTACGATAAAGACGAACGCCATGGCCGAAAGTGCGATGATTGATCTGACCACGGAAATGTCGCCCACCAGAATCATCGCCAGCCCCAGTGCCCCCAAAATAATGCCCCAGATTGTACGGATGCGGGGCGACGGGTTCTCGTCGCCTCCGGTGCCGATCATTGCAAGTGTGAAACCTGCGCTTACGACGCTGGTTACAACGAACAGGAACGCGGCCAAAACAGTGGCGATTTGCGTCACACCGCCCAAGGGGAATTTTGAAAGCAGGGCAAAGGTTGTCGCGTCCAGATTCTCGGCGTTAACGGCGGACAGGGTGCCGTCCTGACGCAGAGTGTCGTAGAAACCCAGCCCACCGAAAATGCCGAACCACAGGATCGAGAACAAGGTGGGAGCAACGATGACACCAACCAGAAACTCTCGGATCGTGCGCCCGCGAGAGATTCGGGCGATGAAAATGCCCACAAAAGGCGACCAGGCCAACCACCAGATCATATAGTTCAGCGTCCAGCCGTGGAACCAGTCGACGATGATGTCGTCGAAGAATTCAGCTGTAGAGAATCCAGCCGGAAGAACGCCGAAGAGGTAGCGTCCGAAGCCTGACACGATGCCGTCCATCATGAACGATGTGGGGCCGAGGATCAGCAGATAGACCATCATTCCAACCGCAATCAGCATCGCGATATTGGACAGCAGAGACATCCCTTCGCCAAGGTCGCGGCGCAGCGGAATGATATAAGCCACGCAAAGCAAGGCAAAAACGGGCAGGGTTAGCACGCCAGGTGAATCAATCCCGATCAGACCAGCCAGGCCGGTTTGAATCTGGAATACGCCCATCGCCAGCGAACCGGCCAAGCCCACGGCTATCGCAACAATCGAGAGCAGATCGAAAACCCATCCCAGAGATTTGGTCCAGCGGGCCTCACCCAATGTATCGGCTACAGGGGCGCTCAGCAGTAGTGTGCGCCCTCGACGATAGGCAAAATAAGCGATGACCAGACCAACGATCGCGTAGATGGCCCAGGCGTGAAATCCCCAGTTCAGATAGGTGATGAACAATGCATGACCGGCGGCCATGGGATCGGGGTTGTATTGGCGCAGAACCTCGAAATGGGTCAGGGGTTCGGCCGCGCCATAAAACAACAGACCAACGCCCATGCCAGCTGCGAACAACATGGCGATCCAGGCAGGCGTTGAAAACTCAGGCTCGGCCCCGTCGGGACCAAGGCGGATGTCGCCAAATCGGGACAAGGCCAGATACAGCGTGACAAACAACAGGCCGCTGACCTCAAGCATGATGAACCAGCCACGGCTATTGAACTGCGTGGCCACCGCTGCGGATGCAAGCCGCCCCAGCCCTTGCGGGTCGACTATACCCCAGGCCGCAATCGCTGCGCTGATGGTCAGAGCGATGACAAGCAACGGGCTGGGGGACGCGGGCTTCATTTTAAATGGCCTTTCCTGACAGTTGCAGAACAAATTCGTTTCCAGCCCTGCGCTTACAGGTGTCTGTGAATGTCGGTTTGACACTAGAGATCACCGAACCGAGTTTCAAAAGAATTGTTCCTGACCACCCAAAAGACCTGTGAGATGGGCATTCTGGGGGGAAAGTTTTGAAAAAGCCCTCAGATATGCGGCGTGGGCGTGTCAGGCCGAGTACGGGGGTTGACAAGTTGAGTATCTGAATGAAACGTCGAAGGTGTTGGGAGATTTTGGAAATTCAGTCGCTTGTGCCTGTTGCAAGACAGGTACAGTTGGCGTACCGGCAGGTCCCGGATGGGACCGCTAACAGTCTCCCATCCACCAAAAGAATTGGGAGTTCACGAAAATGAAAAACAGCAGCAAGCTTAGCCTCGGCGCGGTCGTCACCGCGGCCCTTATGGCTCCGGCCGCGTATGCAGAGGAATTCATCACAATCGGCACCGGTGGTGTGACCGGTGTGTATTATCCGACAGGCGGCGCGATTTGTCGTCTGGTCAACAAAGGCCGCAAAGAGCACGGCGTGCGCTGCTCGGTCGAATCGACCGGTGGTTCGGTTTACAACATCAACACCATCCGCGAAGGCGAGCTGGAGTTTGGTGTGGCGCAGTCCGACTGGCAGTACCACGCCTTTAACGGCACCTCGAAATTCGAAGAGGCTGGTCCCTTCGAAGGTCTGCGCGCCGTCTTCTCGGTACACCCCGAGCCGTTCACCGTGGTTGCCCGTGCCGATTCCGGCATCACGAACTTTGAAGACATGAAGGGCAAGCGCGTCAACATCGGTAACCCCGGTTCCGGTCAGCGCGGCACCATGGAGGTCCTGCTGGGCGAAATGGGTTGGACCACCGACGATTTCGAACTGGCGACCGAACTGAAAGCAGCTGAACAGTCTGCTGCTCTGTGCGACAACCAGATCGACGCGATGGTTTACACCGTTGGCCACCCCTCGGGTTCGATCCAAGAAGCCACCACCGCGTGTGATTCCGTGCTGGTGAATGTCAGCGGCGACGCCGTGGACAAGCTGGTTGGCGACAACTCGTTCTACCGCACCGCAACCATCCCCGGTGGCATGTATCGCGGTTCCGACGGTGACACCGCAACCTTTGGTGTTGGCGCGACTTTCGTGACCTCGGCAGACGTTTCGGAAGACGCGGTATATGCAGTTGTCAGCTCGGTCTTTGAAAACTTCGACGACTTCAAAAAGCTGCACCCGGCATTTGCAAACCTCAAGCCCGAAGAGATGATCGCGGACGGCCTGTCGGCTCCGCTGCATCCGGGTGCCGAGAAGTACTACAAAGAAAAAGGCTGGATTCAGTAAACCAGACCTGACGCAGGGTGCCCACGGGCGCCCTGCAACCTAAAGCCCGCAAAATAACGGGTGGTTCAAAAGGCCAAAATGGCCACGACGGGGAGACATTTGCATGAGTTCCGACACACAATCCAATCGTCCGCTATCAGAAGAAGAGCTGCAGGAACTGGTAGCCTCGTCCGATGCGGGTGGGCGTAATCCGGTCGGCAATGTCGGGATTTTTCTGGCCGTTGTGGCGGCGATATGGTCGATTTTTCAGGTGCTTTTAGCATCACCTATCGCCAACTATGTGTTGCCGGGCAGCGTCGTGAATAATGCACGTCAGTTTCATCTGGCCTTTGCCATGTTTCTGGCCTTTGCGGCCTATCCAGCGCTGAAGTCCAGCCCGCGTGACTATATCCCGGTTCAGGACTGGATAATGGGGGTCGCTGGCGCGTTTCTTGCGCTATACGGGTACTTCTTCTACGAAAAGATCGTCGATGCAGGCGGTCTTGCGGATGACACTGACAAGTGGGTCGCATTGGCCGGCCTGCTGCTGTTGTTCGAGGCCGCGCGCCGTGCGCTTGGGCCTGCAATGGCCATTATCGCGACGATCTTTCTGGCATATGTGTTCTTTGGCTCATCTGAATGGGTGCCCGAGGTTATCCGCTGGAAGGGCGCAAGCTTGAAAAAGGCCATGAGCCATATGTGGATCACCTCCGAGGGCGTGTTTGGCATCGCCCTGGGTGTTTCCACCAAATTCGTGTTCCTGTTCGTGTTGTTCGGCGCGTTGCTGGATAAGGCCGGGGCAGGGAACTATTTCATCAAGATGGCGTTCGGTGCCCTCGGCCACCTGCGCGGTGGTCCGGCCAAGGCCGCCGTTGTGGGTTCGGCAGCGACCGGCCTGATCTCGGGCTCGTCCATCGCCAACGTTGTGACCACCGGTACCTTCACCATCCCGCTGATGAAGCGCGTCGGGTTCAGCAGTGAACAGGCCGGATCGGTCGAGGTTGCCTCCTCAGTGAACGGCCAGATCATGCCGCCTGTGATGGGCGCTGCGGCCTTCCTGATGGTGGAATATGTGGGCATTTCCTATGTCGAGGTGATTACCCACGCGTTCCTGCCAGCGGCGATTTCCTACATCGCGCTCGTCTATATCGTTCATCTTGAAGCGGTGAAGCGGAACATGCCCACACTGGGTGATCGCGACGTCCATCTGGCGCGCACCGTCGTCGGAATGTTGATGTTCTTCCTTGTGTTTGCGGGGCTTTGCTATGGCTCGCAATACCCGGTCGATGCGGTCACCAGCTGGGTGCCCTCGGCGGCCGGATTGGTCCTGAGCCTGATTGTCTGCGCGGTCTATGTGGTGCTGCTGTATCTGGCGGCTCAGGTGCCGGATCTGGAACCTGATGATCCGAATGCCAAAGAAGTAACGCTGCCGGTTATCGCCGATATCTATAAGGCCGGGCTGCACTATCTGCTGCCGATCATCGTTCTGGTTTATTTCCTGATGATCGAACAGAAATCGCCTGGTCTGTCGGCGTTCTGGGCCACGGCGTTGCTGTTCGTGATCCTGCTGACCCAAAAGCCGCTCAAGGCGATGTTCCGTGGGCAGAGTAACCTGAACGCCAGCTTTATCGATGGTGTCGCCGACCTTTGGCAGGGCCTGATTGACGGCGCGCGCAACATGATCGGCATCGCGCTTGCGACGGCCACTGCGGGCGTGATCGTTGGCACCGTGACGCTGACCGGTGTTGGGCAGGTGATGGCCGATCTGGTCGAGTTCCTGTCGGGCGGCAACCTGATCCTGATGCTGGTGATGGTTGGTATCCTAAGCTTGATCCTGGGCATGGGCCTGCCGACCACGGCGAACTACATCGTTGTCAGCTCGCTGATGGCCGGCGTGGTTGTCGAACTAGGCGCGCAGAGTGGTCTGATCGTGCCGCTGATCGCCGTCCACCTGTTTGTCTTCTACTTTGGGATCATGGCGGACGTGACGCCGCCGGTCGGATTGGCAAGCTTTGCAGCGGCAGCCGTGTCAGGCGGCGATGCGATCAAAACCGGTTTCACCGCGTTCTTCTACAGCCTGCGCACCGTGGCACTTCCGTTTGTGTTCATCTTCAACACGGACCTGCTGTTGATCGACGTCACCTGGGTTGAAGGGATAACCGTCGCGATATTCGCAACCATAGCCATCCTTGTATTTACTGCGGGGACGATGGGTTATTTCGTGACGCACAGCCGTATTTACGAAAGCGTCGCGCTGATCTTCGTTGCCTTTGCGCTGTTCCGGCCCGACTTCTTCATGGATCGGCTTTCACCGCCCTATGCGTCGGTTGAACCGTCGGCCTTCATTGAAACGATCGGGCAAACGCCGCCTGGAACAGAAGTCCGCCTTGTCGTTAGCGGCCCTGATTTTGACACTCTGGAGATGACGGACACTACGGTCGTAGTGCCGGTTGGCAGCGAAGAGGGTGGCGCCGCGCGTGTGGACGCCATGGGCCTGATGCTGATCGAAGAGGACGGTCTGGTCAAACTGGACGAACCGCTGTTTGGCACCCCGGTCGCGGATGAGTTGGATAACTTCGACTATTACGCGGATGACGCGGTACGTCTGACCTCGGTCAGCCTGCCATCCAGTCAGCCGCCGAAGCAATTGATCTATATCCCAGCGATGATTCTGCTGGGGCTGATCGCTTTCCTTCAACGCGGCCGCGCCGCCAGACAAGAGGTGCCCGCATGACAAACTCTGTTCTTTGTGCCGTTGATATCAGCAATGGCGATCTGGACGTACATGTGTTGAAGACCGCGGCGGCTTTGGCTGAACAGGACAATGCGCAGTTGGACGTGGTGACTGTGTTGCCGGATTTTGGGGAAAGCTGGGTATCTGGCTTTTTCCAACCGGATTTCCACGAAAAGGCGTTGGATGAGGCGCATACCAAACTGACCGATATGTGTACGGCAACTTTGGGTGCAGAGCGGAACGAGAGAATCCGCCACGTCGTCGCCACCGGAACAGCCTATCAGGAGATATTGAAGACCGCTGAAAGCGCGAACAGCGATCTGATCGTGATCGGCGCACACAAACCGGACCTCAAGGACTATCTTCTGGGTCCGAACGCGGCGCGGGTCGTGCGGCATTCGACGGTCTCGGTTTACGTGGTGCGTTAGTACCCGGTCATCTCAAGGTAGCCGCGCCCAGAGTGGCTGCCTGACACCGTGACGGGGCCTTCCCAGTATTCGAACCGCGTTGCCATCCAGGCATCAGGGGTGATCGCCGACACGTCGACCTCCAAATCACGATCAGGCAAAGTCACGCGCCACTGGACAGGTACGTCCCGACCGGCGACTCGCGCCGTATCCAACGGTGCGAACGAAACGGACCCGTCGGTAAGGGGCGTCGCGGTGCCGTCTGCTGTGATCCATGTGGCCGCTGTGAAATCTCCGCGCCCGCCGCGCAGGCGAAAGGCCATAAGCTTGTTGCCGTCATCAAAACTGAGCGAGAACCAATCCCACCCGCTTTGATCTGCGGCAAGCGGCTGGCTGGACCACTCACGATCCAACCAGCCCTGACCGGTGACAGCGACATCTCCATCGGGTAGGCGCAGTACACCTTCGGCGTCATAGAAGGGTTGAGAATAGTAATGGCTGGCCTGCCTATCGGCGGACTTGACCGAGTATCCGTCCTCTCCGTGAAACACCAGTGGACCTTGGGCTGTCAGGGCTAGGTCATAGGAAAATTCGGCACCGCTCGCGGACAAGGACAAGGCGCGGGGATCAGGCCCGCGCATATGCCATTCGTCGATCCAGGCCTCGAATGGTTCGGCAGTCACCCCAGCCTGACCGATGCCGCCACGCGACAGGCGTTCGGCAAAATAATGCGCTTCCTCAGTCGTCACAGCAGCGTGGCCCAACCACAGCTGAGGGCTTTGCCAACCTTCGGCCTCGGTCGGTTTCAGGGCGGATCGGAACAAGGTCCATTGAATGCCGTAATCGCGCCCGTCTTCTCCGGTCAGGTTGGCAGTCAGATACCACCACTCGATTCGAAAGGACGGGTGCGGGCCGTGATCTCGCGGAAATTCGAACTGGTAACCTGGTTTGGGGATGTCGAACCCGTCGGCTGACCCGCCCAGCCCGGCATAGCCTTGCGCGTGCAAGGCAGAGGGCAGCAATAGGATCAGGACAAACAGCCAAGCTTTAACGTTCATTGGCAAATACCTTCAGAAGGTCGGCGGGTGGCAAACGCATCAAGCGCAATGCGGGCAGGGCGGCGGCGGCAAAGGCGGCAAGCAGGGTCAGCACAAACAGATAGACCCAATCAGCAGGAAACAGAAACATCGGCAGTCGCCAGCCAAAAGCCTGTACGTTGATCACCGCCAACAGCGCCCAGGCCAGAACCAACCCAAGTGGCAAGGCTAGGACGGCCGTCAACGCCGCCAGCAGCACACTGCGCAACACCTCTAGCCGTGCCAGTTGCGCACGTGTCAGCCCCAACGCCCAAACCGGGGCAACCTGCGGCAGCCTCTGCGTCCACAAGGTCAGCAAACTGGTCAGGATGGCAAATCCCGCCACCCCCAGTGTCAGCACGTTCAGTGCGGAAGTCACCACAAAGGTCTTGTCAAAGATCGCCAGCGATTGCGCTTTCATGGCGGCCTGTTGGACGACGGCCCGCCGAGGTAGGTCAAACTGGTCTCGCAACGCCTGCGTTACTTCGGTGGCGCGCTCGGGTGCAAGGCGGATACCGAACCTGCGCGTGTCGGCCCCCGGGGCGATTTGGTCAAGCTGCGGCATTGATACGATCGCCTGACCGGTCGGATTGCCGTAGTCCGAATAAACACCTGCCACGGTCAGCGCATGCCCTGCATTAAGGGTCAGCGAATCCCCAGGCCACAAACCCGCACGGCGGGCGAGCTGTTCGTTGATTAAAACGGCCTCACCCGTCAGGACGCGATCCCAGACATCATCTGACGAGGCGATCAGAGGCCAGTGATCGCGGTAAGTCTGGTGGTCCACAATTCCGTATAAGAACAACGGCCCGGTCTCGTGGGTCAGTTCAACGCTGCGGATTGGCAACACGGCGTCCACCTGCGGGCCTAGCCATTGGGCAATCTGTTGACCTTGTTGGTTGTCAGTGGCGGTCACGTAAATCTCGGACGTCAGGCGTTGATCCAACCAGCCAACAAAGGTGAGGCGAAAGCTGGAAACCATGGTTCCGACACCAATATTCGCGGCCAAAGCCAGCAGCAGTGCCATCAAAGCCAAAGACAGACCCGGTAATTGCGCCTGCATATCGGCCCAGACCCATTGTGCGATCGGCCCTCGGGCGCGCCGATGAAAACCCGACAGGGCGAGGGACAGAAGATAGGGCAGAGTCAGTGCCGCTCCGGTGAGAATGCCGCCGACCATCACAAACCCGGCAACCAACCCGTTAAAGGCAAACCCTATGCCAAAGCCACCCCCGATCAGGGCCAGACCGATCAGGCCCGCGCTGCGTTGTCCCAAGGCTGAACCACGCCAAGCTTGAACTCCGGAACCAGTCAGCAAGGGCATACGCGCCAATCGATACAAGGCGTGGCCACTGGCAAACATTGTGCCCGCTAATGCCATCGCCAGCCCCGCCAGCGCCCATTGCGGTTGCAAGGACATTTGCCCGTCGACAGGTGCGCCGTATAGCCCGCGCAAAGTGGCCGCGACGTCGGGCAGCAGCGCTCCGGCGAGAAAGAACCCAAGGATCAGGCCCAAGGTGCCGCCGATCAGGGCCAACGCGGTCAATTCAGCCATGATCACCCAGATCAAACGCCGCATTGAGACACCCAGAGCCCGTAGGGTGCGGATCATCGCCCTCCGTTGCGCAAAGGCCAGCCCGACGGTGCCATGAACAATAAAAAGACCGACGGCAAAGGACAGCAGTCCAAATGCGGTCAGGTTCAGGTGAAAACTATCTGTCAGACTGGCTGCATCCAACTGCGCCGAAGCTGCGCTCCGTTCAAGTTCAGGCGCGATCTCGGATAGCGGAGGCACGCCAAGCGGCTGATCGGGCAGCACTATCAGGCGCGAGATCTGCCCGGATTTGTCCAGAAGTGTCTCGGCAGCGCCGATATCGGTCAGGATCAGATCAGGCGGAACCGTGTCAGAGGTTAGAATCGGCGGCAGACCGCTTTGCCCGCGCAGCACCTGTGCAAGATCAGGCGCAGCCAGCAAGCGGCCCGGTGCGGTCAGCATGTCGGCCGGGTCGGGGGGCGTTTCGCTTTGCTCAATCTGGGTCACGGCGGGCAGGGCCGGGTAGGCGACCATGTCAACGCCCATCACCTGTACCGTGCGTCCCGAAATCCGCAGGGGGCCTTCCAAAACAGCTGCCACTTGCCAACCTGCACGGCGCAGCGCGACATAACGCTCAACCGGGATCGGGCCGGACGGGTCGCGCAGCTCATCAAACAGACCCAGCGCAAGCTGATCATTGGCCTGTTGATAGCTGGCGCGCGCCTCGGCATTGATGGCCTGCACCGCCGACCACAGCCCGGTCGCCAACGCGATGCCAATCAACAGCGTTGCCAGTTGCAGCCAGTGACGTCGCCAATGCGACAGCAAGGCCTGTATGATTGCCCCAGTCATGCGATATGGCCACCGGTCAGATGCGCCCGCCGATCCAGACGCGCCGCGATGTCTGGCGAGTGCGTAACTAACAGTAAGGCGGCGCCTGTCTCGGCAACTAGCGAGAGCATCAGATCCAGCACGGTCGCGCTGGCGGTTTCGTCCAGATTGCCGGTTGGTTCATCCGCCAGCAACAGCTTTGGCCGGGGGGCCATGGCGCGGCCGATGGCTACGCGCTGTTGTTGACCGCCTGACAGGTTTTCAGGATAGCGCGTCAGCAAGTCGGACAAACCAAGCCGTTCAGCCAGTTGCGCAGTCCAGTCGGTGTCTTCACGGTCCGCCAATCGGGCGTGAAATGAGAGGTTCTGAGCGACCGTCAGCGATGGAATCAGATTGAATTGCTGAAACACCAACGACACGCTCTCACGGCGCAATGCGGCCCGACCACGGTCATCCAGCGAAGAAAGGGCGGTGCCGTCCAGCGTAATCTCACCGCCGTCAAAGCTGTCCAAAGCGGCAGCAAGGTTCAAAAGCGTGCTTTTGCCGCTGCCGCTTTCACCGGTCAGAGCCAGCGTCTGTCCTTGATCCAGCGTCAGTGACACATCGCGCAACACCGGCCGCCCGCCGGGATAGGATTTCTGGACCTTGTCGATATTCAGCAGCATGCAAACCCCTTGGACAGTGCCTGTCACAATGTGCAACGCCACCCCACAGAGTCCAGCGTCCGGGCGCAATCTTTTGCGATTGTCACAGCCTTGTTCTTTTTTGGTTAAGTCGCCATTGTGTCAGAACTTCTCCGGGCCGGGATACGAGTTTATGACACTAGCGCAGCAGATTGTTTGGGGCAGTATCTATCTGGGGATTTGCTTCCTAATCGAAATCATCCTTTTGACGTGGTGTACGCAGGTCATCCGGCACGCGGTACCCCGGCTTGAGAACACGAAACGGTTTCTTGCCATCGCCGGTCCCATCTGTATTGCGCTAGCATTCATCGTTGCAATTCACACGTTTCAAGTCTGGTTGTGGGCGATCGTCTGGGTGTTGGGGGATGTTCTGCCTGACTGGAATTCGGCCTTGTATTTCTCGTTGGTGACTTTCACTACCCTGGGGTACGGCGACATTGTGTTGGGTGAACCGTTGCGCATATTCGGCGCGTTTGCCTCGGTCACAGGTTTGCTGGCGTTTGGCCTGTCGACGGCCTTTATGGTTGCGCTGATGACCCAGGTTTTCAAAGAAGAGCTGATGTCTTAGAGGATGGGTGCGAACAAGCGCGCAAGCGGCGAGCCGAACCGAATATAGCCGGGTTGTTCGGGCAGTTTGCGGGTCAATTCATAACTGTTTTCAAAATCGTCGCGCAGCATTTTGTCCACCGCCTCAGCCGCGCGTTGGTCGAAAAACAGTGCCATTGCTTCGAAATTCAGCCGGAATGATCGGTTGTCCAGATTGGTCGTTCCCACAGCAGCCAGCGTGTCATCGACCACGAATGCCTTTTGATGCATGAACCCTTCGGTATACCGAAACACCCGCGCACCGCAGTCTCGGATTTCGTCGAAATAAGCGAAGGCAGCCAGCCAAGGCAGGCGGTGGTCAATCACTTCTGGCACAAGGATGCGCACATCGACACCCCGAAGGGCAGCGTGCTGCAGGGCCGTCATGACGTCGATATCAGGCACAAAATAGGGTGAAGCGATCCATATCCTTTCCTTGGCTGCAGTGATGGCCGAGAAAAACATCATCGCACCAGTTTCCGTGTCGTCCCCTGGACCGGTGGCGACCAGCAGGGCATTCATGTCCTGTTCGGATTCTGATCCGGCCCAGTTGAGCTGATCAATCAGATCTTCTTCGTGGGCCCAGTGCCAATCCTCGACAAAGATCAACTGTAATTGACGGACGATATGGCCGGTCATTTTCAGATGAGTGTCGCGCCAATGGCCGAAATGTTTGCTCTGGCCCAGATACTCGACCCCTACATTGTGACCGCCAATAAAGCCCGTTTCACCATCAATGATTACGGTCTTGCGGTGGTTTCGATAGTTTAGCTGAAAGCGATATTGCGGTCCGCGCCGGTCGCGCGGGTTGGCAATCTCGATCCCAGCGGCGCGCAAGGTGTCAAGGTAGGCGGTCGGCAGACCATAACTGCCCACGGAATCGGTCATAAAGCGGACCGAGACACCACGCTCGGCTGCGGCAATCAGTTTGGACTGCAACTGTTTGCCCAGGTCGTCATCGCGGACAATGTAGAACTGGATCAGGATATAACTTTGCGCGGCTTCGATTGCCTCGAAAATGGCATCGAACGTGGCCTTGCCGTCGATCAGCAAATTGGCACCGTTTCCACGCGATACTGGCAGATGCGCCAGAACCTCGAATGGCCGTGCGTTGAACGGCATCGAGCCGGGCTCGGGCATTGAAAAATCTGCAAAGCTTTTGATGCCTTCGACGACGCGTTCGCTGTGTTTTCGCGCAATGCGATACCCGCGAAATCGGTGGTGGCCCAAAAACAAATACATGGGTACGCCGAGCATCGGGGCTGAGATCAGAAACACCACCCAGCCAACCGCGCCCTGCGGTGTTCGGGCGGTCTGCGCCGCCCGTATGGCAAAAACCACAGCCGTCACGTACAGGACGAGGACGGCAGCGGAAACAAGTAATGTCCACATGAGGTTATCGTTCTCTGAGTGCCTTATTCCGACCCAGTGTAGATGCGATTCCAGTCTTGCGCCATATCCACGATGACCCAGCCCATATCGGGGCCTTTGTCCAACCCGTCGACCAGTTTTCCGATCGGGCTTTCACGGTCATAGGCCCATTCTCTTTCAGCGTCGGTGTGATGGATCAGGACGCCCAAACGCGGTCCGTGCCCGGCGGTTGTCCACTCGAGCATGGCAAAGTCCCCGTCCGAATTTCCACCGGCCAGAATGGGGCGCCTGCCAAGGGTGCGTTCGATATTGATCGGCTTGCCTTCCTTGTCGTCTATAAAAGCAATGCCGGGTGCCTTGATGATCGTGGGTTTGCCTTCGGCCGTTTCATAAGTGGTGGCAGTATAGGTGCCCAGTACCTGCTCTGGCGGCACGCCATAGGCGTCCTCGGCAAACACGCGCATGAAATGCAGTCCGCCGCCCGAAACGATGTAAGTGCGGAACCCTTCATCCCTGAGATAGCGTAGCAGTTCCACCATTGGCTGATAAGTCATCTGGTCATAGGGCAGCCCGGTATCGGGGTGACGCGCGGTGTCCAGCCATTTGGTGACCGAGGCCTGAAACTCTTCGACGCTGACCCCGGAATGCGAGGCATTCAGGACTTCGATCAAGGCCTCATGGCCGCCTTCCGCGATGGCCTCCATATCCCCCTTGGCCGCAGCTTCCAGCGTTGGGCTGGTCAGGATCGAAGGATCAGCCGCGGCCATTTCGGCAAGGCGGTCCATGGCGAAGGTCAGTTGGAAATACACCGGCTGTTCCGCCCAAAGCGTCCCGTCATTATCGAACACGGCGATCCGGTCTGCTGGTGTCACGTAATCGGGATTGTCCGGATCGGTGACGGCGTCAACAAAAGCAACAATCTGATCCTTCGACGCAGAGGTTCCCCAACTGGGCAGCGGGTCGGCCAGGGCAATCGACGGGGCCATGAAAACGGCAGCAGCGAGAAGGGCGGTCTTCATGAGAAATTCCTTTTTCTTCAACGTGAAAAGGGCCGCCGTTGAACCGGCGACCCTAAGCTTGCGAGGGGCTTAGTTGTTGGTCGGCGTGACCAGTTTCTCCATCACCTGATCCAGATTAAAGCTTGCCGCTTTCTGGCGTGGCGGGAACTCTTGGAAGGTTTCCAAGAAAGACCCGACATATTGCTGTGCTGGCACCAGGAAATAAGCCCGGTCCAACAGCCAGTCATAGTAGGTGTTGGAGGTCCGATACGCGCGCTCATACGGATCACGACGCAGGTTCACGATCAGAGGAATACGCAGTTCGGTCCAGGGCTCGATCCAGGCGCGCAGGGTGGCCCATGCCTTCTGCTCTAGGAAGATCAGCTTCCAATCGTCAAAACGCAGCGCGGTCAGGTCACCGTCATCCGAGAAATAGAAAATTTCACGTCGGGGGCTTTCCGTGGCCTCACCAGTCAGCAAAGGCAGGATGTTGTAGCCGTCCAGATGCACCTTGTAATCTCGGCCCATGCCGGAGGAGCTATAGCCAGCCTTCAGCTTTTCCTTGATCTCTGGATCACCAGCGACGGCCAGATAGGTCGGCAGCCAGTCCATGTGATGCACGATCTCATTGGTGACCGAACCAGCTTCGATCTGGCCGGGCCAGCGCACCATCGATGGAACGCGCCATCCGCCTTCCCAGTTGGTGTTCTTTTCGCCCCAGAACGGTGTCATGGCAGCATCCGGCCATGTGTTCATGTGCGGTCCGTTGTCGGTGGAATAGTGGACGATCGTGTTGTCTGCGATTCCAAGCTCATCCAGCAGGTCCAGCAACTGACCCACATGCATGTCATGTTCAATCATGCCCGCTGTGTATTCGTCTGCAACGCCACCAATGATATCGTTCGCTTGCGCGCGTATCTCATCCTTGACGTGGGTGCGGAAATGCATCCGAGTGCCGTTCCACCAGACATAGAAGGGCTGGCCTTGCTCATGGGCTCGCTTGATGAAGTCAATTGCAGCGGCAACGGTCTCTTCGTCTACCGTCTCCATGCGCTTGCGGGTCAGGGGGCCGGTGTCTTCTATGGTGCCGTCCGCCTTGGATTTGATTACACCACGCGGGCCATACGCTTCGCGGAAGGTGCGCCCATCGGCCAGAACCGCGTCGCCGGGATAGTCTTCATTTTCCGGTTCTTCCTCGGCATTCAGGTGATACAGGTTTCCGAAAAATTCATCAAATCCGTGATTTGTCGGAAGATGCTCATCCTTGTCGCCCAGGTGGTTTTTACCAAATTGACCAGTGGTATAGCCGTGGTCCTTCAACAAACCCGCGATGGTTGGATCTTCGACCTGCATACCCAGATCGGCACCCGGCAATCCAACCTTGGACAACCCGGTCCGGAATACTGATTGCCCCATGATATAGGATGACCGGCCCGCGGTGCAGGATTGCTCGCCATAATAGTCGGTGAAGATCATCCCTTCCTTGGCGACGCGATCGATATTGGGCGTCTGATAGCCCATTAACCCCATCGTATAGGCCGAAATATTGGATTGTCCAATATCGTCCCCCCAGATGACCAGGATGTTGGGTTTCTGTTCCTGCGCCCAGGCGGGAATTGCCAACGCAACGGCGAATGTAGCCACAGCAACCCGGCGCAAGCCTCTGCGCCAACTGTATGCAATCGAACGTGGTGGTGACATGATGTACTCCTGATTTGAAAGGGTCGAAAAAACCCGGAGGTGAAAATTAGTTGGAGGCTGGCTGTTTCAGCCAATAAGCTGCCAAGAAATGGTCGATTTCTGAACGGCGTTACATCACCCGTAGGGGAATCGAGCGTGCTCAGGTTAGGCGATCAATGAGATTGAAAACTCATCATATGATGATATTGAAAAATTCTAATGTTTGACAAAGCGAATAATATGAAACTCTTGCAGGGCGGAGGCTGGTTCAGCAAACGTTCCGCCGCATTTCAGCGTGATTTGTTGGAGTGCGGGGTCCCGAAAACCTATGAAGCCTGGGAAACGCTGTATCACCATGGCGATCCGTCCAACGGGGTCTTTGCTGTCCTCAGCGGTGGGGTGCAGATCACCGCTCCGGCGGATGACGGGCAGGAATTCGTTCTGCATCGCGAAGGCGCGGGGTTTTGGGTCGGGGATCTGGCGTTGTTTGCGGATGAACCGCGTCTGGTTAGTGTCGTAACGACGCAAGAGACGCACGCGTTGTACTTCCCAAACGGCCGCGTGACCAAGTTGGTTCAGTCCAAGCCTGATTACGTTCGGGACTTTTACGCGCTGACCCACGAGAATATGCAGACCGCCCTTCGGATCATGGCAAACCTGGCGGTCACGGGCAGCGAAAAGAGGTTAGTTCTCAGGCTGCTGCATCTGGATGAAGGCACCTCGAAATGTGATGGATGGATCGTCGTGTCACAGGAAGAATTGGCCGAGATGATCGCTGTGTCACAACCTACTTTGCATCGCAGCCTACACCGCCTTGCTGATTTGGACATGATTGAACTCGGCTATGGACGGGTGCGGTTGAAGAACAGACAGGCGCTGATCGCGAACTGCCAGACCTAAGCGTTAAGGGTTCAGCGGTGGAAGCGGTTGAGCCTGCGATTGTGGTGTTTCTGCAAGTTCCTTCATGGCCGAAATTGCAGCGGACCAATCCGGTGTTTTCTGATTGGTATCAGATGCATACCGTGCACAGCCAATCCTTGCCAACTGTGCCTCAAGTTCCCGATACCCTTGTGGATCACTGCTGCGGGTTTTCCAGGTTTCCAGTGCTGAATAAGCTGCGGAAATATCATGGGCCTTTAGCGCGCGTTGCAATTCCGCCAGAGCAAATGCAGGCGATGCGCGATATGCTTGGTGCCGCGCGTCTTTCCAAGTGCGAAAGCGCGGTGTGCCCCAACGCAAAGACGCCCAAAAAACAATTGCCGCCAATCCCAACCAAAGCGCATATTCAACCATCCTGTCCGTCGACAGAGGGTTCGACCTGGGCGCGGTGAGCGTCAGATCCACACCCGGTACTTCAACTGTCTCGACCGCGTCAGTTGACAGATTGAACCACTGGATGGACACGGGCGGCAGCTGCGCTTGGCCGCCATCTTGGGCAAGGTACACTACCTCGTCGACCCGTTGGCCGGACAGAATACCTCGATCCTCGGTTTCAGTTAAGCGTGGTTCCTTGGGGTAAGGGCGCAGCAGAGGTTCTTGATATTTAGGAATAAGTTTCGGAATAAGGATCGGGTTGGTGCCGGTTATACGCGCTGTTAACCGCCGTGTAATCGCATCTCCGGCCTGCATCTCAGTCACGCCCTCAACCTCTTGCTCCAATTCAAAACCCGTCGCGATGATCAGAGGGTTCAGATTGGCTGCACCGTCTGGGACAACAGCATTGATTGCGATCGGTGAAAGCGGGACCGAGACTTGTATTGGAGCATTCGTTTCAGGGTCGGCAAACGTCACCTTCATGTCGGTGACGCCAAGGCTGATTTGCCCGGCAAGCAGAGGGTAAATGCGATAGCTGCGCTGAACCCCGGACCATGTTTCACCGTTCACGGGCTCACTGACGGGACCTGATGCGCGTTCAGGAAGCCGGACCAACAGGTTTTCCTGTTCCAATGACGGGAAGACGGGAGGAGACGGCATGAACGTAGGAACCAGTACCTTGATGCGCACGATCCCCGGTTGCCCCACGATCACGTTTTCGGTCGGCGTCTCCACCGTCACTTGAGGTTGGATTGCAGTTGTTCCTTGCGAAAGCACTGCGCTGGGTAACAAAAGCAGCAGGAGGAGAAGGCGCTTCATTGCGTTCGCTCCTGATTTTCCAACAAGAACCGATTGCGCAGAAAGTCCTGCATGTCTGTGTCGATGGCGCTGATCCATTGATCCGCGGAAAGGGGCTGGCTGCCGTCGGTTTGGGCTTGAATGGTTGTGTTTTCGCCCCGACCTGCGTCGTTGTCGAATACGGTGTCATCCGCGCCGATACCTGCCTCTTCACCGGTATCAGATTGTTCGCGAGTGGTTTCAACATAGTCCAAAATGGCCGTGGCAACTTCAAGATTATGTTGCGCATCCGGCCAGTTAGGGCGACGCTCTAACGCAGTTTCAAAGGCCGAAATAGCTGGTCTGTATTCCCGGTTTCGGATGCGTGCCATTCCCTCGGCGAAGGCTGCTTCAGGCGTTTTAAGTTCCGCAAAGATCGCCGCGGCCTCGGGGTATTGGCCTGTTTTTAGACGAGCGTAACCTTCGTGATATGGGTCTTCGAACAACTCTGCCGCATCAGCAAAGCGCTTTTGGTTCATGGCGATCTGGCCCTGTTGGTCGGGCGTCAGGAACCAATCGCGCCATCCGTCGGCATTGGCCGGGCCAGACGGTTGAACAAGGAATAGCCCCAGCATGGCCCACCGGATAACCCAACCCCGCCTGAACCAAAGAAGGGACAACAGCGCAGCTGGCCAGGCCAGAATCCACCCTCGGTCTTGCCAATCAAGCCGGTCCTCGTCATCCAGAGCATCGACATAAGCTGTCTGTATTTGCCTCAGCAGTCGCGTGACATCCCGGTCATCAGTTGAAAACGGGACCACTTCGGCGTTTTTCAGGGTGTTGAGCTGAACGATTTCCTGGCTGTCAGGCAGCATAGTCAGAAAAAACATCTGCGATGACGCGGTTTCGAATTCTGGAATCTGCGAGGGGTCTAGATCATCCAGAACAAACAGCACTGCGCCTGGTGTCTGACTTTCATCCAAGATGCTTTGCGCCAGTACTAAAGCGTCTCCTGCGGCATCTCCGGACTTTGGCATCACGGCAGGGGTCAGGCCCTCCAACAATGGACGCAAGATGTTCGCATCCTCGGTCAAGGGTGCAACCCGGTGCGATGAGCCTGCATAGGCAATCAAAGCGGTCTGTGCGCCAGCCCGTGCGTTGATGATATCGGTGATCTTGAATTTCGCCCGTTGCAGCCGCGACGGGGTCAGATCGGTCTCTTCCATGCTGTCGGTAACTTTCAAGGCAATCACCAGGGGGGCCGTATCCGCGATCAGGGGGTTGGCCGCCCGCGTCCAGGTCGGACCAGCAGCGGCCAGCGTGAGTAGAACAGCGACTGTCATGGCAACGTCGATCGGATAGATCCGGCGGTTTGCTTCGGCACCTAACAAAAGTGCTTTAGCCAAATGAGGAGCTATACCAGCAGGCAGGTCAGATAGCCCCTTGCGTTTCGGGCGGATCGCCCACCACAGCCCTGCAATTGGGATTAGGAATAGAAGGTAAATTGTTCTAATAAAATGAAATTCAGTCACAGCGTCGATCATGTCGCTCTCCTGTGACGTGGTGCGAAATGAAAGCCGGTCGAACTGCAAAGAAAAACGATCAGCGCCATCAGCAACGGGTAATGCGTCAGGCTTTCGCGTGGGCGGTAGCTTTGGGTTTCGACAATTCTGGGGTTCTGCTCATCAATTCTCTGGTATGTGTCGCTCAGCGCGGCCTGATCGTTGGCAAAGAAATACTGGCCACCAGTACGATCCGCGATGGCTTGCAGCGCGTCCAGATCCACACGGTCTTCGCCAGTGGCGTCAGGATCACCAACGCCGATGGTATAAATGACCACACCATTATCCGCAGCGATGGCTGCAGCGTTGGCGGGCGTCATGCGGCTGGACGTATCCGCGCCGTCGCTGAGCACAATCATCAAACGCTGATCTACCTCGCTTGAGTCAAAGATACGTATTCCAAGCCCGATCGCATCACCCAAAGCCGTATTCGGACCCGCCATGCCTACTTGAGTTTGATCCAGGAACCCATTCAAACTATTAAGATCTTCGGTAAATGGTGCCTGTACGAAGGCGCGGGTACCAAAGATAATAAGCGCCATCCGGTCTCCCTGACGCTCGGCAATAAATGCGCGCAACACGTCTTTGACAGCAGCAAGGCGCTGCTTGGGCGCCCCATCTGTGGATTGGAAATCGCGCTGATCCATCGACCCTGAGATGTCGAGAGCCAACACAACGTCCCGCGCAGATTTTTCGACGACAATAGGATCAGCCAGTTTTTCAGGACGAGCAAGGGCTGTAACAAGCAGCAGCCAGATCAAGGTTGCCACGAATGCTTGCAGCATTGACCGCTGTGAGATCATAGACCCCGATTGCGGATCAGCCCCTGCAGCCTTGGCGACATGGCGGAAAAACGGGATGCGAATTGCGCTGGTCTGTTCGCGATGCGGTGGAACAAACCAATAGACCAACAGCGGGAAGGGCAACATCAGAATAACCCAGGGCGCGGCGAATGAAATCATCTGCGCCCTCCTTCAGGTTTGTGGCTTTGTATCCAGACCCGTGCCATATGTGACAGTTCCGGGCTCGATGGGCTTAATCTGTAGGGCCCTTCGAGTAGTAGGCGAGATGCCGGAGAGGAAACCGGCATTTTTTCAGCAGTTTGCTGTAGAAAGTTTAGCCACTCTTGCCCATGCAAACTGGCAACCTTCGCGCGTGGATATGCAGCAAGTGCCGTACGGCGTAAAATCTCTGCGACTTTTGCGGGGTCATCGTTCGCGGCTTGTAGATCGGCAAGTGCGGCGCGTCGGTATGCGTTGGATCGCTGATGTCCGCGAAACAAATGAAGTCCCACAACAATGACTGCCAATACAATGACTGCAAGAGCCAGCCAACCCCAGGTCTGCGGTGTCATTGGAATTGGTTCGGGCACGGGCGCGGGCACCAGCATATCGAGCAGCTCGACGAGGGATTTGCCGTCCACATCGACGCTCATGTCCGTCCTCCGGGATGGCCGAACAATTTCAGCAATTGATCAAGGGTCGGCTCGGACGTTGTCAGCGGGACAATCGGGAAGCCATAACGCCGTGACCAGTGTTGCAATTGCGCCAACCTATTATCCATTGCAGCCTTGATACGGCTGGACAGGTCCGGGTCGGAACTGTCGAGCTCGATTTGTTTCGTCCCATCCGAAACCGTCATCTTCAAGCCTGCGGTCAGTTGATGCGCACTAGGGTCGGAAATATTGAACAGAATAAGGTCGTTGGATTGCGCTAAGCGGCTCAGCAGGCGTTCTGATGCCCTGTCCAGACCATCGAAATCCGAAAACACACAGATCAACGCGTTGGTATGTGCAATACCGACTGTCTGTCTCAGCACGTCATTCAGCGCGATGGTCGGTTTGGGACGCAAGGACGCGTTCAAATCGCCATTCAACGCAGCGACCGACGATAAGAACCGCGTTAAGGCAGCGGCGCGGCGTTGCGGGCGGTGTTCGGCCAGATCAGTGTCGCCAAAGACGATGCCGCCGACACGGTCACCTTGCGACAGGACGCGATGGGCCGCAATCGCGGCGGCCTCGGCGGCGATGACTGATTTCATATACACTTCGGTACCGAAAAACATCGAAACGCGTTGATCGACCAACAGCAGGGCAGGGCGATCCCGTTCTTCGGTATAGACCCTAACATGAGGTTTTCCGGTGCGCGCCGTCACTTTCCAATCGATAGTCCGTATGTCATCGCCAGGGAGATAGCCGCGCAGTTCTTCGAAATTCAGACCGCGCCCTCGCAGCCGTGACGCATGGCGGCCATTCAGGATTGAGCGCGCAGGTTGTCTCGGCAAAAGGCTGAGCGCGCGCGACTTCGCGCCAAGCCGCAACAGGTGTTGGGCATCCACATGAATGCGTGGGTCATTAGGATATGTGGCGGTCTGGGCCACGAACTTCTCTCCGATCAATCAGGGCAGCGCCACTAGGCGCAGGATTTCCGTTATCACGTCATCCGGTGTTTTGGCGCTTCCTTGCGCCTCAAAGCTAAGCGTGATGCGGTGGCGGAACACGTCGTGGGCAACGGCGCGAATATCCGCGGGGTCCACATAATCGCGTTCATTCATCCAGGCATGCGCGCGTCCGCACTTGTCCAGCGCAAGCGAGGCACGTGGGCTGGCACCAATTTCAATCCAACTGGCCAACTCATCGCTGAACTTCTCGGGTGTGCGGGTCGCCTGCACCAAATCAGCCATGTATCGATCCATTGCGTCGGACACATGAATTTGCCCTATCTCGAGCCGTGCCTGAAAAACGGCGTCTTGCGGGATCGGGGTTCGGGTCTTTCTGAATACGCCGGTCCCGGCGGCGACTTCTTCACCGCGCACCAGCCGTATAACCTCTACCTCGTCTTCGACCGGGGGGTAGGTGATCTGAACGTGCATAAGGAACCGATCCATCTGCGCTTCGGGCAGGGGATAAGTGCCCTCTTGCTCAATCGGGTTTTGCGTAGCCATCACGATGAACAAAGGCTCCATTTTGTGTGTGGTGCCTGAAACGGTGACTTGCCGTTCCTCCATCGCCTCCAACAGCGAGGCTTGGACTTTGGCAGGCGCACGGTTGATTTCATCGGCCAGCACGATGTTGGCAAAGATCGGGCCAGGATCGAACCGGAACGTGCCGCCGTCACTGGTTTGTTGGAATACTTCGGTGCCGGTTACGTCGGATGGCAGCAGATCTGGTGTGAATTGTATCCGGCTGAAATCTGCATCAAGATTGCGCGCCATGGCTTTGACCGCACGAGTTTTTGCCAGACCCGGCAGACCTTCGATCAATAGGTTTCCGTTCGCCAGCAATCCAATTAGCAGCCGGTCAATTACCTCGACCTGCCCGATAATTGACTTGCCCATGCGAGCTTTGAGATCATTTATCTGATTAAGTGCATTCATTTATTTGGTCCAATCGTGGCCAGATGTCAGAAAAAGACATATCAGGGCTGCGCCGAAGCGGAATGGTCAGGAATATTAAATAATGATCGAAAGTTAGCAGCGTTATCGCCACCAATCCACTATGAAATCCGGGCCGCTAATTGTTGCAGGTCGTTCTGCAATTCGGGGCGAATATCGCCGTGGTTCGGCGTGTCGCACAAGGTTTCGAACCAGTGTCGCGGAGGGCGTTTTCCAGCCGCGCGGCTCCAGGCCAGGTCACCCAGCACCGATCGCGCTGTGGCATTCAGTGTCTCGGGTATGTCGATCTTGTTCAGGGTCGCCCAAACGCCGCTCCACAGCCGTGCGACGGACCAGGGGTTATATCCGCCACCGCCCAGGACCAACAATCGGGGCGCCATATCGCGCAGGTTGGCAACAGCCCGCCAGTGGGCGTTGTTCGTTAAAGTCAGACGCGACAGCGGGTCCTCGGCCACGGCATCCGCGCCGCATTGCATTACGATGGCCTGTGGTCGAAATGATGCGGTCGCGGGTAGGATAAGTTGATCAAGAATGGCATCGAATTCGTCATCATTGAGGTTTCGCCCAACTGGAAGATTGAACGCGGCCCCACCTGCATCGTCGGTCAAAGTTCCGCTGAACGGCCAACGCCGCGCTTCGTGAACCGAGATCATGCGAACCTTAGTTGAACCGTGAAAGGCGGCCTCGACCCCGTCGCAATGATGCGCATCGATATCAACATAGACGATCCGGTCGAGGCCGTTCTTCAGCAAGGTCAGGATCGCCAAAACCGGGTCGTTCAGATAACAAAACCCGTTGGCGCGGTTCGGCAGGCCGTGATGCGTGCCGCCGGCCGGGCTGTAGACGATGCCTCCATCACGGACCAGCTCTGCACCCAACATTGATCCACCAGCGGCGGTGGCGGGACGTCTGTACATCTCGGTGAATACTGGGTTCGACAATGTGCCCAGCGCGTATTTCGCCCGCGTTTCATCCGATACGGCCTGATCCCGCTCAGCCTGTTGCAACGCTTCGATATAATCGGGTGTATGAAATGCGTGAAGTGCAGCAGGTTTTGCGCACGGGCTGACGCGATAGTTCGAACTCGTCAACCACCCTAGCGCCCGGCACAGATCCATGACGGTAGACACGCGCGGAATGGCCAGCGGGTGTTTTGAACCATAGGTCGAGCTGCGATAGATCTCGGATCCGATGAACAGGGGCGCAGGCATCGTCTAGCTAGCGACACCATGGCGGATGTCTTCCCCCAGCCTTCCGTCCAGAGACATCAGGATCGCAATCGGACGCAGGGCCGGAATATGGCTAAAGACGATCAGGATACAAACGGTGAGCGGCACGCTGAGGAACGCCCCGATCAAACCCCAGATCGTGGTCCAGAACATCAGCGCCAGAATGACCAGAAAGGTGGACATGTTCAGCGAACGTCCCAGCAGCGCGGGGTCCAGAAAGTTGCCGATCAGGAATTGAAGCGTTCCGCAGCCCAAGATGATCATCAGGAATGGTCCGATGCTTTCAAACTGCACCAACGCGATCAGGGAGGGGAAGATTACCGCGATGATCGAGCCGATGGACGGGATGAAGTTCAGTGCGAAGGTCAGGACGGCCCAGGTCTCGGCGAATTCCAGTCCAAGTATCTTGAAGACTGAGTAGCTGATGCTTGCTGTGATTAGGCTGATCAGTGTTTTCACACCGACATAGCGTTGCAGGCTGAACGAGATCGCATCCAGAATGGCAGCGAATTCGATACCCGTTTTAGGATCGCCCGCGGCCAGTTGAATCTTTTTGCGAAAGGCCAATCGTTCGGCCATCAGGAAGGCGACATAAAGGCTGATCAGGAAAAACTGGTTCAGCAGGGATGTAGCGCTGCCCAACAGAACGCGCGCGATATAAGACATGTCGATGTTGATCAGGTTGTCGCGGATAAATGTGGTCACGTCATTGCCAACCCAACCGGTGACACGGTTGACCGTCTCGTCGAACTGGTTTTCGTAAGTGCCGATCGTGCGGGCGAATTGGGTGGCCTGACTGCCCAAAATATACATGATCACGAACAACCCGGCCAAAACGACGGTGACACCGGCCACATTGGCCAACCACACCGGCATGCGGGTCAGTGCGATGATCCGGTCGCTCAGTGCGATGATCAGGACATTGACCAGCAAGGCCATTGTCAGCGGGATCAGAAACGCGGAACCAGCGTATAGCCCCAGCACCAGCAGCGTTGCCACAATCGACACGTCGCGCACAACGGAAAGCTTCAGCTTTGTCGGTGTTGTGGTTTCGTCATTGTCCAGTGTCATAGCTTGGCCTGTCTCGGGAACTGTCCTTAGCGCGTATAGCGATCCTGCACAGCAGAGCCGGATTATGCAATGCGTCCAAACCTTTGTCTGAGATTATTTGGGTAGTTCGCGGGATTGCCGGTTCTTTGGGTGCCACAGGCAGGTTAGGCTTTGAGAATGAACGCGCGTGTGATTCCTTATTTGAGCCGACCGGTTCGGGCACTTTGGGTGGCTATTGTCCGCTTTGACGCCAAGAACGGCTTCGTCATGAGCAGCCATGTCGCCATGTCTCTAATGTTGGCGCTTTTTCCGTTTGCCCTGTTTACCGTGGCTTTGGCAGGTTCACTGTCACAGGATTACGTCACCGACGAATTGATCGAGCTAATTTTTGGTGCCTGGCCAAAAGATGTGGCCGGGCCGATTGTGGCTGAACTGCGCTCGGTCCTGACGGAATCTGGTTCAGGGGTAATCACTTTGGGCGGTTTGCTGGCGGTGTTTTTTGCCTCAAACGGGGTATTGGCCGTGCGCAAGGCCATGAATCAGGCCTATCACGACCACGACAGCTGGCCGTTTTGGAAAACGCGGCTGTTGTGTCTGGGGCTGGTGATTGTTGGTGGTCTTACAATCATGATCATAGCGGCGGTCGAAGTGGTTCTGCCAGTCTATACGCAGTTGGTGTCCGAGAAGACGGATGTGAACGTGTCCGATTGGTTGTCGGTGGATCGTCTGCGCTGGACTTTCACGGTAGCCGTTCCCGCAGGTGTTGTTGTCCTGGCACATCTGGTCTTGCCAACGGGACGGCACAAGCTGCGCCAGATTCTGCCGGGCGTTGTGCTGACGCTTGCCCTTTGGGCTGCGGGAGGTTGGGGGTTTTCGGTTTATATCGCGCAGTTCGCCTCGTACAGCGCCACCTACGCAGGTCTGGCCGGGGCGATGGCCGCGCTGATCTTTCTGTATCTGTGTGCCGCGATGCTGATCCTGGGTGCCGAATATAACGGGGCGTTGATGGATATGCAGGATGAGCTGGACGGGCAAGCGGCGTGAGAACAGCAATTTTTCTTTTCGGGCTGCTCGCACCGTTATTCGCATTTGCTCAATCGCCCGAGTATGTCGGCTCGGACGAATGTATCGCGTGCCACAAGGCTGAGGCCGAGGCCTGGTCTGCATCCCATCACGCTTTGGCCTGGACCAAGGTAGAAGACGGGCACGTCGCGGCTGATTTTGATGGAACGCGGTTTGATCATGACGACATGTCTGTCGAGTTCAGCCAGACAGGCGATATGGTGCAGGCCCGTGTGACCGAAAAGGATGGCACTACAACCCTTTACGATCTGCATTCAGTGGTCGGTATTGAACCGTTGCAGCAATACTTGTTCGAAATCGAACCCGGCCGTTTGCAGAGTTTCGATGTGGTTTGGGATACAAGCGAACAACGCTGGTATCACCTCTATCCCGATCAGGACCTTCCCCCGGATGATGGTCTGCACTGGACCGGGCCGTATAAGAACTGGAACGCTCGTTGCGCTGAATGCCACGCGACCGGGTTTGAAAAGAATTACGATGGGCAGACCCGCAATTACAGCTCAGTTCAGGCTGAGATTGGGGTAGGGTGCGAAGCCTGCCATGGCCCATCCTCGGCCCATATCGACTGGACGCAAGGAAAAAACATCGACGCTGATCTGAGTGCGTTTGGGTTCACCATGGATTGGGGAAAAGGCCAGACTGAGGCGGAAATCCAGCAATGCGCCGGTTGTCATTCCCGGCGTGAAGCACACGGCGATGGAAACCCGGTGCCGGGAACGCCCTATCATGACGCTTACAACCTGTCGGTGCTACGCCCAGGCCTCTATCACCCTGACGGCCAGATTTTGGACGAGGTCTATGTCTACGGCTCATTCCTGCAGTCCAAGATGTATGCACAGGGCGTCGGGTGCATGAATTGCCATGACCCGCACAGTGCCGAACTGAAAGCCGAAGGCAATGGCGTGTGTACCCAGTGCCATTCCCCGGCGGGAAATCCAGCTTTCCCTACCCTGACGGCCAAAGATTACGATACACCGGCGCATCATCATCACCCGGACGACAGCGCAGGCGCCCAGTGCGTATCCTGTCATATGATCGAGCGGGTATATATGGGTGTCGATTGGCGACGCGATCACAGCTTTCGCATCCCGCGCCCTGATCTGGGGTTGGGGCAGGACGCCTGTACCGATTGCCACCAATCCGAAGATCAAGCCTGGGCCGCGGAACAAATCCAAGGGTGGTTTCCTGACTCCGCCCAACGTCGTGAGCATTTCGGGACGACGTTTCAGGCGGCTCTGACCGGGCAGGCTGACGGGTCAGAGGCATTGCTGGAAATAGCGACTGACCCGAACATGGCTGGCATCGTGCGCGCCACGGCGGCGTATCTGCTGCAGCCCTTCGCGTCGCCCGAGGTTGCGGCAAAAACGGCACCAATGCTGTCGGACACTAACCCCTTAGTGCGCGCCAACGCAGCAGCGTTGCAACGTGAGGCAGCGCTGCCGGACCGGGTAGGGCGGTTGGAACCGTTGCTTTCTGACCCGATGCGCAACGTGCGTATTTCGGCAGCCAAAGAGTTCCTGAACATTCCGGCTCAGGCGCTGACGTCGGAGCAGCAAACACAAGTGGCGCAGAGCATGGCCGAATGGCAGGGTGCAATCGGGAACCGGCTGGATTTCCCTGAAACCCATCTTGTTTTGGGTGGAATGGCGTTGACGTTCCGCAACGCACCTGCGGCTGAGCTAGCCTTTCGCGAAGTTGTCACCCTTGACCCACAGCGCGCCGAGGCCTGGCCAATGTTGGTGCAGTTGGCGCAGATTAATCGTGGGCCACAGGCCGCGCGCACCGTACTGCAAGAGGGGCTAGACATACTGCCTAAAGATCCGGGATTGCTGCAGCTCAAGGCTCAGCTGACCCCGTAAACCGGCATGGCGTGGCCCGGATTTTGCCACGTTCCCGACTAATTATTGGGTTAACCATGGGTCAAGCTAGAAACACCGCCAGACCCTAAGGTGACCCATGTCTGACAAACCGGTTCACACATCGCAGCTGCAAAATCCTTTGTCCCTGGGCCAGAGGATCGCTGAACTGCAGGCGAGAAAGCCAGAATACATCAACCATGGCGAAGCCCTGCTGTTGCAAAGCACAGCTGCCGCGTCGCTGCGCGAGCAATTCCTGACCGGTGATCGAAGCTGGCTTGATGATTAAGTCAGCCGCGGAATCCCGTGGCGACAACAAATTTCTCGGAACTGTCAGACCGTGACGCAGGGGGCTTTACGTTTGCCACCTTTTCGAACTTTTGCTTCAACAACTTTTGCAGATCGCCCTCGGCCCCCCCGGCCAGAACCTTGGCGACAAACGTGCCGCCTTCTTCCAGCACGTCGAAGGCAAAATAGGCCGCGGTTTCGCACAGGGCCATGATCCGTAGGTGATCGGTTTGCTTATGCCCGGACGACGACGCCGCCATATCGGACATCACGACATCTGCCTTGCCGCCCAGCCAGGCTTTGACCATTTCGTCGGCATCGTCTTCCATGAAGTCCAGCACATGCGCCTCGGCACCTGCGACCGGTTCAACCTCTTGTAAGTCGACGCCCAGAACGGTTCCAATCCGTTTGCCAGATCGCTCGCCCAGCGCATTGACGCGTTTAACGGCTACCTGCAGCCAGCCACCGGGCGCACAACCCAGATCGACCACGCGCGCACCGGGAACGAGAAAGCGGAACTTGTCATCCAGTTCCAAAATCTTATAGGCCGCACGTCCGCGATAGCCATCCGCTTGCGCGCGCTTCACATACGGGTCGTTCAACTGCCGCTCAAGCCAACGGGTCGAGCTGAGCTTGCGCCCGCGCGCAGTCTTGACCTTGACCTTCAGGTCGCGCTGTCCGCGACCCGAGTTGTTTTTGCCACTTGGTGTCTTCGCCATTAGAACGGTCCGTCTTCCAATACACCGTCCGCACTCATCTGCGCATAAAGCAGGCCTTCGCGCAGCCCACGATCCGCCACGGAAAGGCGGTCAGTGGGCCAGCAGCGAAGCAATGCCTGCAAAATGGCTGAGCCGGACATGATCAGGGCCTGCCGGTCATCGCCGATACGCGGATCTCGCCGCCGCCCCAGTGGGCCGAGTTCTAAGTATCCCCGTATGACTTTGTCAATCTGATCGCTGGTCATACGCAAACCGTCCACTTTGGTCCGGTCATAACGCTTTAGCCCCAGATGCGAGGCGGCCACGGTCGTTACCGTGCCGCTAGTACCGACAATCTGAAACCCTTCGCGGGCCTGTTCGTCCTTATAGGGGGCAAAATCGGCCAGGTTTTCTTCAAAAAACCAGCTCATCAGCGCGAAACGAGCCGAGTCGTCTTCGACATCATTGAACTGGTCACGCAGAGTGGCCACCCCCAACGGAACGCTGATCCAATCCACCACTTTTGCTGCCGGGAAAGGGCTATCGGCTGTATGAAACCCGTGGTGCAGCCGCATAATCGCCGCCGGACGGTCCCGACGCGGTACGGAAGAGACGTCGATCCACACCAACTCGGTCGAACCGCCGCCGATATCTACGACCAATAGCTGTTCGGTCTTGGTCGACACCAGCGGCGCGCACGAGATCACGGCTAGGCGGGCCTCTTCCTCGGGCTGGATGATTTCCAGAGTCAGGCCAGTCTCGCGTTTTACCTGCCGGATGAAGTCGCGAGAATTCTTGGCGCGCCGACAGGCCTCGGTCGCGACCAGGCGCATCCGTTTGACCTTGTTTCGCTTCAGTTTCTGCTGACAGATGCGCAGTGCCTGAATGGTGCGCGCCATCGACGACCGAGACAGCCGTCCGGTCCGTTCCAGCCCCGCGCCCAGTTGCACGGATTTGGAAAAGCTGTCTACCACATGAAACCCGCTACCCTTGGGTTGGGCTATCAACATGCGGCAGCTATTTGTTCCCAGATCCAGCGCCGCATATAACGCATCTGGATCGGGTCTTGCCGGCGCGGGGCTTTCGACCGCCTTGGGGAACGCGCCCGCACCTTTGGGACGCTTGGGCGCCATCTTCAACGCCCTCCGATTTTCGAGTTACCCCGACCATAGGTCGGCCAAATGTTTCGTGCAAGACGCTCATTAAAGTGATGAGTATTTTGATGTGCGCATTTGCGCGAGAATTGAGTACAAGCGCCGTATCCTGTGGGGGACAAAAACGTCGTTTGAAAGACTGCTTGTGTCGAAAATCGACCGACTTTGACCCATATAGAAGTCTAGAACCGATCCATCTGGTTAGGAGGAATCAACGGCAATGCCTGACGTCACCATCGTATACTGGCGCGATATTCCCGCCCAAGTCATCGTCGGCAAAGGCCGTCGTGGCGCAAAGCGGCAGTTGGAGGAGCGGTTCGAACAAGCCATCGACCGGGCTGCGATGAAAGTGAACGCCAAGGACAGCGATGCCTATCTGGCCGAGTGGCGCAAGGCCGAACCCTTTGCTGTCGAGGGCGACCCGTCCGAGATTGCCGAGGCCGAGGCCGTGCGTTTGGAAACGGAATACGATCAGGACCGCATCAAGGCTCTGATCGCCAATGACGGTTGGGCATGAGCCCAAAATCTATATGGGAGGCCGCAATGGCTTTGCTGAACTTCAAGAAACGTGATGCGGTCGAAAACGGCCCTGTGAATCCGACCGTCGAAGCCTTTTTGCAAGGCTATTCGATCGAGGTGATGCCGCGCACCGCCGAAAAAGTCGAAGATTTCCGCGCGCTGTTGCCCGAAGGCACCCGCGTTTACATCGCCCATATTGAGGGCACGCCCATCGAAGATATGGTCAAGACCGCCAAGCGGATCGCCGACGAAGGTTATCCGGTGATGCCCCATTTCCCGGCGCGGATCATCAAGGATGCCGCCACGCTGGAAAACTGGATCTCGATGTATCAGGGCGAAGCGGGCGTTGATCAAGCGCTGTTGCTGGCCGGTGGTGTCGCCAATCCGCACGGTGATTTCGACAGCTCGATGCAACTGCTGGAATCCGGCCTGTTCGACAAGGCAGGCTTCAAGCGTCTGCACGTGGCGGGCCACCCCGAGGGCAACAAGGACATCGACCCGGACGGCTCGACCAAGAATGTCGACGACGCGCTGCGTTGGAAGCAGAAATTCTCGGAAACCACCGATGCGGAAATGGCTCTGGCAACCCAGTTTGCTTTCGATGCTAAGCCGATCATCGCATGGGCCGACAGCCTGAAAGAAGCGGGCATCGATCTGCCGATCCATATCGGCATCGCGGGCCCGGCCAAGCTGCAGACCTTGATCAAATTCGCCATCGCCTGCGGTGTTGGCCCGTCGCTGAAGGTTCTGCAAAAACGCGCTATGGATGTCTCGAAGCTCTTGCTGCCGTATGAACCGACCGATGTTGTGACTGAGCTGGCCAACCACAAAGCGACCAACCCGGATTTCAACATCACCAACGTACACTTCTTCCCGCTTGGTGGCATCAAGACCAACGCCAACTGGGCGATCAATAACGGCGGCGCTTCGGCAAAGCCTGCAAACGCTTAAGGAACGGACATGACCCGTACAGTCGTAGAATCAAAAACAAAAACAGCCGTCCTGGGATTTGACGAACCGTTTTGCGTCATCGGTGAGCGGATCAACCCGACCGGTCGTAAAAAGCTGGCTGCAGAGCTGGAAGCGGGCGATTTCTCAACCGTTGAGAAAGACGCCATCGCACAGGTCGCCGCAGGGGCCACCGTGTTGGATATCAACGCAGGCGTTGTCTACAACTCGAACCCCAACCCGAACGAGACCGAGCCGCCGCTGATGCGCAAGATTGTCGAGCTGGTACAGGGGCTGGTCGATGTGCCGCTGTGCGTTGACTCCTCAGTTCCCGGCGCTTTGGAAGCGGGTTTGGAAGCCGCGGAAGGTCGTCCACTGCTGAACTCGGTCACCGGCGAAGAAGAGCGGTTGGAAATGGTTCTGCCGCTGGTCAAAAAGTACAACGTTCCAGTCGTTGCGATCTCGAACGACGACACCGGTATTTCAGAAGATCCCGATGTGCGGTTCGAGGTTGCCAAAAAGATCGTCGAGCGTGCCGCTGATTTCGGCATCCCGGCCCATGACATCGTCGTTGACCCGCTGGTTATGCCCATCGGTGCGATGGCAACCGCAGGCCAGCAGGTGTTCGCTCTGGTCCGTCGCCTGCGCGAGGAACTGGGCGTGAACACCACTTGCGGTGCGTCCAACATCTCGTTCGGTCTGCCGAACCGTCACGGCATCAATAACGCGTTCCTGCCGATGGCAATGGGCGCTGGCATGACCTCGGCGATTATGAACCCGGTCGCCTTGCCGGTGACGCAGAAAAAGATTGCCGAGAAGAAAGAGGCCGTCACAGCCGCTGGCATCATCCTGCCCGAAGGCATGGATGACGAGGCTTTCGTCCAGATGTTTGGCCTGGGTTCGACCAAGCCGCGCGCTGGCAAGGAAATGGAGGCCATTCGTGCCGCCAACCTGTTGACCAATAACGACCCGCATGGCGGGGAGTGGATCAGGTTCAACAAAGCGCCGGACGAAGCTGGGGCCGCAGGCGCTGCTGGTGGCCGTCGCGGTGGTGGTCGTCGTCGCCGCGCGTCCTGAACCGGACACTATATACAGTGAAAAGGCTGGGCCTCGCGCCCAGCCTTTTTCGTTCTTGATACCAATCAAGGCTAAGGCGAGGGTGGCGGGTCAGACTGACTGGGACAGATGACGAAGGACCAGCGCAATCATGACCCGACATCACCCCCCAAAGCTCGCCGACGCGGACTTGAACCTGAAATTGGGCAAGCAGAGCTATTTCAAGAAATTGGCCGAGTTGCAGGCGCAGTTGGCGCTGATCCAACAGGCGTTTCTGTTTCACGGAACCAAGGGCGTGCTGGTCTTTGAAGGATGGGATGCGGCAGGCAAGGGCGGCACGATCCGACGGATCAGTCAGGCTCTGGATCCACGCAGTTTCAAAGTGTGGCCAATTGGGGCGCCCCGGAACTATTACCTGAACCGTCACTACCTGTTGCGGTTTTGGGAGAGGTTGCCACCTCAAGGCGCGATCTCTGCCTTTGATCGCAGTTGGTATGGCCGGGTGCTGGTCGAACGGATCGAGAAGTTCACCCCGGAAGAGCGCTGGCGCGCAGCCTATCGCGAGATCAACGATTTTGAACGCATGCTGGTGGATGACGGCACCCGCATCGTAAAGCTGTTCTTTCACATTTCTCAGCAAGAACAGATGGAGCGGTTCACCGAACGCCTACGCAACCCGATGAAGCGGTGGAAACTGACCTATGAGGACTTTCGCAACCGCGAACGATGGGCCGAAGCAGAAGTTGCCGTAGATGAAATGTTGGCCCGTACCTCAACCGATGTCGCGCCATGGTGTGTGATCCCTGCCAACAACAAGAAATATGCAAGAATCAAAGCTATGCAGGCAATTGTTGACGCGTTTTCGAAAGATATCGACCTGAACCCGCAGCATCTGGATCAGCGCACGCTGGATGCGGCATGCGAGGCGCTGGATGTGGATCAATCCCTGATCGACGACCTGCGTGCCCGGACCGAGTAAAATGGGAGATGAGATGGAAAGACGCTTGCGGTTAATCAATCGCCGGTGCTATTCAGCGCCACACGGCGGGTATGATGTAATGGTAGCCTGTCAGCTTCCCAAGCTGAACGCGCGGGTTCGATTCCCGCTACCCGCTCCAATTACTCAGATTTTCGCGCCTGAAACAGGTTGATCAAAGCCGGGATTTCGACCGTGTTTTCAGACGCATACGGTTGAAATGCCTTTGTAATTCCTTGCTGGATATTCAATACGTCCTCGGAATCCCCTTCAAAATAGGCGATCAGACGGGCCGCCGGACCGATACGTGTACACAAGGTTGCGCAATCCTCGATCGTTCCGCGAATGCGCAGTAAGACAGGTACTTGTTCGACACGAATATCGGTCAGGCCAGCCTGGTCCAGTAGGCCAGAGACCCGTTCGTGGTCATGAAAGGCCAATGGGCCGGGGGCGTTTCGATCCATTACAGGTGGGTTGCCCAGTCGGGCACATGCGATGCTATGCGGTGTCTTGAACCAGGGATTTCCGTCTAATGGTCCCCAGGCGGCAAAGGTCATCTGACCACCCGGCTTCAACGCACGTGCCATGTTGGCAAAGGCAGCGACCGTGTCTTCAAAAAACATCACCCCAAAACGCGAGATCATTGCGTCGCGGTCTGCCTCGACAAACCGGTGGGTCTGGGCATCGGCATGTTGGAGGTCGATGTTTAACAACCCTTTTTCGATGGCGCGTTGCCCCGCGCGGTCCAGAAATGGCTGCGAGAAGTCCGCCGCCAGTACGTGACCGTTTTCGCCTACGAACTCTGCCGCCCTGACGCTGCTTGCACCGGTGCCGCAGCCGATATCCAGCACCCGCATGCCGGGTTGCAGCCCGGCTCGGTCTAGGACCAGATCAAGAACCGGGGCCAACATCTCATCCATCTGCTCTTCAAAGGTGAGCCAATTGGCGCCAGAGGGAGAATTGCTCCAGAACTCGGCCTGTTCTTCGTTCGCAGCTTGCATGATCGCCTCCCTCAGGTGACGCGACTATGACCGGCGACGGCGACGACGACCAGACTTTTCCTCGGCCCCGCCACCCGAGTTGAACGACGGTGAGGGCAGAGTGACCACCTGCGCAAGTTCCGGGAACGGATCGGTTTTGTGCGGGATGGCGTTTGCGGCGACGAAATGGTCCTGGAATTTGGGCTCAATCGCGGTTTCGACCTTGGTAATTTCGCGAACGACGCGCTCGATCTCGGACCGGGCGGCAATATTGCACAGGGCAATCCGCGCACCTGTGCCCGCCGCATTGCCCGCGCTTGAGACTTTGTCCAGCGGCGCGTCGGGGATCATGCCCAAAACCATCGCGTGTTTGGTCGAAATATGCGCACCGAAAGCTCCGGCCAGTGCCACGCGATCCACTTTATCGACCTCCATGACATCCATCAGTAGGCGCGCACCGGCATAAAGCGCGGATTTGGCCAGCTGGATGGCACGGATATCGCCTTGGGTCACGGTTATGCGCGGGCCGCCCTCGGCGCTGGCGTCATGGATCAGGTAGGCATGGGTGCGGCCTTCGGGCACGCAGCGCGTGGTGCCAGTTTGCTCGGCCGACCCGATTAGACCGCTTTCATCCAGCAACCCGGCGATGCGCATTTCAGCGACCGCCTCGATGATGCCCGAACCACAGATGCCGGTGATACCGGTGGTGGCAACGTCCTGATCAAATCCATCTTCGTCAGACCATTTCTCGGAACCAATAATGCGGAAGCGGGGTTCCTTGGTAACGGGGTCGATTTCGATCCTTTCAATGGCTCCGGGGGCGGCCCTTTGGCCGGAACTGATCTGCGCGCCTTCGAATGCAGGACCCGTGGGCGAGGAACAAGCCAGAACGCGGCTGGTGTTGCCCAGCAGAATTTCGGCGTTGGTGCCGACATCGACGATCAGAACGAGGTCTTCGGATTTTCCGGGCTCCTCGGACAGGGCAACGGCGGCACAGTCGGCGCCGACATGACCCGCGATGCAGGGCAGGATATAGACCTGCGCGCGTGGGTTCATTTTCGTCAGGTCCATCTCACGCGCGGGCAGAGACATGCTTTCCGACGTGGCCAGAGCAAACGGCGCCTGACCAAGTTCAACCGGGTCCAGCCCCAGCAGTAGATGGTGCATGACCGGGTTGCAGACGAATACGGTTTCGACGATCAGGTCGGCATCAATCCCAGCTTCATCCGCAATCGAGGTGGACAGGTCATTGATCGCCTCGCGCACGGCTTTTGTCATTTCCTGATCGCCGCCGGGGTTCATCATCGAATATGAAACGCGGCTCATCAGATCTTCGCCAAAGCGGATCTGTGGATTCATCAGGCCCGAGGATGCCTTGACCTCACCTGTTTCCAGATCGGTCAGGTGGGCGGCAATGGTGGTTGAGCCAAGGTCAATAGCCAGCCCATACAACCCGCTTTCATGGAGGCCGGGCCAGATTTCAACGACCTTCGCGACCGAATCCTTGTGCCCTTTGTGAACAGCAACGGTAACTTCCCATTTACCTTTGCGCAGAACCGGCTGCAGCTTGGACATCAGCGACAGATCGGCTGTGACGGCATCGATGTGCCACTGTTCGCGCAAGGCACGCTCCAGCCGCTCCAGATCGCCGGTGGGTGAGTGCATATCGGGCTCTTCCACCACCACAAAATACAGCCGGGTTGCCGGGTCCATGGTGATGGCGCGCGCGGTGGCAGCCTTGCGGACGACCTGCCGGTGTACCTGGCTTTCAGGTGGTACGTCGATCACGATGTCGCCCTGAACCGTCGCCTGACAGCCCAGACGGCGACCGGTTTTCAACCCGCGCTTGTCGTCGTAACGCTGTTCGACCGCGTTCCATTCGCTCAGCGCGTCATCGGATACAGTCACGCCGTGCTTGGGAAACTCTCCATAGCTGGGCGTGATCTGGCATTTTGAACAGATCCCGCGCCCGCCACAGACCGAATCCAGGTCGACGCCCAACTGCCGGGCAGCGGTCAGAACCGGGGTGCCGACGGGGAAATGCCCGCGTTTGCCCGAGGGGGTAAAGACAACAAGGGGATCGGTGGTCATATCTGGCCTGCCTTTTTGTATTCGCGCGTTTGCCGGCAAGATATGGGTTTGTGCGCAAAGGGAAAGGGCATTCCGCGGCACGTTTTGGATAATGAACGTCGTTTTTTACTGTGGTAGCGGCTTGCGGGGGAAAACTAGTTTAGGTCAGGGGCTTTTCCTTGGGATGAATCCATGTAATAGGGTCACCGCCAAACGGGCTTTTGCATGAGGTTAGTAGATGCAGATTCGTGAGGCACTTACCTTTGACGACGTACTCTTGGTTCCGGGGGCATCGACGGTGCTGCCTGCGACGGCGGACACGACCACGCGCGTGACCCGTGAGATTACCATGAACATCCCGCTGCTCAGCTCGGCCATGGACACGGTGACCGAGGCGCGCATGGCCATTGCCATGGCGCAGGCCGGTGGCATTGGCGTTATTCATAAGAACCTGACAACCGAAGAACAGGCCCGCGAAGTGCGGCGGGTCAAGCGGTTTGAGTCCGGCATTGTGTATAATCCGGTGACCCTGCGCGCGGATCAGACGCTGGCAGATGCGCAGGCGCTGGTGCAGCGTTACAACTTTACTGGCTTTCCGGTGATTGATGACCAAGGTCGCGTCGTTGGTATCGTGACAAACCGTGACATGCGTTTTGCGACCTCGGATGATACGCCGATCAAGGCGATGATGACCTCGGACAATCTGGCGATGCTGAAAGAGCCCGCCGATCTGGAAGAGGCCAAAAGCCTGATGCGAGCCCGTCGGATCGAAAAGCTGCTGGTGGTCGATGGCGAGGGCAAGCTGACCGGCCTGCTGACGTTGAAGGACACCGAACAAGCGGTGCTGAATCCAACGGCCTGCAAGGACCGCCTGGGCCGTTTGCGTGTGGCTGCGGCGACCTCGGTCGGGGATGCCGGGTTTGAACGGTCTGAGCAACTGGTGGATTCCGGTGTCGACATCATCGTGGTCGATACCGCGCATGGTCATTCCCAAGGCGTTCTGGACGCGGTGAAGCGTGTCAAGACGCTGTCAAATGAGGTTCAGATCATTGCGGGTAACGTGGCAACGGGTGAAGCGACCAAGGCACTTATCGATGCCGGCGCGGATGCGATCAAGGTTGGTATCGGGCCTGGGTCGATCTGCACCACGCGGATGGTTGCGGGGGTCGGGGTGCCTCAGCTGACAGCGATCATGGATTGCGCTTCGGCCGCCGGAGATGTTCCGGTGATTGCGGATGGTGGCATCAAATTCTCGGGCGATTTCGCCAAGGCGATTGCGGCGGGCGCATCCTGTGCGATGGTCGGCTCGATGATCGCGGGCACCGATGAAAGCCCGGGAGAAGTGATCCTGTATCAGGGCCGTTCATTCAAATCCTATCGCGGCATGGGTAGCCTGGGCGCGATGGCGCGCGGCTCGGCAGATCGGTATTTCCAGAAGGATGCGGCCAACGACAAACTGGTGCCCGAAGGGATCGAAGGGCAGGTGCCTTACAAAGGGTCGGCCAGCGCGGTGGTCCACCAATTGGTTGGCGGTTTGCGCGCGGCGATGGGCTATACCGGTTGTGCGACAGTTGAAGAAATGCGCAAGAACTGCAATTTCGTCAAAATCACTGGTGCAGGCCTGAAAGAAAGCCACGTGCATGACGTGCAGATCACCCGTGAAAGCCCGAACTACCGGGTGATGTAATTGTATCCAATGCGTAATGCGGCGTCCGGATCAGGGCGCCGTTTTGCATTTTCAGCGCATCTTTACGCGCCAAGACAACAGCATCGGAAAACACTATGACCCCGGCCGCTCGTATTCAGGCATCGATTGAAATCCTTGACCAGATTCTGTCGGGTATGCCCGTCGAGAAGTCTCTGACCAACTGGGCGCGACGCAGCCGGTTTGCCGGGTCCAAGGATCGTGCTGCGGTTCGTGATCATGTGTTTGATGCGTTGCGGTGTCAGCGGTCCTATGCGGCGCTGGGTGGTGCTGACACTGGCCGAGGTTTGATGATCGGTGCGCTTCGCGCCTCTGGCGAACGGCCGGAGGATTTGTTCACAGGCGCCCGTCACGCGCCCGCGGTTTTATCTGAGTGTGAGGTCAGGCGTGATTTTCATTCGGATGCCGAGTCTTTGGACATTCCCGAATGGCTCTGGCCCAGATTTCAGTCCTCACTGGGAGATCAGGCAGTTGCCGTCGCGCGGGCGCTGCAACACCGCGCGCCGGTGCATCTGCGGGTTAATCTGGTCAAAACGGATGTAGCTTTCGCAAGCAAATCGCTAGCGGCTGAAGACATAACAGCCGCCCCGCATCCAACTTGCGAAACAGCCTTGGAAGTGACCCAAGGCGCGCGCAAGATCGCCCAAAGCCGGACCTATGCAATGGGGTTGGTCGAACTTCAGGATGCCGCCAGTCAGGCCGTTGTGGCCGCTTTGAATCTGCGCCCGGGGATGCGGGTTCTGGACTATTGCGCAGGTGGGGGTGGTAAGTCGTTGGCCCTGGCCGCGCATCAGGGGGTCGAGGTGTTTGCCCATGATGTAAACGCAGGCCGGATGCGCGACCTGCCTGCGCGCGCGGAACGTGCGGGGGTGCGGATTCAGATCGTGTCCACGGATAAACTCGAACAGCAAAAGCCGTTTGATGTCATTCTCGCGGATGCGCCATGTTCGGGCAGCGGGTCGTGGCGACGTGCGCCTGCGGGCAAGTGGGCGCTAACCGAAAGTCGCTTGCAGGAGCTTACCGGAATTCAATCGACCATTCTGGATAAGTTATCGACAATGGTCGCGCCGGGCGGTGTCTTGGCCTATGCGACGTGTTCTATGTTGGAGGATGAAAACGGCGCTGTCGTCGCCTCCTTTCTGCGCGCCAATCCAGAGTGGTCCGAGGCGTTTCGCAAAACGTGGCTTGTTTCGCACGGAGCTGATGGTTTCTTCACTGCACACTTGACGCGATAGTGCGTCAGGTCATAGCAACTTTAGGTAGAGTATCCGGTTTCGCTTAATCGGACATTAACCTTATTTGGGCTGACTACGCCAAAGCCCATCGACTTGAGTTGTTTATGACTGACACTACGGAAGTATTCGCCGATCCGTCTGACCACAAAACCCCATCCGGCCTGCGGCTTGCCTCTTTGGTTGTCATCGGTGCGCTTCTAAGCCTGACGCCGGTTTTAGGGCTGTTGCCCGACGTTTGGCATACAGGCTTCATGGTTGCGGGCGTATCCCTTCTGGCCGCTTCGTTTCTGGTGGTTCTTCGGGGGAAGATCACGGACTATTTGGCGCAGCAGGCGGTGAAAACCATGGCCGTTTTTGCAGAGCAAGATCTGTTTCCCTGCGTGATTGCGAATGCCCAAGGCGAAATTCTGGCCGCCAACCCCGAGGCACGCGCGCAGTTTCAGGCCTTTGCAGGCAGTCGGTTAGAGCAATGCCTGAAATCCCTGTTCGCGAACCCTCCGGCTATTTTGCTTCGACTGCAGTCATCGGCTGAAATTTATGGCAAAGCCCGCGAAGACATTGTGACCGTTGGGTCAACGATCCCGGTTTCAGTGTTCAACGTTGGTCAGGGTCGGTTTTGCTGGCGTTTTCATCTGGATACGCCTGGACAGTGGGACGAGGTCAACATCCCGGTCCTGACCGAGGGGCGCAACGGCACTTTGCTGCGGGTGAATGACGCAGCGGCGCATATGCTGGGGCAGAGGCCGGACGCGCTGAACGAAGTGCTCACGAGCGATTCTCTTACGCAGGGTGAAATTGTACAGGTTCAGACAACAAGGGGTGCGGTTTCAGCCATTGTATGCGAACTCGGCTGGTCCGGCACTGTGCGAAACCTGCTCGTGTTGCCTGTGGCGCAGGACCGGCAAGCCAGCAGTGGTACATCCTTTGCCGATTTGCCAGTGCCGATCATGCGCCTTGCCCCCGATGGTCGTATTCTCGAGGCGAACCGGCTGGCGGTAAAGTTGATCGGCGATATCGAGCCCGACGAAACCAATGTCGATCAGATTATGCAAGGGCTGGGGCATCCAATCTTGGATTGGTTGGGGCGGACCGCCGCACAAGAACCCACGATGCGGTCCGAGTTTCTGCGTCTGACCCGCCAGGACAAAGAGATTTTTGTTCAGGTCACCTTAAACCGTGTGGTGAACAACGGGCAGGTCTGCCTGATTGCGGTGTTGAATGACGCTACTGAACTCAAAACGCTTGAGGCACAGTTCGTGCAGGGTCAGAAAATGCAGGCGGTGGGCCAGTTGGCCGGTGGCGTTGCCCATGATTTCAACAATTTGCTGACAGCCATTTCCGGGCATTGCGACCTGCTGCTTTTGCGGCACGACCAAAATGACCCGAACTACGGCGATCTGGTTCAGATCAACCAGAATGCCAACAGGGCTGCGGCTCTGGTCAGTCAGCTGCTGGCGTTTTCGCGCAAACAAACCTTGCAGCCCGAGGTGCTGGACCTGCGCGATACGATCTCGGATCTGATCCACCTGCTGAACCGGTTGGTGGGCGAAAAAGTGCGTCTGATACTCAGCCATGATCCGGTTCTGAAACCCGTCCGGGCGGACAAAAGACAGCTAGAGCAGGTGCTGATGAACCTAGTTGTGAACGCGCGCGACGCCATGCCGGATGGCGGCGAGATTCGGATTGAGACCGAGGTGGTCGTGCTGAGCCAACCCTTCACACGCGACCGTGCCACGGTTCAGCCGGGGGAATACGTGACCGTCAAGGTAATCGACAGCGGCACTGGTATCCCGGCAGACAAGCTGCAAAAGGTATTTGAGCCGTTCTATACGACCAAGCGCACTGGCGAAGGTACGGGGTTGGGCTTGTCCACGGTCTATGGAATCGTCAAGCAAACGGGCGGGTTCATTTTTGTCGACAGCCTTCCGGGACATGGAACTGAATTCATTGTCTACCTTCCGGTGTCCGCCGCGCCTCAGGAAGTTCAGCAAGAGGTGTTGCCCGCGGTCGAAACGCAAAGCGCTCGGCAGGGTGAGGGTGTTGTGCTGTTGGTTGAAGACGAGGCCCCGGTGCGTGCCTTTGCAACACGCGCATTAAGGTTGAAGGGCTATACCGTTCTTGAGGCCGAGTCGGCAGAAGAGGCACTGCGCTTGCTTGAGGACGGGGCGTTGAATGTCGATGTTTTTGTCACCGATGTGGTCATGCCCGGGATGGATGGGCCAACCTGGGTGCGTCAGGCGATGAAAACGCGTCCGGATGTACGGGTGATCTTCATGTCTGGCTATACCGAAGGGGCCTTTGGTGATTCCGGGCCGGAAATCGCGCATTCGGCCTTCTTGCCGAAACCATTCTCATTGAATGAGCTGACCGAAGCGGTGTTTCAACAGATTAACTGACCAAATCAAAGTGCAGCGTCGTGGCATATGAACTCGGCGTCGTGGCGTTTTCGAAATTTTCGCTCGGTTTCAGGTGACAGGGCAAGCTCACGTCGGGGTGAGACATTTTCCTGCTGCAGGTTAATCTGCATGTTCAGACGATCCTGAAGGAAGTTTAAAATCTTATCCTGATTTTCGTATTTGAAGACATGGCTTGCACCAAAACCGTTGCTTCGGGTGCGGAAAAACTGACTTTGGCTGCCGACATCCGCGAAATCGGGGCGCGGAGATTTCATATAGGCCTGCACAAAATCGTCAAAGGATATGTCACGAGTTGAATGTGGATGCCCGACCCGGCCATCGCGGCTGCGGAAACGGTACCAACTGCCCAGCCAGTCGATCGGTTCGCGTACGACGGCCATGATCTCCATTTCGGTGTCGTACATTTTCCGAAAAATGTTCTGAAAAAAGCGGTCATAGCGCCGTACAGGAGCGTGTTTCAGATCCGGTGGACCGGTTACGACAAAATCGGCGCGCTCGCGCAGGGCTGAGTGATAGGCCGTGCTGCCGGTCTTTGGAACAGCCAGAAACGCAAGGCGTTCCTTATAGAAAACAAGCATTTATTTGCCTTTTGCCGATCTTTGTTACGGGTGCAGATTGGCGTAAACGACTCTTTAACACAATTGCCCAACAGTAAGTATTGTAAGTTTTAGTTGAAATGTTCTCTTTTTGGTCCCATAAGGAACAAGAGGCGAACAAAGCAGCGATTGCCGCCCGTTCAAGGGTGTGACAAAAGGGAAGGCGACAGGACAATGGCGGATCTTCTGACGATGAGCGACAAGAAAAACGCAGACAAGCAAAAGGCGCTCGACAGCGCGCTGGCCCAGATCGAACGCCAGTTCGGCAAGGGCTCGATCATGAAGCTGGGCGAGGATTCCAAGCAGGACATCGAGGCCAGCTCGACCGGCTCTCTGGGTCTGGATATTGCTCTGGGGATTGGCGGCCTACCGATGGGTCGGATCGTTGAAATTTACGGGCCAGAAAGCTCTGGTAAGACGACGCTGACGTTGCACTGCATTGCCGAACAGCAAAAGCGTGGTGGTGTTTGCGCCTTTGTTGACGCGGAACATGCGCTGGACCCACAATATGCGCGAAAGCTGGGCGTCGACCTGGATGAGTTGCTGATCTCACAGCCCGACACCGGCGAACAGGCGCTAGAGATTACCGATACGTTGGTGCGCTCGGGTGCGGTGAACATGGTTGTCGTCGACTCTGTTGCGGCTTTGACGCCGAAATCCGAGTTGGAAGGCGACATGGGCGACAGCAATGTCGGCGTTCAGGCCCGTTTGATGAGCCAGGCGATGCGCAAACTGACCGGTTCGATCAGCCGCTCGAACTGCATGGTAATCTTCATCAACCAGATTCGGATGAAAATCGGCGTGATGTTCGGCAGCCCGGAAACCACGACCGGTGGTAACGCGCTAAAATTCTACAGCTCGGTCCGCCTGGACATCCGCCGCATCGGTGCAATCAAGGATCGCGATGAGGTTGTGGGCAACCAGACCCGCGTCAAAGTGGTCAAGAACAAGGTGGCGCCGCCATTCAAGCAGGTGGAATTCGACATCATGTATGGCGAAGGCATCAGCAAGATGGGCGAACTGCTGGATCTGGGCGTCAAGGCCGGCGTGGTCGAAAAATCGGGCTCGTGGTTCAGCTATGGCGACGAACGGATCGGGCAGGGGCGAGAGAATGCCAAGCAATACCTGCGCGATAACAGCCGCGCCGCGCTTGAGATTGAAGACAAGATTCGCGCAGCACACGGTCTGGATTTCGAAATGCCGCCCGGCGCGACTGAGGATGATGATATCCTCGAGGCATAAACGCTCGCTGACGGGAACGGAAAAAATTCCGCGTCACACAGCCAGTGCTTAGAAAATCCGAAACAAGGCGGTCCATCGGGGTCGCCTTGTTTCGTTCTGCGAGTCCAACGCTGTGGACTATCCGCAGGGACAGGGATAAACCCGTTTTGACACAATATGATTGCGCGCCGAGAGAGCCTTATGCCCACGCTGAATGATATCCGATCAACCTTTCTGAACTACTTTGACAAACAGGGGCACGAAGTGGTGCCGTCCAGCCCTCTGGTCCCGCGCAACGACCCAACCTTGATGTTCGTGAACTCGGGGATGGTGCAGTTCAAAAACCTGTTTACCGGTGTGGAAACCCGCGACTACCAGCGTGCGACCACCGCTCAGAAATGTGTGCGCGCGGGCGGCAAGCACAACGATCTGGACAATGTGGGCTATACCGCACGGCACCACACGTTCTTTGAAATGCTGGGGAATTTCTCGTTCGGTGATTATTTCAAACCCGAGGCAATCCCGTTTGCCTGGGAGTTGATCACTAAGGAATTCGGTGTCGACAAGAACCGCCTGCTGACCACTGTCTATCACACCGATGATGAGGCGTTTGAAACCTGGAAGAAGGTTGGTGTGCCAGAAGACCGGATCATCCGTATCGCCACCAATGACAACTTCTGGCAGATGGGCCCCACCGGTCCGTGCGGTCCGTGTACCGAGATTTTCTATGATCATGGCGATCACATCTGGGGTGGCCCTCCCGGATCGGCCGAGGAAGACGGCGACCGGTTCATTGAAATCTGGAACATCGTTTTCATGCAGAACGAGCAGTTCGAAGACGGCTCGATGGTCGAACTCGACATGCAGTCGATCGACACCGGCATGGGGCTGGAGCGAATTGGGGCGCTGCTGCAAGGAAGCCATGACAACTATGACACGGACCTGTTCAAAACCCTGATCGAGGCGTCGGCGGACGCCACGGGTGTTGATCCTTATGGTGATCAGAACGTGCATCACCGGGTGATTGCAGATCACCTGCGTTCGACGTCATTCCTGATCGCAGATGGTGTGATGCCGTCGAATGACGGACGAGGCTACGTTCTGCGGCGGATCATGCGCCGCGCCATGCGTCACGCGCATTTGCTGGGCGCGAAAGACCCGGTCATGCACCGGTTGGTGCCCGCGCTGGTGCAACTGATGGGCGCGCAATATACCGAGCTTGGTCAGGCGCAAGCTCTGATCGAAGAGACGCTGCTGCTGGAAGAAACCCGCTTTAAACAGACGCTGGATCGCGGTCTTAAGCTGTTGGATGATGAGGTCTCTGGCCTGCCTGAAGGCAGTGCATTGTCTGGTGAAGCGGCGTTCAAGCTGTATGACACTTACGGTTTCCCACTGGATTTAACGCAAGATGCATTGCGTGAAAAAGGCCGGACTGTGGATACGGACGGGTTCGATGCGGCCATGGCCGAGCAAAAAGCCAAGGCCCGCGCCGCTTGGGCCGGGTCCGGTGAGTCAGCGGATCAGGCCGTTTGGTTTGACGTTCTGGATGCAGCGGGCGCCACCGATTTTCTGGGTTACGACACCGAAAAAGCCGAAGGGCAGGTGGCAGCTCTGGTGGTTGATGGCGCTTTGGTCGACAAGATTGAAAAGGGCGGCTCGGGATGGGTTGTCGTGAACCAGACGCCTTTCTATGGCGAAGCTGGTGGTCAGGTTGGGGACACCGGGGAAATTCGGCGTCTTGAGAACCTGCAAGACGTGGCGCAGGTCGAAGACACGCGCAAGTTTGCAGAAGGTAAGGTTTATGCGCATCGGGTCACGGTAAGTCAGGGTACTTTGTCTAAGGGCGATGCTGTTGAGCTTGAGGTTGATCATGCCCGTCGAACAGCGATCCGGGCCAACCATTCGGCCACGCACTTGCTGCACGAGGCGCTCCGCGAAACGCTGGGTGATCACGTGGCACAACGCGGTTCGCTGAATGCATCAGATCGGCTGCGTTTCGATTTCAGCCATTCCAAGGCGCTTAGCCCTGATGAGATTCAAAAGATTGAACGTGAGGTGAATGAATTCATTCGCCAGAACTCGACCGTTGAAACCCGAATCATGACGCCCGACGATGCGCGCGAACTGGGTGCGCAGGCGCTGTTTGGTGAGAAGTACGGTGACGAAGTCCGGGTTGTGTCGATGGGCAAAGCTCAGACAGGCAAGGGTCATGACGGTGATACATGGTCTATCGAACTGTGTGGCGGCACGCATGTGCGTCAGACCGGTGATATCGGCACGTTTGTTGTACTGGGTGACAGTGCCAGCAGTGCCGGTGTGCGCCGGATCGAGGCGCTGACTGGGGATGAGGCATTCCGGCATCTGTCCGCGCAAGATCAGCGGCTGGGTCAGATCGCTTCGGAATTGAAAGCGCAGCCAGATGATGTGGTCACCCGTGTCAAGTCTCTGCTGGATGAGCGCAAAGCCTTGCAAAACGAGGTTGCTCAGTTGCGCCGTGATCTGGCGATGGCCGGTGGTGCAGGGCAGGGCGGCGGAGCCGAGACGCGCGAAGTGAACGGTGTGCCTTTCCTGGCGCAGGCGCTGAGCGGAGTTTCCGGCAAGGATCTACCTGCATTGATTGACGAACTCAAAAACCGTCTGGGCTCGGGCGCGGTGCTGTTGATTGCGGATGCCGGTGGCAAGGCTGCCGTGGCTGCCGGTGTAACATCGGACCTGACCGACAAGGTTTCAGCTGTTGATTTGGTCCGGGCCGCAGTGGTTGAATTGGGCGGCAAGGGTGGCGGTGGACGTCCGGACATGGCGCAGGGCGGTGGCCGGGATGCGTCAAATTCAGAAGCGGCAATCAAAGCCGCAGAACAAGTTTTGGGAGGATAGGATGCCGGCACTTTGGATTGCCCACGTGACCGTGACAGACAACGAGGCCTATGGCAAATATGCTGAACTGGCAGGACCGGCGCTTGCCAAGCACGGGGGCTCGTTCATCGCACGTGCTGGACGGTATGTGCAGCTTGAAGGGAAAGAGCGCCCACGCAATGTTGTTGCCCGTTTCCCCTCGGTCGAGGCCGCAGTGGAATGCTACAATTCACCCGAATATCAACAGGCGCTGGACCATGCACGCGGGGCTAGTGAACGTGAATTGTTGATTGTCGAGACCACTGAATAAAGCTCGACCGCCAAAGATTGGCCAACTTCTGGTTGTGTAAGCGGAATTTAGCCAATGGATAAGCCAGGCAACTTGATGAGTCGTCTGGCTTTTTTAACATCGCAATATTTCTATATATTACAGTTATTTGTCTTCAATAACTTGCGCTAAGTTAACCTTGCGTAACTTTTGGATTGTGGCCGAGCCCTCACAATTCTTGCCTGAAATGGTCAAAATGCGGAACGAATTTCCGCCTCTTTTTCCTTGCAACTTCACCTCAGATTGCGCAAACGGCCCCGTCTACTGATAGTTAAGCTAAACGATCTACGGTCCTGTTTGTCCGCAATTGGGAGGATGAATAATGGTCGAGGAACAGGCATGAAGCTGTTGAGCAATGAACTCAGAGATGTATCTGCACGGTTGATCTCATCAATTGGTCGACTGGTTGCTGTATCCGTATTGGCGTTAGGAACTTTGGGTGTTGGCACCGATGCACAAGCAACCGAGGGACGCTTTATCCAGATTGCAGCCGTGTCGCCGCCGCCGTCAGGCGCTCGGCAATTGTGCCGTCAATACAGATGGGCGTGTTCGACCAAAGCAACTGTATCCATGTCCAGCCAGAAAGAGATGCAGATTATTCAGCACGTAAATCGTCAAGTGAATGCTACGACACGCGCGGTGACAGATCGGTCGCAATATCGGACCGCGGAAAGATGGGCCTTGCCGACCTCTCGTGGTGGAGATTGCGAAGATTTTGCACTGCTTAAGAAACGCGATTTAATTCGGGCCGGGGTTGATCCCAGTAAATTGCTGATCGCGACTGTGTTAGATGCAAAGCGCAATTCACATGCCGTGCTTGTCTATCGCTCGGCAGCCGGGGATTTGGTTTTGGATAACCTAACCAATCAGATCAAACCGTGGGCCGCCACGCAATATCTGTTCCTTCGCATGCAAAACCCCAGGAAACCCAGCGGTTGGGTCGGCGTTTACGGTCGTAGCTAAGACTTTTTCCATTTCCCCTCAGGCTGGAGGGAAAAAAGGGCGGCCCTGAGGTCGCCCTTTGTGCATTCCATAGGTTTTAGCTTGGTCTGACCATTCAAATCCGAATCTAAGGACGCAAGTCAGATGCAGCTGTTCGGTTAAAACGTTCCACCACTGCCGGGGCCGCCAGCGTTTCCACCAGAAGCGCCGCCTGTGCTGCCGCCATTACCGTTGCCGCCGCCGCCGCCACCTTGTCCGTTGTTGCTGCCGCCATTGCCAGTGCCCGGTCCTGAACCACCGTTGTTGCCGCCGCCATTACCGCTGTTTCCGGCGTTCCCGTTCCCATTGCCCGGGCCACCGTTATTACCGCCGTTGCCACTGCCGCCATCGGTGCCGCCGCCATTGCTGCCGCCGTTCCCGGAACCGCCACCGCCATTGCCGCTACCGCCGCCTTGGCCATTATTGCTGCCGCCATTACCGGTGCCCGGTCCTGAACCACCGTTGTTGCCGCCGCCATTACCGCTGTTTCCGGCGTTCCCGTTCCCATTGCCCGGGCCACCATTATTTCCGCCGTTGCCATTGCCGGAATTGCCACCGTCGCCGTTATTGCCGCCGTTGCCGTTACCGGAATTGCCACCGCCGCCATTGTTGCCGCCGTTGCCGTTTCCGGAATTACCACCGCCGCCATTATTGCCGCCGTTGCCGTTACCGGAATTACCACCGCCGCCATTATTGCCGCCGTTGCCGTTGCCGGAATTGCCACCGCCGCCATTATTGCCGCCGTTGCCGTTGCCGGAATTGCCACCGCCGCCATTGTTGCCGCCGTTGCCGTTGCCGGAATTGCCACCGCCGCCATTGTTGCCGCCGTTGCCGTTGCCGGAATTG
>NZ_JBQFPY010000003.1:0-354758 GCF_056536625.1 Ruegeria sp. CJ9
GTCAGGCTGGGTCTTCCCGCTGTCAGGTTGAGTTGTCCCACTGTCAGGCTGGGTTGTACCACTGTCAGGTTGGGTCGTCCCGCTATCGGGTTGCGTGGTCCCACTGTCAGGCTGGGTTGTACCACTGTCAGGTTGGGTCGTCCCGCTATCGGGTTGCGTGGTCCCACTGTCAGGTTGGGTCGTCCCGCTATCGGGTTGCGTGGTCCCACCGCCGGGTTGGGTTGTTCCACCACCGGGCTGAGTGGTGCCGCCGCTAGTAGCGGTTCCAACCCAAGCGTCATAAGAGAACGGAAACTGCTGAGCCAAATCCGAACCCGCATTCAAGTTGTCAACGATGCTGCCCGGTATGACGCCATACTGGTTGTATCCATCTTGCGCGCCAGTCGCATGATACGTGAACACGCCGTCATATTGGTGGGTCTTGACCAAAGCATTGTCCGTTACATTCCAGTCCGATTGGCCGGAATAGCCATTGATCTGGGAAACAACGTTTTGATTAATCGTGACATTGGTCGAACCACTGGCCACAGATAGCTTCGGAATTGACACACCGCCGGTCAACGCGCCAGGCACTGCCAGAACCGTGTTGTTCGAGATCGTCAAACCGTTAGTTCCGCTCACGGAAATTCCGTGTGTGTGGCCGTTGTAGATCGTGTTATTTTCGATCAGAACATTTTGGTAGGGCTGGACGATTTTACCGTTCCCCATGAAAATCGATTGCGCCCAATCCCCGGACCCCATGTCCAGGACGTTGTCGCGAATGATGATGTCGGTACTTACACCCGTAAGCCTCGAAAACTGGATAAAGTCTCCATGACCTCCAGCATTCGGATTACGTTCAAAGTCGTGAATATAGTTGCCTTCGATCACGGCGCCTTTGATGTTTTCATAAAACATCCCGTCCTCACTGATCGAATGTAAGTTGTTGCCCGAGACAGTCACATCCGTGCTGATCCCCACATACATCCCTTTTAGCCAGTCGTGGAACTCGTTGTTTGTAACATTGATGTTGTCGCTACGAAAAACAAACAAGCCCTGACCCCATCCGTACCCGTCAGCTGTCGCGGATACTCCGGTGGCCACATCCCCCGAGAACGTGGAGTTATCAACCGTGATGTTCGAGCTGTTCACGATTGAAAACGGCCGATAGCTTTTTGCTTCCCCATTAAAGCTATAGTCGAAATTCAGATCTTCGAACGCAATGTTCGACGCGTTGTTCACGTTCATCGCCGTGATCGTAGCGGGTGCGTTCGCATCCGCGGACTTGATTGTTACAGTCGATGCATAGTTCGCGCTTAAGTTCAGCGCGCCATAATCACCTGCTGCAAGAAGTATCGTTTCCCCACCTTTCGCCTGAGACAAAGCCTGATTCAGCTCGGCCGCAGAGGTTACCGTAATTGTGGTCGACATGTTTCACCTTCTGTTTCATAGGCGCTGTGAGTGGCAGCGCACGAGAACCCGCTCACCCGGGACAAAGGGAACAGCCGCACAAGGGCGACAGGTTGGCCAGAATATGGCTATGTTTGGAAACTGTTGCCTGTATTGAGACAGTTTTGCCTCATTGCCTTCATTTCCGAGTGAACTCGATACTCGATACCGGGAATTGTTCCCCATCCCTTAGCGGTCATCTTAGGGTGTGACGAATTGATTCCGGGGTCGCAACAATGGTCAACAAAATGCCATAATTCAGGCGTGACCTCGCGTATCTGCGCTAGACATCGGCAATCACTTGCTGGGTTCCCCAACGTCAACCGCTCGGCGAGCCTCCCTGCCCACGCTCACTTAGTTTCATTTCGATACTGAAAAGTGGCAATGAGAAGATGAGGCGACACCGCAGAGCGCAATTGGCAATCAGCTGGACATCAGATGCAGACCGATAAAAAAAGGTTTCGCACCTCGGCCGGGTGAGCCCGTCTGGCCGCACAGCCAAACCAGGCGCTCAATACTGGCGGCACCGGGCCAATCCTTGAATCCCATCTTGTTTGTTTCCGCATTCACGACACTGTGCGCGATTTCTGCACGCAAACCGACCTCAAAACCGGTCCTTGCGCCCAGAATTTTGGGAATAGCGCCCATTTGCCAAAAAAATTTGCGACAACAGCACAGCCTGAGTGTATAAATTAACAAAGTTGGTTTCCCTGACTGGTTGTGCAGGGCGGCGTATGAGTTCTTAAAGTTATCCGATGAGATGATCTTGTTATGATCGATATTGAGGCACGACACGAAGTCCAGGGTGGCAGCAACCGTAATTTTGGTTTCGTTTTTGCAGCCGTATTCACCATCATTGGTCTATGGCCGCTGATCCACAGCGGAGGCTTGCGGTATTGGGCGCTGGCGATTGCGGTCGCGTTTGTGCTGGTTACTTTGCTGCGCCCCTCGTTGTTGTCGGGCGCAAACCGGCTGTGGACTAAGTTCGGCCTACTGCTGGGCGCAATTGTTGCGCCTATCGTTATGGCGTTGGTCTTTTTTCTGACCGTGACACCAACCGGACTGATCATGAGGGCCTTGGGAAAGGACCTTTTAAGACAAAAACTAAACAAGGACACAAACACATATTGGATTAAACGCACGGAAAACGTGGGTTCGATGAAAAATCAATTTTAGGAGTATCGGATGTCGTTTCTGATGGAGATGTGGCAATTTCTCAGGTTTCGAAAGAAATTCTGGCTTCTTCCGATCCTTGTCATGATGGTTCTTTTTGGCGGGTTGATCGTTCTAAGTCAGGGTTCGGCTATCGCCCCGTTCATTTACACGCTGTTCTAGGACCGGGTCGTGACTGCAATTCTAGGAATCTCTGCGTTTTATCACGACAGCGCCGCGGCCATTGTCGTTGACGGCTCTTTGGTCGCCGCAGCGCAGGAAGAGCGCTTTACGCGCAAAAAGCACGATGCGGGATATCCGTTTCATGCGATCGAATATGTTCTGGATGAAGCTGGCCTTGGCATTGGTGACGTCGATCACATCGCCTTTTATGACAAGCCATTCCTAAAATTCGAACGCCTACTGGAAACTTATGTCTCTTATGCTCCGCGCGGGCTGAACTCCTTTCGAATGGCCATGCCAGTCTGGTTGCGCGAGAAGCTGTTTCAAAAAGACTTGCTGAGCCGGGAACTGCGCGGACACGATCCCGAATTTCGGCCTGGTGACAGGCTGATGTTCAGTGAACACCATTTCAGCCACGCTGCCAGTGCTTTCTTTCCCTCTCCTTTTGAAGAGGCGGTCGTTTTGACGCTGGATGGTGTCGGCGAATGGGCCACGACGACATTGGCGATCGGGCGCGGCAAAGACCTGAAGATTGAAAGGGAAATCCATTTTCCCCATTCGATCGGCCTGCTCTATTCGGCGTTCACGTATTACACGGGCTTCAAGGTCAACAGTGGTGAATACAAGGTCATGGGGTTGGCCCCCTATGGCGTCCCCCGCTTCAAGGATGTCATTCTAGAGAACCTGGTTGACCTGAAGGAGGACGGGTCCTTCAGGCTGGACATGCAGTATTTCAACTATGCCGTTGGTCTGACGATGACCAACCAACGTTTCTCTGACCTGTTTGGCGAGCCTGTGCGCCAACCTGAAAAAGACCCACTGACCCAGTTCCACATGGACATCGCGGCCTCGGTTCAGGTCGTGACCGAAGAAATTGTGCTGCGGCTGACCCGCTCTGCCGCGCAGGAATATGGCATCGAAAATCTGTGCATGGCCGGGGGTGTGGCGCTGAACTGCGTTGCCAACGGTCATATCCTTCGGGACGGCGCGTTCAAGGATATCTGGGTGCAGCCTGCCGCCGGAGATGCCGGGGGCGCGGTTGGGGCCGCATTGGCGGCATGGCATACGGAACTGAAAAACGAGCGTCAAAGCAGCAGCCCGTCCGACAAGATGCAAGGCTCTTATCTGGGTCCATCCTTTGCACAGGATGACATTGAGCAACGCCTGACCGCGATTGGCGCAAAATTCGAGACATTCGAAACCGATGGCATGATCACCGAGGCAGCGACAGCTCTGGTCGACGGTAAGGCGCTTGGCTGGTTCCAGGGCCGGATGGAATTTGGGCCTCGCGCGCTTGGGGGACGGTCCATTATTGGCGACCCCCGGTCCCCTTCGATGCAAAAGACGCTGAACCTCAAGGTGAAATACCGGGAAAGCTTTCGCCCCTTCGCCCCTTCAGTCCTGCGCGAAGATGTAAGCGATTGGTTCGAGTTGGACTATGACAGCCCCTACATGTTGCTGGTTGCGGATGTTCAGGAAAAGATGCGCCGCACGATGACCTCGGAAGAAACACAGCTTTTTGGGATCGACAAGCTTAACGTTGTGCGCTCGGATATTCCGGCGGTCACCCATGTCGACTATTCTGCCCGGGTTCAGACCGTGCATGCCGAAACCAACCCCCTTTACCACGCGCTGATTAGCGAATTTAAGCAGCGCACCGGTTGCCCGGTTGTGGTCAACACATCCTTCAACGTCCGAGGGGAGCCGATCGTCTGTACTCCCGAAGACGCGTTCCGTTGCTTCATGGGCACCGAGCTGGACATGCTGGTCATCGGCCGTTGCATTTTGCGAAAACCTGATCAGGATCAGGCGCTGAAACAGGATTATAAAGAAGCGTTTGAGCTGGACTAGGACAGATACCTCTCGTCGCGTTGTTTGCGACACGGTCAGTATAGTGCCTACTGGAATTCGATGTATGAGACCAAAATGACGCTCGCAAGATCCAAGTCCGGCTATCGGAAACTGCTCGGGGTTTTCCTGATGGTCCCAAGTGTGGCGTTCAACAAATGGTCGGTACAAGCACTGGTCACGTCGGACGGGCAGATTGACCGGCGCCGGGACCTTGCTCAAAGCGTTGCATTGAGTGTTGCAACTCTCGGGTTTTTGACCCTGTTGATTGAACTGTCCGCCTTGACCGGCCTCATCGATTATCAGCAGATCTTTATACCCAATAGAATTAGCCTTTTAGGACCCCATAACCGGGTCTATGAGCCGGACGGGTTCTATAGCCAACCCAAAAACGACCAGTATAGCAAGACACGACCGGGGGATGCCGTGTTAACATTTGGCGCGCGCACGCGGTCTGGTCACTTCATTGACGCGGCTTGGTCTGAAGAAACGGTAATGCATTTCGCCTATCCCCCTCCCGATAGGGTCGAGGCACGCTTGGCCTATCTGAAAGAGCTATTGATACAAGGGCATGCTCTTGTTCGGGAAAATGGCGGGAAGCTTCTGGTCGCGCACATCCCGATTAAGACAGATGTTTATCGCGATTTGCTGGCCTTTCCCGATGACAGCGTCTTACAGGACTGGGTGTCATTGGAACTGGCCGCTGAACTTAAGACATTGGCCGATGAGAACGGCATAGGCTATATGGATTTGACGCCTGCCTTGCGGAAGGCCGCCGCTGACGGAACATTGGTTTATTTTCTGAACGATGCGCATTGGACCCCAAATGGGCATCAGGTCGCCGCACGGGCAGTGATTGATCACCTGACAATAAAAGGCTGGTTGGATTAGAGTGCTAGTATGAAAATTCTTTCCTTCAAATCCGGGCATGATGGGGCTGTCGCAGGGGTCGACGCGCCAAAACAGCATCTGATGTTTTCCTATGAAGCCGAGAAAGACAGCCTTCCCCGAAACTCACCAATTGACCCGAATACCCTCCTCGACGCCGGGCTGTGGTTCAACGAGCTTCCTGACGTTCTGGCGCTGAGCGGTTGGTCGACGCCGGGGGAAAGCCATACGGCCATATCCGGTGCCGGAAGCTTTGGCATCGACGAAAGCACGGCCATTGTCGGAACAAAGAACTTTTTCGGGAAACGGCTGGACTATTATTCTTCCTCGCACGAACGCTCGCTCATCTGGGCGGCTTATGGGCTGTCGCCCTTCAAACAGGGCGAGCCTTGTTATGTCCTGGTCTGGGATGATGCGCTGGGTGATTTCTATGAAATCGATCGCAACCTAAAGATACATCACATGGGGCGGGTGCTGGCTGCGCCCGGGCGCCGATTTTCCTTTCTCTATGCGCTTGCCGACCCCAGTTTTTCGGGAACGGATAATACCCCGGGAAAGGAGTTTTCCAGCAAACTGCAATCAGCCAGCGCACATGGCGAGGCAAACGTCATTGATGGCGACGCACAGGGTTTGATTGACGCACTGTTACAAAACGGCGCGGATTCTGGTTTCCTGAACAAGGAAGCGTTCAAAAACTCACCCTACTACAACATTGGCGTCACTTCGCCTAGGTTCCACAACCTTGCGGCCAGATATTCCGACGCGGTGTTTTCCCACTTCCACGATTTCGCAAAGGCCAATCTGACCAAGCGCTATCCGCTGTTGATTACCGGAGAATGCGGCCTGAACTATCGCTGGAACACGCGTTGGCGGGACAGCGGCCTGTTCCGCGATGTCTTCATCCCCCCATGCACCAATGACTCGGGCAGTGCAATCGGTACAGCGGTTGATGCCATGCGTCATTTTACGGGGCGGGCCAAACTGAACTGGACGGTGTATGCAGGCCAGCCATTCAACGACGACCGGGTAGATATGCAAGGTGTCACCAGCCGCGAATTGAATCTTAGAGAGGTCGCACAAGCGCTGCATGACGGAATGGTCATCGGCTGGGTCATGGGAAATTGCGAAATTGGCCCCCGGGCGCTTGGGAACCGCTCGATCCTGGCGGCGCCCTTTTCCAACGAAACACGCGACCGGGTAAACAGAATCAAAGGCCGTGCGGGCCTTGCGCCAGTGTCACCCGTTTGCCTTGAGGACGATGTGTCGAACCATTTCGACTGGTCTGGCCCCTCGCCGCACATGCTTCATTTTCAGCAAGTGACTAACCCAAACCTTAGGGCAGTAAGTCATGTGGACGGGTCGGCACGGGTGCAGACCGTGACTAAAGACCAGAACGCGATGCTGTATGACCTGCTAACCGAGTTCAAGGCAACCAGCGGCGTCGGCGTCTTATGCAACACGTCGCTGAACTTCAAACGCTCGGGCTTTATCAACAAGACAAGCGACCTTTACAAATTCGCGCGCTCTGTTGGACTTGATGGTTTTGTCGCCGGCAGATCGTTTTATCGTCTCTAAGACGCGCTCTGACTGGTGACAGGGCCGCGATAGACAAGGCTTTCGTAAGTGCCTAATATTTCTTGTACAGCCAATATTATAAAGAGTTACTCCTATGAGACGTATAAATATCTCTGTTGGCATCCTGTTTTGGTCCATTCTTGTGTTCGCATCTCTGGCAACGCCATTGCTTGCAGCGTCGGCTTGCTCTGGGTTTAAAGGCGGATCACAATCGCAAAACGGCCAGGTTATCCAAAACGCCCAGGGCCTCAATCAAGCCCTCAATCATGCCAGCGGCGGGGAAACCTTGCTGTTGGCCGGGGGAAACTACGACGCTTTGATCCTCAAAAGGGCTTTCAAAACCCCAGTCACGATCCGGTCTGCTGATCCCAGTTCACCGGCATGTTTCACAGGTTTACGCCTGAAGAATGCTGGCAATCTCATGCTGGATGGGTTGATGTTCGACTATTCCTTCCAGCGTGGCGACAAGCACCGTACCAACCATTTCGGCATTGCTAACGGTCACAACATCACCATCACCAATTCCGTATTCGACGGGGATTACAACACCGGCATAGGGCACGGCCTTGGCTTGCAGATCACAGGCAGTTCTAAAATAACCATCTCTAACAGCCTGTTTCGTAAATGGTGGAAAGCGCTGACTGCGTTCAAAACCACACATCTGACGCTGAGCCGAAATCAGTTCTATGACATTCGGGCTGATGGAATGGCCCTAAGCGGAATTGACAACCTGACGATCGAACTCAACAGGTTTCACACTTTCCGCGGCGGTAACAGCCGCGATCACCGGGACATGATCCAACTGATGCGGACGACGAACCGAGGCAGTTCGAATATCGTGATCCGGGACAACGTCTTTGACATCGGAGCCGGAGATTATACCCAGACGATTTTCATGGGCAAAAGCGGCAAGAATACAAGCGACCCCCTTTTGCGGCACAAGAACGTGCTGATTGAAAACAACGTGATCTACAACGCGCATATGCACGGCATTTCGGTTCATGGGGCCGACAATCTTTCGATTCGCAAAAACTCGATCATCCGGGTCCGCCAACCGAAAGGCGGCAAGGTATCGATCCCGCGCATAAATATCTCATATTCGACTTCTGTCGTAATCGAGCAAAACGTAGTCAGCGGGATCAACGGGTACCAGAATCAAAGGGATTGGGCCGTACTCAACAACGTCATTGTTCAGGATCAGTCCCCTTCTAGCCCCGGCTATTATGACCGAGAGTTCATCTATTATGCGACCGGGGCCGCCAATGGCTTTCACGAATACGGGGTGCGCCCTGGCAGCGAGGTCGACCGCCTTAAAGCCGGGTCCACGCTCGTCAATAATTACCCGACACGCCAATAGGAGCCTGCACGCCTTCTATCAGTTGTTTCTGAAGCGAAGTCACTTGCGCCGATAGATAAGAACGTGTCCGTCCCCAAGCGTGCCAGCAAAGGTGCGTTCAAGTTCCAGTTCCTTATCAGCATCCGTCCCAAGCCGTGGAATGACGCGCAGCATCCGGTTCGGAAACAAAACCACCAGCGCCACAGGTCCGGGTTGTTCCATCGCCTTGGCATAGCCCTCTGCATCGCCGATGGTTTTCCAGTCAGCATCAAAGTGACTTTCAAAAACAGGGCCGCCGGGATTGATGGCATAAACGCGTTCTGAAGGGCCGCGCGTTTCTTCGACAAAGGCAAAAGCCCCGGCTAGATTCTGTTTAGGAGCATCATAGTTGCGCTGTACCAGAAACATGGACACGGCAACCATCACCAGAACACCTGCGATAAACAACGGCCGCGAAATCTGAGGCCGTCTGAACAGCCGCGCCACCAGACCGGCACCATAGCCGCAACCGACAACGACAAGAACAATGACCGGACCGATATCGACAAAGAAAAACCTCGGCCAAATCCGCATATCCAGCGACATGAGAATAACCAGCGTCACGACAATATGCATGGCGATGGTGACAAAAAACAGTGGCTGTTTCGCATGCGTCCCCAATGCGCCAAAAGCAACGGTCACCAACCCCGCCACGGCCACGATCACTGTCAATGGCCCGGTATTGCCAATTGCAGTTCGCACGCCTTCGACCATGGTCCAGATCGGGTTTTGATAGACCTGCATCTTGTCGACAGAGGACGTCGCCGATATCTCACCCATGGTATTCAGAACACTGGGTAAAATCGGCAAATAGGCTAAAAAGATCAGAACCAGCGCAAGGGCAACGCCGATCAGCGGCTGCAGCACCCATTCGCGAGTCAGGGGGGCCTCACGACCGAACCCGGTCACCAGTGAGATCAGCCAGACGAACCCTAGCGCGACAAAGAAAAATGCACCCGTCAAATGCGTGAAAACAGCGGCGGCGGCGGTCAGTCCAAAGGCGATCCAGGTTTTCATCGCCGGACGCCGCACACCCCGCAGAAACAGAATGAGGCCAAGCACACTCCAAAAAGCAAGCTCGGTATACCCGCGCGCATTCTGTGAGAACCAAACCTGATGATAGGACAAGGCCACGAGCAAGGCCGAGACATGCGCGATCCAGGTGTTTGCGACCTCTTTGGTCAGCCACCAGATCGCGGCGACGATGCCGACGCCGAACACTACGGCTGGGAAACGGTAGACCCAGGATTCCTCTCCGAATATCTGAGAAAACAGCTTTGCCTTCATGCTGAAGAAATAATGATGGTTCATGGAATATTCGCGCATCATGTCGCCCCAGGGCAAACGAATATGCGTGTCGACAGTCCAGATTTCATCATACCAAAGCGGTGAGTTCAGCCCTGCAATTCTCAACGCGGCAGCGAGCAGCAGAATGAACAATAGAATTGCCAAATCACTGCGGCCAATCGCGGGGGATGGCGGCTTCATGTCAGCTTCTCCGATCACGCGCGCATCTCCGGGTACCAAACCTATCCTAACCTTGCACGAGCCAGACACAGCCGCCCGCTGAAACTTGTCCGATTATCCTCGTTTCCATCCCACGCGTCGAAGCGAATGTACCGTCGCTGGTGTATTTTGATATGGACTGTCTCTTGATTGCAGACATTTTCACTAAATGGCCCAGATTGTTGTGGGGTCGGGCAGTCCAGCCTTGCGGATATGCCCCAGTGTACAGACGGAATGCACTAATTTCGCAGGAAATGCTGATCCAGCAAGGCCGGCATAACCCAGTTTGCTCCAAACTCGCTCAGATGATCGTCATCCCGGTAAAGAGGGCGACCGTCCAGATGAATACGGCAGAACTCATCGCATAAAATATCAGCCGGACGCGCAAGCGCCGCGTCGAATTCCCGCCCGGCATCCGCCAGAATTGCGTAAGAGCGGGAATTGCGTAGATCAAACTCTTCCCGTGACGGGGGCACGCGCAACTGAGTCCCGAACGCAGCGCTGCCTGCGAGGGCATCGGGGACGTTGAACCCGATCTCTGGTATTGACCCGACGATAAGAACCTCGATACCCCGGCTTTCCAGCCTTTGAAGCAGCCGTTTCAGACCCTTTTCCACGTGTTTTGGATTATCCTCAACCCCAGTGGGGCGCTCATCGGTTGCCGCCAGAACGGCTATTCTCCCCTCTTCGCCCGAAACCCGAACACCTTCGGTCGCCAAAGCCCAACGCGACGCCACGACAACCGCGTCTAATTCGGGCAGTCGTTCGATATAGCGCACCACCAATTCGTTATGAGTGTCGCAACCATGAGCAGGCGCCATGTCGGCGCGGCGGACCCCCAACAGCGCAGGGCAGCCAAACTTTACAAAGGCCTCGCCCGGAATGTTGTTGTCTTTCAGCCAGGAATCTATGCCGGGTAACAAAGACCCGGCATGGGAATCCCCCCACACGACGACGCGAGGTTCTGCGTCGGCCTGATTGGATGCTCCTATTTTGCAGGGTTCTTTACCGTCTTCCCACTGTCTGCACGCATCCATCAGATAATGGGATTCCTTGAACTTGTTCATTTTGGCTGCCAACTCAGCCGGAACCCTGCTTGGAACGCCCTCTTTCACAACAAGTATGACGGCTAGCCCCAATATAAGCGTGGCACCTGTGCCTGCACCCGTAAAAATACTGGCTCGCGAAAAGCCCCCTTTGCTGGCCGGAATGCGAAAGGGTCGCTCGATCAGATACAAGCTAGCCGCTGCAAGCAGAACAGACAGAAATACACAAATCATCGCCGTCATAGCGGGCAGATCCGCACTGCCGTTTTGCACTCTGGCCGCGACCAGTACCGGCCAATGCCACAGGTACAGCGAATAGGAAATGAGCCCAATCCAGACTATCGGGCGCAAGGCCAACAACCGGCCGGCAGACGTAGTGTTATTCATTCCCGCCCAGATCAAAAAAGCGGCACCTGCACAGGGCGGCACAGCCATCAACCCGGGGAACGGGGTGTTGTCCGAGATCAGAACGATGCTGCCTAGGATAATTGCCAATCCAATCAGCCCGATTACCTCAGCCACCAGCGGGCGACGGAGTGCCGGAAACGCACCGATGGCCAACAGCGCACCCAGCCCCAGTTCCCAAACCCGCATTGAGGTAAAATAGAAGTTGGCAATCGGCGCAGCGGTCGTCGCCCATATCGAAAGCCCCAGAGATATGAGTGAAATCAGCGCAATCACACCAACCCAAAAGCGGCGCGATTGTTTCGCCATTACCCACAATAATATTGGAAATCCAAGATAGAACTGTTCTTCGACCGCCAAAGACCAGGTATGAAGCAGCGGCGCCAATTCGACCCCCCTGCCGAAATAGTCACCAGCCGCATCCCAAAACCAGACGTTAGACACAAAAAGCAGCGTTGCAGCCGTAGACCTGGCAAGCGCGTCATACTGGCTGGGCAGTAGAAGAAACCAGCCGACAGCCAGGCATGCGACAAGCACTATAAAAAGTGCGGGCAGGATGCGCCTGGCCCTGCGTTCGTAAAAAGATAGCAGCGAAAACTGCCCGTCCCGGATTTCCCGCGTGAGAATTCTGGTTATCAAAAAGCCAGAGATGACGAAAAATATATCCACACCGACGAACCCGCCCGGAACTGCGCTAAAACCAGCATGGTGCAGGACAACAGGAACTACGGCGACCGCGCGAAGCCCATCAATGTCCGGTCTGTAGGAAATTTTCGACACATCGTTCACACAAACTATTAAACCCAGAAAATTTTCACCACTTCTATTTCATTTCACCCAAATCCCAAGGTGCATTTTTTGACTTTATACAGCAAGGCTTGCGGCCCCCTGTTCAATGCTCCCTTCTCTCAGCCGGTCTGTTATTCCAACAAACCGTCCAGATAAGTCCCATACTCATTCTTCGCGAACATCTCGGCCCGCTGACGTAACTGCGCGTCACTGATCCAACCCAGTTGCCAGGCTATCTCTTCGGGGCATCCCGTCTGTAACCCCTGACGTTCTTCAAGGGTGCGCACAAAATTGCCGGCATCCAACAGGCTGGCATGGGTGCCCGTATCCAGCCAGGCATAGCCCCGCCCCATGGTTTCGACCCTGAGATGACCTTTTTCCAGGTACATCTGCAGCAAGTCGGTGATCTCCAACTCGCCCCGCTGTGAAGGTTTGACCTGTCGGGCGCGCTGAGGTGCCGAACCATCCAGAAAGTAAAGGCCGGTAACGGCATAGTTCGAAGGAGGTACCGAAGGCTTCTCGATAATCTCGCGTGCTCGTCCATCCGAGTCAAAAGCAACCACGCCATAGCGCTGAGGGTCGGCCACGTGATAGCCGAACACAGTCCCACCCTCGGCATGCCCATCCGCGGCGGCCAGCAATTTGGGCAGGCCGTGGCCAAAAAAGATGTTGTCCCCCAGAACCAGCGCCGAAGGCGCGCCGGCAAGAAATTCTTCGGCCAGAATATATGCCTGCGCCAGACCGTCAGGGCTGGGCTGCACCACATAGGTCAGGCTAACCCCCCACTGGCTGCCATCCCCTAGCGTGCGCTTGAACTGGTCCTGATCCTGCGGGGTGGTGATCACACAAATGTCGCGAATACCGGCCAGCATCAGCACCGACAGCGGGTAATAGATCATCGGCTTGTCATAAAGCGGCAACAGCTGTTTCGAGACGGCCATCGTGATCGGATAGAGGCGTGTACCCGATCCCCCCGCAAGTATGATGCCTTTCCGTGTACTCATGACGCGTTTTCCAAATCTTGCAAAATATCCCTTAACCCCTGCCGCCAATCAGGACGTGTAATGCCAAAAGTTGTTTCCAGTGAGGAACAATCAAGGCGGGAATTCAATGGGCGTCTGGCGGGGGTGGGATATTCGCCGGACGGAATGTCCGTTACATCACAATCAATCTCTAATTCGGCAAAAATTGCCCGGGCAAACCCGGCCCAACTGGTGTCTGGTGCGCCCGCAAAGTGGTAGATACCCGTTTTGCCCGCATCCTTGATCAGTTGCTGCGCCATGAACAGACAAGCCGCCGCGATGTTCCGTGCGGGCGTCGGGCCGCCGATCTGGTCGGCCACAATCGACAACTGGCCTCGTTCGGCTCCAAGCCGCCGCATCGTCTTGACGAAGTTGTTGCCATGGGCCGACACCACCCACGAAGTACGCAGGATGCCGTAGGCCCCTCCGGCCTGCTTTATGCCTTGTTCTCCTGCAAATTTGGAACGCCCATACGCCCCCAACGGTCTGGTGGGATCTGCGGGTTTCCACGGGGCGTCCCCCGAGCCGTCAAACACGTAATCCGTCGAAATAGAGACGAAAGGGATGCCTAACGCCGCACATTCCCGCGCCATCACAGTGGGAGCCGCCGCGTTGATGACGGTTGCAAGCGCCTCTTCTTCTTCCGCCCGGTCAACGGCCGTATAGGCCGCCGCATTGATCACTGCCTGTGGAGCCGCCGCGCGGATTGCCGCTGCACAGGAGGCGGGCTGTTCCAGATCAACCTCAGAACGGTCGAGGCATGTCACACCCGCATACGCCGCCAGTTCCCGCGCCACCTGCCCGGTTCGGCCAAAGACAAGGATGGTCATGCTTTCATACCCAATCGCTTGCCAACGCCGTCGCGGTTCTGCAGCGCGCGCCACCAGCTTTCATTGTCCAGATACCACTGAACGGTCCGCTCCAAGCCTTCTTCAACACTGACAGAGGGTCGCCAGCCCAGTTCCTGTCGAATACGGGTCGGGTCGATAGCATAACGCGCATCATGACCCGGACGATCAGCGACAAAGGTGATCAGGTCGCCATAGGGCGTGGCCCTGGGGCGCAGACGATCCAGAATACCGCACAGCATCTGCACCAGTTGCAGGTTGGTGCACTCGTTTTCACCACCAATGTTATAGCTGCGCCCGATCTGACCTTTCTGGACCACCAAAAGCAGTGCTTCGGCGTGGTCTTCCACGTATAACCAGTCTCTAACATTGGACCCGTCGCCATAAATCGGCAATGGCTTACCCTCCAGAGCGTTCAGGATGGTGACCGGGATCAGCTTTTCAGGGAAATGATACGGTCCGTAATTGTTCGAACAATTCGTCAGCACCACCGGCAGGCCATATGTTGCGCACCAAGCGCGCACCAGATGGTCGCTAGCGGCCTTGCTGGCCGAATAGGGCGAGCGAGGATCATAAGGCGTCTCTTCGGTGAACTGACCGGTTGACCCCAGCGAGCCATAGACTTCATCGGTGGAGATATGGTGGAACCGGAAGTTGTCTGACCTCCCCTGCCCTTCCCAATATGCTCGGGCCGCTTCAAGTAGGGTATAGGTGCCGGTCACGTTGGTCTCGATAAAGGCACCGGGCCCGTCGATCGAGCGATCCACATGGCTTTCAGCCGCAAGGTGCATGATCACGTCCGGGGCATATTCCGCCAGCGCCCGGTTCAGGGCCGCGCGATCCCGAATATCAGCCTCTATGAAGGTGTAGTTAGGTTCATCCGCCACCTCGGCCACATTGTCGAGGCAGGCCGCATAGGTCAGCGCATCCAGATTGACCACCTGATGCCCATCCCGAACCGCCCGCCGCACGACGGCCGATCCGATAAAGCCCGCACCCCCTGTGACCAGCAGCTTCATGGCCTGCCCTCCCAGACAAATGGGCTGTCGAATTCGGCTAATATGGGGGCCACTGCGTCCTTGTCAGACAGCACCGGGTCGCCGGTCAGGCCCCAATCCACACCGCAACTGTCCCAGCGCACTGTTGCCTCGCACTCGGGTGCATAATAGTCGGTGCATTTATAGCAAATCTCAGTATTGGTTTTCCGCGTGACAAATCCGTGCAAGAACCCCTTGGGCACCAAAAGCTGTTTTCCGTTCTCTGCCGTCAGATCAATACCCAGCCACCGCCCGTATGTGGGTGAACCTTTGCGGATATCGATCACTACATCAAACAATGCCCCCTGCCCACAGCGCACAAGCTTATCCTGCGCATGGGGCGGCGACTGGAAATGAAACCCCCGCAGAGTCCCAACACCAGCAGAAACCGAATGATTATCCTGCACAAAGTCCAGGACGATCCCATGTGCGCCCAAGGTTTTTCGGTTCCAGGATTCAGAGAAAAAACCGCGCTCATCCCCGAACCGCTTAGGCGTCAGGATAAGGACGCCAGATAAGGCGGTTTCTTCAATCTGCATGCACTCAAAACCCGTGTTAACACAACATATTATTAGCAATTGAATACAGGGCTGTCATGAATGGGCGCGCGAATAGAGCAGATCATGTTGCACCCAAAGACCAGCCCACACTTTGATCAAACAGGTGGATCGATCACCGCGCATCGGCAACGTGCCGAGTAAATCCGTCACCAACTGCATCGAATCCTGTTCGTGGAGGCGTCAAGTTGCAACGCGCTTTATTATCGCCGACACCAGATCGCCCACATTTTGGAGGTTCGCAACCTCACCGGTGCTGAACTGAAGCCCTGGAAAAGCTTTCTCGATGGCGATCAGCAACTGGATGTTCGTCAGGGAATCCCAATCCTCAATCGCTTCGGCCGTGGTCTCAGGGCTCAAGGTGATCTCGTCATCCTCGAAGACGTCCTGAAAGACCGATGTTAAACGCTGCCATACCTCACTTTCGGTCACGCAAAATCCTCCACTATTTCAATGCTGACTGGAAACGGTTCGAACCCTGCAAGTGTTCGGCTCCAATTTGTACCACTTTGTTCCGCAGGACCGTCCTTTTCAAAGTTAAGGTCGGCATAGAGGTTTTCGACCAGGCCGTTCTTTGCCGTTGGCCGGTAGAGACCCCTTACATTTGCAATCCCTCGGCGCACGGCTTCCTGCAAAAGATAATTCGCCATAGCAAACTCGGCGCCTCTTTTGAAAACGCGGCAGCTCATCAGCCAAAGATCGAGTGTCAGCGTGTCACCCACAACAGATCCTGCAGCTACGCTGATGAGGCCATTGTCACCAAAGCTGTCCTTCAACCTCATATACGCCGTAAGCGTGCTGTCACTGGCTGCCAGTGCCTCTACCTCGGATTGCGTCATCCGTTGGGTAGTCAGGTTAAACTGATTGGTTTTATTGATAAGCTGCGTAATCCGGTCGAAATGCTCTGGCTCGAACGGGCGGATCACCGCTTTCTGATTCAACGAGCGCAGATAGCTGTCATAGTCTACTGCGCTTTCCGCAAGCTCGGTACGCGATCGATTGGCTGCGTATTGTTCGGATTTCTTGCGGTCCTCACTGGTAATCTCGATTGTCTCAAGCCAGCCGGACCTGCTTAGAAGATATGGGTATTCCGAAGGATCGTCGCCCACTTCCAGAACACGCACTTCCGGTAAGCTCTGCCGTACCAAAGCACGCTCCGCCGGGTTGTCATCGACAAATATGATCGCGTCGAGCCCGATGTTCAGTTCCTTTGCGATGGCTGCGATACTATCGGGCTTGGGTCCCCAGTTTGCCTTGAACGACACGAAATCGGCGAATTTCAACGCCATGTCATCCAGCGTATCGAATGGCGCGCGCGCGTTGGCGTCTTCGTTTTTTGAGGCCACGGCAAGAAGAATGCCACGCGCCTTCAACTCAAGCAGATAGTTTTGAAAGGCCAGGAAGGCCTCACCTTCAGCGCTGCCCTGGCCAATCTTGATGCCATTCACCCCATCGTCACCGACAATTCCGCCCCACAGGGTATTATCCAGATCCAGCACGATACATTTCGAAGTCTTGCCGTAGATGGCCGCGATAATCCCAGCCATGTCGCGCACAAGCGGGATCATGCAATCGAATGAGACAGGTTGTTTGGCATGGTACCAAAAGCGGGGGTCAAACCATTGTTGGACCCCGTATTGGGCCGAGAGAAGCTCCAGGTCCAGTGTATGGACATATTTTGGTGCCCGCTCCGTCAAAAGCTGATTGATCCGACGCACGAAATTGGTTCGGTCCCAAGGCAGGCGACGGCTAAGGTGACCGGTCGATGAAGTCGGTGGCAGATGCAGGTTGCCAAGGATGATTTCAGCCCCGGATTCCCGATTGAACGTTGCGCAAATGTTGTTCAGCCACAGGTCAACAAACCGGTCGGCCAGCTTTGCCACGCCCGCCTCAGTATCCCCCACGGCTGGCCATTCAGTGATATCTGATGCCCCAAGCAGAAGAACTGCAATCTGCGGAGAGAACTCGGCCGTAGCACTGGCAGAATCCATAAGCTCGGAGACATGAGTGTTGAAGTCCGGGCGGTGAATGCGGGCGCGAAGGCCAAAGCTGTCAAGCTCTGCACGAAGAGGAAGTTCAAGGAAGTCCGTTGTTGCGCCGCTCAGAAGCGCAACCCGCAATTCGGCGCGCCCGTCATCGCCGGCGGTCCGGTCGATCTTGCGCCATTTGCGACACAACGAGAGATAGTCCTGAATGGACTCAGTCGCTCGCAGAGAACCCAGAATCCGGGTCCGCGTTTGTTCGTCGGGCATAGCTGTGTCAGGGGAAAAACTCCCTGCCTTTACACCTGAAACCATTTAACCTCCCCCAAAATTCAGGGTAATTGCTTAACTAGTAACACTATAATCAATCACTTCGACAATAAATTCTCTTTCCCCCTCACATTAATTCAATAATGACTGAATCCAAGCTGTTACGTGGGCCGTCAAACGCTGTGACCCTTCTGGTATGGTGTGTTCAGCATCGAAAAATTCACTATCGTGCGCAAAAACACTCAGATCGAGAAACGGTGCTTGACCAATGCCGTCGTGGATCGCTCCGAGATAGTCGTCATACTCGAAAGTAAATCGTTCGCGGGAATATGACCGCTCGGGCATATTTACGACTGCGACGCCTATGCCATGCGCATCAAGGAACTCCATAAGCTGGCGCAGACGTTCAGCTGCAGCGCCGCTATTCTTGCGCGCATCCCAATCGAAAACGGACTCCCACCAGCCGCCTGACATAAAATTAGCAAGATCCGCTTCGCTCAGGCCAGCACTTCTGGCAAATTTGTAAGGTGATACAAGCCTTCCCTGCCTTTCGACCTGCGATTGCCACATATTCAGCAACCCGGTTTGGCGCAAGACAGACTCGCCAATGGGCCATTCTTCGAACTCGCGACCCCAATAGGCAGCCCAAGCACGCAGCGCAGACCTGAAACGCTCGGGCTGCTTTCCGACAAAGCGGATTTTGGCCCGCGCAGCGCCAAATAGCGATTTTTTGTGCAGCTCAACCCCGTTTGGACCAGTTGTCACGAACCAGGGGCTGTAGGTATCAACAATTGATTTAAAAGGCCGATCGGGCGGCAGGTTGGCAATGAAACGGGGCCCGAGGCCAAGGACGACATAATCCGGCAACGCGTCTTCACCGTATGCTGCCTCGATCAGTTTCAGCGAGATTGTCACGTCTTCAATCGTGCCCAGACTGATCCCCCCCTGATAGATGTGATAATCGGGAAACGCCTCCTGCACCTGCTCCCATCGCAGGTTCTCGCGTACTGTAGAGGGGCCAGCCAACATGATGACGGGTTTGTCCTGGACCACAAATTGCGACGGCAGCAGAAAGCGGTACCAGCTTTCCTGTTTATATGGGAACATGAAAAAGCTGCGCTCGGCGCTGATGGCCAGCCATGTCAGCGCCGAAAAGACCAACACAACGACGACCCCAATTGTCCCAAGGGCCGCGAGCGAAAGGCGCAGTTTCCTAGAAACCCGTGTAGACAAAGTCGACCTCCGTCGCGGAGAAAACAAAAAGAATACCAACAAGCGCGGCTGCGACGAGAATCTTCATGGTCATCCGAACAGACCGATTGGGGAAAAGGGCCGACCACATCACAAAAGACCTTTCAAAAACGCAATGACGCTTGGTGTGTCCAACTGGAAGAACAGGAACGCAAAGGCAGCCGCGTGCAAGGTAATCGCCATTCCGACTACCCGTCCGGGCCAGCTTGCCCTGATCTTTCGCAGCCGTTTTTTCCCAAGGCGCGCCACCAAAACGTGATCCCATATCCGATAAATCGCGAGCCACGTCCCATGCACGAGACCAAAGATCAAAAAACCGATTGTGGTGCCGTGCCAAAGGCCAGAAACAAGCATGGTCAGCATGGCCGCAATGATCCCGGCAGCCAGCGGCAAACTGGCGAATGAACTGGAACTGAGGGCCTTTTTATACACCGGGTTGAACACGTAGTCCGTTAACCACAACGTGAGAGTTCTGTGCTGGCGGAGCCAGAAATCAGCGATGTTCTGGGCAAAATACGGGTTGTTGAAATTCTCGGGTGGCCGAATGCCCATCAGACTGCCGATACCGATCACGACGTCGCAGTAGCCGGAAAAATTCATATAAAGAAAAAAGTAGAAGGCTACCAATTGAAGCCAGAATTCACCCAAACTCAACGCAAGGACATCGGTGTTGGGCTGTAGCGCAAAACGGAAGATGAATGTTCCGATGACGTATACTTTGACAAGCCCCCAGAGAATTCTCAGCCCGGCATCAAGATGAGCTTCATACGTCATCTCGATGGCTTGGGTACGATCTGCCCATTGGTCGCGAAAATCCTGATACCGTTGGATCGGACCCATCATGAACGTTGTAAACGCCAAGAGGTAGTTGGGATAAACAGCGGGATCAATGCGGTCGATGACACCCGACCGGGCATCAATCATGACATGCAAGATACGAAACAACAGAAAGCTCAAACCAACTGTTTGCAGGAATGACAGGCGTGCTGCTTCCGGCAGGAACAATCCCAGGAATTCATAGTCCAGCATGTAGATAAAAACGAGGACCAGCAGAGTTGCCGACAGAATTGCCGCCCATCTGGACGCCGTAAGATGCACCCGGGTCAGCCCCCACCCCAAACCTGAAAAGAACAAAGTTGAAGCCAAACCGATTGGACCGAGAAGCGCAAAAATGAAGGCGATATTGGCGCCAAGAAAGCCGACCGTCCGCACAGGCCCTGTCGAAGACGCAACCAAGATTATGGCAAACGCCGAAAACAGCAGGAATTCCCAAGATAGCAAATCTATGAACATTTCACTCTGAACTAATACTCAAAACCGAATACTTTTCACCCTTTCCCGCGTGCCGACCCCTGAAAACATCAGATACTGAAACCAAATAGTTTCAGCACAGATCGGGCCGTGTACAGGTACACCATTTGTCAGTTTCATAGCATTTTTGAGCAAGTCAATGGAATCCTGACGTTGTTTCCAATCAAGCATCATTGTCTCATTCTCAGGCGAAGAGATGAAAGGCATGAGGAACGAGGCCAAAAGGACAAAAAAGGCCACAGACCAACGCGGCTGGCATTCTGAGTGGCAGACAACATCGTTCCCTTGACGCGGCATTTTGTGCTATGAGCGGAATGTTACTTTGTTAAAGGGTTTGTCGTGTTGCGGATTAAAGGTCAGGACCAGTCGAAGGCAATAGGCAACAAAATAAGCTGTGGGTTGGACTGAAACCGGATGTGGCGCGTCGTTGCTATAAATGCCTTGATCCTTGCGGTTCTTCTGATTGGTCTGGAAGCCACGCTTGCCTGGCTTGTCACGCGGGAGTCTCCGACGGGCATCCGCGCAGTGGACCGGCTTGCGCAAAAGATTTACTGGGCGAATGTCTCGTATGTTCAATACCTTCCGGAATGCGCACGCTACGATTCTGAGCTGGGCTATACGTTGCAGCCCGGCAATTGCACCTTCGAAAACACTGGCTTTTCAACCGAGCTTGTCGTGAATTCAGCAGGATACCGCGATGATGAGGCGTCTCTTGATGCGCCCGAAATCGTGGTTCTTGGCGATAGCCAGGCAATGGGTTGGGGTGTCGGGCAAGGAATGACCTTTGCCGACGTTATCGAGGCCGAAACCGGGCGCAAAACGCTGAACACCGGCGTGTCGTCCTATGGCACAGTCCGAGAGCTTATGACGCTGGACCGACTTGACCGCAGCAACCTGAAGACAGTGATTGTCCAATACAGCGACAATGACGGCTACGAAAACCGACGCTATCTTCACGACGGCACGCTGTCTGCTATGTCGCAAGAAACCTATGCCAAACTCGTCGCCGAAAACGAAGGGACAGGCGGAGGGTTTGGGCATTACTTGCCCGCCTTCCTTAATGAGCTTCGCTGGCGTTTCATTGGCGGCGAGGATGGCGAGGATGAGCAGTACGATCTGCAAATGGCAGACCTGAGTGGCCCCGATGTGTTGATCGAGGTTTTGGCCAATTGGGATTGGGGCCCCACCCCACCGCACCTGATTGTATTCGACGTGAACACAGGCGGTCGGGGGGGGCGTTTCACCGAAGTCCTCTCGACCTCGCCAGACCTCGACCTTTTGCGCGCAAAGGTATCTGACTTAACGATCCTTCATACGCCGGACATACTGGAGCCCGAGGACTATCTTTTCCCGGACGGGCATTTGTCGGAAACGGGTCATCAAAAGCTTGCCCGTGCGATAGTTGAGAACCAAATTTTTGGTCAAGCAGACTTAAAGTTTGGCTCAAATTGATTTCCATCAATCTGTTTAATCTACGCCCAGGGATCGAAAGGTGATCTTTTTTGACTGAGCGAGGCGCAAATAGCCCATCGAGAACCTGAGCCCCCTTAATTGAACCGATCTACTTCGGCGATCAGAAAATGGACAACAACCGACAAAAGCCAATGGAAATTTACAGAATCTACGACGGGTTGATGGCCTTGCCGGAGAAGCGACGAAACTAACGGACGCGACGCGCAATGACCGCCAAACCAAGGTCTTCCCACCCACCATCGTGTTCGATGCAACCGTCAATTATTGGTTATGATTCCTATCGCTAGCTCTTGGCTGAACTGCTCCAATTGGCACTGTTCCACCCAACACCGTTTCCACAAAATCCCGGGACACATAGTCTGCGCCTAGAGTTTCCATTAAAGCGTAATTGACATCTGTGACTTGGCCAATGCGACGTTGGAACGCTGAGAGACTAGTTTGATTAAGGTATTCCCAAATTGGTCTGCCTTCCAATAAGTCAACTTCTAAAACCTGGCCAGTTTCGGAAACCGATACGAGCGCCCGTTCGTTGTTCTCGCTTAATCTTACTAAGCCCTGCTCTTTTGAGAACAGATAGTGTTCTGTATCACCAGCCAATGGGAAAAGGGATGTGCCCAAACCAGATACAGGGTCTATTTCGAGTATACGAGATCCACCTTGCGACGCGAGACCACCAAGATTGTCGAACAGTACGAAAGTGCCGCGCTCTGTGACGACTGGCGAATGCTGAGCAACCATTGGCCCCATTATGACACGATGAATAGTATCATCGTGCCGATCGACAACAATTAGTGAGCTCGAGGATCGTAGTGACATAGCAATATCGCCCGCCTCTGCCCCCTCAATCTTAGCAGCGGTTGCTTCATTTATCTCCACAACCCCATTGATGTGATAAGGGTCACACCCTTCGCGCACTGAGTACGCTAGCCCCATCAGCCCATTTTGTACAAAAAGATCTTCAAACCGTACCGCACGTATTCTCTCCCCAGCCCGATCGAAGATTTGGAAACCCTCCTCGTAAACCGCTCCAAGTATTGAACAATTGGTTTCGATCCGAGTGGGTCCAACATACTGTTCCGGAGGCTGCTCAAGTTGAGCCCAAGGTAAAAGGGCCTCGCCGTTGTCCGCAACATAAGGCCAGTGATGTGCGTGATTAATAAAAGACCAGAGAATTTTGCTGTTCCGATCAATTCGCATCGAACCAATATGGTAAGGGAACATGTTTTTGGCCTGAAACGTAACAACCAGATCACCGTTGTCGTCTAGGTCAACTCCCAACACATTCACATTGTCTCTTCCGGGTTGTCCGCTGAAGCCTTCAAATTCTTGCCCATCAAAAAGGTCTGCTCTCGACACGCTCCAAGTGTGGTATACGTTCCCCTGGCGATCCATTATCCAGGCGATGCAACCGACCTCCGGACAGAGTTCGGGCTGTTCCTCGAACCCACCTGTAATCAGCAACAGATCGTCGTAGTCCCTAGGTTCAACAAGCCAGGTTGTCAGATCTTCCTTTGGGACTGCTACATATTCCACCTTTCCGAAAATTTCTTCTTTGGCTTCAAGTTTTCGCCAAGCGTCGTATCCTGCTTTGGCTTTTTGCAGAATTGGAACAGGAAACCATTCATATTTGTAGCTGACTACTCCGTAGATATACGCTCCGCTCAAAATCGAAAGCCCAAACAACACCGCGGAGAAATGTTTCTCCAAAAATCGTACTAACTTCATTTGCATTACCAATCCCGAACTTAACGAAGCAATTAAAGGCCATTTTGCTTGAACTCACGTACAACGCGATGTTCATTGCCAGTTCATATTGAGGGCAAATAATGTGAAGGTTAGCGCGACACACGCTGCCTGGAACAAAAATGCTCTCGGCGATTGAATGTATGACTTATTCCGCTTGAAGCAGGTCAGCAGGAACTTGTTCTCAAAACTTGTAGTTCTATTCGTACCAGTCTCAAATCACGTTTCGCAGCAGGTTCCGATGGGCGCATTCTTCCAATGCTTCATAGACATCTTGCGCGGCCTTCAGGCAGATGGGGTCGAAATGTTCTGCGGCAGCCACGTCAGGCTTCGAATGAAAATACTGTTCGAAACTCTGGCCATCAGACGAAAGCTCAAGGGTGTCATACAACCCCTCCATCGTCGCCTGAGGCGATGCGCGCAAATCGTCCTGCAGAAGAAAGATACACCTATCCTTGTACTCAAGCAGTTCCCGAAAGGCGCAAGTCCAGTATTGCAGCCAGTAATCAGGTGTGTGGGTGTCCTTTTGCGTCGGTTCCATTCCGGAAAACAAAAAGGGCTTATGCAGATTGCCGAACTCGAAATGACCAATATCGGCCATGTAGCGGGTCACAAAATTGTCCTGGGTTTGCAGCTTGCTAAAGTTATTGTGTTGCCGCAGTAGGGACTCAGCATGGCTTTCAGGACGTCTTACGGGAACCACGATCCTGCAATCAGGAAAGGATTTCAGCAGATAGGGAATCCGGGCAATGTTGGCATTGTTCTTTGAACAATAGCGTGTCTTCTCAACGCTCTGCGGCCCGGCCTGAAGATTGCGCGCCCGGATAATGCTGCTCATGTGGTTTTGTAGAAACCGGTCGGCCTGTTCATTTGTATCCCCGGCCTGCCACAGCGGGATTGAGGCTTCCTTGTACCTCTCTGGCCAGAACATTCTCCAGATCACTTCCTCAAACGCTTCTGCGCTTTCAAGGTCGATCTCCATTCCGTCGCCGTGGGCACGCTGCCGTCTGCGCACCCCGCGTCTCTTGCCGCCGGCCAGCTTGTTCCACAGCACAGGTGCCGTAACAAAAGGCATATCCCGATACGTGTGAGTCGCCACTTCGGGTGCATCATGAAGGGCGTTGAGAACCGCTGTGGTGCCACCACGCGCCAGGGACGTCACAAAAATGGGTTGCGAAACGTCAGGCATCGGAGGGCGCGGTATCAGGCGCGCCTCGGCCCGTGCGGCCATTTTCTGAACCCCGGGGCCGGAAAAGGCTAAGTTGTGAACGAACTGATCCACAGGCGAATATTGGGGGCCGCTATTCTCTGCCGCTGCATCGGTACGACGCAGACGGTTGACGATCTTCACCGTTGCAAAGGCCAGGATGGAAACGATGACGATGTAATCCAACCGCAGCATGACATCCAGAACCGCGCTGCCGGGCACCAGGCCCACAAAATCCGCCAGCAAGATGGGAAGGCCCGCCGCAGCCAACGCCACAACAATGCGCCCTGCCAGGTTTAATCCCCCTAAAATTAACTGACCCCCTGCCCGCCGCGCTGCAACTTCTTTGGCATCGTCAGACAACTGGTTGTCAAACAGGGCGGCCACACCCGCCATGCTTGCACCAACAATCCCGCGGGCAATATCCGCGATATTCGTCCACCACAAAGCAAGAATGAACCCCGCCACCGCCAAAAGCGAAACGGCAACAGCCTGTATCATTGCGCCGCGTCGGTCTCTTTACCTGCTTCAGCCGCGACTTTCTTGCCGCGGAGCAATCTCTTCAACGGAAACCAGACGAGCCCGACAATAAGAAAGAGGCCGCCCAGCACCACAGCAATCGTGACCGCGACCGCGCCTAACCCGGCACCGGGCCCGATATAGGCGTGAGCCGGGCTTGCCTGAATCAGAAAAGACAGCGCTCCGGTAAGACAAAGCGGGATCAGACGTTCTCCTACCCAGATTCTCCTGAACCATTTCATTGCATGCATTCCTTCCAATCAGTTTCAAAATAACTCAATGGGTAGAGTTTTGCATTGGTGATCTCACCCACAAATTCAGCATCGTATTTATTAATATATTCCCAGGTCACGTTTCCGGCGCCGTCCACTTCTAGCACTCGGCCCGCGTCGAACTCCGTGATCAGAAGCCCGCCGTCCTCCAAAACCTCATGTTGTCCCCGAATGACCGATAACATTTCCTGACCGGGCTTGTTGCCGAAGACAACTTCGGTCTCTCGTGTGACCGGGTCAATAATCACAATGTTCGTATCTCGAGGCGCAGCCAACCTTGTCTTCTTGTGCTTGTCGTATGAGGTCAGATAAGCATTATTGTTGAATATCGAAATTTTACCGTCAGGGCGAAACTCTGGGTCGTGCTGACGAATCCATGGACCGGTCTGGTGCCATTTCACCACCCGTGAGGCAGGGTCAACTACGATGACAAGGTTCAGCCCTCGCATCGAAATAACCCAGTCACCGGCATTGAAAATTGGAAACTGTTCCGCCAGTTCAGACGGGAGTTCATCAATCTTGTTTGAATGAAGCAGCTCGTTCCGAACCACTTTTGCGGATGTGATCTCTTCATTGTTTGCTGTAAGCAACGCTGTCAGACCGCTGTCCATGATCATGCCTGGGATCGATACCCTTTCTAGTACCTGGCCATTGTCATCAAGCCTCAAGACCACGTCTTCCCATATCAAATCGTTTGTCGCCGGTGTCGAAAACGGCGGAAAACGGTCAACAACCTCGGCCGCATTCCAAACATTGCGGCCAAGCGTCAGGTACCCGCCTGTTTCCGATGCAACCATCGAATGATGTGTTTTTTCATCCAACCGCCAGAGTAGATTGGAACACTGATCCAACTTGACCGTTCCGCAATACTCGTAGTTGAACACAAGCTCACCCTTTGGCGTTAGCAACGCGCCGTGCACATCTGTCAACAAAGGGGCTGTAAGGTGGGCACAGGGACGATCTTGAACATCGGGGTAATGTTGAAAGTAGTCTAGTGTCCACTTTCGGATCACACTGCCGTCTCGCTTCACAAGCCTCGCCTGGTTCTCTCCTTCGAAATATCCCATCAGCAGGATCGCATCCTGGCGGTCAGGGTGTTCGTTTACCATGACGCCGTCGCCTTGACCGCGTGACGGTTGAAGATGCTGACGGTATGCTCTGGCTTTGAGTGACAAAGCTTCATAGACGAACAGGACATTATATGCCGTCCGAAATTGCGGGGCCGGAGGCCAATTTTTCTTTTGCGCAAACATCCCATAAAGAACAGACACACAGATAACCGAAAAGACCAGGCAAACCCGGAACAGCCGTTCTGGCAACTTTTCAAAGGCAGGCTTCATTGTCTGTTCTTCAAACTCTGTAACACGACACTCAACACCAAGCAAAAATTACACCTTGTCATCGAAACTAAACCAGCTTGCAAAAATTACGAATAACAGACGCTCATATTGCAGCGATTTGGCAACAACTTTGCGAGATCAGTTGTATTATTGCCAATTCAGATGCCTATGTAGGCGCAAGTTAAAAGGTGACCCAAACCCTTCAATTGCCCGAAAAAGCGCACGAAGCTGAATGGATATGCCGCAAAATGGGCAGTGTGAGTTGATTAAAGCTTGATCACCAACAGACAAAATTCCAACTTTGTCACACAGATTGTAGCTTAGGATTTTGAAATTATGTCTGATCGCCTGCTTGCATTGCTGTCGCTGGCTTGCCTGTTGGCAATCACTTTCTTGGCAGGGCTTGCATCAGCTTACCTGTATCTTGCCCCTTACAGGATCGCCGTTCAGACTTGGGGGGAGATCAAAGCCTTTATGAAGGAACCTGACCGGCTGATGCCGGTGCGGTATGATTTTGAAGGTGTACGCATTCACGATGCCAACGCCATTGCCCCCGGTTCTACGCTTATCACATCGTATTTCCCGGAATTCGACTGGCATGCAGGTGTTCGGCTGATCGACGAATCCGGCGCTGTCCTGCACTCCTGGGCGCCTGACCCCGGCGAGATTTTCGGCGGGCGGCATAACTACCCATACATTCACGGCTCGCATCTTTTTCCCAACGGCGACATCCTGTTCAACTTCGAATTTATCGGGATCGCCCGGATGTCGGCCTGTGGCGATGTGTTGTGGGCCCTTTCAGAGCCTCGGGCACATCATTCAATCTCGGCAAATGATGACGGCTCGTTCTGGGTGTCCGGCAATCAAGAGCTTCGCTCGCGCGATGGGCGCGATGAAAAGCTTTTGAATATCCTGTCCTTCCCCGTCTACGAAGATTACTTTATGAAAGTCAGCGCCGATGGCGAGGTCCTGAAATCCATCAGCTCGATCGAAGTGTTTGAGAAAAATGGCCTGAGCGACGTGTACCTGAGGACAGGCAGGAATTATCATGGCGATATCTTTCACCTCAACGACATAGAAGAACTGTCACCGGATATGGCCGCTGAATATCCGTTGTTCGATGCGGGCGACATCGTCGTGTCCCTCCGCGACCTTCATATGGTCATAGTGCTCGATCCGGAGACGCTAGAGGTGAAATGGCACACCTATTCAGACACTCTTTTTCAGCACGACCCGGATTTCATCGGTGACGGATGGATCGGCATCTTTGACAACAACTACGACCGAACCGAGGGCGGAGGCCTGCAGGGAGGATCGCGTATCGTCGCAGTACAACCCCATACGCAAGAACGCGCCATTCTCTTTCCCAAACGGCCCGACCAACCGTTCTACACCAAGTGGTCCGGGAAATGGCAAAAGCTGCCCAATGGCAATCTTCTGCTAACCGAATCCCGCGCCGGACGAGCGCTGGAAGTGACCAGTACGGGCGATCCCGTCTGGGAATGGGTCATGGACCGGTATGATGCAAGTCAGGTACCCGAAGTGATGGAGGCGACAAGATACCCAATAACTGCCGAGGAAGTCGCTGCTTGGAATTGCCCATAACCTCAGAGGGTGTTTCAAACATTCTGTTGCAAGTGTTGATCGTCATGCTTGGAAATTTAACGAGTTGATATCCGCGAACCTGTACCTATTCGGTGGTTAGAGACCGCGTCTGCTGCACACTCGAAGGGACGGTAACTTCTGACGTAGGTGAGCGATAGCACTGGTGGACCAGGAGCTAGGAATTGCCAGTAGGTTTCAAACCATTCCCCTCACCTTCCGCCTTTTTCGTGACACCGGCATACTCACCGGCACCAACTTGGGCGGTCGTGGTATGGACGAGGTTCGGTGGCTTGCTCCTGTTTTCCCGGACGACACGCTCTGCGCTCGTGTTACGGTCGAAGCGCTTACGCCGTCTCGTTCCTAACCCGACCGGGGAACGGTACGGTTTCGCTATCGGACATTTAATCAGGATGATGTCGAAGTGCTGAACTTGGTCATGCATCACGTGATGGCGCGGCGGGAATAAATCGGTTCATCTATGCATTGCGAGAGTTAGGTTCTGAGCCTTTAGCAAATCGCGAAACGCACATTCGGGCGTTCTAAACCAGCTGACATTGGTGATTTTGGATCGAAAACAGCGCCCTACTTCACACCGGCAACCTTCAATTTTAGGTTTCAGCGAAAATCTTTCAGAAAGAAATCCTTGCTTCTCCGATAGTTTCAATAAGCGGGGTTAGATGAGATTTGTAGTTTAGCCATTTTTCCTTTGAGGACTTGTACAGCGGCTGGCGCACTTGCTGAACGCTGGCGGTACGAACTCGCCGCGCATCTTTGTGAAATTCAAGGCAGCGATCATCCCATTCAAGACCACAAAAGGCGATCAGGCGACGCGCTTCAAACTCAATGTTCTCGACCAGGTTTTCATAGTGAACGGTGTGAAAACTGCCCGACGGAAGGATATCATTCCAGTGTTGCATGACGCGAACATAGGCGTTGAAGTACCGGCCCAGCTCGACCTGGTCATAGCTGTGATACTGGCTGCGCTGAAAAACCCGTGTGAAACAGGACAGGCACGTATCCATTGGATTGCGCGCGACATGCAAGATCCGTGCGTTGGGCATGATCGCGTGTATCAGACCAACCATCAGAAAATTCGCAGGCATCTTATCGACGATAAACGGTTTACCAGGCGCGTGCGCGTCAAGCTGCTGGATATATTGTTGGGCGCGTTTCGAAATCTCGTGATCCGGCAGAGCGGCGATCAGACTACCCGTCTTCTTGTTTCCACCACGCAGCTGATCGGTAAACAGCTTGTGCATATAGCTCAACTCTCCGGCCCCAAAAACGTAGGGGTGGCTGGCGAGGATCGACTCGGTCAGCGTGGTTCCAGATCGGGGCATACCAACAACAAAGATCGGCTGGCTGCTATCTACAGAATTTTGGCGGAGCTTTTGGACCAGCTCTGGCGTAAACATCGAAATCAGATCGTCGGCGGTTTCCTCGATCTGGTCCGCGTCAAAATCGATAATGCTGCGCTTTAGTGCGGCCCCTTTTGCAAAATGCTCAAAAGCGCTGTCGTAGCGCTTGAGGTCCTCATAGCATTTCCCCAAAGCGTAGTGATACGAAACCGATTGTTCGGGCGGCAACTTGTCGACCCCGGGCAACGCGGCCACAAGAGCCTGAAAATCAGGGTTGTCTTCGGCAACCTTGTCCAACCTGACCAACGCGATCTGCGCATTCAGACGCGCCTTGTCCCTTTCAGCCGCCTTATTGAACCAACTGCGGGCGGCGTCAAAGTTGCCGCGCTCCATCTCCAGATGCCCCAATGCGATCATCGTGGCCGAAAAATCTGGTTTTAGTTCAAGGGTCTTTTCGTAATTGGCAAAACCGGCCTCAAGGTCGCCAAGGTGCGATTTGCAGACGGCTATATAGTGATACGCAGGTGCGTGGCTGGGGTCTAAGCGCTGCGCTTTTTCAGCCTCGACAAGGGCAAGTTCATGCAGGTTTTTCTCGGTCAGAACCTGTGCAAGCCCGACATAGGATTCGGGCTTCTTCTCATCCAGCGAAATTGCATTCCGAAAACAGCGTTCGGCTTCGTCCCATTCGCACTGCAAAACGTGTAACCGTCCCCGATTGCGATGCAACTCTGCGGAAACATGTCCCTTGCCAAGGTAATCATCTGCCAGCTCTGTGGCCTCTTCCGACTGTTCAGCTTCGATCAATACGGAAATGAGGTTGTTGACACTCTCCAGATAGCCCGGGCGCAGGTCCAGCACCCGGCGGTAGAATGAAATTGCCCCTTCTCTGTCCTCGTTGTCGCGCGCGATCGATCCCATATTGTTCAACGCCGCAATCAGATCGGGGTTTAGGGCCAACGCTCTTTTCTGACAGGCTTCGGCTTCGGACAGTTCACCCATATCATAATAGGCCAACCCAAGGTTTGAATGCGCATTTGCAACCCCCGGAGCAAGCTGAACCGCACGTTTACCGACCTTGAGTGCTTCTTCAGGTTTTCCGTTCGTGCGCAATACCTCGGTAAAATTTGACAGGAACCCGGCATTGTCTGGCTGCAATCGGATCGCTTCGCGCATGGCATTTTCGGCAGGTCCGGTCTGACCGGTTTGAAACGCAATTACGCCAAGCAGTTGATGCGCAGGGGCATATTCGGGCGCAGCCTTGAGGACTTGGTTCAGAACCTTGACAGCTTTGTTCAATTGCCCTGTTTCAAATGCCTGAACACCTTGGTTATAGGCTTCTCCGATAGACAAAGTCTGGTTTTTTGGCATTCAAGTAGCTCCGGGCTGGCGCATGATAGCAACCTGATACCAAGCGCCGTCAAATTGCCACATTGTGTTGCAGTTTTCCTACGAATTTCCAACAGCAATAGATCATCTTATGCAATGCAAAATTGGTGGATTGCATATATGTTAACGACTTTTTAACAGTTCATAAGCGGAGCCGATCGCGAATACGCGGCAAGCTTCGACAAAAAAAGACAAAAAAAATCTAACGGGATAGTAAATGTCTAAAAATGGGTCGGGGGTGAACGCCCCCAAGCTCCGTGGGGGGCGTCTTTTCAAGTGGAAAGGCCAAATTGTGAGTGCGGCTCCTGCTGCGTTGCTGGCACAGGTATCGATGGTTGCACTGACTGCCGGGGACGTACATGCGGATACGATCTCGAATGTGGTGACGACGCCTCAGGTTTTCGCAACCGATGCGGATCACGAAGTGACAGCAAGCGGCGCGATTGAGATTACATCTTCGACGGCCGCCGCCCTGACGATCACTACGGATTACTCAAGCACGTTTACCAATAACGGGTCGATTTCGGTCACTGCCACCGACACGGATACGGCGACGGGCCTGCGCCTGGATGGCGGCCTGCTTGAGGGCGGCGAACTGGTGAACAACGGCTCCATATCGCTGGATATTACGGGCTCTGACCCTCAGGATATTTATGCAATCCAGGTCAATGGTGATGTCGCCGGTTCGATCGTGAACAACGGCACCATAGAGGTCGATGTGCAATCGACTGATGGGGACATCGAAGCTTGGGGTATCTATGTCGACGGAGACCTTACAGAGACCGGCGAAATCTTGAACACCGGCACGATAAGGGTCGATGGGCTTATCAACACCTCCGCGGGAAGCACCGCATCTATCTACGGTATCGCCGTTGATGGCGACGTTGGCGGCTCCATCCGAAACACGGGCACAATCGATGTACGCGCCAGATCCTTCGCCGACGATTACGCCTATGCCTGGGGCATCTATGTCGAGGATGACCTGCTAGAGACCGGTGAGATTGTGAACTCGGGCACCATAAAATCGGTTGCCATCACCACCGTTGACAGTACTGCATCTGCATTCGGGATTTTCGTTGATGGCGATGCGTCCGGTGTGATCTTGAACACGGGCACTCTGGACATTTTCGCATCTGCTCCAACGACCTATGAAGCGATCGCCTATGGCATTGCTGTCGATAGCGATCTGTCCGGCCGAATTGAAAACAGCGGTACGATCAAAGTAACTGCCTTGGCGGTTGAATCCGACGCTTCGGCATATGGTATCTTCGTCGATGACGATATGCTGGAAGGCGCAACCATCATCAACAGCGGCACGATCACTGCATTCGCAAGTGCCGATACCGATGATGAGGCCTATGCAGGCGGCTTTTACCTCGAAGATCTGGTTGAAGGCACCGTAATCAACTCGGGTACGATCACCGGGACCGCGCTTTCTCTAAATACCGGTGACGAGGCGACAGCTTCGGGCATGTATATTGGCGATGACGTTTCGGGAACGGTCACCAACTCGGGGACCATGACCTTGCGCGCCGAGGCTGCCGAAGACTCGGCAACTGCCGCAGGCTTTTATCTGACAGACAATCTGAGCGGCACCATCACAAACTCGGGCAATATCACGGCCACCGCCATCTCGCGGGATACCGAGGCCGAAGCCTACGGCGTATACGTCGACGAAATCGCAACCGGAGACATCTCGAACTCGGGCAATATCACGGTCACCGCCCAGGGTGGGATGGATGGCGGTGGACTATCGCCGGACCAATCAACGGCAATCGGTATCTACGCCAACGACATGCAGGGATCGTTCTCGAACACCGGACAGATCACTGTTCATGGGACCGGTTCTGCCGGGACACGTGCTGCCGGTATCCAATTCGACAACTTTGACGGCACGATCGACGGCCTGGGAACCATCCGGGTTTCCGGCAATGACGAAGTTTATGCCGTTTATCTCGGGACGGGTTCGGGCACGCTTAACGCTGACACCAATGATGATGTCGACGGCGTCATACGGGTCGACGCGCACAACGTAAATCTCGACGCGCAGGGCGGCAGCGCTGTGTTCAACTTTGAAGACGCCACGCCCGGAGCGGGTGTTTTCACGACCACCGTGTCCGAAGAGGGCTCTGTCTGGTTCGTGCAGGATGAGGGCGGAGCAGCACCGATATATGCTGCTGTAGATGCTGATGATTTTGCGGTTTCAGGCGACGTCGTCGCCTTTTACGGCAGCGTCGTAGGCAGCAGTGGCAACGCGCTGAACTATGCACCGTCAGAGCAAGTTGCGCAGGGGTTCACCTTTGCGGGCTTCAGGCCATTTGCGATGATCGATGCACAGTATCGAGAGTTCGACCCTGAAACCGGCAGCGATCTGGACGTATCGCTTTTCAGCGGCAGCGCCGGGATTACCGGTCAAATGGACAACGGCATTGCGTTGGCTGTTGGCATGGGCGTGTTCTCGGCGGACGGAGATAACGAGTCCGCGGACTTTGACACGACCGGCTTTTTTCTTGACGCCGCCGTGGGTCGACAGATTGGTGCCTATACGCTTGAAGCTGGGTTTGGCTATGGCTGGCTCTCGACAGACCGCACCCGTCAAATCAATGGCAGCGATGATGCTCATGCCGATTATGACAGCAGGCTGTTGACAGCGCATATCGCGGTCGAACGCGGGTTCGACGTCAGTGGTGATTTCGGGCTGCTCGGATTTGCGAACGCGCGCTATACCAACCAAAAGGACGATGGCTACACCGAAACACGCTCAAGCGCCAACGCCACGGTCGGAGATGTCACCACCGAAGTCATCGAAGCCCAACTGGGTGTAGAGGCTGAAAAGCAGTTCGGTAATGGCGGTATCCTAAGCGGGCAGCTCAGCGGTGTTCTGCGGCGCGATCTGGGAACAACAGATGCTGATGTGACCGTATTCTCATCGACTCAGTCGCTGATCTTTGCATCTACCGACTTCACCGGCGCTCGTGTCGCGGTTGGCTACGAGCAAGATATTGTTGAGGACATTCAGCTTGAACTGAATGCCGAACAGGAAATCGGCAGCGACGCCCAGGGCCCCTTCCTTCGGGCGGGACTTCGCTGGTCGTTCTAAATAAAAGATCTCCGCGGCACCCGGGACGGTGCCGCGGAATTCCAAATGGTCGAACTCACGCATTGCGGATAGAGCATCATTCGCTTCAACTGCTTCGACACAAGTCACTTAGTCTTCTGCATCCCATCTCAATTCTTTGGCAGGAACTACTGCGCTTCCCATGATCTTTACGAATGCAGCCTCAATGTCCTTTTTATGCTGGTCACGAAAACCCAAGTTCGAATCCGGACCAATATCTTCTGCCAACATCACCCATTCAGAAAATTCACTTGCAGCTACGTTCCCATATTCAGGAATGAAATGCGTTACATGCATCGGTTTCCCATCAACGACACCTCCACAATAGCCATAGCGGACGCAGACGAAATCCATCAGTTCATCAAAACGATTTTGGGGCATTTAGCATTCGACACGCTAAAGCTGTCGTGTGGCGCTAGATGAGCGCAGATTAATTAGTGTAGCTTGTCAAAATCGCAGAGAACCGCTGAACTTAAAGGGCCGTTTTCCCAGGCTGTGTTGCAAAGTACGGGCTCGAACCGAACATTCGCTGCGCCGATCATATATGACCGCTCCCCTGCTCGCACAATGTCAGCGAGGGCAACGATGAATACCTACAGCAAATTCTGGGAATAGGTTCAACGGTCAGGAACTGGCCCTGATGTTCCCCGTGCAACCAAGGTCGCGGAATGCTCAAAATGACGGACTGGCAGTTCGGGTGTTCGCATTCGGTCCAGAAGGATTTCAGCCAATTGCGCGCCTAGTTTCTTTGGGTTGATTGCCATGGTTGAAAGGCCCGGCGTCGAAACGGCCGTGTCTTCGATATCGTCGAACCCCTGTCGAGCCTCGACGCGCTGTTGCGGATGGAAATGCGTGCCGAGTTGAAGGGGGTTCTGGCCGAAAGCAAAACCGCTGCCACTTACGTGACTCACGATCAGGTCGAGGCCATGTCCATGGCTGACCGGATCAGTGTCATGCATCAAGGCAAAATTGTTCAGGCAGCCTCACCCATCGAGGTATATCGGGATCCAGCGGCCGAGTTTGTGGCCAGTTTCATCGGCGATCCGCCAATGAATTACCTTCCGGCTGAGTCTTCGGGCTCTGGTCGCTGGACAGTTGCAGGGCAAAGCCTTGAGGGTCCAGCCAGCGGCAAAAACCTGAAATGGGCCATTCGCCCGGAAGATTTGCGCGTTTCGGATCAGGGCCTTGGCACGGGCCAAGATTGTGGAGCCATTGGGTCCGCATATGCTGGTGACGTGTGACGTGGAAGGGCACCAGTTCCGCGCGTACTGGACAGTGAGCTTAGCGTGAAGCCCGGCGACGTTCTCACCCTGGCGCTGCAAGAGGGCCAGGGACGCTAGTATAGCTATTATGTTCTGGATGTCAGGCTACGATCCGATCTGGATCGGTTCATTCTTTGCGACGTTCACCATGCCGTTCTTCCTGATGGTGCTGGCCGGAGCGTTGGTCATTTCCCGAACCTCGAAGAACCTGCCGGTGATCCAACTTATCAACCTGTCTGCCGTAGCTTGGGTAGTCTACCAAATTTCCGCGCGCGGCGGTTTCACGACCCCAAGTGAATACGTTGCCGTAGGACTGGCCTTGTTTGGCGCGATTACCATGCAATTGTACATCCACATCTTCTCGAACTATGGCCGCATAGCCGAGCGTTGCCATTGTGAAATGGTCAAGCATTATCTGAATTGCCGCTGCAACGGCTGGACGAAACGCACACGACCTCCGCGTCCTTTACAGGCGAACAAACACTGCTGGTTTTTTTCGCGCCAACTGGTGCCCTTTCTGCATGAACCAGCTCAAAGAGGTGAAGACATAGGCGGGTGTGAAGGTAAAGTTCATCTCTAACCAAGGCATCAAGAATTCCGAGAAACTAGCAAAGAATCTGATGTTACCGGCCCATTTCGAGATCCTTCAGGACAATGGATTGGCCGCCGCCAAGACCCTGGGTATCGAAGATTTGGGTGGAGCACCGTCTGAGATGCCCGGTTACCCTAGCGATACTGTCAAAGCGATTGTCATCGCACTGGATGAAGATGGCACAGTGATCTTCGGCAATGAAACCGACAACTATCGCATTCGCCCTCATCCCGACACGTTCCTGCACGTCTTCGAACCGCGCGGCAGCGTTCAGGCCTTCTCGGGGGCATAAGCGTCGCAACGAACAAAAACAACGCGCGCCTACGCGGTGCTGCTGCCCAACCAGACATTAGGTTTGGACAGTTTCTTCAGGACAGTGGTGATGCGCAAACAATCAGAAAAAGTGGTGCGGGTGGAGGGACTTGAACCCCCACGCCTTGCGGCGCCAGAACCTAAATCTGGTGCGTCTACCAATTTCGCCACACCCGCACGACCGGCCTTGAGCGCCGGATTGACGTGCTCAATAACAAAGGCTGCGACCGAGTGCGAGAGGGAAATTGGCTTTTGGCAAAGATTATTGCCCCCTTATTGGCGACAATCTTGGCGAGGCTGATCGTCATACCCGGCGCGCAGAATCCAAGCCTCTGAGGGTTCGTGAGCAGACTGAATCGGGCCAATAGTCCCAATTTATTGAATGTTTGGAACTTAGATCCCTGGCGAAAATCAGTACGACAGCATTTGATCCCTCAATTGGTCGTCCTACCAATAGTTGACGATTCATGCACATTAAAGATGGCCGAAAAATTACACTCGCTTACGTTGAGTTATCTGATTGAAAGATGGGCGCACCTAACACGGTTGCTTCGATCATCGCACCGGGAGGGTCGGAAAACCGGCTCGTAGACAAAATCTCTCTTCTAATTTATATTGTTATAAAACAATATATTAACCGCTACTCCCTCAAGATAATTCATCCTACAATCAACGCCTTGCTCAGCTATGGCGCCTTGATCCTTCAGTGTCGAAATTCTTCCTACTCGGCCATGAGTTGAGCGATTGTAGGGGTTGCGACCATATTTGCGCCACAATTCAAACGCCAAAAAATCTTATTCGCGTCAAAATAACACCGCCTTGCCAACAATTATGGAGAGCGGGAATTAATGAGTCTTTTTGCCTTCGGGCAAGTACGAGTTTCTTTTTTGCTCAACTCGAACACGAGGATCTTAACCGTGACCAATATGATGAACGCTGCTTCTGCCGAGCAAGACGCCATTGGTCTTGCCCGTGAAAGTTTTCTTGGTGAACTGAAGTCCTTGAACCGGAATCATCCGAACACAGGCTTCGGCGTGTCATTGCGTACGCATTCGGGGGGTCACTACCTGTTGGCCAACTCGCGCATGCCGTTGCCCCGAACGAAATCAAAAAGTTTTCCGACCGGGCGTCGCCTGGCTCTGCTGGAAAACAGTGAACAGTTCAGCGAGATCGAAGTGCTTGCCGATTCTCAAGCTTATGAAACGATCTCACCCGGTGACGAGGCCGATATTCTGGGCACTGCGCTGAATCTGATCGCGCGTATCGACATCATGACCAGCTCTCATGACGGTCAGGACCACAATCCCATCGCTGCCACTGGAACCGGAGGCTGACCATGGCCAGAAACGACCATCTTCTGTCCGTTGGAAATGAGGCGCTGACGCCGATGACTTCGGCCATGACTGCCCTGTCTACGCAGATCGACCAATTGACAGAGGTAGCAGATGCGCGATCCTCGGCGCGGTTAGCAACGCTCAAGACGAAGATGGAGAATTTTACGGCCAGTGTGACACTGGTTGGGCAGGTCAAGGCTGGCAAATCCTCCATCGTGAACATTCTGGCCGGGCGCCCCGCCCTGCTGCCGTCGGATGTGAACCCGTGGACCTCGGTGGTAACCACGCTGAACATCAACACCCGCACGGAAGGCGACAAAAAAGCCAAGTTCACCTTCTTCGAACAAGAAGAGTGGGACAACCTGATGGTCGGCGGTGGCCGATTGGGAGAACTGGCCAATCGCGCCGGGGCCGATGATGAGATGGAAGATATTCGCCGCCAGATCGGCGAGATGAAGGCCAAATCCGAATCCCGCCTGGGCCAGCATTTTGACCTGATCCTGGGACAAAGCCACCAGTATGACTATTTCGACGACGAACTGATCCAGCGCTATGTCTGTCTGGGCGATGACGAAGACCCGGATATCAACCCCAAGACCGGGCGTTTTGCCGACGTCACCAAATCTGCGGAACTGTTCATGGACATTCCGCAATATCCGATTTCGCTGAAACTCTGCGATACACCCGGCGTGAACGATACGTTTATGGTGCGCGAACAGATCACGCTGCGCAGCCTGCGCGGGTCCGAGGTTTGCGTTGTTGTTCTGGCCGCCAGCCAGGCGCTGACCACCATGGATATGGCGCTGATGCGGATCATCGCACAGTTTGAAAACCGCCAGATCATCCTGTTTGTGAACCGCATCGACGAATTGTCAGATCCGGTCAATCAAGTGCCGGAAATCCGCGACCGCATTCAGGACACGCTGAAACAGAATAATATCGACACGAGCACAAGCGTTGTGTTCGGCAGTGCCCTTTGGGCCGAAGCCGCCCTGACCGGCAATCCCGACATTCTGACAGAAGAGTCGCGGCAAGCTCTGAATACCTTCTATTTGGCAGCAGGGTTTGGTGATCAGGCCCCGTCGCTGGATAAAATCTGGGCATTGTCGGGTCTTCCCGATCTGCTACTGGCGATGAATGAACGGATCGCTGACGGAGCGGGTACTCGCCTGTTGGATCGCGTCCGGCATCGCGCCCGCAATATCGCCAGCCAGATTCGGGCGACGGCTGTGGCCAAGAACCTGTCCGACGGCCAAGGGGTCGTGCGGGATCTGGATGGTGTGTCCCCCGAAGAGGCAATCGCCAAGGTTGCTGAGGAATACGATAAGAAGGCTGCGGAACTGACGACCGCCTTGCGCGACAAAGTGCTGGAACGTCTGAAATCGGCCGAGGCGAACTTTGTCAAACGCGCAACGGACTCTTTGATTTCGCATCTCGAACAGAATGGCGAGGAAGGCACCTGGCAATATGACCCGGCGGGTCTGCGCACATTGCAGAAAGCGGCCTATTTCAGCTTTGCCCGCGCGATGCGCAAAGAGGCAGGCGCGCTTTACAGTACCGCCGCGGCGGATGTCGAAGCGCTGTATCAGAAGCTTTTGGGCAACCATCTGGGTGAATTCAGCATCGAAGCCCCAATCGTCCCTCGCGTACCTCCGCCACTGGGCATCGGGCGCACCATTGCGCTGGACCTGCAAAGCACATGGTGGCGCCGCTGGTGGCAACGCCGCAAAGGGTTCGAAGCATACGCTGCCGATTATACGCGCCTGATCGCATCCGAGGCGAACTCGATCACCAAGGACCTTGAGGAAAATCAGATCGCTGCGGTTCTGGAAAATGTCCGGGCCGGGTTGTCTGACTTCCTGCGCGAGCAGGCCGAGACCCTGTTGAACATCTCGGCCTCAGCCGAGCAAGACCCAAGCCAGGCCGCGCTTATGGCCGGTATAGCACCCAAGAAATCGCGCGACGATATCCTGGGTGACATCCTGAAAGATCTTAGTAACGAGGCAGCATAAGTAGCGATATGGCAAAAGACACACAAACCCGCTTCGTCTCTCCTAAGGCATGGGAACGCATCGAGCAGTGGTCCCGACGCAAACCGATCTTTGCGCTGATGGGAGAGTTCAGTGCAGGAAAATCGACGCTGATGAACTTTTTGCTGCGCTCGCACGCGCTGCCAACGCAGGTCACGGCCACGCAACTGCCCCCCGTCTGGTTCAGTTGGGGAAAAGGTTCGGCCTATGTGCAGCGCCACGATGGTAGCCGCGAGAACATTACGCTGGACCAGCTTGATACCGTAGGAGTCAACGACGTTCAGTTCGTTCGCATTTTCCTTGAATCCGACATTCTGGAAGCGGTGGACCTGATCGACACCCCCGGCATTTCCGACCCGAAAATTTCCAGCGATGTCTGGCGTCGCGCGGTCGGGCAAGCCAATGGCGTTCTGTGGTGTACTCATGCAACCCAAGCCTGGCGCGAGACCGAGCGGGCGACATGGGTGTCATTGCCCGAACGGTTGCAGCATAACTCGCTGCTGTTGGTGACCCGCGCAGATGTGTTGGGCCAGAAAGATCGCCAAAAAGTGCTGCGCCGCGTGAACCGCGAAGCCGGTCATCTGTTTAACAGATCAATCCTGTTCTCGGCTCGTGACGCGATCACGGCGCGGGACAAAAGCGGTGACGCCGAACTGTGGGCCCGCAGCGGTGGCGGCAAGATGGTCGACAGCTTCCTCGAAATCACCGAACAGATCATGGACAACCGCGCTGATATGCTGGCGCGTTACCAGATCGACAACAGCCTGTCAGGCGACCTTCGTGTTCAGCCAATTCGCCCCAAGCGAAAGGAAGAACAGGCCGACGAACCGGCGCCGTTGAAACTGGTCGACCCCGTATCCGAATCCGAGGCGGGTGGCGCAGACGAAGTGGTCACCAACTTCCCAATTCGTCCAACGCGTGTCGAGCGCCGCGCCGAGGATACCGACCGGGAAGAACGCATCGATGCGGCCGAGGCCGAGCGCCTACGCGCCGAAATGGTGGCGGAAAAGCAGGATGCTGAACCCGTCCAGGACGCCCAAGAGGACGAGCTGCGCGCCTTTTTCCGCGACACACCGGATACCGGCCTGAACCTGTCCGAACACGTGCGAGGTTTCGACGAGGAAGACTCGTTCGATCTGCTGGATGATGACGAATTGGACGAAGATGACGATATCAACCTGTTGTCTGACCCCGAAGTGGACAGCCCTGCCGAAGAACTGGCCGCTTCGGACCCGATCCTTCCCTCGCCAGAAAGCGAGTTGGCAGACACGTCCGAGCAGAGTGAGAGCGCCGAACAAGCACCGGAAGACCGTCGCGCCGATGTCTCGGTGTCATCAATTACGGCTTTGCTGGCGGAACAGGCGAAAGGCGCAGATGATGAGTATGAGCCCGAGCCCGAATCCAGTGGTCTTGTGGACATGCAAGTTGTGCCGCTGTCCAACGGTGCTGCCCCTGACGAGGCAACCCCGGCCGCAAAAAACGGCGAAAAACTGGAAGACTTGCTGAACGTACCGGCAGGAAAACCGCTGAGCGCGGCATCCATGTGGCGCGACATCACTGCGGATGAGGATTTGCCGGACGACGCTGAAGGCATGAAAAATGTGTTCGACGCGTTCCTCAAGGAATTCGACCAGATCGCAGCCGAACATTACGCACGTCAGGCCAAGGATTCGATGCATACGGTTCCGAACGCTTCAAAAAACGGCGGGGCGGAATTCCATGTGTTGTGACCCGAAGCGCAGGTAGCAAGCGATGACAATAGAAGCCGCATTGAACACCGCGATGGACACCATACCCGACTGCATTGCAGCCGGGTATGTCGATATGGAAACGGGGATGTTGCTGGCGACCAACACCTTGGACACAGACAGCGCGGACGTTCTGGACACTTTGGCCATTGCCGTGGCTAACCTGTTTCAGGGTCGCGGCGTCAAAGCCTTTGAGGAATTGTTGCGCTCGGCCACAGCAGAAGAGTCGGATAGTCCGGGATTTGGGGAAATCGCGGTGTTTTCGAACGATCGGCTGCACATCTTTCTGCGGACCCGGGAATATCCCGATCACGTGGTCTGCTACATCTGTCACAACAGCGCCAATGTCGGGTTGGCGTTGACTAAATCGCATCTCAGCCTGGGGCCGGTAGCGGCTGCAGTTTAGACCGGACCAGAGGGGGGTCACGGCATGATGGACACGGACATACTTGATCTGCTCGACGATATCGGTCGCGCATCTGTCGCCCGCCTGAATCCGGCGGTGACCGTACCAGGCGAAACTGCCCAGGCGCGGCGCGAAAAGGTTTTGCGTACCATTCGCGGCACCATCCTGCCCCGTCGGTTGGAATTCACCGCCGCCAACGGCGATTGCCTGGCGATTGAGGTCAACAGCTCTCGGGTGACGGATGTGTTTCGCGTGCAATCCGGTATTGCCCCGGATTTCGAAACGGAATCGCGTGAGGATCTGGCCGTCAAACTGGCGCAGCTGGTCACGGACATCGCCTGTGCTCCTGCTCCGCTTGAGCTTGTTTCCCTGCAACCAGACACGGCGCTTGAGGCGGATGACGTTGGCATAACCTACAGCGAGATCGAAACCGCCTGTGAAAACATAGAAGTGCCGCCAGAGCCGGTTATTTCCATTGTTGCGGATGCCGACCCGAACGAAATAGCATCCGCCGATGAAGCTTTGGAAAGCAAAGAAAACGACACTCTTGCGCAGCGTTTCTATGACGGGTCCGAGCGGTTTGCACAGGGGCGTGTTCTGGCAGCCGGGGCCGACGGGGCAGCACTGCAAATGGCAGGTGATTGCCAAGAAAATGGATCATTACACCCCGATTCTGACCTGCTGGCCCTCTTTGCCCGCGATCTTGCTGGTTGGAATGGCGACAGCGCCGCCGTGATGGACCATCCGCAATTGATTGTCATGCGCCCTTCGGGTGGCAAAGACGCCGGGCTGGCAATCCTGAACGATGGTAAAAACCTGGCAATGGCCGTACACGAGGCGCGCAAGCTGGGTGCCGTCGTCAATCTGTGGACCAACCTGAAGAGGCCGGGCGGATGATTTCGGCCATAACATTCAATTTTTCGACTAATTCTATCCGTGATTACAAGTTACCAGGGTAAAGTTTATGAGTGAGAACAACCGTCGCGAGTTAATCCGTATTGCCGATGACATGAACGGCACCTCTAATGAAGAGACCCGCCAGTTCATTTCGCGAATTGTCAGCGACCTGACGAATCTGAAACCTTCGATTGCCTTTGTCGGGCAGATCAAGGCCGGCAAATCCCGTTTGATCAACGGCTTCACCGGGCAGGCCGAATACCTGCCGTCGGATGTGAACCCGTGGACGACGGTGATTACCGATATGCATTTCGGCCACCCATCGGGACGCACCGCAGGGGCCGAATTCCACTTTTTCGACAACCGCCAGTGGCAAGCGCTGATCGCCGAAGGCGAAGAGCTGCGCAACATGTTCCCCGATGACGAGGACAGCTATAAGCGCGAAATGATCGAAGAGCAGGTCGAGGCGATGAAAACCCGCGCCAAACTGCGTCTGGGTGAAAGCTATAAACACCTGCTGGGTCAGCATCACGATCTGGATGACCTGAATTCAGACGATCTGGCGCGCTATGTCTGTGCCGGGGATGATCCAACCGAAGAGGGTGAGCACGACCCTGGATCAGATCGTGGTCTCTACAGCGACATCACCCGCAAGGCCGAGGTCTATTTCGACATCGGCCACTTCCCGTTCCCGCTGACGGTGACGGACACGCCGGGCGTCAACGACCCGCTTTTGATCCGCGAGGAGATTTCGCGCCAGTACCTCAAGGAATCCGACTTCTTTGTTGTGGTTCTGTCTGCGCATCAGGCCCTGTCCCGCGCCGATCTGAAACTGTTTCGCCTGATGCAGGCGCTGGAACTGGGTCAGATCGTAGTCTTCATCAACCGCGTCGACGAATTGGGCGGTGGAGCCGAAGATGCGGGCAAGGTCCGGGCCGATGTGATGGACGGTTTGGAAAAAGCACTTGGCAATTCGGATATCGATGTGCTGATGGGCAGCGCCCAGTGGGCGCACTATGCGCTGACCGGGGACGAAACAGGTATCAACCATGATGAGGTCCTGGCCTGGCTGCGCGCGCATCCGGAACAAATGAAGCAATATCTGGACGGGGTCGAAGAAATCAAACGCGGCTCGGGCCCGATCAGCCGCGAAGGCGTCTTGCGGTTTGCCGCCATGATCGCTTCGGGCTTGCCAGACCTGCGCCGTCACGTGACCAGTGCGCTGACCGAGGGACCGCGCAATGAACAGCTGCGGATGGCTTGGCAGCACCTCAACAGTTTTGCCCAAGGCGAGCTTGAGCGCAGCAAGGCCCATCTGCGCGTCATCGAAGAGGAAATCAGCCCTGCCCCCGACAGCGGTGACGAGAATAGTAAGACGCTCGCCGATCTGCGCACACTGGTAACGCAAAAAACCTCGGAAATCGTCAATGACATGGACGATGTTCTGGCCAATCTACGCGGGGTCATGGACGATACCGTGGCCGAGTCTGTCTCGGCTGTGGTTCGGGGACCGAATGGCGACTCACCCCTGCTTGCTAAGGGTGGGGATACCGAACTAAACTTCACTCCGCTGCGCGACCGAATGCGCGAGTTGGTTCAAGGGGCCACGCAAGTGGTGCGGCAGCGGATGCTGAGCGAATTGTACTCGATTGATATGCAAAGCAATGCCGCCTTGCGCGCCCTGCCCGGCTGGCAAGACCCAAGCGACAACCGCATGAATACCAGTGCCGTACGCTGGTTCCGCCCGGATACCACAGCTCTGACCCGCGGCATTACGGTTGAACTGCGGGTCAGCTGGCTGTCACGTCTGATTTCTCGCAAAAGCGTTGTCGCCCGCGCCGAACGCATGATCGTTCAGGAATTCGAGATGATCGGCGATGATCTGGTAGACACCGCCCGCAGCGATTTGTTGGAGCGCCTGAACACCGTTTTGGATCACTATCTGGCCTTGCTGGCCGGGCATCTTGAACATCGCATTGGAAGCGGCGAAACCAATGAGCGCACCGAGGCTCAAATGGCCTTTGATCAGGCACAGCGCATCGTGGCAGAACTAAGCGCAGTATTCGGCGCGGATGACGTAGACAAATTACTAGCAGAGGCGGCGGAATGATCGAATTTCCCGGAACCGAACAGGAAGTAAGACAACTTGAACGCTTTCTGACCGTGACCGAAAACCTGACAGCCGATGAGGCACTGGGCGATATGCGCGATAGAGCGCTGGCCCATGCCGAACGGCTGTCCAACGCGGTCAACATCGGTTTTGCCGGGGAATTCGGGGCTGGCAAGTCCAGCCTTGCCAATATGTTGGCCGGGGCCGATATCCTGCCCACCGGGCCACAACACCTGAAATTGCCACTGGTTATCGTCGCCTATTCCGAAACTCCGGAAACCACAGTGGGCTGGTGGGATCGTGAACCCAAGATTTATTCCGGCATCGCTCTGGAAAAAGCAGCCGCGGATGAACCCGATTTCATTTCGGTTGGGCTGAACACCCCTGCCCTGCAGGAAATCTCTTTGTTCGATCTGCCGGGAACCGGCGCGCTGGACGACAATTACAAAGAGACGCTCGATCTGCTGAAATTCGTCGATTGTGCGATCTGGTGTACCAACGGGACCAATGCCTGGCGTGAAACCGAACGGCATCTGTGGGTACAAGTCCCGCAAGAGCTGCGCGCCAATAGTCTGCTGGCCGTCACCCACACCGATCTACCGCATGTCAGCGAAGCACTGGATCGGGTTCTGTCGCGGCTCAACAAGGAAAAGGGCGATTTGTTCCGCTCGGTCGTGCCTATTGGCACGCCGGTTGCCGTCCGCGCCATGGCGCAGGAGCCCGAGCCCGATTTTACCCTGTGGGAAACTTGTGGTGGCCAAAATCTGGCGGAACAGGTTTTAGAGATCGCATCCGCCCGCCGTCTGGCTGACCTTGAAGCCGCACAGGCAGACCTGAAACAGGACTTTCTGCCCTTTCTGGAAACGCTGGACCTGCCCGAGGCCGAGCCGCAGCCGGCCGACATTGCCTCGATGCATGCCACGCTGGAATCCGCACTGCCGCCGCTTGAAAACCCGATCCTCGAGGACTGGCTGGCCGCAATTGCCAGCATCTATGAAGACCTGCGTGAATCGTCGGATATCGAACCGTCGGCCTTTTTGCATTCGTGCCAGGAAATCGTCGAAGATTTCGCCGAACGGTTAGAGCAAGGGGGCGAAATCGACCCCACGGCCGACTGGATCCCGGGCGAGTTCGAAAAGGCCACCGACCTGTTGTTGTTGTTGCAATTTGAAAGCGGTGACGCCCCCTTGAAGGACGCGATCAGCATTCTGGCACAGCTCAGCGATAACCTTGCCTGGGCAGGCAGCCGAGTGGATTCGGCGCAGCCAAAAACCGGAACCTGATAACTTCTCGTTAAAATTGAGTCGCGATACAGCGATTCGAATGCCCCAGAATCGCACCTAAAACTTTCTGACTCCGTTGACCAAGCGGAGACAAACAGTCGATCAGCTTGCATTTTGTGCAGGCTGATTTTCAACATTTAGAGATACTACCTCATCAAAATACAATATGTAGCATTGATCCGAAAACGGTCCATAGTGAAGCCATGAGGCGGCCCCAATAAAGTCAAATTTGAAACGTCTAACCGTCTTAAGTGTCCTGCGGTTGTGTTTGGTTGTGAGTTCGAGGGCGATTTAGCCCAGTTAAATAAACCGCAAAACGATCAGAACGGGCGGAAAGAAATGAGCCACAACCAGGCGGTCGGTGCATCGCACGACGAACCGAAAATTGAAGGACTTCAACCCGGCGCAAAACTACTGCGCGGTCAGTATGAAGTCCTGCGTTTCCTAAGCAATGGCGGCTTTGGGATCACCTATTTGGCCCGCGACAGCCTAGAGCGTGACGTGGTGATCAAAGAGTGCTTTCCGGGTGCCTTGTGCCGTCGCAATGGCGACACGGTCGAACCCGCCGATCCTGACCACAAGGACGATCTGCACGCCATCATTGATTTGTTCATTCAAGAGGCACGCAACCACGCGCGTCTGGTGCATCCCAATATCGTAGACGTCCACCAGGTCTTTGAAGACAACAACACCGCCTATATCGCGATGGATTTCATCAAGGGATGCGATCTGTTGGATTACGTTGAGAACTCCGACAACAAGGCCGGGCCGGATTTCATCGTACAGGTGACCGAAAGGATGTTGTCTGCGGTGTCCTTCATCCACCAAAGCGGCATGCTGCACCGGGATATCTCACCCGACAATATCCTGATCAACGAGAACGGCGATCCGGTGCTGATCGACTTCGGCGCCGCGCGCGAGCAAGCGGCACAGCAATCCGCGGCTCTGTTGACCCTGCGGGTTATCAAGGACGGTTATTCCCCCCACGAATTCTATGTGCGTGGCGCCGATCAAGGCCCCAGCAGTGACCTCTATGTGCTGGCCGCCACGCTGTATCACGCCATCAGCGGAGAACGCCCAATTGATGGTCAGACCCGCCTGAACGCATTCAACAATGACCAGGACGACCCATACTCTCCGTTGGCTGGGCAGTTCAAAGGCTACCCGGATGGGTTCCTTGAAGCGATCGACAAGGCGATGGAGGTTCACGTCACTGACCGCCTGCAAAGCGCGTTGGATTGGTTGCGCATGTTCCGCGGTCCGGGCGTGATGTTCGATACGTTCGACTATCGTCCGGTTTCCGTCATCGTTGCGATGGACCGTAAGGATGATGAGGTTGAAAAAGCCCGGATCAAAGCCGAAAGCGAAAACGCCGAGGCGGTGGTCACCGCACTACTGGCTGGCAACGCAGATCTGGCTCTGGGCAACGAAGATAAAGACGACGATGAACTGGCCAAGTTCACGTCCAAGGAAGACACGGCCGTCGCCGTTGACACTGTGGTTAAAAGTGGATCAGGCGGCAGCGGAAAACTGGTTGCGGGCATTGCCGTTGTTGTGGCCGGTCTGGCGGCGGGCGGATACTTCCTGATGACCAGCGAAAAACCGGAACCCGCGCAGGACATTGCAGTTGTGGCCGAACCCGCAACGACCGAGGCCACCACCCCAGCAACAACCCAGGTCGAAACTGAAACGGCAGCACCTGTCGAGCAGACTGCTGATACCGAAGCCCCTGTCGAGCAAGCGGCCAACACCGAACCTACGCCGGAACCAGTTGAACCGGCGCCCGTTACGGCAGAACCGACGCCAGAGCCTGTCGAGCAGACACAGGCCCCCTCGGCTGACACACAAGAGGCCCAAGCCCAGACAGCCGAACCTTCACCCGCGGTGGTTTCGTCGGGAACCCCTGCGGAAACGCAAGTTGCCTTCTCGCATTGGGATGTCGAGATTCCGTTCCAGTTCTCGCGACGTCGTGTATCCACCGGCAGCATCATCGCCGTTACCGGTGTTGACCCGGCACAAGACATGTCGGTGATCGGCGATTGGGTCACGCGCGGCGCTGCGATCTATACGCTGAATGGCAAACCCATCCGCGAGAATGCAAGCTTCGCCGCGCATGTTCTGGATGATCTGTCCGTTGATCCTGACGGGTATATCCGTGTGACCGCGCGTTATCGTCCGCTGGGCAAGACCTTGGCCCAGAACGGCTTGCTGGCCCTGCCTGCCATCCGTGTGATCGGTTTGGAAAACGGCATTGGCTTTACCGTCCGCAATGAAGACGGTCAAGGCTGGAAGGCGACTGTAACGAGCACCCCCACCGACACGGCGGGAAGCCTTCGGACTGGTGACGTTCTAATCTCGGAAGCGCAAACCGGGGCCATCCTGAACGAAGAAGAAAGCCTGGATGCCCTGCTGGAAGCTCTGGTTTCGGACAATCTTACGCAGGCCCGACTGACCGTGCTGCGCAACGGGGCCGAAGCTGAGGCCGTGATGCAGCTAGCGCAGGAGTAATCTGACCGGTTCGAAAGTGATCTGCCGCAAAGTGAAAGCGAAGGGTGGTGCCTGGAAATCCGCCACCCTGACGGGGACCGGCCCGTCGCGGCAGATAAAAGTTGGTTTGATTTCCACATTGTAAGTGCCGTTGTGCCGATGCGCGCAGAGGCGAGTAGCAGCCCCGCAGGACGAAAACCCTGTGTCAAAAAGCAAAGGTGTCGACACCATGTTCAAATATAAAAGCCCTCTCAGCCGGCTTCTCGAAGGTGCCGGCAAACCTAAAGAAGCAGAAACCGAAGTAGAAGTGGTCGCGGAAGAAGCCGCAGAGCCTGAGGCGGAAAAGCCCCAGCCGATTGCGGATTTCAACGCACTGCGTAACGCGCTGGCCGGTGGCAACATGTCGTCGGAATCCTACGAAGAAGCTGACGAACTGATCCCCGAAAAGGACATGCCCGAGTTTTCCGACGAGCCTGAAGAAGATGCCTCGGATGACGTCGTGGTGACCGAAGTGGTCGAAGAGGCCGAGGATAACATCTTCGAAACACCCGAAACCCAGCCCGAACCAGAAGAGCCGGTTGTAACCCTGCACATCGCCACCGACGAAGAGGTCGAGACGGAAGAACCCGCACAGGCCGAGGAGCCGCAGGAAGAGGCCATTCTTGAGGTTGTTGTTGAAACACTTGAGACCGCTCAGCCCGAGCCGGTTGAACCTGCGCAACCCGAACCAGTCGCTGAAATCGCGCCTGAACCAGAAATTACACCGGAACCGCCTCAGCCGGTTCAAGCGCCCGCCTCCGAGGACCGCCGTGGCCGCGTCAAGACCACGTTCCTTGGTTTTGAACGCGCCGACACGCACGTTCAGGAGATGATCGAAAGCGCAGAACCGGTAGCCAAGACCGAGACTGCGCAGGAAACCTTCCCTGTGGGTTGGCTGGTCGTAACCGCCGGACCGGGTCGTGGATCCTGCATCACCCTGACTGAGGGGCTGATGCAGATTGGCCGCAACGACGACCAGGCTATTCAACTGGACTTTGGCGACACCGGTATTTCACGCAGCAATCATGCGGTGATCGCCTATGATCCCGAAGACCGCAAATGCTATCTGGGTCACGGCGGCAAAGCCAACCTGGTCCGTCTGAACGGCAAACCGGTGCTGAGTACCGTTGCGCTGTCCAGTGGCGACCTTATCCGGATCAGCGAAACCTCAGTTCGATTTGCCGCCTTTTGCGATGACGGCTTTGACTGGCGGGATGCTTAATAGATGCTGGCGCAACCGGCATATGACATTGCTCTGATCCTGGAACAGGGTCAGCGCGACTCGCAGGAAGACGCGATCGCGGCGCGCATGTTCGATGCGGCCAATGCCAGCTATGTTGTCGTCGCCGACGGCATGGGTGGTCATGCGGCAGGCGAAGTCGCCTCGGATCTTGTGATTGCCGCCTGGCGCGAGGCCCTGGACGCTGAGCTTGAGTGCAATACCCCGACCGAAAGCGCGATAATCGACGCGTTGCCCTTGGCTGCCATGCAAGCCAATGCCGCAATTGCCGCGCGCTGCGAGGAAAACGGCGAGGGCCTCAACATGGGGTCTACCCTTTTGGGGGTGCTGTTGCTGGAACAGCGCGTGTTCTGGATTTCGATCGGCGACAGCCCGTTGTACCTGTTCCGCGACGGGGTGCTGCGCCAGATCAACGAAGATCACTCCATGGCTCCGGTCATTGACGCGCAGGTGGCCCAAGGCACTCTGACAGAGGCTGAAGCCCAGGTTCACCCGGATCGCAACCAACTGACATCAGTGGTCATGGGGGCCGAAATCCCCAAGGTCGATTGCCCGGAAGAGCCGCTGCACCTGACTGCAGCAGATGTGTTGATCCTGGGCAGTGACGGGCTGCAGTTCCTCAGCGACGCGGAAATTCAGACCATTGTGCAGGCCAACGCGCATGCATGGGCGCAGGACATCGCCGAAGCGTTGTTGCAGGCGCTTCACGCCAAGTTTGACCCCGATCAGGACAATGCCTCGATCGGTGTTGTGAAATTAACAAGAAACTAACCAAGGCAAAGATACAGGACCCATGAAAACCCATCTGTTCATATCCAGCCTGGCACTTGCTGCCGCGGCCGGAACCGCCTCGGCGCAAGAGGCGTGCTCAACCTACGAAATCCAATCAGGCGACAGCCTGCGCGAATTGACGATCAATGTGTATTCGACCGAGGATTTCCGCATCATCTTTGACGCCAACCGCGACGTGATCGGCAACAACCCGAACATCATCCGCGTGGGCGACGTGCTGACCCTGCCCTGTCTGGAAGATATCGGGCGTGCGCGGGAAGTTCCGCAAACGGAAGCAGAAGCCATGGCAGCCGAGATGGCGGCCGAACTGGTCGCAGCAGCCGAAAAGCGGGCAGCTAAAGCAATAGCCGAGGCCGAAGCCCGAGTAGCAGAAGCCGAGGCCGAAGCCAAAAAGACCAGCGAGGACGCGGTGGTTGCAGCCAAAGCCGCGGCCCGCGAAGAAATCGAAGCCGCCCGTGCCGAGGGTGCCGCACTGATCCGCGACGCGGATGGCGGGATCAGCCCCGATATTCGGGATCGCCAGTTGCTGCTGATCACCGGCGGCAACTATGCGCCGTTCACAGATGAGGCCCTGCCCCATCGCGGCCTTTATACAAATCTGGTGGAAACCGCGATGCTTCGGGCCGCACCCGAGCAGGCTTACAAGATTCAGTTCGTCAACGACTGGTCCTCGCATCTGGACCTGCTGATGCCGACACTGGCCTTTGACGGCACCTTCCCCTGGTCGCGCCCCAATTGCGAAACGGCCGAAGCCCTCTCGGAAAATGACCGGGCGCGGTGCGAGACTTACAATTTCTCGAACCCGTTCTATGAGGTTGTGGACACCTTCTTTGCCCGCGAAGGTTCGGGCTATGAACAGACGCTGACCTATGCCGATTTTGCGGGCACCACGATCTGCCGCCCCGAGGGTTGGTCACTGTCGCATATGGATGCAGTGGGTCTCTATGAACCGGCGATCACGCTGATGCGCCCGGTGTCACCGGATGATTGCTTTCACGCGGTTATGGAAGGCAGCGCCGACATCGTCGCGATCGAAGCTCACTTGGCCGTCGGTGCAATCAGCCGCCTGGGCTATGAGCATCGCATTCTCGAAAACCCCAACCTGGCGGCGATCAAGTCGCTTAACGTCATGACCCACAAAGATAATCCGGATGGGGAAGCGATCCTTGAGACGCTCAACCAGGGTCTGGCAATCATGCAGCAATCTGGCGAATGGCGTGACATCGTTTCGACCGCTCTGCGTCATCAAATGGAAAATGGCTAAGGCCTCAACCGGCCTGACAACTAAAAAGTCTGGAGGAAGTGGACATGTTTGAATTCAACCTGAAGAAAGTCGCGCTGTCGGCAACAGCCGTCACCGCCCTGAGCGCCGGAGCCGCCGCCGCACAAGAAGCCTGCACCAACTATACCGTCGCGGATGGCGACACGATGGCCACCATCGCCATCGCGGCCTATGGCACGTCGAACTATCAGCCGATCTTCAACGCGAACCGCAACCTGATCACCAACCCGAACGATCTGGCCCCTGGTCTGGTTCTTGCGCTGCCTTGTGAAGATGGCAGCCTGCCGAACGGTCAATCCGCTCAGGAAGTTATTGCGGCCGAGGAACAGCGTGCGGCAAGCGTCAAGCGTTCGAATGTCTATGCTCCGCCGATCAAGATGGTCGCGGGCAACGGATGGGAGCCATTTACAACTGAAACCCTGAACGGTGGCGGTATTATGACCCGTCTGGCAACAACCAGCCTTCAGCGTGCGGGCAACCAGCGCGAATACTCGGTCAGCTTTGTTGATGACTGGAGCTCGCATCTGGACACCCTGTTGCCGCTTGGGGCGTTTGACATCTCGATCGCATGGACCGTTCCGGACTGCACTAACCGCTCGTATGAGTGGTCTGAAGCTACCGAAGCCCGCTGCACGCAGTTTGTCGCATCGGTCCCGGTCTATGACATCGTGGGTGGCTTCTTCACACTGCCAGAAAGCGACTATGCAAGCGCGACTTCTTTCAAGGACCTTGAAGGCTCGACCATCTGCCGCATGGCAGGCTGGAGCATGGTGGTGCTTGAAGAGCAAGGCTTGAACCACAACAACACAACCGTGGTCCAGCCCAATACAGCCCGTGAGTGTCTGGATGCCGTATTGACCGGCACCGCAGATGTGGCGGCATTCGAAGTGGATCTGTTCGCATCGACAATGAATGACATGGGCTTGACCTCGGCTGACATCGTTGAAAACCCGTATGTATCCACCTTGTCCTCGATGAGCTTCCTCGCGCACCGCACCAACCCGTTCGCACGCGAATACATTGCGATGATGAACAAAGGCCTGATTGAGATGCGTGAGTCCGGCGAGTGGTACGCGATCATCTCGGATACCCTGCGTGAGCAGAACGAAAAGCTGAACGCAGCGTCGAACTGATCTTTTAGTTCACCTGAAACCCTTGGGGCCGGTCTTAGGACCGGCCTTTTTTGGTTTCTGGTACCGCTATTCGGTCAAATTCTTGGGGTTCAAATGCGGAGCCTACGGGAATCCCCTAATACCCGGAATAGCTCAGAGTGATATTCTGAAATCAACTATACCGGAGAGGCGCAGCCTCCCCACTCACTCAAAAAAGGGCCGACTTTTGGGGGTCGGCCCTTTTTTCTATTTTGATCTCTATTTTTCAGCGAAAAAGCCACGCCTAAAGGCGTGACTTTCGGCGATCAGCCGATGATCGCATTCAATGTTGAGCTGGGGCGCATCACAGCGGCGGCCTTGGCCGGGTCGGTGTGATAGTAGCCACCAAGATCGGCAGGCGCGCCTTGCGCGGCGGCCAGTTCACCCAGGATCTGACCTTCCTTTTCGGCCAGCTCTTTTGCGATTGGCGCAAATTCGGCCGCAAGGTCTGCATCGTCGGATTGCGCCGCCAGTGCCTCGGCCCAATAGCGCGCAAACCAATAGTGGCTGTCGCGGTTGTCGGGCTGGCCAACTTTACGGCTGGGCGATTTGTTGTTGTCCAAAATGCCCTGTGTCGCGGCCTCGGCTGCGGCACCCAGAACACCTGCCTTGGCGTTGCCTTTGCTGTCGGCCAGGAAGTTCAGCGATTCACCCAACGCGCAGAACTCACCCATCGAGTCCCAACGCAGGTGGTTTTCCTCGACCAACTGCTGCACGTGTTTCGGAGCCGAGCCACCAGCACCGGTTTCAAACAGGCCACCGCCATTCATCAGCTTGACGATGGACAGCATCTTGGCCGAGGTGCCCAGTTCCAGGATTGGGAACAAGTCCGTCAGGTAATCCCGCAACACATTGCCGGTGATGGCGATCGAATCCTTGCCAGCGGTGATCGTTTGCAAGCTTTGCTGGGTCGCTTCGCGCGGCGCCATGATCAGGAACTTATCCGCCACGCCAGCGGCCTCAAGCGCCGGTTTGACGTATTTGATCAGCTCTGCATCGTGGGCGCGGTTTGCGTCCAGCCAGAAGATCGCCTCGGATCCTGTCAGACGCTGGCGGTCCAATGCCAGCTGAATCCAGTTTTCGATCGGAGCTTTCTTGACGGTGCACGCGCGCCAGATATCGCCAGCCTCCACCTCATGTGACAGCAGGACGTCACCGTTAGCCAGCACGATGCGGATCACGCCATCAGCAGGCGCTTCGAACGTGGTCGGATGCGAGCCGTATTCTTCGGCTTTCTGCGCCATCAGGCCAACGTTGGCGACAGCACCGGCTGTGGCCGGGTTCAGCGCGCCATTGGCTTTGAAGAAGTTGATCGCCTCATCATAAACACCGGCATAACAGCGGTCAGGGATCACACAGTTGGTGTCGCCCTTGGCGCCAGTCTCATCCCAACCCTTGCCGCCCGCGCGGATCACTGCGGGCATCGAGGCGTCGATGATCACATCCGACGGTACGTGCAGGTTGGTAATGCCCTTGTCGCTGTCGACCATGTACATGGACGGACGGTCAGCTTTCAGGGCGTCAATGGCGGCGACGATCTCGGCGTCGCCTTTGACGCGGTCCAGCAGATCACCCAGGCCCGAGTTCGGGTTCACACCCAACGCATCCAGCTCAGCGCCGTATTTTTCGAACACCGGCGCCAACCAGGCTTTGACGGCATAGCCAAAGATGATCGGGTCCGACACTTTCATCATGGTCGCCTTCATATGAAGCGAGAACATGGTGCCGTCTTTCTTGGTGTCCTCAATGGCTTCGGTCAGGAAGGCAGACAGGGCTTTGACCGACATAAAGGTGGCGTCCGCCACGGTGCCTTCGTCCAGCGGCCAGCCGTCTTTCAGGACAGTCACGCTGCCATCTTTGCCGAGGAATTCGATCTTTGCATCGCCCGCTTGTGCCGCGGTGATGGTGGCCGATTTTTCGTTGGCATAGAAGTCATTGCCGGACATCGACGACACTTTGGTCTTGCTGTCAGCGGCCCATTCTCCCATCGAATGCGGGTTTTTCTGGGCATAATTCTTGACGGCCTTCGCGGCGCGACGATCGCTGTTGCCTTCGCGCAGAACCGGGTTCACGGCCGAACCCTTGATGGCGTCATACCGCGCGCGGATCGCCTTTTCCTCTTCGGTCGAAGGCTCTTCGGGGTAGTTCGGGATATCATAGCCCTGCGATTGCAGTTCTTCGATGGCCGCAACCAATTGCGGGACCGAGGCCGAGATGTTCGGCAGCTTGATCACGTTGGCCTCGGGCGTTTTCACCAGCTCACCCAACGCGGCCAGATCATCGGTGATGCGCTGTTCGTCGGTCAGGTTTTCGGGGAAGGTCGAAAGAATACGTCCTGCCAACGAAATATCCTTGGTTCCAACACTGACACCCGCGGCGCCGGCGAATTTGCGAATGATGGGCAGGAAGGACGCGCTGGCCAGCTCGGGCGCTTCGTCTACAATGGTATACAATATATCGAAGTTCGAATTTTCTGCCATATTCTTTTACCTTTTTTCAGCCTTTCGGGGCGTGCGATCCAAGAGTAGCGCCACATCTGCGTGGCTGGTACTGGGGCGCGGGAATCCAAGCGCCCCAATGGTGACTCTGATTTGACAGGGTCTCCCTTAAATCAGGTTTGCCTTGGGATCAATCGTCTAGTGGGGGCGCAAATTGACACGGGTCGTAAGATTACAGGGCTATACGAGCTGGAAAATGCTAAACTTGAGCCGGCAATCACTTTCTCTAGTTACCTGATGTCGCATTTTCCGAGCGAAAGCTGAGGTTCTCCAACAACTTCCCGGCTTTTATAACGTAGTCTGCAACCGCTTCGTTCAGATGTTTAGTCGACCCAGCATAGGCTTGTGGCGCAACTGACACCCCTCGCTTGCTAAACATGTCCAAGACCGCTTTTCGGCCTTTGTACGCAAGCGTTGGTAGAGCACTCTCTAATTCTGGTGTCGCCAAATCCGGGCGACCCATAACCGCAAAAAGATGACCGCGCCACAACGCTTCTCTTTTGTCCTTCCACAAATGCCAGTTAATAGCCGCGTAGAACCATCTTTTAATGAATATTCCTTTTAAATGCTCATCGCTTTCATTCATGTACGCAGCAAGCCTCTGAACGTATTCTATCCCCTGCTCTTCCTCTCCAATTGTAAGGTGGATAGTTGCTTGCATCAGCAACACCCCTTCTACATCCGAAGTCAAACGATCAACCTCTGACACTGCCTCCAATGCGCGCGAGAGGTCCCCTGTGTAGCCAAGGTGATAGTAAACTCGCACATTGTGAACCCAAGCCTGTTCCGGCCAACGCGTTGAAGCCTGATCCAAAAACGCCTTTACCCCATCTTTCCCGTCAATACGATTTAGTAAGCGTGCAACCGCATAACCGCTTTTGCTGCTGTCCGGCTTTATCTCGAGCACCCGTTTATGACCTTGGGCAGCGTCTTCAAGACGCCCATGTTTTTCGTCAATTTTCGACTTTTCAAGCAAGGCATTGATGTTGTTCGGATCAATTTGCAGCGTTTTGGCATACTCTGGTTCAGCCGCATCGAAATTTCCCTGTGCGTCCAACGCCATGCCGCGTCTTAGATGCGAGGTCGCATCGTTCGGTCGCAGGGCCAAAGCCGCATCATAGTTGGAAATGGCCTCAGCGTAACGCCGACCGCAGTAATAGGCCCACCTCCGCGCCTTCATCAGTTCATTTCTCTGATCCGGAGTGAGCCCATCGACCTCTATCAATGCCGTACATGCCGAAACAACCGTAGCCGTACTGCCATTGTTGCCTAGACATGTTGCGGTCAGCTGCGTGTATTTCGCTTCCAATCTGGAAGGTGAATTAAACGAAAGCAGCAATCACAATGATCAGGGCAGCAAGGCGTATATGCATCAAGGCTCCTTTGGGTCAGAGATACTCACCTTTAAGTGGTGATCCTCGACCCATTCTCAAGATGCCTAAGCCGTCAACCTGCTGTAAGTGAGCCATAAAAACCACACGCGCAACCTTGGCGATCAATCACACGCCCCAGGTGTCACTCAACCGGTATCCCCCGGGCCAGGGGTCATCTGGGTCCAGCATGTGCTGGTGGATGCCGGTGATCCAACCACGGCCGCTGATCTCGGGGGTGATGGCCGGGCGGTCGCCGACGCGGGTTTCGGCGACAATCCGACCGGTAAAGCGAGAGCCGATGATCGACACCGCCTCGAATGTCTGGCCGACCGTCATCTGCCCCTTGGCCGCCATCAATGCCATACGCGCCGAGACTGCGGTACCGGTGGGTGACCGGTCAACTTTGCCCGGTTGGATGGCAACTGCGGATTTGCCGGTCAGGCCAGTCTCGGTGGTCTCAAGCGGGCCACAAAAGGCGCAGAATGAGATGTGGCTCCAATCCGGGTTCTCGGGATGGGCAAAGCCAAGCTGTTCGTTGGCGGCATTCGTGATCGCCACACCCATGCGCGCAATATCGCGGGCCTCATTTTCAACAATCTCGATCCCAAGCGCGGCGGCGTCGACCACCACAAAGCTGTCGCCGCCGTAGGCCGTGTCCACGGTCAACGTGCCAACGCCCGGAACCTCCAATGGCACTGCGATCTTGTCGGCGAAACTTGGCAAGTTCTGCACGTGAATACGCTGGGCCTTGCCGTCCCGGCATTCTGCGCGGACCCGGACCAATCCGCCCGGCGCCTCGAGCGTTATGTCCGTTTCCGGTTCCTGCATCGGGATGATCCCGCCATCCAGCAACACCGTCGACACGCAGATCGAGTTCGATCCCGACATGGGCGGCGTGTCTTCGGGCTCCATGATGATAAAGGCGGCGTCCGCCTCGGGGTTTTTGGGTGGCACTAACAGATTGACATGGCGAAACACGCCGCCGCGGGGTTCGTTCAATACGAAATTGCGCAGAGTCTGATCCTGGGCGATGAACGAGCGCTGTTCCCACAGGGTTTCTCCGGGCGGTGGCTGGACCCCGCCGACGATGACATCCCCCACCTCACCTTCTGCATGGGCCGAAATCACGTGAATGGTTTTGATGCTGCGCATGTCTTGTCCTTAGAACCGGGTGGCGGAAAAAGGGGTTAGGGAAATCTGAGAAGGTTGACCGTCAATCAAAGCTCCGACTAATTCAGCCGTTCCTGCCGATTGCGTCAGACCCAGATGACCGTGGCCAAAGGCATAAATGACGTCCGGCGCGTTCGGCGAGGCTCCGATCACCGGCAGACTGTCTGGCAGGGATGGGCGGAACCCCATCCACTGCGATCCCCCATCGGTGTTCAATCCGGGCAGGAATTGCACCGCTTTTTTCAGCAACGCGTCCGCTCGTTTGTAATTCGGCGGAAGGGTCAGCCCACCCAATTCAACCGCTCCGCCGATCCGAACGCCGCCATTGATCCGCGTGGCGACAAACCCGTGGCCCGCAAATGTCAGATGCATGCGCAGGTCAAACGCACCAGCAGGAAGGGTAGTGTTGTAGCCACGTTCAGTCTCAAGCGGAATCGCGTCGCCCAGTGTCCACGCAAGGTGATGCGACCATGCGCCAGCACACAGAACCACCTTGGCTGCCTTTTTCTCACCGTCAGACAGTGCGATCCGAACGCCGCCTTCATCAGCAGTCAGCCCGCGCGTGTCATGAATTTCAATCTGCCCTCCGCGATCGCGAAAGGTCTGGGCCAGATGCGCAACCCATTTCTTTGGGTCGACAGTGTTCATCCAGTTCGGCGTGAACCCTGCATGGGTAAAACGGGGGCTCAGGCCGGGTTGTTTTTCGGCAAGTGCCTCGCGACTGTCCAGCAGTTCGAAATCGATCCCATGTTGGCGCCGCAGCTCCCACTCGGGCAGGCTGTCGCGGAACTCGGCCTCGCTTTCGTACAGCTGCATTTGTCCGTCACGCCGCATCATCGCTTCGCCGTTCACCGAAGTAACCAAACGGTCCAAAGCCGCGCAGGACAAGTCCATCAGACGCGCCTGCGCGCGCAGGTGGTCTTGATACCGTCCCGGTCGGCTGGCCCGCCAAAACCGGTACATCCACGGCGCGATTTTCAGTGCATAAGCAGGTGGTACGGACAGCGGCCCCAGCGGGTCCAGAAGCCATTTAGGTGCCTTGTGCATAATCCCTGGCTTTGCCAGAGGTTCGACCTCGGAAAAGGCAAACGCGCCTGCGTTCCCGGCCGAGGCCTGTGCTGCAACACCCTCACGATCCAGAACCAGAACGCGATGGCCCCGGCGCTGCAACTCAAGCGCGGTTGTGATGCCGATCACGCCAGCGCCGATCACGACGACCCGCGAGGTCATAGGTTGATGCCCGCCTTGAAGGGGTCATTGTCCCCAAAGATTAGCGTCGCCTCGGCCATAATATGGGCCCGCCCGGTTATCGACGGGATGACTCCACCATTCGTGCCGGGCTGATAGGACAGGTGATAGGCGCTGCCGATGACGCTATGTTGCACAATCTCTTCGCCGGGTTTCAGCACCCCATCAGCGGCCAGACAGGCCAGACGCGCGGAACTGCCGGTGCCACAGGGGGACCGGTCATAATTGTCGTCCGGGCACAGCACAAAGTTGCGACCATGGACCGTCGGATTATCCGAAGCGTCCTGAAAGATCACATGGTCAATCGGTTCACCCTGTTCTCCGCCAATCCCTTGCGCAATCGAGGCCTCTCGGATCGCAACGGTCATATCGGTCAGCTGAGGGATATTTTCGGTTTCCACCGGTATCGGGCTGGGATCGACAATAAAGAACCAGTTGCCGCCATAAGCCACATCGCCGGTCACCGCGCCATAACCCGGCACATCCAGCGTCACCCCGCGATGCACCCGGCGGCTTTCGATATTCGTGACGGTGACAGTGTTGGCGTCGTGCAGGTCGACCGTCACGATCCCAGCAGGCGTTTCAATGCGATGTTGTCCAACACCGATCCTCCCCAGATGGGCCAACGTGACGGTTAGCCCGATGGTTCCGTGACCGCACATGCCCAGCACGGCATCCACGTCAAAATAGATCACGCCAGTCACACAGGTCGGATCAACCGGCTCGACCAGCAGCGCGCCAACCATGGCAGGCTGACCGCGCGGCTCTAACATGATCGAGCGATAGAACTCCTCATGGTCTGTCGCCAACCGGTGGGCGCGTTCGCCCAACGGGCCGGAACCCAAATCGGGTGCGCCACTTAGGATAACCCGTGTGGGTTCGCCCCCGGTGTGGCTGTCGATCACATGCATTCAGCGATTACTCCGCCCTGTTTGGACCAGTCGGCGAACCATGTGCGGAATAGGTCATATTGCTGTTCGCAATAGTTGCGCTGCGCACCTGTCAACTCGTCCGTTTCATTGAAGTGCAGACGGTATTCCTGTTCCCCGTTCAGCACCAGAAGATGCTTGTAATACAGCACCAGGTCCGGACCTTCGTCAAAGCTGGACAGCACATGGATCGCCTCGGTCAGCTCTCGCGCGCGCTGGCGGGCCTCGGCATGGCCTTGGGCCGCCTTTTTGGACAACCCGGCCAGCAACAATGCCTCACGCGGCAAGGCGGTGCCTATCCCGGTGATCGAGCCCGTCGCGCCGCAATTGACAAAGCCATGATAAACCTCGGTATCCACGCCAACCATCAGGGTGACCTGATCATCCTGACTGGTGATGTTCTCGGCCGCATAACGCAGATCTTCCTTGCCGCCGAATTCCTTGAATCCGATTAGGTTTGGATGCTCGGAGCGCAAGGCAAAAAACAGGTCTGCCCGCGTGGCGAATCCGTAATACGGGCTGTTGTAGATGATCGCGGGCACATCCGGCGCGGCGGTCAGGATCGCCTGGAAATGGTTCTTTTGCGCTGCCGGAGAGCTGCCACGCGACAACACGCGCGGGATCACCATCAGGCCAACCGCCCCAACCTTTTGCGCATGGGCCGCATGGGCCACAGCAGATTTTGTATTGATGGCCCCGGTCCCGACCACCACGGGCAACCCTGCATCGATCAACCGTTCAACACCCTCCATCCGCTGTGCGTCTGTCAACAACGGCCAATCCCCCATCGAGCCGCAATAGACCACCGCTGACATTCCCGCGTCGATCATCTGCTTTCCCTTACGCACCAGCGCGTCGAAATCAGGCGTGCGATCAGCCTTACAGGGGGTCATAAGAGCAGGCATGGTGCCGGTGAAAACATTGGTCGTCATCGAAGTTTTCCTTCCAAAAGGCAACGTAGAGGCGGGTTGAATTCACCCTTTTGACTCGCCATAACGGATATTGGATACAAAATCCAGAAAATTTACGACTGACAAAAAACGCACCAGATCACAGAGACCGGTGCGTTTTGCTTCACTCAGGATCTTGCGATTACCGGAACCGTTGCCCGGTTTCAGGATCGAATAGCATTGCACGATCTGACCGCACGGTGATACCGATACGCTCGCCTTGCCTGCTACGCTGGTCTTCGCGCTCTTCAATGATCAGCTTGTCGCCATTGGGGGTCAACAGATAGGTATAACTTACCCCACCAAGCGCTTCGGTCAGATCAACGGCGCAGGTTTCGGCTGCACGATCAACTTCGATATGTTCGGGGCGGATGCCCAGGGTCACCTTGTTCAGACCCGCAGGTACATTGGCCGTCACCTCCAACGGTGCGCTAAGGGCGGGATGCGAGACTTTACCGTCCGCAAAATCACACTCCAGAAAATTCATCGCGGGCGAGCCGATGAACCCCGCAACAAAGCGGTTGTCCGGGTCGCGATACAGATCCATCGGCGCGCCGACCTGTTCAATCCGGCCGTCCCGCAATACCACGATCTTGTCGGCCATGGTCATCGCCTCGACCTGATCATGGGTCACATAGATCATCGTTGCGCCGATCTCATTGTGCAGCCGCGCGATCTCCACCCGCATCTCGACACGCAATTCAGCGTCGAGGTTAGACAGAGGTTCGTCGAACAAAAACACCTCGGGTCCCCGCACGATGGCGCGGCCAATGGCAACCCGCTGACGCTGACCGCCAGACAGGGCCTTGGGCTTACGCTTGAGGTACTGATCCAGCTTCAGGATATTCGACGCCTGCTGAACCTTTTGGTCGATCTCGGATTTGGCGACCCCGTTCATACGCAGACCAAAGCCCATGTTCTCGGCCACAGTCATATGCGGATACAGAGCGTAAGTCTGAAACACCATCGCCACGCCGCGCTTGGCCGGATCCATATGGGTTACGTCTCGCGCACCAATATTAATCTGACCCTCGGTCGTCTCTTCAAGCCCCGCGATCATGCGCAGCAAAGTGGATTTGCCGCAGCCAGAGGGGCCAACGAAAACACAGAACTCACCATCTTCGATGTCCAGATCAATACCGTGGATTACCTGCGTCTCGCCATATCGCTTGATCGCCTGGTTCAGAGTAACTCCGGTCATGTCGCTTGCATCCTGTTGTTGTCGGCGCTTTGGCGGGTCTCGGGGAACCGCCAGGCCTGTGCTTCGGCTCCGATCTGTTCGGCCACTCGGCGAACACGGGGAATCCAGGTTTCCAATTGTTCGAAATTCATCCGCTCGGTCGATCCGGTGACCGAAATTGCCCCCAGCATCCGCCCGCCCGACGTCAGAATCGGACAAGCGATGCAAATAATGCCCGGCTCGTGTTCTTCATCGTCGATGGCATAGCCGCGACTGCGGATCAGGTCGAGGTCAGCGCGCAGCGCCGCCTCAGAGGTCAGGGTTTTATCCGTGAATCGGTGATAGCTCTGCTGAGAAACGGCGCGCTCCAGCGCGACCTCATCCAAATACGCCATCATCGCCTTACCGACGCCGGTACAATAGGCCGGGCCGACCTTGCCCGCCTGCGAATACATCTCGATCGGTTGCGCGGCGTTGCGCTTGTCGACGTACAGAACCTGACTGGCATCCAGCTGCGCCAGATGCACCGTTTCCCCAGTCTCTGCGCTCAAAGCATCCAGAAACGGCCGCGCTATCGGCGCCAATGAGCTTTGTGTCCAGGCCGAATGCGCAAGCCGCACCAGCCGCAAACCGGGCGTATAGGTTTGCCGATCAGGGTCATATGACAACATGCCCTGATTGGTCAGCGTTTGCAGAAACCGATAGAGCGTAGCCTTGGGGAAATCGCTGCTCTCCAATAGTTCCGCAAATCGGACCGGGCGCGCAAAAGCCGCCACCTGATCCAGCACCTCACATGCTTTTCCTATTGTTCCGTCACCTGCCACGGGCGTCTGTTCTCCTCCTATTGACCCATCGCCATCTTCACGAGGGTCTTGACAAGACTAACCGAGTCGATGTGTAGTTTTCAATATATAAAACACGGTTTCATTATTTGAAACTAAAATGGAAGCTAAGGGAGGAAACCATGCATTCCATGTTCAAGCGTACCGCGGTGGCGCTGGCGGCCAGTGCGGCACTTGCCGCGCCCGTAGCAGCCGAACTGTCCGGCGAGCTGCGAATCTTCCTCGACACATCGAACCCGGCGCCCCGCGCGACGATGGAAGCGATGATCGATCGGTTCGCGCAACAGCATCCGGGGCTCGAGATTGAAACTACCGTGATCGACCGCGAGGCGTATAAGACTCAGATCCGCAACTTCCTTACGGCGGACACACCGGACGTTGCGACATGGTATGCAGCCAACCGGATGAAGCCCTATGTTGAGGCCGGCCTGTTCGAAGACGTGTCCGATCTTTGGGCCGAACCCGAGATCGCAGACAATCTCGCCTCGACCAAAGGCGCGATGACCCTTGATGGTAAGCAATGGGGCGTGCCCTATACCTACTATCAATGGGGCGTTTACTACCGCAAAGACATCTTTGATGAACTGGGCCTGACCGAGCCGACCACCTGGGAAGAAGAGCTGGTCAACTGTCAGAAGATCGTCGATTCCGGTCGCGCCTGTTACACCATCGGCACCAAGTTCCTTTGGACTGCCGGTGGCTGGTTCGACTACCTGAACATGCGCACAAACGGCTTCGACTTCCACAACCAACTTGCCAATGGCGAAATCAGCTGGGAAGACGACCGGGTCAAGCAAACCTTCGCCAACTGGAAACAGCTGATCGACATGGGTGCGTTCATCGACAACCACCAGACCTATAGCTGGCAAGAGGCCCTACCCTTCATGGTCAACGGCGAGGCCGCGGCGTATCTGATGGGCAACTTCGCCGTCGCTCCGCTGCGCGAGGCCGGGCTGACCGATGATCAACTGGATTTCTACCAGTTCGTTGCCATCAACCCAGACGTTGAACTGGCCGAGGACGCGCCGACCGACACGTTCCACATCCCGGCCAACGCATCGAACAAGGAAGCCGCACGTGAGTTCCTGCGCTTCGTTGTATCCGCGGACGAACAGTCCCAGATCAACAACGGCGCCAATCTCGGCCAACTGCCAGTGAACGCGCAATCAACCGTTGATGACGACAAGTTCCTGCTACAGGGTTTCGAGATGCTGTCGTCGAACAGCCCCGGTGGCGTGGCGCAGTTCTGGGATCGTGACGCACCTGCCGAAATGGCCAAAGTGTCAATGGAAGGGTTTCAGGAATTCATGGTCAAGCCGGACAATGCCGACCGCATTCTGGCCAAACTGGAACGCGCACGTCAGCGCATCTACGACAACTGAACCGGTCGGGTCGGGCGAAAGCCCGGCCTGCACCTCATCCTGCGTAAGACGGGTGGCAACCCGTCTTACTCAACCTACCTAAAACCCGAGTTTGCTCATGTCAGCCGTCGACGTCCCAGAACAGGAAAGCTGGTTCCACAGAAACCAACAACGCATTGCGCCCTGGCTGTTTCTGGCCCCGGGCCTGCTGTTCTTCATGGTTTATGTGATCATCCCGGTGTTCCAGTCCTTCAACCTGTCCCTCTATGAATGGGATGGACTTGGGGCGGCTGAATATGTGGGCTTTCGCAACTATGAAGACCTCTATTGGGAATGGGTTGACCGGGATGCATTCTATACCTCGTTGAAAAACAACCTGATCTGGCTGATCCTCTATCTGGCCGCGATCCCGGCGGGCCTGTTCATCGCGCTGCTCTTAAACCAGACGGTCTGGGGCATCCGCCTGTACAAATCACTGTTTTTCTTCCCCTTCGTTATTTCTCAGGTCGTCGTCGGCCTCGTTTTTACGTGGTTCTATGACCCGACCTTCGGCCTGCTCAATGAATTCCTCGGTCTGTTCGGCATCGAGCCGCTGAACGTGCTAGGGGATGAGCGCTTTGTCACCTATGGCATCATCTTTGCCGGTCTGTGGCCGCAAACGGCCTATTGCATGATCCTGTACCTGACCGGCCTGAACGCCGTGGACCCCGAACAGATCGAGGCCGGGCGTCTGGACGGCGCCAAGGGCCTGCGGATGTTATGGCACATCATCCTGCCGCAACTGCGCCCCGCCACGTTCATCGCCTTTGTCGTGACCATCATCGGCGCGCTGCGCAGCTTCGATCTGATTTCAATCATGACCCAGGGCGGCCCGTTCGGATCATCCCGCGTGCTGGCCTATTACATGTTCGAGGTCGCCCTGTCCGAATACGGCTTCCGTATGGGATATGGTGCCGCCATCGCTGTGATCCTGTTCCTGATCATGCTCTGCTTCATCGCCTACTTCCTGTGGTCGATGTATCGCGAAGAAAAGGGGCACTGAGATGTTTCCCAAACCTATCGAAAAACAATCCCGCGCGGCGCAAATCAGCTATCAGGCTATGCTGCCTTTGGCTTTGCTGTTGTGGCTGGGGCCGTTGTTGGCGGTCGCCCTGTTCTCGGTCAAACCGGCTGCGGACTTCACCAACGCGAACTATTGGGGCATGCCGTCCAGCTTTGAGGGCGCGTTCAACTATGGGCAGGTCTTCTTTAATTCAGACATGCCACGGTATCTGCTGAACTCGTTCCTGATCACCATCCCGACGGTGGTCGGGTGTGTCGCGCTCAGTACGATGACCGGGTTCGCGCTGGGGATCTACAAGTTCAAATCGAACATCTGGATATTCTTCATGTTCGTGGCAGGCAATTTCGTGCCGTTTCAAATTCTGATGGTGCCGGTTCGTGACCTGACCCTGCAATTGGGTCTCTACAACACCAAAACCGGGCTCGTGCTGTTCCACATTGCCTTCCAGACTGGGTTCTGCACCTTGTTCATGCGCAACTTCATCCGCGCCCTTCCGTTTGAGCTGATCGAAGCTGCCCGGGTCGAAGGTATCAGCGAATGGCGTATATTCTGGTATGTGGTCCTGCCACTGATGAAACCAGCCATCGCCGCGCTCAGCGTGCTGATCTTCACCTTCATCTGGAACGATTATTTCTGGGCCGTTGTCCTGACCCAAGGGGCCGAAAGCCAACCTGTTACCGCAGGCATCACCAGCTTTAACGCGCAATTCCGCGCCGCCTATCAGTTGATGAGCGCCGGCTCCATCGTGGCAGCCTTGCCGCCGGTCGCTATGTTCTTCCTGATGCAGAAACACTTCATCGCGGGCCTGACCCTCGGTGCCGTCAAATAGCTTCGAACCGGAGTTCGCCTTATGACCAAGATCACCTTTATTGGTGCGGGTTCCACGATTTTCATGCAGAACATCGTGGGCGATGCCCTGCTGACCCCTGCGCTGGCCGACAGCCACTTTGCGCTGATGGATATCGACGCCGAACGCCTGGCTGAAAGCGAGGCGGTCGCCCGTGCGATGATCCGCTCGGTCGGATCGGGTGCGACCGTATCCACCCATAATGACCGCCGCGCGGCGCTGGACGGGGCGGATTTCGTGATCACCGCCTTCCAGATTGGCGGCTATGAACCCTGCACAGTCACCGATTTTGAAATTCCCAAGCAATACGGTCTGCGACAAACCATAGCTGATACGCTGGGCATTGGGGGCATCATGCGCGGCCTGCGCACGGTTCCTGTGCTGTGGGATGTGGCGCGAGACATGATGCAGCTGTGCCCGAATGCAACCCTGTTGCAATACGTCAACCCAATGGCGATCAACACTTGGGCGCTGGCCGAGCAATTTCCAGCGGTGAAGCATGTTGGCCTCTGCCACTCGGTTCAGAACACGGTCGAAGAGCTGGCCCATGATCTGGACCTGCCTAAGGACGAGTTTCGCTATAAGGTCGCTGGCGTAAATCACGTCGCCTTCTTTCTACGGTTGGAACACCAGGGGCGCGATCTCTACCCCGCATTGCGGCAGGGATACGCAAGCGGTCAAATACCCAAGGCCCCGCTGCTGATGCCACGTTGCCCCAACAAAGTCCGGTATGAGGTAATGGACCATCTGGGCTATTTCTGCACCGAAAGCTCCGAGCATCTGGCGGAATACGTGCCGTGGTTCATCAAGGATGGGCGGTCGGACCTGATCGAGCAGTTTTCGATCCCGCTGGACGAATACCCCACCCGCTGCGTCGAACAGGTGGCCAGTTGGAAAGAACAGGCCAAGACCCTGACCGACGGGCGCAATATTAATGTCACCCGCAGCCATGAATTCGCCGCCGATCTGATGAACGCCATCGTCACCGACACGCCCTACGTTGCCTATGGCAACCTGCCCAACACAGGCCAAATCCCGCAATTGCCCTTGGGGGCTGCGGTTGAAACCCCGTGCTTGGTGGACAGCAACGGTGTGCAGCCCTCGGTGGTCGCGGACATCCCACCGCAGTTGATCGCGCTGATGCGCAGTCAGATCAACGTGCAGGAGCTAACGGTGCGTGCGCTGGTCGACCGGAACCCAGAATACATATATCACGCCGCTATGATGGACCCGCACACTGCCGCCGAACTGGACCTGCGCCAAATCCGCAACCTGGTTGATGATCTTCTCATCGCCCATGCCGATTGGCTGCCGGACTGGTGCAAACCGGCAAAAGCCGCCTGACCCCAAGAATAGAAGGCAGACCAAATGACTAAGAAACGCCGATCACAGCACTGGTATGGCAAGCTGGACAAAGATGGGTTCATCCACCGCTCGTGGATGAAGAACCAGGGCTTTCCAGACCACGCGTTTGACGGGCGCCCCATCATCGGGATCTGCAACACATGGTCGGAACTAACGCCCTGCAACTCGGGCCTGCGTGACCTGGCCGAAGGGGTCAAACGCGGCGTGTGGGAGGCCGGAGGTTTTCCGGTTGAGTTTCCGGTCATGTCGCTGGGCGAGACGCAGATGAAACCCACCGCCATGCTGTTTCGCAATCTGTTGGCGATGGATGTTGAGGAATCGATCCGCGCCTATGGTATCGACGGCGTTGTCCTGTTGGGAGGTTGCGACAAAACCACACCGGGTCAATTGATGGGTGCGGCCTCGGTTGATCTGCCATCTATTGTGGTCAGTTCCGGCCCGATGCTGAATGGTAAATATCGCGGCCAGGATATCGGGTCAGGCACAGACGTCTGGAAATTCTCTGAAGCCGTACGCGCAGGTGAAATGACCCTGCAGGATTTCATGAGTGCGGAATCCGGCATGTCGCGCAGTGCGGGCGTTTGCATGACGATGGGCACGGCCAGCACAATGGCGTCGCTGGTCGAGGCGATGGGCATGAGCCTGCCCACCAACGCCGCCCTGCCCGCTGTCGACGCCCGTCGCATGGCGCTGGCACATCTGACCGGCAAACGGATTGTCGAGATGGTGGACGAAGACCTCAAACCCTCGGACATCCTGACCAAGGAAGCGTTTGAAAACGCCATCCTGGCTAATGCAGCCGTGGGTGGATCGACAAATGCGGTGGTTCATTTGCTGGCATTGGCAGGCCGCGTCGGAGTCGATCTGACCCTGAAAGACTTCGAAATCGGTTCAGACATTCCCCTTTTGGTGAACTGCATGCCCTCGGGCAAGTACCTGATGGAGGATTTCTGTTACGCAGGCGGCGTTCCCGTCGTTCTGTCCGAGCTGAAACCCTTCCTGCGGCCCGCGAAAACGGTTTTGAACAAGGATATCTCGGCCCATTCTGAAGGGGCTGAATGTTTTAACCGCGACGTCATCCGCCCCTTTGACGATCCGGTGAAACCCGCCGCGGGCCTGCGCGTGCTGCGCGGCAATCTGGCCCCGAACGGCGCCATCGTGAAACCCTCGGCCGCGACGGACGCGCTGTTGGAGACCGAGGCCGAAGTCTATGTCTTTGAGAACATCGAAGATCTCAAGGCCAATATCGACCGCGACGACCTGCCGGTGACACCCGAGACCATTCTGGTGCTCAAGGGCTGCGGCCCCAAGGGCTATCCGGGGATGCCCGAGGTCGGCAACATGCCGATCCCGGCCAAGCTGGTGAAGGAAGGTGTGCGCGACATGATCCGTATCTCGGACGCGCGCATGTCCGGCACCGCCTATGGCACCGTCATCCTGCATGTCAGCCCCGAAGCGCAGGCAGGCGGCACGCTGGCACTGGTCAAAACCGGTGACCGCATCCGGGTTTCCGCCAGCAAGGGTGAGCTGGAACTGTTGGTCGATCAAAAGGAACTGGACGCCCGTCGCGCCACGTGGCAACCGGATGACCCGCATTACACACGCGGTTATGCGAAACTCTATATCGACCACGTGCTGCAGGCCGATCAGGGCGCGGACCTTGATTTTCTTGTCGGCAAAGACACCCGCCTTGTGACCAGAGAGAGCCACTGATGGATCAACCAGCCACTTTCCACGATCTCAACGGGGCTTCGGTCTATATCACCGGCGGTGGCTCGGGGGTTGGCGCGGCGCTGACCGATGGGTTTCTTGCGCAGGGCGCCAATGTCGCCTTCATCGGCCGGTCCGACGCCAGTGGGTTTGTCGAGGAAATGCGCGACAAACACGGCCGCGCGCCCCTGTTCATGCAAGGCGACATGACCGACACCGAGCTGCTTCACGTCACCATGCAAAAAGCCGCCGAGGCGCATGGCCCGCTGAACGTGCTGATCAACAACGCCGCCAATGACAAACGCCATTCGCTGGACGAAACCACCACCGAATTCTGGGACTGGATGATCGAGGTGAACCTCAAGGCTTATTTCTTTGCCTGTCAGGAGGCCGCGCGCCAGATGCAGGGCAAGGGTGGAGCAATCATCAATTTCAGTTCTATCAGCTATATGATGGGCAATGCAGGCTATCCGATCTACACCACCTCAAATGCCGGGATCACCGGGATGACGCGATCCTTGGCGCGCGAGCTTGGGCCGCAGAACATCCGCGTGAATGCGCTGGCTCCGGGCTGGGTTCTGACGCAGAAACAGCTGGACATGTGGGCCACGCCCGAAGATCTGGCCGCGCATTTGGACCGTCAATGCCTGAAAGAACACCTGACGCCCGAGGATATGGTCGCACCGACCTTGTTTCTGGCCTCAAACGCCAGCCGCGCGATGACCGGGCAATGCATGGCCGTCGATGGCGGCGTTGTCGTAACGGGGTAAAGCCATGAATACGGAATGGATTGCAGTCGATTGGGGAACCTCGCATCTGCGGGCTTGGGCGATGCAGGGTGATGCGGTGCTGGATCAGGCGCAGTCGGTCAAAGGCATGGCGCGGGTGGACAAAGGCGGGTTCCAAGCCGCGCTGTTCGAACTGATCGAAGGTTGGCTGAGCACTGCTCCGATTGATGTGGTGGCCTGTGGAATGGTCGGCGCGCGCCAGGGCTGGGTCGAGGCCCCGTATTCGGCGGTTCCGTGTGAACCGACACCGGTTGCCCCCTTCCGCGTGCCGAATACAGATCCCCGAATTCGCGCCTTTGTGGTGCCCGGATTAAAACAAACGGCCCCGCCGGACGTCATGCGCGGCGAAGAAACCCAGATCGCTGGTTTTCTGGCCACTCATCAAAACTGGGACGGGGTGATTTGCCTGCCCGGGACCCATACGAAATGGGTGCAGGTCAGCGCCGGAGAGGTTGTCAGCTTTCGCACCTTCATGACGGGCGAGATGTTCGATCTGCTGGGCGGGCAATCGGTGCTAAAACATTCGATCGGCGAGGGCTGGGAGGATGCCGCCTTTGCCGAGGCCACTGCCGATGCGTTGTCGAAACCTGAACAACTGGCGGCGCGTCTGTTTGGCCTGCGGGCCGCTGATCTGCTGCAAGGGCAGGATGGCGGCGTTATCCGGGCACGGCTGTCAGGTTATCTGATCGGCGCGGAATTGGCGGCCACCCGCCCCTATTGGTTGGGTCAGCAATTGGCAATCATCGGGGCCGAGAGCCTGTCGGAAGTTTATGCCAAGGCGCTACAACAACAGGGCGCGTTTGTAGAAACCGCCAACAGCACGAAATGTACCCTGGCCGGTCTGCAACAGGCCCGCAACCTCACGAGGCAAACCGCATGAGCCGACCCATCATCGCCATTTTGCGCGGAATAGCCCCCTCGGACGCAACCGACGTTGGACGGGCGCTGATCGACGCTGGCATCGACAAGATCGAAGTGCCGCTGAATTCACCCGATCCGCTGGCCTCGATCGCCGTTCTGGCCAATGAGTTCAGTGATCGTGCTTTGATCGGGGCAGGCACGGTTTTGACGTCCCAGCAGGTCGACATGGTATCAGAGGTCGGCGGTCGTCTGATCGTCTCACCGAATTGCGACCCCGAGGTGATCTCGCACACACATCGGCTGGGACTGGAAAGCTGGCCGGGTATTTTTACCCCGACCGAAGCTTTCGCCGCGCTCCAAGCAGGGGCATCAGGGTTGAAACTGTTCCCCGGAGCGCTGGCAGGACCAACAGGGTTGGCGGCCTTACGTGCGGTGCTACCTACAGGCACGCAGGTTTATGCCGTCGGCGGGGCAGGCCCCGAGAATTTCGACCTGTGGATCAAGGCAAGCGCTGATGGGTTCGGCATCGGATCGGCGCTGTTCAAACCCGGCATGACCGCCTCGGAAGTCGCAGAGCGGGCGACCCAAATCGTCACCGCCTACGACAAGGCCGCTGGATGAGCATCGTCTACGACAACCGCGCCTGTGAACTGGGCGAAGGGCCGTTGTGGCACCCGGAACGGCAACAGCTGTTCTGGTTTGACATCCTGGGCAAACGTCTGATGACACGGGACGGCGAAGCGCAGCGCAATTGGCAGTTCGACGAACATGTCTCGGCCGCGGGCTGGGTAGACCGGGATAGGCTGTTGATAGCCTCTGAAACGGGCCTGTGGCGGTTCAACCTGCAAAACGACCAGAAAGACCTGATCGCCCCACTTGAGGCGGACAATCCGGTCACGCGCTCAAATGACGGGCGTGCGGATCCTTGGGGTGGGTTCTGGATCGGGACGATGGGTAAAACCGCCGAACCCGGTGCAGGCGCGATTTATCGGTATTGGCGGGGGGAACTTCGGCAACTGGTGAACGATGTCACGATCTCGAACGCGATCTGCTTCGCCCCGGACCGGTCTTGCGCCTATTACACGGACACGGCCACCAAGCAGGTCATTCAATGGCCGCTGAATTCCGAAACCGGCTGGCCCAAGGGCGACAGCACGGTATTCCTGGACCTACGCGTCGACGGTTTGAACCCCGACGGCGCCGTGGTTGATGCGAAAGGCAACCTCTGGATCGCGCAATGGGGTGCAAGCCGTGTTGCAGCCTATAAACCGTCAGGACAGTTCCTGACGGCCATCCCATTTGAAGCCACCCATGTGTCATGCCCCGCATTTGGCGGCAACGACTTGACCACACTCTACTGCACCACTGCCCGCGAGGGGCTGGACGAGGACACGCTTGCTGCACACCCTACCAACGGTATGACCTTTGCCGCCCCCAGCACGGGTACTGGGCAGGCCGAACACAGAGTCATTCTATGAAGCCCGAACTTGGTGTTTGCTACTATCCCGAACACTGGCCCGAAGAAATGTGGGCCACGGACGCCGCGCAGATGGTCGAAACCGGCCTGAGCTGGGTGCGGATCGGTGAGTTTGCCTGGAGCCGGATGGAGCCAACTCCGGGTGATCTGCAATTCGACTGGTTGGACCGAGCGATTGAGGTGCTGGGGGCTGTGGGCCTTAAGGTTGTTCTGGGCACGCCGACAGCAACGCCGCCCCGATGGATGCTTGAGAAACACCCTGACATGCTGGCGGTGGATGCTCAGGGGCAGCCGCGCAAATTCGGTTCACGCAGGCACTATTGCTTTAGTCATCAGGGATATATCGCCGAATGCGCCCGCATTGTCCGGCTCATGGGCGAACGGTATGGGCGCAACCCGCATGTCGCCGCCTGGCAGATCGACAACGAATATGGCTGCCATGACACGACCGTCAGCTACAGCCAGCCTGCCTTGCGAGAGTTTCAGCGGTGGCTGGCCGATCAATATGGCTCGGTCGACGCTCTGAACGCCGCCTGGGGCAATGTGTTTTGGTCGATGGAATACGCAGGTTTCGATCAGATCGACCTGCCCAATCTGACTGTGACCGAACCCAACCCAGCGCATGTTCTGGCCTTCCGCTGGTTCAGCTCGGATCAGGTGGTGATGTTCAACAAAGCGCAGGTTGATGCGTTGCGGCCACTGACCGACGCGCCACTGCTGCATAATTATATGGGTCGGGTTCTGGATTTCGATCATTTCAAAGTCGGTGCGGATCTGGATATCGCCACATGGGACAGCTACCCGATTGGGTTTCTCTCAGACCGCCTTGAGGCGGACGAGGCCCATAAAGCCGCGTTCCTGCAACAGGGCGATCCGGATATGCAGGCCTTTCATCACGACCTTTATCGCGCCGTTGGGCGCGGGCGCTGGTGGGTGATGGAACAACAACCGGGCCCGGTGAACTGGGCTCCTTATAACCCTGCCCCCCTGCCCGGCATGGTGCGCCTGTGGTCGCTTGAGGCGGTGGCTCATGGGGCCGAAGTGGTCAGCTATTTCCGCTGGCGGCAGGCTCCGTTCGCGCAGGAACAAATGCACGCTGGCCTTTTGACACCGAACAACACACCCGCCCCGGCACTGGCTGAGGCACGTCAAACCGCAGTTGATCTGGCCGAGCTTGGCGCGCTGACGCAAACGCAGGCGGACGTGGCGATTGTGTTCGATTATGCCTCGGACTGGGCCTGGGCGACACAACCGCAAGGGGCCGGGTTCAACTATTTCCGGCTGGTTTTTTCAGCCTATCGCGCGCTGCGGCGGGCCGGGCTTTCGGTGGACTTCATTGCGGCCTCGGAAACGCCCAAGACCGGTTACAAACTGATCCTCGCCCCCGGTCTTGCCACGCTGGATGACGATCTGGAAACCCGCCTGACTGAGGGTTGTGATCTGGCCATCCTTGGCCCCCGTACAGGCGCGATCACTCGCGATTTCCAAATTCCAACCTCAGGCCGCCCGGGCCTGTCCGGGCTGGATTGCGGAGTTGATCTTGTGGAAACCCTGCCCCCTAACGTGCAGCGTGATGTTAACGGAGGTGGCGCGGCGCAACACTGGGTTGACCGCCTCTCCGGAGATGCCCCAGACCTTTTGACCTTTGTTGATGGCACATCTGCCCTAAAAGGCGAAAACGGTCTTTGGTACCTTGCGGGTTTCCCGGATGAGGCTCTTTGGGACAGGGTCATCTCGATGGCCGCCAAAACGGTCGACCTGACCTTGCATGCAATGCCCGAGGGCCTGCGCCGACGGGAAACCGTGCAGTATATTTTTCTGATCAACTACACCGCCGCACCCGTCCTTTGGAACGGGCACGAAATCGCAGCGTGTGACGTCGTCATCCTACCAAAGGGTCCACCCGCACAGGGGTAATGCTCAGGCGTTTAAAAATCTGTCGACAAACTCGGCCCGTGCTTTGGCATACCACGGAGCTTCGGCCAGCCACGGGTTGAGGTTGGCCAACGCGTCGCCCGGATAGGCCTCGGCAAAGTTCTTTCTGAACTCATCGCCCGCGAAATCCTCGGCGCCCAGTACGGCTGTGTTATATCCGTTCACTGCAGCGGCAGCTCCGGCTGGCTCAGGTCGGTACAAATAGTTGATGAGCGCATAGACCTGTTCGATGTTTTCCGCACCGACTGGCATTGCAAGACCATCCACCCACGCCATCGCTCCTTCGATCGGAGCCTGATAATTCACCGGTTCCCCTGCTGATTTCAAAGCCAGCGGCGGCCCGTCCCATGTTTGCCCCACAACCACGCCGCCATTCAGCAAGCCGTATTTCTGAGTTTCAGCATCGTTCCAAATCAGCTTGATCCGATCCCTGCGTTCAATGCACCAGTCCGTGATCCGGTCCCAGACCCTGCGCATGGTGTCTTCGTCGTCATAGGCATCCCAGACGGACTCGGGCTCCATCTCACCCAAGCGTTCCAAATACAGACCCGCACACAGCATCATAGAATGCGCACGACCCATGGTCATACCGGCATTTTCTTCCGCCCAGACATCCCCATAGGATGGAGCGTCGCCTTCGGGCGACCACAGATCGGTACGGTAGGCTATGCCCTCAGTCCCCCAGATATGCGGCAGCCAGTGCGCTCCGCTTTTGTTGAAATTCCAAGCGTCGGTCCCAATTCTAACCATGGAAGGGTTAACCGCGTCCAGGTTCACCTTATCCAGATCAAACGGTTGCAGCAGGTCCAGCGGCGCCCATTGCAAAGACCGCATGTTGGTAGGCGCGACAAGGTCAAACCCCTGGCCATTCGACGCAGTCATCATGTTGAGGATTTCTTCGTTCGATCCGATCCCGATATGATTGACCCTGATCCCCGTTTCCGCTTCGAACCCTTCCAGGAACTCAGGCGGCAGGTAATCCGACCACATCACCACGTTGATCTCACCCGAAGAGGCCAGCGCGCTTTTGCTGTAAAGCGGAGCCGCCAAAACAGCCGCGCCCGCGCCTTTCAGCATCGAGCGTCTGGAAAGGGTTTTCCGTTCAGCCATTTTGATTCTCCTGCTATTGAGTTGTTTTGCAGCCTTCTACTTGCTGCCAACAGGAATGTGGACTGGCAAGATCACGTGTCCCGCCAGATTGAAACCCCATAGGGTGGGATTTCAGTGCCCCCAACCAAATAGGCATGTGGTTCGTCAGTCGGTAATGACAACCCATCTGCCCCGAAATTGAAGGCAAATTTCAATCCTCCGCGACGTGTGATCCGCAGATCCGGTCCGCAATCCGTGACGGGAAGGCCCGCCCAGCTTAACGCGTCCGAAAGTATGGCATGCAGCAATTGGCCGCGTGGGATCATTGCCAGATAGATCGCTCGGTCCGAGCGTACAATCGCCGGGCTGCCATCCCGGTATGCGCTGCTAAACTCTGCCGTTACCATTCCGCTGGTGTCGATGATTTCCCGCCAACCGGTGAAGTCATACGTCGTTCCGTCCTGCAAGCGCACCGATTCCTGCGCCAGTTCTGGTAGCGATTCCACCCGCAAGACCGTCACACCGGTAAGCTCAGCCAACGCTCCGGGCGCAAGGTTGTGCGGTGTGTGCATGTCGGGTGTCTTGCTGCCCGCGCGCGCGCCGATCAGCAGTTTCGCCCCACTGTCCCGCAGTTTGTTGGCCAGATCGTTTGGAACGATCATGCTTTGCGGGACAACAATCAGGGCATACCCGTTCAGCTCATCTTGTGGCCCCACAAAATCCAGATCGACCCCAAGCGCGCACAGCCCGGCATACCATTCGCGGATGACCTGAGCATTTGGGAAGGCATCGTCATGCGGCAGGATATCCGCCGCCCAGATGGATTCGTAATCCAGAATTATGGCCACCTGCGCCCGCTCACGTACCACGGCGGGCAACAAGTCGCGCTCTGCCGCGACCTGCGCCAATTCCACGGCGGCCTGATCCGGGCTGCCGTCCGAACGCAACAATGCTGTGTGATACTGTTCCTGCGCAAATTTAGCCTGTCGCCAGCGAAAAAACATCACCGCCTGCGCGCCATGCGCATAGGCTGCCCAGGTCCACAGTCGCACCATCCCGTCCGCGGGTGAGGGGTTTTTCTCGGCCCAGTCCACCGGGCCGGGTTGCTGCTCCAACACCCACATCCGCCCCTTGCCTTGAGAGCGATACAGATCGCAGTGAAACCCCTGATAATCCGGCGCGCCAGTCCGCAAATAGCGGTGCTTTTCGTCGTCAGACAGGGTCGAGCCCAACAGATTTCCTAAGGGGTAACTGTCGAAGCCAACAATATCCAGATCGGCGGCAACGGCATGGTGATCGAACTCAAAACTGCCCGCCATGAAATTATGGGTGATGTCCCGACCCGGCGCGTATTGACGCAGCACATCCACCTGCGCGCGGTTGAAAAGCCGCACCCGGTCCGAGGAGTATCGCGCAAAATCCAGTGCATGGGTTGGGTTGGGGCTGGCCACCAGCCCGTTGGGCAATTCGATCTGGTCAAAGCTGGAATAGGCAGATCCCCAGAACACGGTCCCCCAAATTTCATTCAGTATCGCGATCGACCCGTACCTATCCGCCAGCCACCGCTGGAATCCGACCCGCGCCGCATCCGAATAGCTAAGCACCGTGTCGTGATCGTTATATTCATTGTCGATCTGCCAAGCGTGAACATAGGGGTTCTGGCCATAACGACGGGCATATTCGGTGGCAATCCGGCGGGCTTCGGCCAGATAGAAATCGCTGGAAAAGCAATAGTGCCGCCGCGATCCAAACCTTCGCACGCGCCCGTCCGGCCCAACTGGCAGAATTTCCGGATGTTCGTCGATCAGCCATTTCGGCGGGGCGGCGGTGGGCGTGGACATCATCACGCGCAGGCCTGCCTCGCCCAGAATGTCGATCACCTCATCCAGCCAATCCCAGTGGAAAACGCCGCGCTCCGGTTCAATCAGGCCCCAAGTGAATTCGGCGATGCGCACCCAATCCAGTCCCATCTCGACCATTCGCTGCGCGTCTTCACACCAGAGCGACCGGTCCCATTGTTCGGGGTAATAGCATACCCCAAGTTCCAACCTGCTCATCGATCTTCCCTTGCCGTGCGGCGTTCGATCCATTTGAGGAAGCTGGCGCAGCCCAACGTGATCACCACATAGAGGATTGCGGCTGTATTAAACGGCGCAAAGGGCAGAAAACTGGCGGCCTGAAATTCGCGCATCCGCTGGGTCATATCGCGGACTGACAGGATCGACAGCAGTGAGGTATCCTTGATCATCGCAATGAACTCATTGCCCAAGGGCGGCGTGACGATGCGCAGCGCCTGCGGCAGGATGATCAGCCGCGCAGTTTGCCAGCGCGAAAGACCCAGCGAGCCACCAGCCTCGATCTGACCCCGTGGGATGGCCTCGATCCCGGATCGGAAAATCTCGGCCATATAAGCGGAATAGCCGACCGAGATCGCGATGATCCCGCGAGTCATATTGGTCATATCGATACCGCCACCCGTGGCATCTTTGACCGCCCCCGCCAGAGGCAGGCCGATATAGAGGATGATCACTAGCATCGGAATGCCACGGATCGTGTCCACGAAGAACTCGGCCCCTACGGCCAGCGGATGCAGCTTGTGCTGCGCACCGCCCACCGTCAGCGTCAGCAATAGAAAACCAAACACGGCAAAAGCCAGCGCTGGGTTGCGGTACTGATCCGGCAGGAATTGCGTCTGCCAGATCACCGGATAGCCCTTGGTGTTGGCACCGACCGGGACAAAGGCGCCCGACACGCTGTCGACGGTTTCGATCTGTTCCACCGCGCTGGCAGCGTTTGGGGCGCTACGGATGCGGTATTGCTGGTCTTCGCCCCCGTCGAATTCGCCAAACCTGATGATGTCGGCCTGCGCCTGCGGGGTGCCGCGCACAATGGCGATGCGCGCATCCAGCGTACCTATCAGTTCGTATTTGACCTGTGGCTGCATGAAGAAAAACGCCGATACACCCAGCAAAGTCAGGCTGATGCAGCCATAGACAACAGTCGTGCGCGCCTTGGGTTTGAACGATTGCAGCCCGACCCAGATCAACCCCAGAATGGCGGCGAAGATATAAGCAAAAATGGCGGCGCGAAACGTGATAGCCACTCCGGTTGCAAATTGCCAATGGGCCATAAACATCAGATAGAACAGCGCGGCCCCGGTCAGGATTTCAAACCCAAGCTGAGCAAGTCCCCGCGCCCTGACGGGCAACCGGCCCGACAGCAAAATACCAGCAACCACAAGCGCATAGATTAGCAGTAACACCTGAAGACCTGCCTGAACCTGATCAACAACGTCTGGAAAGAGTACCCAAGTCTGCGCGGAGCGGTCGATCAAGGTCGAAGTATTTTCGCTGAGCGCATGAAAGAAGACGGACTCGGCAAATGGCATCAGCACCTGCGGCGCGACGAAAACCAAGACCGCCAGCGCCAACGCTGCGGGCAAGGCCGCCCATGCCGAGATACGCACCCAACCCGGCGCCGTCTGAAACCGCGCGTTTCGGGCGCAGAGATATCCCAGAATGGCCACCGCAAGAACCAGCAGGAACCCGACAAAAATCGGGCCGGCATTATTCCCGATCCCGAGAATTGCGATCAAAGAGCGCAGGTATTTTGAAGAGGTAGCGAACAGGTAGATAATGAACGGGGCCGCGGCGAGCAGAACAAGATTGCTCGGGCGGATCGAGCTTAGACGCTTCATGGGACCTCACTGCAAACAGGCGGCCCGGTTGCCATCGGCACCGGGCCGTTTCGGATCGGACAGGTTTATTCGGTGCCCCAATATTTGCCGACCAACTTGTCCAGCGTGCCGTCGGCCTTGATCGCTGCCAGCCCTTCGTTGATGGCGTCGACCGTAGCGTCGCCTTCCTGAAACACGATACCCAGCGGGTCGGATTGCAGGCCGGTGATGCCCACGGTCAGCTCACCCGCGAACTCCTGCTCGTATGCGGCGGCCGAGGTGCCGTCGATGATCACACCCTGCACATCCGCATTTTGCAGTGCCAGTATCGCGGCAGAGAAGTTGTCATACAGGCTGACATTTTCGCGCCCTACTAGATCCTCGGCCAATTGCGCGTTGGTGGTACCGGTCTGCGCCGCCAGCTTCTGACCACCGGCTTTGAAATCCTCAAGCGTCATGTCCGCATTGTCGACCTGGAGCAGAATGGCCTGACTGACCACAATGTAGGGTTCTGAGAAATCCATCGTCTCTTCGCGTTCCGGCGTGATTGAGACGCCCGAGATCACCAGATCGAACTCACCCTGCTGAAGCGCGGCAAAGATGCCGTCCCATGCGGTGTTGACGAAATTCGGGACGCAATTGACCCGTTCGCAGATCGCATTCATCACATCCACATCGAAACCCACGATCTGACCGGTCGTCTCATCGACAGTTTCCATCGGCGGATAGGTGGCGTCGGTTCCGATTTTCAGAACGCGCCCGTCCAGGTCGGCAGCAAAAACTGCGGGGGCTGCTATCGCGGTCACGACCGCTGCGGCCAGTAGATTTTTAAACATCTTCAAGTCCTCCTGAGTTGATTTACGTGGTGGGCGCCTTTTGCGGCGCGGGGGTGTCAGGTTGGCGCTCGATCAGCGTGGCCCTGATCTTTTTCTGGGTCTCGGACGGGTCACCCCCTTCCAAAGCTTTCAACATGTACTCGCCCAGAAGACGGCTGGTTTCTTCGATGGGCACATAATAGGTGCTGGGCGGGGGTACGAAATATCGACTGAGTTGCAGATCATCGGTGGAAATCACCACCATGTCCCGGCCAATCTGCACACCCGCAGCATGGGCTGCGGACAAAACGCCTAGTGTCATCGCCTCATTCGCGCAGATACAGGCCGTGGGTCGGTCGCTTAGCTGCATCAGTGCCTCAAAACACAACTGCCCAGTACGAGCGGTTGTGGGGCCATTGAAAATCAGCGCTGGGTCAGGCGCAAGGCCACCATTGGCCAAAGCCTGTTCGTATCCGGTTTGACGTTGTGCTGCATAGATCAGTTCGGCCGGGGGGTTCACCAAGGCAATACGCCAGTGCCCCAACCCCACCAACCGCGCGGTTGCGTCAAACGCAGCCGCCTGACTGTCGAAATCGACATAGGCATGGGCTGTCTTGCTGTCGCTCATACCCATGGTCACGAAGGGAAAACTGTGTCGCTGTAGAAAAGCGATGCGCGGGTCGCCCTGCAATGTGCCCGAGAAGATGACACCATCGGCCAAACCGTCCTGAACAATCCGCGCCAGAACGGCCATGGCATCCGGCAGATCGGCCACGTTGAACACAGACATCTCGTATCGCGAACCCTGCAAGGACGCCGAGATACCGGCCAGAATGCGGGTGAATTCTACCCCTTCCCATTCCTCTGCTGCGTCAGGTGACACGCTGACCAGCACCGCGATACGGTAGGATTTGTTGGTGCGCAGCTTCAAACCGTCCATATTGACACGGTACCCGAGACGCGTGGCTACAGCCTGAATCTCTTGGCGTGTTTCTTCCCGAACTGACGCAGCCCCCCGCAGCGCGTTCGAGACGGTGCCAACAGAATAGCCCGTCTCCTTGGCGATCGACTTGATCGTTGCGCGCGCCATTATCCGACCTCCGAAGACATCTGTCCCATCAGAAACTTTCGCCCCGTCCGCAAGGTCTCGGCGTGGTCGGGCGTTTCATCGTGTTCGACAAACAGATCGCTGCAGGGGCTGTCATTCAGAATGCGCAACAGCCGGGGCCAATCGACCACGCCCTGCCCCAGATTGCGCCAGCGATCATCACCCTGCCCCGAAGCCGGTTCTGCATCCTTGGCGTGTACTGATACGATCCGCCCCGCGTACCGCTGCAACACCTCGGCCGGGTCCGGCACCGAGACGGCCAACCATCCGATATCGGGCTGCCAATGCAGCGTGTCATGGGCCAGGATCAGGTCCAAAGGCGTTTCTCCAACAGGGCCAACCAGATCAAAATCATGGTTGTGATAAGCCAGTCGAACCCCCTGGCCCGCCAATCGCGCCGCCCAAGCAGAGAGTTGGTCTGCTACATCCTGCCATCCCGCGACCGTGCCGGGGCGGGCCTGTGGCGCCAGCCATGGCATCACGGCAACCGGGCAGTTCAAAAGATCAAGCAGGGTCAGAATATCGTCAAACCGGGCTTCGAATTCCTCCCAATCGAAATGCGCCGACCGGACGGTCAGGCCCGACTGCGCAACCTGCAACGCCATGTGTTTAGGGGACAGATCGTGAAATCCAACTGTTTCAACATCCGCAATACCGCAGGCGAGGATCAGATCCAACTGCGCAGCCAGACCCCCGAGCTGCCTGACGGTATAAAGCTGTGCCGCTATCCGCATTTCCTGAGATTCACCGCGATTGAAACGTTTCAATAACGGTGAAACAGCCGCACTATGTTTGTCAAGCCCAGCGTTTAGCTTGGAACGGTAGCCCTATTTTGAAGTACTTTCTGAACTACCAGTGTGGAAAAGACAGCGAGGAACAGCAATATCACTGCGAAATTCAAAACAAACAGGAATTGCCACTGGTCCTGCGCTGAATTGCTCAATTTATCCGTTCTACTGGAGATCAAAGCATGTGTTGCAAGATAGACCCAGCACACCAGACTGAGCGCGGGAAGACAAAAATGTGGCATAAGCACCGTAAAGAGGATTGAGTTCAAACCGGTTTGCTCAGCGGCACCAACACGATTAGTCAGCTTTTGAACTTCAGCTTGCGATCCACGGATTACGAAGTGTGCGGCTAGGGTACCCAAAATCAAGGACATCGAAGCTACTGCACCCAGGCTGGTAAGAACAATGTTTTCTGCAGTCAGGGAAAAACCGCCTTTGTTGCCGGACCCAATGAAAATGGCGGCAAACAGTATACCCTGAAAAATCATGCCCCAATGCAGCCTTTGGTTTACCAGTGCATTTTCTTTTTCAATCAAATTCAGATAAAATACAGTATTATTGTTGTCAGACATATCCTAGCTGGGTACCGCCTATTTTACTTTCCAAGCCAAAATCTGTTCTCACGGTACACAAGAAATAACAAGAGGTTACTCCTTGGTCTTGGGTCGTAAGGGTTGCCTGTTTCCTTGTGATCGAAGGGTTGATGCTCCTGCAAGCCAAGTGTGTCAAATCCGCAGCCGGTCTGTTTAAAACTGGATTGCAGATGGCTGAACTGTTAGTTGGCATCTCAATGCGTTCCGACAGGCTTCTACAATGCACTACACTTGCATCGATTTCCCCGCAGAGTTCTGTTCACGTCTGGATCGGGATGCTCGGGCACACGATCGACTATGCCAGAATGGCTTTGTTGACATAGAATTCTCATAACTGGAACGCAATCTGAAATGTCTACCAAGGACTTAAAAACCACCCTGTCTGGAAAATCAGATTCTTTGCCCCTATTGCAACCCACTGCTTCCAACCGCGCGCATTGGAACTTGGTCGCGGATATCGGCGGCACCAATACGCGCTTGGGCGTGATCGCTGACGGAAAGCTGACCGATCTGCGCAAATACCCAACCGGCACCCTGCCAGAATTGCTTAACGCCTTTCACACCCTGCGCGATGAGATCGGCACCGATCCACGCGCCGTGGTGGCCGCCGGGGCCGGGCCTGTGAAGAACGGGAAGATCTGCCTGACGAATGCAAAGCTCGACCTGTCCGAGGGTGATATCGGCAAGGCCACGGGCGCGCAGCATACCTTTGTCATCAACGACTTTACCGCCGCTGCTTGGTCGGTGGCCGAAATCACAGGCGATGATGTCGAGGTGTTGCAAGGCACCGCGAACCCACCCCCTGGCACCCGGTTGGTTGTCGGTCCCGGCACAGGTCTTGGGGTTGGGGCGTTGCTTTATTCTGAGGGCCGGTATCACACCGCATCTGGTGAAGGCGGCCATATTGGCCTGTCACCGCGCCATGTGGATGAGGTCGAGATTTTCAAAGCCGCCCGGCACATCGCGCCGGATTGTTTCTTTGATGAAACTTTGGTGCTTGAGGCGGAAATGTTCCTTAGCGGCACAGGTCTGCCGGTCCTCTATCAAGCTGCAAGCATGGCCGCAGGACAGACCAACACGCCAATGCGCAGCGCCAAGGACATTCTTGATGACGCGCGCGCGCAGACAGATCCGATCGCCGAAAAAACGGCGCATATGTTCACCACCCATCTGGGCGCAGTGATGGGTGATCTTGCCGTCGTGCTGATGCCTGTGGGCGGTGTGTTCCTTGTGGGCGGTGTGGCCGAGAAAAACCGCTGGCTCTTCAAGGAAGCCTTCCGCGATGCGTTCAACGCGGGCGGGCGGTTTACCGATTTGCGAAGGTCAATGAGCCTGTATGTTTCGGAACAGGACGAATTTGGCATTGTTGGCGCTAACAATTTCTGTAAAAGTGCGCTCGCGCGTTAATATGGCCGCCTGATCCCACAAGACAGAAAGGACCCGGCATGATCCTGTGCTGCGGTGAAGCCCTGATCGACATGATCGCCACCCCGACCATTTCGGGCGGTGATGGATTTGTGCCCCATTCCGGTGGCGCGGTCTTTAACACTGCCATTGCCTTGGGGCGGCTGGGGTCGCCGGTTGGGCTGCTGACCGGTCTGTCTTCGGATATGTTCGGAGAGCAACTGACCGATGCCCTGAAGACCAGCCATGTGGATGCAAGCCATGTGATCCGAGCAGATCGCCCCACGACGCTGGCCTTTGTGCAGTTGAAGGACGGGCACGCCTCTTACAGCTTTATCGACGAAAACTCGGCGGGTCGCATGCTGATGCCCGAGGATATGCCGGATCAGCTCCCCGCTATTTCGGCGCTGTATTTCGGCGGCATCAGCCTGGCCTGCGAGCCTTGCGCCGACGCTTACGCCGCATTGCTGGACCGGCAAGGGGCGGATCGGGCGGTGATGATTGATCCCAATATCCGGCCCGATTTCATCAAGGATCAAACCCGGTATCGCACCCGTCTGAACCGGATGATCGCACAGGCGGATATCGTAAAGGTCTCGGACGAGGATCTGGATTGGATCATTCCCGGCCCGGAAAGCATCACTGAGAAAGTGCCGCTGTTGCTGCAAGCCGGGCCTGCCGTGGTTATTGTAACGCGTGGCGGTGACGGCGCGTCAGGCTATCTGGCGGACGGGTCCGAAACCTCAGTCCCCGTTCGACCGGTTCAAGTTGTCGATACCGTCGGTGCAGGTGACACGTTCAACGCCGGTGTGCTGGCCGAGCTGGAGCGCGGTGGGCACCTGACCAAAACCGCGCTGCGCACCCTGAGTACCGAAAACCTGCGCGCCGCTTTGGCCAAAGGCGCAGAGGTTGCAGCCATCACCGTTTCCCGCGCCGGGGCCAACCCGCCCTGGGCGCACGAGCTTTGAACCCCAAAGAGATCTAAATGAAACGTTCTGACATCAACGCCATCAAAACCGAAGCCGAGGCCTTTATACGCTCCTTCGGTGCGGTCCTGCCCCCCTTTGCCAATTGGTCGCCTGACCAAATGCGCAGTGACAAAGCCGCAGGCATTCGCGAACGCGGGCTGGGTTGGGACATCACCGATTACGGGCAGGGTCGCTTTGATGAGTTGGGCCTGTTCCTGTTCACCTTGCGCAACGGCGATGTGGGTGATCTGAACAGTGGTCGGGGCATGCTCTATGCCGAAAAGCTGCTGGTGTCGCGAGACAAACAGCTGTCGCCAATGCACCGCCACATTGTGAAAGCCGAAGACATCATAAACCGCGGCGGTGGTGATCTGGTGATGGAGATCTATGCCTCGGACCCGCAAGGCGGTATCGACCGTGAAAATCCTGTTGTCGTGCCCAGCGACGGTTGCCCCGTCACAATTCGGCCCGGTGAGTTGCTTCGCTTGAAACCCGGCGAAAGCGTCACTCTGATGCCCGGCATATGGCACGCCTTCTGGGCCGAACAAGGCGATTGCCTGATTGGCGAGGTCTCGACCGTCAATGACGACCGAACCGACAACGTGTTCGAAGACCCGATCCCGCGCTTTGCAACCATCGAAGAAGACGTCGCGCCGGATTTCCTGTTGGTCGCGGATTACTACGCTTGATACGCAGTTTTCAGGCTGACCTGACCCGCAAAATGATAAGTCCCTTTTCTTAAACCGGAAAAACGCATTAACATGGGCTGCGAAACCGTGGGTGGGGGTTCCAACCCTGACCTGTTACAGCAACAACTGTTAGGGGGCCGGTCCAATGGTCACGAAAGCTGAGCTTGAAGCGCAAGTTGCCGATCTGCGCCGCCAACTGGCCGAGCAAACTGCGACCCGTGAACAGGCACAAAGGCCGGAACCACACGATACTGTGGCCGACAGGATTGCCGAGAACATCGACAACTGGACCGGACAGCTTGAAGAAGCCCTGACCGAGTTGGAGGATCTGCCGCACAAAAGACCGATCCTGTTTGCGCTTGGCATTTTTACGCTTGGCTATCTGCTAGGCCGATCCCGGTAGGAGCCTGAACATGAGCCGCATTTCCCGCAATATCTCGATCATTCTGCGCGCCGAACGGTTGATTGCCCAACGCCATGTTGCCGTGGCCGCACGGCGTACCGGCTTTTACGCTGCGGCGGGGCTGGCCGTGGGGCTGGCTGTCATCATGCTGAACGTGGCTGGTTTTTTCTGGTTGTCAGCAACCCTGTCCAAACCGCTGGCCGCGCTGATCATGGCTGGGGCCAACCTGTTGCTGGGTGTGATCCTGGTTCTGATGGCCAACACGCAGAACGCGCAGGCGGATACGACAGCCGCGGTCGAATTGCGCGATATGGCACTGTTAGATATCGAAACCGAGATCAAAGACACTCTGTCCGACGCACGTAACACCGTGACAGGCATCCGGCGCGACCCGCTGGGTGCCCTGACACCCGATGTTATCAGCGCCATTCTGAGTACGCTGATCAAATACGCCAAGCGTCGCAAAGACAAACCCGAGCAATAGCGACTATTGCACCATCCGGGCGGCGGCGCGGGCGATCACCATCTCTTCGTTCGTGGGAATTGCCAGAATGCGCACGCGGCTGAAATCGGTCGACAGAACCGTGCCATTGTCGGCGTTCCTGTTGGGATCCATTTCAATCCCGATCCAGCGCATCCCGTCACAAACCCGCTGACGGATCTGTACTGCATTCTCACCAATGCCGCCCGTGAACACCAGCGCGTCCAACCCTTCCAGCGCAGCAGACATGGCGCCAAGCTCTCGGCGAATGCGAAAGACATAATAATCGATCGCCTTGCGGGCCTCGGGCGTTTCGGCGGCCAGCAGGGTGCGCATGTCCGATGACATCCCCGACAGACCCAGCAGGCCGGAATTACGATAGAGCATGTCGGCGATTTCATCCGCGCTCATCCCTTCCTGCTGCATCATGTACAGCACGACACCCGGGTCCAGCTGACCGCTGCGGGTGCCCATCGGCAGGCCGTCCAATGCGGAAAAACCCATGGTCGACGCCACAGCCCGCCCGCCTGACACAGCACACATCGACGCGCCGTTGCCCAGATGCGCGATGACAACGCGGCCATCATACAGGCTGGGCGCGATCTCTTTCAGCTTTTGCGTGATGTAGTCATAGCTCAGGCCGTGAAAGCCATACCGGCGCACGCCCTTGTCATAATAGCTCTGCGGCAGGGCGAAGGTATCGTTGACCCATGGATGGGTGCGGTGAAAGGCGGTGTCGAAACAGGCCACCTGAACCGTGTCTGGAAAGGCGGCGCTGGCTGCACGGATACCGGCCAGACTGAATGGCTGGTGCAGCGGCGCAAAGGGGATGAACCCGGCCAGAGTATCCAGAACCTTGTCGTCGATCCGCACGGGTTCGGAATACACCGTCCCCCCATGCACAACCCGGTGACCTATGGCCCGGATTTGGATGTCCGGCAGATATTCGCGTGTCATGTCCAGAAAGGCCTGGATTGCCTCGTCATGGCTTTGGGTATCCGTCAGCGCCTGGTTGATCGAGCGGCCCCCGGCAGATTCCGCCAACAAGCGCGGCGCATCCCCCAAGCGTTCGATCTGGCCGTGCCAACGCATGCTGGGGCGATTGCCTTCGACCAGTTCATACAGCCCGAATTTTAACGAAGACGACCCGGCGTTCAGCGCCAGCACATGGTCAGCCATGAATTTTACCCTTATTTGCCTGCGCATGCAGCGCCGCTACCGCGCAGGAAGCCAACCGCGAGGCATCATCATCCGCTCGGGACGTCAGAATGATCGGGGCGGCGGCACCTACCACAATTCCCGCTGCCTCGGCATGGGAAATGTAAGTCAGCTGTTTGGCCACCATATTGCCAGCTTCGATATTCGGGGCCACGAGAATATCCGCCGCCCCGGCGACGGCGGACTTGATGCCCTTTGTTCGCGCCGCCTTCAGATCAACCGCGTTGTCCATCGCCAGTGGGCCATCGACCAGCCCACCGGTGATCTGACCCCGCTCGGCCATTTTCGACAACAGCGCCGCATCCACAGACGAGGGCATATGCGGGTTGATCGTCTCAACCGCCGACAAGACGCCAACCTTTGGTGTTTCTATCCCGATCGAGTGTGCCAGATGGATGGCATTCTGCACAATGTCTGCCTTGGTCTCGAGGTCCGGAGCGATGTTCACGGCCGCATCCGTCACCATGATGGGCCGTGAAAAGCCTGGCACATCCATCACAAACACATGCGACAAGCGACGGCCTGTCCGCAGACCTTTGTCCCGACGCAGAACCGCTCGCAGCAAAACATCGGTGTGCAAATGCCCCTTCATCAGGGTTTGCGCCTTACCTTCAACCACCAGGTCCACAGCGCGATGGGCCGCATTTTCATGACTGCGGGCTTCAATGATCTCGATACTCGACAAATCGGCCTTCAACTCGGCGGCTGCAGCAGCGATTTTGTCAGGATCACCCAGAAGGATCGGCGCAATAATACCCTTGGAATGCCCTAGCAAGGCGCCGCCCAGCGAGTTCGGCTCTTCCGGGGCGATCACGGCTGTGGGCATCGGATCCAGAGGCTTTGCCTTTGCGATCAGTGCATCGAAATGGCGATGGCGCTGAACGATCAGGCCGGGCACGTCAACCGAGTCAAACGTCAGGTGTTTGGCTGGCGGCGTCACTTGCACCTCACCACTGAGGATCAGAGCGTTGTCGCCCACGCGGCGCACTTCGGTCGCACAAAGCAAATCACCGTCGTCCCGCTTTTCGGTCACGGTCAGCGTGGCGGTCACCTCGTCATCTGCCAGAACAGGCGCATGAAAAGACAGGTTCGCCGACCGCGCCTGGGTGCCCGCGCCGGGCAGGATATTGCCCAAAATTGCCGCAATCAAACCGGCAGGCCACAGGGCTGGGGCCACTGCCTCGGGGTGGCCATCGCCATCGCCATCATATCCTGCCAGATGCAATGGATTATGATCGCCCGAGGCCGAGGCAAAGGCATAAAGATCATCGACCGTACATAAGCGCGTCACCTGCGCCACGTCCCCGACCTTGATCTGCGTGTAGGTGCGGTTTTCCGTTATTTTCATTTCTGTTTGGCCTTGTTCGCAGTAGCCGAACTGCGCCCTTGAGATTTGGACCGAGTTCCGGCTTTCTGTTTGATCTCAGCAAGATCAAGCGTGTCGTATAGCGCTTGTGCCATCTCGACAAGCTCAGGTGAAGGGTTCGGAATTTCACCCAGAACACGCTTGAGCAGATCAACCGCCTGTTTTCTGTCAGCAACCCGCGGCAACAGGTCGGGCAACGTATCGATCGCACCCTGTTCGTCAAAAGTGACAATCACTGTCTGTTCGCGCAACATGCGTTGGCGGTCTTCGACGGTGAGATCCCTGAACGGGGCCTCATGTTGGAACACATGCGCCCAGCGATGCAGAATTTCAGCCCGAAAGCTTTGGTTGCTTGAGGCCAGCAACAGCAACAACCGGATCACGGCCTCGGGCAGCCCGCCCTGTTTCATGTGCGCCAATGCTGCCTCAACCTCGGGCAGGGCTTTCAGGGTTTCAGGATCAGGCAAGGTACGGTGGGCAGCGTTCTTCTTGCCGAACCACGCGGCCTGCGGACCACCCCAAAGCGCATAGAACATCCCTTCATACCAGGCGTCGCGCAGGTCTCGACTCAGATCCATGGCCTGTTCGACCCAGTCGCCGGTCAGCTTTTCCATCTCAAGAAACGGGTTATCAGCTGTCGCCGGGGCGCGCAGTTCGCGCGTCATCCCGGCTAATTGCGCAACCCCCTTCATCATCGGATTGTCCGAAGACATCGCCGTGCGTTGAACGCGCAGAGGGTGCAGATCACGCAAAGCCTTTGCGCCCATCGGTGTCGTCACGGACCGCACAAAAGGACGCCCGAAGGTTTCATACGCATTCGCCTGCACTTCGGACATATGGGCCACCGCGGCAAAGCTGGCCTCATCCTGCTGGCCGTCGTCTAACGCGGCTACATCCCCGAGTGTGCGGTCATAGAACCGAACCTCGAACTGTTTATCCTGGCCTTCGCCTTGGGTGTTTTCGATCACCATCTCGTAGAGGCCTGGTGCCATTGCTTCGACCGTTTCCAGGGTCGAAGCCATCTGCGTATGTTCCTTACGCGCCACTTTGGACGAAACAAAAATGCCCAGATGGCCAACCTCATCATGCAACATGTAGATGATCCGCTGACCGCGCAGACGGATATCCTCTTCATCTGCGTATGTGGCGGCAATCCAGTTGAGTGCCTGCTGGGGCGGGGTGATGTTATCACCTTGGCTGGCAAAGACAAATATCGGGCCTTTCACCGCCTTGATGTCGATCGGCACGCCCGGTTCCAACTGCGCGGTGTTCTTGATCAGCCGATTGCCAACGAACAGCTGCTCGACGATCCAGTGAATCTCGGCCTCGTTCAATAGGAAGTAACCACCCCACCAGCGCTCAAAATCAATGAAGCGTTTCCGACCGCCGTCAGGGTCGCGGTAGAGGTCGAAATACTTGCCGAAATAATTCCGGCTGGGGTTCAGCTGTTCAAAATTCATCACCAGATTGGCGCCATCGAACATGCCCGCGCCGACGTCCGACCAGAACATCGGTTGCCAGGTGCCGCCCAGAACACCGGCGTTATACCGCATCGGATTTTCCCCCACCTCGCCCGACCATGGCGCAATGGGGGCGCCATTCAAGATCAGCGGTCCGGTCAGATCCGGGTTGCAGGCGGCCATCAGCAAAGTGGCCCACCCACCTTGGCAATTGCCGGTCACGACCGGCTGCGGGCTGTCGGGATGGCGCGCGCGGACAGTGCGCACGAACCCGGCCTCGGCATGCATGACGTCGGCAAGGGTCTGCCCCGGCACAGGGTCTCGCCCGAAACTGACGAAATAAACCGGATGCCCTTTTGACAGGGCAACGCCAACCTGACTGTCTGGTTTGAATCCACCGATGCCGCCGCCGTGACCGGCACGCGGATCGATGATGATGTAGGGACGCCGGGTGTCGTCAATGGTTACACCTTTGGGCGGCAGGATGCGCAGCAGTTGGTAATTGCAGGGGCGTTTCAGGGTCGCCCCGTCGACGATGACCTCATAGTCATAGATCAGCACTGGCGGGCAACCCGCGGCTTCATGCTCCAGAAAAGCATCTCCGCGTTCACGCAGCGCGTCCATGGTCAGCACCACGCGCTGGGTGGCGTCTTTCAGATAAGCTGTCCAATCGTCGACAATCGATTGCGAACGCGCAATGCGCTGCGAAACCTCGGCGAAGCCCTGCATCAGATCTCGGGTCCGCTCTGAATGCGTTTCGATAATCCGCGTCGATTGCAGCCGGGCGGATTGGGACAACAGGGTCCATTGTACGCCGGACCGATCCAAAGCGCGGGTTACGATATCAACCGTTCGGTCCTGAGCCGCAGCCGCATTTTCAGCCGTCTCGGACCGAAGGTTCAACGAGGTCTTCTGCACATTGGTCACCATGAGCCTGTCCTCTAACCATCGAAAACACATGCGCCACCACCGTGAAATTCTGCCAGTGGCCGAGTCGATTTCTGCGACGCAGCATAGTTTGTTTCGAAATGATACTCAAACCCAACTCTGCGCCGCGCCGTCTTGGTTCTAACCGTTGGTGCAGCCACCGCCTGAGCGGCATTGGACACCTTCAACTGTCAGGTGACTGGCGAAAAGGCGAAAAATAAATGTTTCAATAATGATCTGGATCAAGATTCATCACATTCGGAAACGCTATTGGGATAACCTAGTAAGGGAATCAAGCGCGTACAGTCCAGCCAAATGAGCCAGATGACCAGTCGTCGGGCGTTTCTAAGCGCCAAAATATGTCGGGAGGACAGCAGCATTGTCCGTCCTCCGGGATCACATGTGCCGGGTTTCCTGGATCACTGCACCAAATGTGGCGACTGCGTCGACGCCTGTCAGGAAACGGTGATTGTCGTCGGTCAGGACGGTTTCCCCGTGTTTAAGCCCAGTGAAAACCCCTGCACCTTTTGCGGCGATTGCGCCACGGTCTGCCCGACAGACGCGTTGCAAATCGAACGCCTGCCGGACTGGCCCTGGCGCGCGGCGATCGAGACATCCTCTTGCCTGTCCATGAACGGGGTCAGCTGCCGCGTATGTCAGGATAATTGCGAACAGAATGCCATCCGCTTCAGGTTGCAACTGGGCGGTCTGGCCGAGCCTTCGCTGGATGCCGACACCTGCGTTGGGTGTGGTGCTTGCGTGCCCTCCTGCCCTGTCAATGCCATCGCGCTTGACCGTCAGCCCACATCTAAAACGGAAGCGATACAATGAATATTTGCGGTTGCCTTGTACATATCGTCCCTGACCAAGCTGAGGCCGCGGCGCAAACGATGCGCGACACACCAGGCGTCGAGGTGCATGCCCAGGCCGAAGACGGCCGTTTCGTCGTCGTCGTCGAAGACACATCCGATCACCTGGCGTCCGAGATCATCATGGATCTGCATCAGATCCCCGGAGTGGTCTCACTAACGCTGACCTATCACCATTTCGAGGATCTTGCGGAGGCTACCCCGCATCCCGATGCCCAAAGCCAAACCACCAGCCGGAGGCTCACGCTATGACTACTTCAGAATCTCGCCGGACTTTTCTCAAGGCCTCAGCGGCCGCTGCCACTGCGTCAGCCGCTGGCATTCCTCTGGCCACCGGTCAGGCCAACGCGCAGGCCGGGGCCCCCGATATCCGCTGGGACAAGGCGGCCTGCCGGTTCTGCGGTACCGGATGTTCGGTGCTGGTCGGCACCAAGGACGGCCGTGTGGTGGCCACGCAAGGCGACCCGGACGCGCCGGTCAACCGTGGCCTGAACTGCATCAAGGGCTATTTCCTGTCCAAGATCATGTACGGCAAGGACCGTCTGACTACGCCGCTACTGCGCAAGACCAACGGCGAATACGACAAGAACGGTGAATTCGAGCCGGTCAGCTGGGACGAAGCCTTCGACGTCATGGCCGCCAAGTGGAAAGAGGCCCTGGCCAAGAAGGGTCCAACCAGTGTTGGAATGTTCGGTTCGGGTCAGTGGACAATCTGGGAAGGCTATGCCGCCTCCAAATTGATGAAGGCCGGATTCCGGTCTAACAATATCGATCCCAACGCGCGGCACTGTATGGCATCCGCCGTTGTCGGGTTCATGCGCACATTCGGCATTGATGAGCCGATGGGCTGTTATGACGATTTCGAACACGCGGACACTTTTGTGCTGTGGGGCTCGAACATGGCCGAGATGCACCCGATCCTGTGGTCGCGCCTGACCGATACGCGCCTGACCAAGCCGGGATGTGAAGTCCACGTGCTGTCGACCTTCGAACACCGTTCGTTCGAACTGGCAGACAACGGCATCGTGTTTGAACCACAGACCGATCTGGCGATCCTGAATTACATCGCGAACTACATCATCCAGAACAACGCGGTGAACGAGTATTTCGTCAGAAATCACGTCAACATCACGAAGACTGCCACCGATATCGGCTATGGCCTGCGAGAAACCAACGCGCTGCAACAAGAAGCAGAAAACCCGAACTCTGGCGCGCTTGAGAGCATCAGCTTTGAAGAATACGCCGAAGCGGTTGCGCCCTATACGCTGGAATACACCTCGGAATTGTCGGGCGTTCCGGCGGATAAGCTCGAGAAGCTCGCGCAGCAATACGCGGACCCGACCCGCAAGGTCATGAGCCTTTGGACTATGGGTTTCAACCAGCACACCCGCGGATCTTGGGTGAACTCGCTGATGTACAACGTCCATCTGCTGGTGGGTAAGATTTCCGAACCGGGCAACTCGCCCTTCTCGCTGACCGGTCAGCCGTCAGCTTGCGGGACTGCACGCGAAGTCGGCACTTTTGCCCACCGCCTGCCCGCCGACATGGTGGTGGCGAATGATGAACACCGCGAGATTTGCGAAACTGCGTGGAACATCCCCGAAGGTACCATTCCGCCCAAACCGGGCTTCCACGCTGTGTTGCAACACCGCAAGCTGAAAGATGGTGAGCTGAACGCCTATTGGGTGCAGTGCAACAACAACATGCAGGCCGCGCCCAACATCAACGAAGAAGGCTATCCCGGTTATCGCAACCCCGAAAACTTCATCACTGTCTCTGACCCTTATCCCACGGTCACCGCTGTCTCTGCCGACCTGATCCTGCCCACCGCCATGTGGGTCGAGAAGGAAGGCGCCTATGGCAACGCCGAACGCCGCACCCAGTTCTGGCGGCAGCAGGTGCAGGCCCCAGGTGAGGCCAAGTCCGACCTGTGGCAACTTATGGAATTTTCCAAACGCTTCACGGTTGAAGAGGTTTGGGGCGAAGAACTGCTGGCCAAGATGCCCGAGCATCGCGGTAAGACCATGTTCGACGTGCTTTATGCCAACGGTAAGGTGGATCAGTTCCCGCTGTCCGAAACGGCAGAAGGGTTCCATAACGACGACGCCGAGCACTTTGGGTTCTACGTTCAGAAAGGTCTATTCGAAGAATACGCTGAATTCGGTCGCGGCCATGCGCACGATCTGGCTCCGTTCGAAATGTACCATCAGGCACGCGGTATGCGCTGGCCGGTCGTGGATGGCAAAGAAACGCTATACCGCTTCCGCGAAGGCTTTGACCCGTATGTTCCCGAAGGGGCTGACGTAAAATTCTACGGCCACAAGGATGGCAAGGCCAAGATCATCTTTGCGCCCTACGAACCCGCGGCTGAAGAGCCGGATGAAGAATTTGATCTGTGGTTGTCCACGGGACGTGTGCTTGAACATTGGCACTCGGGCTCGATGACCCGCCGGGTGCCGGAATTGCACCGCGCCTTCCCATCCGCTGTCGTCTACATGCATCCGCAGGACGCCAAGGATCGGGGTCTGCGCCGCGGGCAAGAGATCATTCTGTCCACTCGCCGTGGCGAGGTTACCAGCCGGGTCGAAACCCGCGGACGCAACAAGGTGCCGCGCGGTTTGGTCTTCATGCCGTGGTTCGACGAACACCAGCTGACCAACAAACTGACGCTGGACGCGACCTGCCCACTGTCGAAAGAAACCGACTATAAAAAGTGCGCCTGCAAGGTCGAGCGCGCGTAACCGGCCCGGATCGCAAAGGTAGCCCCCATGTCTCTGGCTGGTACCCCCCTCTCGCCTCAACGGCGCCGTTTCCTGCAGGATTCGGCGCGCGCGGCAGGCGGCTGCGTGGTCGCAGGGTCTTTGCTGGCCTGGCTGGCCCGTGATGCCCGTGCGTTACCGGCCGAGGCGCTGCGTCCACCCGGCGCACTGCCTGAGGAGGCGTTCCTGTCGGCCTGCATCCGCTGTGGGCTGTGCGTGCGGGACTGCCCTTACGATACGTTGAAACTGGCCGAACTTGGGGTGGATGCCGTGGCCACCGGCACCCCCTATTTCACGGCGCGCAATGTGCCGTGTGAGATGTGCGACGACATTCCCTGCGTTGCCGCTTGCCCCACAGGTGCGCTGGACCCGGGGCTGGACAATATCGACGACGCGAAAATGGGCGTTGCCGTTCTGGTCGATCAGGAGAACTGTCTGAACTTTCAGGGCCTGCGCTGCGACGTCTGCTATCGCGTCTGCCCCGTCATTGATGACGCGATCACGCTGGAAGCGGCCCATGACGCCCGATCGGGCCATCATGCGATGTTCATCCCCACCGTGCATGCCGAGCGCTGCACCGGTTGCGGCATGTGCGAAAAAAGCTGTGTCCTACCGGAAGCTGCCATCAAGGTTCTGCCGGAACGACTGGCGCGGGGCAGCGCGGCCGACCACTATCGCAAAGGCTGGGAAGAAAAAGAGGCCCATGGCGGGCCTTTGGTGGACGGCTTGATCGATCTGCCCGACCGCTTGCCGGGACCGGGCACAGACAACCTGACCACACCGGGCGGCTTTGCACCGTCATATGACCTGCCGGGGGTAGGCCAATGAGCGCGCGCACGCATATTCCTGTCGGTCACGAAGCGATCGAAGCCAAAGGCTGGATCGGAGCGCATCGTTTTCTGCTACTGCGTCGTACCAGCCAGTTGTTCTTTCTGGTCCTGTTCCTGCTGGGCCCTTGGTTCGGCATCTGGATCGTGCAAGGCACACTGGCCGGATCCCTGACCCTAGGCGTGTTGCCTCTGACCGATCCGTTTATCGTATTGCAAAGCATCATTGCCGGGCATTGGCCTGAATTGACTGCTCTGATCGGCGGGCTAATCGTTCTGGTCGCCTATGCGCTGATCGGGGGCCGTGTCTATTGCTCCTGGGTCTGCCCAATCAACCCGGTAACCGACGCCGCCAATTGGCTGCACCGGCGACTGGACCTGCCGAAAGGTTGGCAACCAAAACGCAGCACACGCCTATGGGTACTGGCAATGGTCCTGGTCGTGTCGGGCCTGACCGGCGTGATCGCTTGGGAGCTGATCAACCCCATCACCATGCTGCATCGCGGGCTGATTTTTGGCGCGGGTTTTGTCTGGGCCATGGTTGCTGCGATCTTTATCTTTGACCTGTTCGTCGCGCGCCACGGATGGTGCGGTCATATCTGCCCGGTCGGCGCTTTCTATGGTCTGATCGGCAGCAAAAGCTTGCTGCGAGTCAGCGCCGCAAACCGGGCGGCCTGTGACGATTGCATGGATTGCTATGCCGTCTGCCCAGAAAATCAAATCATATCCCCCGCGTTGAAGGGCAAGCCCGGGACAACGCCACTGATCCTTTCCCCGGACTGCACCAATTGCGGCCGCTGCATCGACGTATGCGCTGTCGATGTCTTCACCTTTACTCACCGGTTCGACGACCATGTCGCCGCGCCTTCCGATCCAGTTCCCGCGCCCGACCGGCGCGCAGCCAGACCTATTTAAGGGAGTGCCAAGATGAAAAAATCAATCGTGACAGGCGGAATGGCCCTGATCCCCGTTTTGCTCCTGAGCGGGTTCGCCCTTGCCCAGTCGGCCCAAGTGGAAACCCTGCGTGGGGCGGAAGTGGATGAGCTTATTCCACTCGATCAGATCCACAAAAATGTCGAAGGGCGCATGCAGCGCAACTATCGCCAGCAACCGCCGCTGGTTCCTCATTCGATCGAACAATACCAGATCGACGTGCGCACCAATCAGTGTCTGTCCTGCCACGACTGGACCAAGGCAGGTGAACGCAACGCTCCGACCCTGTCGATGACCCACTATCTGGATCGCGACGGCAACGAGCTGGATCACATTGCGGGCACCCGCTATTTCTGCAACCAATGTCACGTGCCTCAGGCAGACGCGCCTGCGTTGGTCGACAACGTGTTTGAACCCTCTTCTGGCAACTAATCCAACGCATGTCTGAAAGGAGCACCAAGATGGCAGACTCCCCCGAAAAACGCGGTTGGATTGGCCGCCTCTGGAACTGGATCTGGACACCGGCCGTGGCGTTCAGCTCGGGCTTTCTGATCCTAGCGGGCTTTCTGGCCGGCATCCTGTTCTGGGGTGGGTTCCACTGGACACTGGAACTGACCAACACCGAGGAGTTTTGTACCTCGTGCCATACGATGGAGGTCAATCTGGGCGAATATCGCGAAACGATCCACTACAACAACCATTCCGGCGTGCGCGCGATTTGTTCCGACTGCCACGTGCCGCATGAGTGGAACCACAAGATCAAGGCCAAGATCATGGCCGTCAAAGACGTCTATCACGAACTGGCCGGAACCATCAGCACGCCCGAAAAATACGAAGCGCACCGTCTGAGCATGGCTTCGGCCGTCTGGAAAAAGATGAAGGCGTCGGACAGCCGCGAATGCCGCAATTGCCACAACTTCGACTATATGGATTTCACCATCCAGGAAACTCGCGCCGCATCCGAACACCAGCGCGCCATCGACACCAACATGACGTGCATCGATTGCCACCAGGGCATCGCGCACAGCCTGCCTTCGGATTACCTTGAGGAATACCAGAGAGTCACGGATGAGCTGGCCGGTGAGACAACGGGCGCACAATCGCATCAGGTTGCAGATAGCAGCGATGAGATCCGGTCATTTCTGAACAAGAGCGCGGATTAAAGAGAGGCACGATATGCTGGAACTTCTGGGAACAATCGGGGCCAACATCATCAGCCTTCCGGGCATTCTGGGCCTTGCGCTTGGCATGATGACCCGCCGCCTGTGGCTGGGCGGCTTGATGGGGGCCGTGGTCGGCGTGCTGGAAACGGTGATCTTCGCCCATTGGAACTTTGCCAATGTCAGTATGGTCGAACTGTTAATCGCCGTCGTCATCGGCCTGTGCGCAGGTACGGTGGGTTCGGTCATCCGCATCAAGGGTGCGACAGTCTGAATTCGCCAAACTTTGCATCAATTCGGCGCCCCGCTGCGGAATGCAGTCGGGGTTCGCCCGAATTCGGCCTTGAACGCACGGGTCATGGCGCTGGCGTTTTCATACCCGCAGCGACCGGCAATATCCGCGATGGTTTGTTCGGTCTCCTCGACCAGTTTCCGGGCCATAGTCAGCCGCAGGCGCCGATACAGTGCCTGCGGCGTGGTGCGTAATTCGGCCTGAACCCGCATTTCGATCTTCTTTTGCGAACAGCCAAGTTTGCGGGCAACGTCCCGGATCGTCAGCGGCGTTTCTATGTTCCCCTGCATCACCGTCAACGTGCGATTGACCAGCGTATCTTCGGATTTCAAAGGCAAGGCATAGGGATCGGTCGCGCTGCGGCTCATCAGCAGGTGGGCTACCTCCATCGACAGTAGCGGGCCATGATCCCGACGAATGAGGGCCGAGGCCAGATCAAAGGCCGCCATCGCCCCCGAACAAGTCAACCGATTGCCGTCTATGACAAAGCGTTCCTGCACAACGTCAACTGCTGGAAAGGCTTCTTCGAACCGCGATAGCTCATCCCAGTGAATCGTCGCGCGGTGATCGTCCAGCAAGCCAGCGCGCGCCAGTAGCCAACTGCCGGTATCCAGCCCGGCCACTTGCGGATGGGTCCGCGCCGCCGCCAGCAGGGCGCGCGTGGTGGCACGAGTATCCAGCGACAAATAGCCGTAAGATGGCATCACGACCAATACATCGCCGCTGTGAACGTGCAAGGCCCCATGCGGCGTGACGACCAGCCCGCTGGAACTTTGCACGGGCTTGCCATCCAACGAACAGAATCGCCAGAGATACAGCGTCTGCCGCGACAACGAGTTGGCCGCCCGTAGCGGTTCGACCATGTTGGCGAGGCAGTGGTTCGAAAACCCATCAAACAACAGAATGTTATAGCGTTGGGACAATTTTTTCTAACTCTGCATACTAAGCGACTAACTTTGCATGTCGTGACCGTGACCTGTGGCGTTTCATTCGTCAACCACCAGCCAGGGAACACGCGCCATGCAATTCGGTCTGTCAGAAGAACAGGAAATGATCGTTTCAACGGTCCGCAGCTTTGTCGAGAAAGAGATCTACCCCCACGAAGACGCGGTCGAGCGCAGCGGAACCGTGCCATCAGAGCTGGGCGAAGAGATCAAACAGAAGTGTATCGACCTTGGCTTTTACGCCTGCAACTTCCCCGAAGAAGTCGGCGGCGCTGGTCTGTCGCATCTGGATTTCACATTGGTCGAACGTGAATTGGGCCGCGGTTCCATGGCGCTGACCCACTTCTTTGGCCGTCCGCAAAACATCCTGATGGCCTGCAACGATGATCAGCGCGAGCGCTATCTTCTGCCCGCCGTGCGTGGTGAAAGAATGGACGCGCTGGCGATGACCGAACCGGATGCCGGGTCGGACGTGCGGGGCATGAAATGCCAGGCCGTGCGCGATGGCGGGGACTGGGTCGTCAATGGTTCGAAACACTTCATCTCGGGCGCGGAACACGCGGATTTCTTCATTGTCTTCATCGCAACCGGGGTCGATGAGACCCCGAAAGGTCCAAAGAAGCGGATCACCACCTTTCTCGTGGATCGCGGCACGCCGGGGTTCGAGGTTCGCGAGGGCTATAACTCGGTCAGCCATAAAGGTTACAAGAACTACATCCTTTATTTCGACAATTGCCGCCTGCCCGATGCGCAGGTCCTCGGCGAAGTCGATGGTGGCTTTGCGGTGATGAACGAATGGCTATATGCTACCCGGCTGACGGTCGCGGCCTTTTCAGTCGGGCGTGCGCGCCGGTGCTTTGACTATGCGCTGAACTATGCGGCCGAGCGTAAGCAGTTCGGCCAACCCATCGGCAAGTTTCAGGGCGTCGGCTTTCAGATCGCCGACATGATCACCGAGATTGACGCTGCCGACTGGCTGACCCTCGCCGCCGCGTGGCGACTGGACCAGAACTTGCCATCGAACCGCGAGATCGCCTCGGCCAAGCTCTATGCCTCCGAGACGCTGGCGCGGGTGACCGATACCACACTGCAAATCTTCGGCGGCATGGGTCTGATGGATGACTTCCCGATCGAACGGTTCTGGCGCGATGCAAGAGTTGAACGTATCTGGGACGGCACCAGCGAGATTCAGCGCCACATCATCAGCCGCGATCTGCTGCGTCCCTTGGGCGCCTGAAGATGAGCAAAGATCTGAACCGGCTGCTACGCCCGAAATCCATTGCCGTTATCGGCGGTGGCGCGTGGTGTCAGCAGGTCATCCTGCAATCGGAACGCATGGGCTATGCCGGCCAGGTCTGGCCGGTCCATCCCAAGGCAAGTGACATCGCAGGGCACACGGTTTTCGCCCGTCTGGAAGACTTGCCACAGGCCCCGGATGCCGTTTTCATCGGCATCAACCGACACGCCACGATTGAGGCGGTACAGACGCTGTCCGCCATGGGTGCCGGTGGGGCGGTATGCTTCGCCTCGGGCTTTTCCGAAGCAGTGGCCGAAGATGACACCGGCGCGGACCTGCAGGAGCAGCTGCTAGCCGCCGCAGGAGACATGCCCATTCTGGGACCGAATTGTTACGGCTTCATCAACGCGCTCGACGGGGCGCTGCTATGGCCGGATCAGCATGGTGCAACGCCGGTAGACAAGGGCGTTGCGATCTTGACGCAAAGCTCGAACATCTCGATCAACTTGACGATGCAGAAACGCGCGCTGCCGATTGCCTATATGGTGACTTGCGGAAACATGGCTCAAACCAGTCAGGCCGAGATTGCCTCGGCCCTGATCGACGACCCGCGCGTGACCGCCGTTGGCCTACATATCGAAGGGTTCAAGGATATCCGACAGTGGGAGGCGCTAGCCGCTAAGGCGCATGCAAAGGGCATCCCCCTGATAGCGCTCAAGGTCGGCGCGTCGGAACAGGCGCAGGCGGCAACCGTGTCGCACACCGCGTCTCTGGCAGGCAGCGACGCCGGGGCGCAGGCGCTGCTGGAGCGGTTGGGCATACCGCGCCTGTCTGCCTTGCCTGATTTCCTGGAAACGCTGAAACTGTTGCACTGCTACGGGCCATTGCCGGGTGGCAACATCGCCTCGATCAGTTGCTCGGGGGGCGAGGCCAGCTTGATCGCCGATATGGCCATTGGCACTGGTCTGAGTTTCCCTCAGTTGACTGACGACAAGAAAACCCAACTGCGTGATGCGCTTGGTCCGATGGTCGCTTTGAATAACCCGCTGGACTACCACACTTATATCTGGCGCGATGAGGGTGCGATGACGCGGGCGTGGTCGGGAATGACAGGCGACGATATCGACCTGACCTTCTCGATCGTCGATTACCCGACCACTGATCCGACAGATTGGGCCTGCGCATCGCGAGCGGCGCTGAAAGTGCGGGCCGAGACCGGAGCTCGTTTCGCTATCGCGGCAACTCTGCCTGAACTTCTGCCCCAGGACATCGCGCAAGACCTTATGGCCGGTGGCGTAGCCCCTCTTATGGGTCTGCAAGAAGCGCTTAGCGCCACCCGTGCAGCGGGTCAGATCAAAGCACCCGCCGAGGCCGTAGTTTGCCTGCCCGGCACGATCGAGGCAACGCGTACATTGACCGAGGCCGAGGCGAAATCAGCGTTGGAAGTGTGTGGCTTGCGCGTCCCTCAGAACCGCACAGTTCGGGGCGCTGACGAAGCACGCGCTGCGGCGTCGGATATGACCGCGCCCTTTGCCATCAAAGGCATCGGGTTGGCCCATAAATCCGAACACGGCGCAGTATGCCTTGGCGTCCAGGTTGACGACGTGGCCGATGTGGCCGCCGATATCGGGACGGACGAGGTGCTGATCGAAGAGATGATCACCGGTACCGTAGTCGAGCTTTTAATCGGCGTCGTCCGCGATCCGGCGCATGGGTTCGTCCTGACGCTGGGCGCAGGCGGTGTGCTGACCGAAGTGCTACGCGATACCGCGTCACTGTTGGTACCCAGCACATCCGACGATATCCGCGCCGCACTGGCCAAGTTGAAAATAGCCCCGTTACTTGCGGGCTATCGCGGCCAACCTGCCGCTGATATGGATGCGATCATCACCGCAATTCAGGCCGTTCAGGCCTATGTCATGCAAAATGCCGACACGCTTGGCGAGGTCGAAATTAACCCGCTTCTCTGCACGCCCGACACGGCGGTTGCAGTGGATGCCCTGATTAGAAAGGCCTGAGACATGGACCCGATCAAAACCCGACGCGACGGAGCGATCCTTGAGGTGACGCTGGACCGGCCCAAGGCCAATGCTATCGACCTGATCACCAGCCGCAGAATGGGTGAGGTCTTTGCCGAATTTCGCGATGACCCCGAATTACGCGTCGCCATTCTGACAGGCGCGGGCGAAAAGTTCTTCTGCCCCGGCTGGGATCTGAAAGCCGCTGCCGATGGCGATGCAGTTGACGGCGATTACGGCGTTGGCGGGTTCGGCGGCCTGCAAGAACTGCGCGATCTGAACAAGCCGGTGATCGCAGCGGTGAACGGGATCGCCTGTGGCGGCGGTTTGGAACTGGCCCTGTCGGCTGATATGATTCTGGCGGCCGAACATGCCACATTCGCCCTGCCCGAAATCCGCTCGGGCACGGTTGCGGATGCGGCCAGCGTCAAACTGCCCAAGCGTATCCCCTATCATATCGCGATGGAGCTGCTGCTGACCGGGCGCTGGTTCGATGCCGAAGAAGCCAACCGCTGGGGTCTGGTGAATGAGATCATCGCCGCAGATCAGCTGATGGCCCGCGCATGGGAGCTGGCGCGGCTGCTGGCCTCGGGCCCTCCTCTGGTTTACGCCGCGATCAAAGAGGTCGTGCGCGACGCCGAGGACAGTAAGTTCCAGGATGCCATGAACCGCATCACCAAGCGCCAGTTGCGCACGGTAGATGTGCTGTATGCCAGCGAAGATCAGTTGGAAGGCGCGCGCGCCTTTGCGGAAAAACGCGACCCGGTCTGGAAAGGAAAGTAAGCGTTCAGCGCGGCGGCGGAGTCAGCCATTGCGCTGACATCCCGAAGTTTGACTCTTTGATCTCTTGTTTCGCGATGGCCTGCAAATGCACCTCGTCCGGGCCGTCCGCATATCGCAATGCCCGCGCCCATGTATAGCTGTCGGCCAGCGGCGTATCCGGCGTCATCCCCATGGCACCAAAGACCTGCATTGCGCGGTCGGTCACGGCGGCATGCACATTGGGTGCCACCACTTTGATTAGGGAAATCTCACGCCGCGCCGCCTTGGCGCCCACCTGGTCAATCTTCCACGCAGCCTGCAGGGTCAGCAAACGTGCCTGTTCGATCTCAAGCCGCGATTTCGCGATCCATTCCCGGATTACGCCTTGGTCTGATAGTTGCTTGCCAAAGGTTTTCCGTTCTTGCGCGCGTTCAACCATCAGCGACAACGCCATCTCTGCGGCCCCGATTGAGCGCATACAGTGATGGATACGTCCCGGCCCCAGCCGCGCCTGCGCCAGAGCAAACCCGCTGCCTTCTTCGCCCAGAAGATTGCCGACCGGCACGCGTACATCCTTGAACAGCAGCTCGGCATGGCCTTCGGGGTCATGCATATTCAGGATCGTGGGGTTTCGGACAATCTCCAGGCCGGATGTGTTTTTGGGCACGATCACCATGCTTTGCTGTTTATGCCTGTCGGCATTGGGATCGGTCTTGCCCATGACAATGAACATTCTGGTGTTCGGATGGCAGGCATTGGTGATGAACCACTTGCGCCCGTTGATGACATATTCATCCCCCTCGCGCCGGATCGAGGTGGTGATGTTTGTCGCGTCCGAACTGGCCACATCCGGTTCCGTCATCGCAAAGGCCGAACGGATTTCGCCGTTCAGCAATGGCACCAGCCATTCTTGGCGCTGCTCGGGCATGGCGAACATGTGCAACAGCTCCATATTGCCGGTGTCCGGCGCATTGCAGTTGAACACCTCAGAGGACCAGCTGACCTGCCCCATCAACTCGGCCAGCGGGGCGTATTCCAGATTGCTCAGCCGGGTGCCGGGTTCATCGTCGCGCAAGGAAGGCAGGAACAGGTTCCACAGCCCTTCGGCCCGGGCCAGCGCCTTGAGGTCTTCCATGAATGAGACCGGGAATTTGCCTGCTTCAATCTCTTCCTTATGAGCACGGATGCGAGGGTAGATATGCGCCTGCATAAAGCGTTTCAGCTGCTCGCGGATTTCCGCAGCGCGTGGCGATGGGGCAAAGTCCATGACGGTCCCTTTTCAGAACGTTGCAACACTACGTTGCCTCTGCGGGTACCCTATCCGCACCCACCGCATTTGTGAAAGCTGCCAGTTGGTTTCCAACGGTTTTTGCCGCAAGGTCATTTGAGTTGCGACAGGACTTGCCGGGTTTTGTATCGTCAAGCGTGGCAGAGTTAACGACCAAGCTGTTGCGACGACAACCATCACCTGTTGCCCATCACCTTGCAGAGCGATAATCGTCTGATCATATGACCAAAGCGACGGAGTTCAGGTGTCTGAGCAGCAGATCAAAAAATCGGATGACATTGCGCAGAAACTGTTGACCAGGATTGTCCGTGGCGCATTGAAACCCGGCGAAAAGCTGCGGCAGGACCTGATCGCGCGTGAGTTCGGAGTCAGCCAGGTCACTGTACGCGAGGCGCTGCTGAACCTGGCATCAAAAGGACTGGCCGTCGCTGTACCACGCCGAGGTATGTGCGTGGCGCCAATGGACCAGAACGCCATTCAAGAGCTGCGCGTGATGCGACGCGCGCTTGAACCGGTGGCCTTGCTACATTCCGTTCCAAACCTGACGGCCCAGCAGATTGCCCAGATAGAACAGGTACACGAAGACTGCGACAGCGCCCAAACTGCTGAAGATTGGGAAGACGCCAATCAGCGTTTTCATATGGCCGTCATCGCGGCCTGCAACATGCCGCGCATGATTGACGAGATCAGGAACCTGCAAGTGCTGTACACGTGGCATTTCAACAACCTGTACACCGCCAAATGGCGACCGCGCGCCGATCCGGATCACGCTGCAATTCTGGCCGCCATCAAGGATCGCGATGCGGCCAAGGCGCATTCGGTTATGCAGCGCCACCTGACCCGCCTGCCTTAGGCGGGATCAGTCGGGTTTCCGGGCGATGATCCAGGTCGGGTGATAGGTCAACGGAACCCCGTCCTTGCCGCCAAACTGCCGAACATAGTCATTATTGAAGGAAAGCAGGCTCGACTTTGTCCACGGCTTCTGCGCGCGCCCGTTCACTCCGGTTCTGCGCAGATGGTCCAGCACGTCGCGAGGAGAGGAAAACTGCATCTGCTGTTTGGATTCTCCGGCACTGACGACGTTCAGAATACCTTCGACAGCAGCGGCCAAAACCTCCGGTCCACAAAGGCCGGGCGCCTTCGCCGCCGATCCAATCTGCACCAGTTCCTGATATTGCAGCGGGCCAAAACCGGAAACCGCCAGCCAGCCTCCGGGGGCCAGCGCCTGCGCGGCCCGGTGCAGGAACGCGGCGGGATCGGGCAACCACTGGATCATTGACGCCGAGGCAATCAGATCCGGTTTCGCAGGCCATGCGACCGTTTCCGCATCACCACACAGAAATCCTGCACCAAAGGACGCGGCGGTCTCATATGCCTCGGGTGACAGATCGTTGACGATCAAACCACCAAACGCGAACTGCGCGCAAAGCCTTTGGGTCAAATGACCGGTGCCACAGCCAAACTCCAATCCGGACGCAAAATGCGTCGGAGCACCGTCACGTTGCAAATCCTTCGCCAATCGCTCAGCTATCCGCGCCTGTTGGTTGGCAGCCTCGTGGTACGAGCGGAAACTGCGGCTAAAACTACGCTGGACGCGGCTGGTCATCTGGGCATTCATGCGATCCACTCCTGCCAGTTCTGACCGTTGGCAAAGGGTATATGCGCGGTTGGAACAGTTCGGACTGCTTCTTGTTGATCAACCCACGCTGCCTTTTGGGCGGATGTGGAAATGATCCGGTCCCTCAGCGGCATCCAAATCCGGTCGAACCCGGGATCGGATGCCGGGCCTCGTTCGATCACCGCGTGCAACTCTGCTTTTGCCGTGTCGATATCTATTTCGGGCGCCGGACCTTCCAGCCCAGCTCGGCGGCAGAACTTGGCAAAGCTGGCGGTGCTGAGTTGATCGGCCGTGGCCCGGATCATGTCCGGCGCGATGCCGCGTTCGACATCGGCGGGATGCAAAGTGCCGCTGACCGCGATCAGCCGATCTGGCCGCACCCCCGTTTGTGCCAACCAATGCGCGGCCGAGGCCACGCCAAACGAGAACGCGATCAGGGTGACCCTGTCATAGTTTGACAACTCGCTCAGTGGGTTATCCAAACGGATATAGTCGTCGACGAACAAGACATCCGTATTGCCCTCAAGGCTTTCGAAAGGACCCGGGCCAAGGGCCCAGCCCCCGAAGACCAAAAGCACCTCGGCCGTGCCTGAGCGGGACAACCAGCGCTGTTTCATGACATCCCTCGAACCAGCGATACCATGGCCGAGGTTACGCGGCTTAGCTCATCTGATGAGATGATATAGGGCGGCATGCAATAGATGTTGCGCGCGAACGGTCGCAGCCAGACGCCGGTTTCCAATGCCAACCCATGCGCCACCGACGGGTCGACCCGGCCTTCCATCTCGATAACACCGATGGCACCCAAGACGCGCACATCCGCCACGCCGGGCAAGTTGCGCGCCAGAGCCAGCTCCTGCGTCATCTGCACAGCGATACCCGCCACTTCCGACCGCCAATCGCGGGCCGAGAGTTGTTCCAGACTGGCCACCGCCGCCGCGCAGGCCAGCGGGTTAGCCATATAGGTGGGCCCGTGCATCATGACGCCGGCCTCGCTTTCCCCAATCCGTCGTGCGACGGTTTCGGTGGTGACCGTGGCCGCCAACGTGATATGCCCACCTGTCAGCGCCTTACCCACGCACAGAATATCTGGCACAATGTCGGCATGGTGCAGGGCAAACAGCTCACCGGTGCGGCCAAAGCCAGTGGCGATCTCATCGAAGATGACTAGCACGTCATGTGCCTTGCACATCTCATGGGCGCGCTGCAGCCAGGTCGGGTGGTAGAAATACATCCCCCCTGCCCCCTGAACCACAGGTTCAAGGATCAGCCCCGCGATCTGGTCAGCTTTCGCCTCCAGCAACTGTTCCAGTGCATTCAGCCCGTTCAGGTCACCATCCTCGGACCAGTCCTGACCAAAGGCGATCTGTGGGCGCGGCAGGAAATGCTGAACGGACAGGGCGCCCGCAAACAACCCGTGCATTCCGTTGACCGGGTCGCATACGCTCATCGCTTTCCAGGTGTCGCCGTGATAGCCGCCGCGGATGGTGGCAAACTGCGTTCGCCCCTTGCGACCCTGCGCCATTTGGTACTGCACCGCCATTTTCAGGGCTACTTCGATGGCGACCGACCCGCTGTCGCTGTAGAAAATGCGATCCAGCCCGTCGGGCAAAAGCCCGATCATTTTCCGGCCCAGTTCAATCGCGGGTTCATGTGTCAGCCCACCAAACATCACATGCGGCATCCGATCCAACTGCGACTGCATGGCTGCGATGATGGCCGGGTGACGATGCCCGTGCACCGCGCACCACCAGGACGACATGGCGTCGATCATCTGTGTGCCATCCTCAGCCGTCAGCCAAACCCCATCTGCCCCCGTGATCAAGTGCATCGGGCCGGGTTCCAGCACGTTTGTGTAAGGGTGCCACAGATGGCGGGCATCAAACTCCAGCGGTGTCATAAGGCACCTCGGATCGCGTCAATGTCGATGGCAGAAAATGCGTTAGACAGAGTTTCGCGTGAAAGGTTTTCGACGAAGGGCAGCCTGCCCAAATGGCGGATATTGGTCATTTCGGCGATGGTCTGTTCCACGTCCGGCTCTGGGTCGCCAACAAAGGCCACACCAATCACTTTGCACCCTGCATTGCGCAATGCCATCAGGGACAGGGTCGTGTGATTGATCGTACCCAGTGCGGTACGCGCCACCAGCACAATCGGGGCCTGCCACTGCGCAATCACATCCAGGAAAAAGACCTGACGGTTCAGCGGCACCATCAACCCGCCCGCGCCTTCAACCACAAGTGGGCCGGGCACCGGCGGCAAGGTCAGGCGGGCCGGGTCGATTTCAATCCCCATATCCTCGGCCGAGAGATGTGGCGAGGCAGGCATGTTCAACCGATACGCCTCGGGCAGCACCTCGGCCCCGGTCAGGGCCTTGACGGTTTCCGAGTCTGTGGCCTCTTCCAGCCCCGACTGCACAGGTTTCCAATACCGCGCGCCAAGGACTGCTGTCAGGCCCGCTGCAAAGACAGTTTTCCCGATGCCCGTATCCGTTCCGACTACGATGACAGGGCTCATGCGGCCTCGCTTTGTTGATGCGCTAGGGTTTCGAACAAGGCGGTAATATTGGCCTGTGAAACATTGCCTGTAATCGAAACCCGTAGCCGCGATGTGCCGCGCGGAACCGTAGGAGGGCGAATGCCGCGCACGTCAAAGCCTTGCGACTGCAGGGCTGCGGCCGTCTGCATCGTGCGCGCTTCGTCCCCAAGAATGACGGGGATGATCTGACTGTTCAGCGCACCCGGCGACACGCCGTTCCGGCGCGCTTCGGCATGGGCATGATGTATTCGAGCGTTCGCCGCCTCGGTCAGTCCGGTGTCTGATTGCAAATGCGCCAGTACAGCCCGCACCAGGGCCGCGTTAAACGGAGATGGCGCGGTCGCAAAAATGAACGGCCGTGCCCTGTTGATCAGCGCGTCGATCATCAGCCGTGGGCCACAGATCAGTCCGCCCGAAACGCCCAGACCCTTACCGCAGGTATGCAATGTCAGCACTTCGGTCTTCAACCCATGCGCCAGTCCTTTGCCGTGTGGGCCGAAAACACCGGTTGCATGGGCTTCGTCCACGACCAACACCGCTTCCTGCTCCACAGCCAGATCGGACAGCGCGTTCAGGGGCGCGAGATCACCCTCCATCGAATAAACGCTTTCCACGGCAATCCAGATTTGACCGGACCCTCCTGCGGAAAGCCAGTCGGCAATAACACGGCGTGCGTCGGCCACATCGTTATGAGCAAAGGCCCGCGTGTCGGCCCGGCCCATACGCATTCCTTCATGAGCGCTGGCATGAACCAGATCGTCATACAGGATCAGATCACCGCCGGCGGGAAGGGTCGAAAAAATCGCCTGATTGGCCTGAAACCCGCCGCCCATGAACAAGGCGGCCTCGGCGTCGAAAAACGCGGCGGCCTCAGACTCCAACGCCTCATGTTCCGGGTGATTGCCGCGCAGCAACCGCGACCCACCCGATCCCAGCGGCACACCGCGATCCAGCGCCTTTTGCGCGGCACCTTGCAGCCATGCAGATTCTGACAGACCCAGATAATCATTCGAGGCAAAGTCCAGTCCACGCCTCGGGGTCAGCACCCGGCGACGATGCCGGGCGCCTAATGTTTCAAGCATCGAGTTCATGCGACCCAATGCTTTCATTCAGCAGCCTCCGCACAGCTTTGCCCGGCCACGGTTTCGGCTTGCAGCCCAAGCTTGGCAAACAGGATCGCGTCGGTGTCTTCTTCCGGGTTCTCTGCCGTCAGCAGCGTTTCCCCCACAAAGATCGAGTTCGCCCCGGCCAGGAAACACATGGCCTGATGCTCATCGGTCATGTCGCTGCGTCCGGCAGACAAGCGAACATAGGATTTCGGCATCATGATACGGGCGGTGGCGATCACACGCACGAACTCGATCGGATCGATCGGCTTGGCGTCCGCCAGCGGTGTGTCTTCCTGCGGCATCAGCATGTTGATCGGCACTGATTCAGGTGCGGGTCCCATATTGGCCAGTGTGACCAACATATCGACACGGTCGCCGACCTCTTCACCCATCCCCAGGATACCGCCGGAACACACTTTGATCCCGGCTTCTTGCACGCGGGTCATTGTATCGATCCGGTCGGCAAAGGTGCGGGTGGTGATCACTTCGGGGTAATACCGCTCGGACGTGTCGATGTTGTGGTTGTAATAGTCCAGGCCGGCGTCACGCAGGCGAAACACCTGGTTGTCGTCTAGCATGCCCAGTGTCATGCAAGTCTCCATGCCCATCTCGCGAACGCCTTCGACCATGGCCACCAGCGCATCCATGTCGCGATCTTTCGGTTCACGCCAGGCCGCGCCCATGCAGAACCGGGTAGCACCACCATCCTTGGCCTTGCGGGCCTCGGCCAGCACGCGCTGAACCTCAATCAGTTTCGAGGCCGACAGCTTCGAGCCGTTACGCGCCGATTGCGAGCAATAGGCACAATCTTCGGCACAACCACCTGTCTTGATCGACAACAGCTTGGAGGTCTGAATCTTGTTGGGATCGAAATTCTCGCGATGCACGGTCTGCGCGCGGAACAGCAAATCCATCAGGGGAAGATCATATACGGCCTGCGCCGCCTCGCGGGTCCAAGTGGGGGAGGTGTTTTCCATTTTATCGATAATCTATCCAAAACTCCATGCCTAGCCTTTCTAATATCGATAATCCGACAAACTACAACTTAAATCTAATTCAACAGCGCCGAACCGCGAAGCGTGATCAAAGCCCGGCCACCTGCGGTAAAAGGTAGACTCCTGTTTCAGGGGCACAATTGACCGCAATACGGCAGCCATACGCCTGACTGAGCAAATCGTCGCACAATGTATCCACCGGCGTGCCCTGGCTGAGGATTTGCCCATCCGACAGTAGAATCACATTGTCGGCACACATGGCCGTCAGGTTCAGATCATGCATCACCATGACCACCCCGCCGCCGCTGGCCGCGAAATCCCGAACAATTTGCATCACCTGCAATTGGTGGCCGATATCCAGGCTGGAAACGGGTTCGTCCAGAAACAACCAGCGCGACCCTGTCGGCCCGGTCGGTTGCCACACCTGCACCAGAACGCGGGCCAGTTGAACACGCTGCTGCTCACCCCCTGACAGTTCCTGATAGAACCGCCCTTCAAAACCACCCAAACCAACACGGGTCAGCGCTTGCAGGGCAATCCGGTCGTCCATAGCCCTGCGCATACGCCCCATGCGGATCACCTCTAACACGGTGAAAGGAAAGCTCATCGGAGTCGCTTGTGGCAAGACGGCACGAATGTCGGATAGCTCAGCAGCGCTGGTTCGCGCGATATCCCGACCGTTCAACGTAACGGCCCCGTCATGGTCCAGATCGCCGGTCAGCGCGGCCAACAAGGTAGATTTACCCGCCCCCGACGGGCCGACAACAGCAGTCACCTGTCCGGGCTGGGCTGAGAAAAACAGATTGCTTAGGATCGTGCGGCGTCCCCGCTGAACGCTCAGGTCTGTGACAATCAACATGGTCTAAAGGTCCACAATTCCGCGTTGCCTCAACAAAATCCACAGAAAGAACGGCGCGCCGATGACTGCGGTGACAATCCCAATGGGCAGCTCAGACGGCGCGATGATCATTCGGCTGATCAGGTCGGCCAGCACCAGAAGCGCCGCACCCAGAAGGGCCGAATTGACCAGCAGGTATTTGTGATCGGGCCCCGAGGCCAGTCGTAGCAGATGCGGCACCACGATACCCACAAACCCTATCCCACCACTGACGGCCACAGCTGCCCCGGTCGATGCGGCGACGACCAGAATGGAGCAGGTTTTCAGATGTTGCACGCGGATGCCGATATGCCCGGCTGCGGCTTCGCCCAGGGCCAGACCGTTCAGACCCAGCGCCAGAAATGGCGACAGCATTAGGGGGATCAGGATCAACGGGGCCGCAACCATGATCTTGCCCCAACTGCTGCCCGCCAGAGAGCCCATGGACCAAAAGGTGAAATCCCTCAACTGCGCGTCATCCGCCACATAGACAAGGATGCCTGTCAATGCCATCGCCAGTGCGGTCAGCGCAATCCCGGCCAGCAGCATCGTTGCAACAGAGGTTCGGCCACGCCGCGTTGCAACCCGATAGAGCAGCATTGTGGTGATCCAGGCGCCAAGGAACGCAGCAATCGGGACAAGCCATGTTGCCAGCCCGGCGGCAACGGTCAAAGTCCCGCCCAGAACAATCGCACCGACCGCCCCCAAGCTGGCCCCGGCGCTGGCTCCAACTATGCCCGGATCGGCCAGCGGGTTGCGGAATAAGCCCTGCAGCACCGCCCCAGACACAGCCAGCGCCGCCCCAACAAGACAACCCATGATCACACGGGGCGCGCGGATATCCAGCAAAACCACCCGGTCCCGCAAGGACAGGTCTTGGCCCTGTGCCATATCAATCAATGCCTGCCACAACGACGTGCCCGCTGATCCCGTTGCAAGCCCGGTCAGCACCACCACACTCAATACAACGATCAAAACCCAGCTGAGCCGACGCGCGGTTACGCTCCGGTCGCCGTCGATTGCCATCCCGTCAGCGGTTTGGTCAGCCATTGGCGCCGCGCAATCCAGCTGCAAGATCAGAGATGGCCTGCCCGGTGCGCACCGAGAAACCCAACAACAACATGCCATCCATCCGCAACAATTTAGCGTTCTGACCTGCCGGTGTGGCCGCAATCGCAGGGTGTTTGAGAACCTCTTCATCTGTCAGGGAAATCTGTCGGCCGCTCTCCATCAGCAAGATGACATCGGGGGCTGCTGTAATGATCGCTTCATCCCCCAACGGTTTATAGCCCTGAAACCCCTCAACAGCATTTGTGGCCCCGGCCAGTTCGATAATACCCTGCGCTGCCGTATCCTGCCCAGCGGCCAGCACGCGCCCACTCTGCATTGCCAGTACAAACAGAACACGCTGATCGGCCAATTCACTTTGCGCAGTGGCGGCATCGATTGCGCCGCCAACGCGTTGCGCCAGTGCTTCGCCCTCGTCAGGAACATCCAGCGCCTTGGCAACGGCCTTGATCTTGGCGACAACCGCCGCGCGATCATGGCCCATCGGTATACTGACAAAAGGGATATGAGTTTCGGCCAGAACCTCCAGCGTTTCCGGCGGGCCTGCGCCCTCTTCTGCCAAGATCAGATCGGGGCTGACCGACAGCAACCCCTCGGCGGACAAGCGGCGCACGTAGCCTATGTTTGGCAATGCGGCGACCTGCGGCGGATGGTTCGACGTGCTGTCGCGTGCCACCAACCGGTGTTCTTGTCCCAGCGCATAAATGATCTCGGTGATCGATCCCCCGGCCGAGACAATGCGTTGCGCCGGGTCGGCATGCAGACCAAATGCAGATACCAACAGCACCAATCCGGCAAGTTTCAGTTTTGCGCCCACCCGAGTCATGCCGGAACCTCCTCTGGGCGGCCCTCAAGCGACGCAACAAGGTCGTTCCAGATTGCAGCTGAGGCAGGCTCGGCCAGCACGCCAAAGATTTGCAATATCAGTGCGCCCTGCGCGTCAAACGCCTCGACCGAGATCGCATCGCCTCGTTTGGTGGATTTCCTGGCCTGCCAGACCTCGGCGATGTGATCGGTGCGTAGGTGCAGGTTAAAGCCAGGATCCAGCACATTCAGCCATGGGCCCATCTGCTTGACCTCTTTGATGGGTCCGGTGTGAATTTCGATGCACCCCTGATTGCCAACAAAAACCATGATCGGCAGGCCTGTTTTGGCGGCGCTGTGCAGAATTGTGTCGACATCCGATATCGCCAGAGGCCGCACATATGGCGCCCCGGCCATGCGATAGGCCCCCAACCTGTTCAGCTTGAGCTTGCGAACCATCTGGAGAAACTGATGGGTATCTGTGATTTCATCCCATCCAGCACGCAGACGGTCGGTTTTCTCGGGCTCGACCTTGGCGGGTTCAACCGCTGCGCGCGGTTCAACTGTCAGAGTGTCTGACTGGTCCGGCAGTTTCAGGGCCTCGATCACGGCATCCCATTCCTCGATCACAGAGGTATCGCGCAAAAAGACCTTGTGAACCGCATCACCTGCGGCGTCGAAAATCTGAAGGGACAGGCGTTCCGAGCCATCCTCAAGAGTTTTGTGTACAGCAAAGCCGTAAACCCAGTGACGCGGGAACATGCGCAGATCAATCTCATGATTGGCGATCAGCGCCGCGTGGGGGCCGCCACGGTAATCATCGTAAATCCCCACCTTCTCGATCACGCAGCTTTCGTTGCGAGTCAGTGCCATGACCTCGCCCAATCGGTTCACCAAGGGCATCAGCCGATCCATGTCGGGGCTTATGCGGGTGGCTCCGTGTCCGACATGCGCGGCCACCAGCTGTGCCTCGGTGATGCCGAGTTGATCCGCCAGATCACGCTCGCGCCGCTTGGGGTTTTCCAACCGCGCAGCGCGGATTTCAGAAGGGCTTGGATGGGTCATGGTCGTCTCCACAATGGTATCGAAACGCATTTGGCTGGGACCGAGACGACCGGGCTGCGCGCTTTTTTAGCTTTCTTTGCCCTTGTCCTAAGCGGTCCGGCCTGTGGCATCAAGGGCACGCAGCAGTTTTCTGACAAAAATAGTATGGTATTAAAAAATCTAATCCGCTAAGGAGCCGCCCACATGGACCACAGCGCGCGGCATCTAGCGCGCAGGCCCGTAGAAACACCCAGCACATCGCGAGGTAGCATCTGAATTTCGCCTGTTTCAGGCGGGTGCATCTCTGACTGCACGATACACATACTGGGGGTTTCAATGAAATCAGCATTAAAGCGGCCTACCGCAAGCGTGGCCCTGACCAGCGCCGTTTTGGCGGCAACGCCGCTATGGGCGCAAGAACAAGAAGACGACATCATCCAACTCGATGACATCATCGTCACCGGCACCGGGCTTCCAACCGAGGTTTTCGACAGCCCGTCCTCCGTCACCGTTGTGGATGCCGGTGAAATCCGCGAAATCCCCCCGGCCTCAGTCGCCAATCTGTTGTCGGATGTGCCGGGCGTTCAGGTGTCCGAGAATGATCTGGATCGTATCCGTATCCGTGGCGAAGATTCGCAGCGCGTCGCCATCCTGCTGGACGGTCAGCGCCTGTCGGATCACAACCGTTATGGAACACCTCTGCTGGTGTCACCCACCGATATCGAACGGATCGAGATCGTGCGTGGCCCTTCATCGGTTGTCTCAGGCAATCGGGCCATCGGTGGCGTCGTGAACATCATCACCAAACGCGGCGCAGACAAACCGGTCGAGGTTTCCGGCACCGCAGGTTACATCGGGTCCAATGACGGCTATCGCGCCGCTGCCAGCATCGCAGGTACGTTCAACGATTTTGACTATCGTCTGTCGTATTCGAAACTGGACCTGAACGACCGCGAAACACCCGACGGTGATCTGGTGCCCTCCAGCAGTGAAGAACACGGCGTGCTGGGCTTTGTCGGATACCGCTTTGGCAACAGCTATGTCGGCCTGCGCGCACAGGATTTCGACGCCTCGACCGAGGTTTTCACCGGCAGCCCGGATGCCAAGATCAACCTGCCCAAACGGGACCTGCGCAAATACAGCGCGTTCTACGAAGGCGAAGACCTGACGCCCTGGATGTCGATGCTGAAGTTCAGCGCTTACACGCAAAAGGTCGACCGCGTGTTCGACAGCGAATTCACCAGCAGCGGCGGGCCGGTCACCACCATTGTCAACGCGGGATCGGACGATGAACAGACAACCAGCGGGTTCGTGGCAACAGCAAACTTTGAATTTGCGCCCGGTCACCGATCGGTCATCGGGCTTGAATATGACGATGACCGGCTAGAGACCACCAAGACCTCTGATATCACGATCATTCCGCCCTTTGGACCGCCCAGCCAAATCAGCGTGCCCTCTTTCACGGATGCGGAAATCCGAACAGCCAGTATTTTTGGACAGCACGAAGCAACCTTTGGCGATTTCGTCGCCACGGTCGGCGCGCGATACTATAGCGTCGAAAGCGATCTGAACGAACGCACGGTCAACGGGTTTCCGCTGCCGGATGCCAGCAACAGCGATGACCGCTGGCTGGGCTCGATTGGTGCCGTCTACAATCTGTCAGATGACGCCATCCTGCGGGCCAACATCTCGCAAGGTTATACCTTCCCGTCCCTGTCCGAGCTGTACCTGTCCACGTCGGCTGGCGGCCAGGTCATCAATGGCAATCCGAACCTGAAACCCGAAACCGCGACAAACTATGAAATCGGTGCGCGCGTGAATCGCGGGAACTTCGTGCTGGATACGGCCATTTTCTATACCGAAGCCAAGGACTACATCACCACCGTGGCCGATCCGGTCAATCCGGCCGAGCTGATCTATGACAATGTCGAAAGCGCAGACAGCTGGGGCATTGAAATCGCGGCCGAGGTTGATCCCGGCTGGGGCGGTGTGCGCCCCTATGTCATCGTGTCGAATGTGACCCGAGAGTTCACCTATTCCAACGGGTTCAGCACCAAAGACAGTGGCACCCCGGAATGGACAGGGACGCTTGGTGTGCGCTCAGACTGGCAGACAGCCAGCTTGACGGGCACCTGGGATATGTTCCTGCGGGGCGAAAGCGCGGCCGAGTTGCGCGACGAAAACGGCAATATCGTGGACAGCGGGACAGCCACCGGCACCAACCCGACCTCGGGCTGGACCACGCTGAACTTCCGCGGCAGCGTGGATTTGACCGAGAACGCATTGCTGACGCTCGAGCTTAACAACATCCTCGACAGGTCCTACCGGGCCAATGACCAGATCCCGGCTGCAGGACGCAATATCAACCTATTCGTCACTGCAACCTTCTGACCCGGAGAACAGCGGGGCCACGGGGTAACCCGGTTGGTCCTGCACACAGGAGAACCTTATGATATCCCGATTGATCCTGTTTATGGCCCTTGCGATGGTACCGGTTGCCCTCGCCGCGCAAGACACCCTGACACCCCCAGTGCCAGAGGTTCTGGTGTCAAGCGACCAGATTGGACCAGCGCAACCAGATTCGGCTGAACCCAACGAGCCCGTGCCTGGACACAGCACAGGCGTGGAAACCGCACAGGATGCCTCGGTCCAGGCGGCCGAGTTTCTGCGCAAAGGCGGACCATCGATCTGGGCCATCGCGGTACTGTCTGTGGTCACCGTTGCCCTGATCCTGTGGAAGATTTGGCGGCTGGCCCTGATCGGGGCATGGTCGAGAGGCAAGGCCGGTCAGGCCGTGGATTTGTTCGAGACTGGGGAGCCCGATGCCGCTGCTACGACGCTCCATGGCCGCCGGGGAATTCGATCCAAGGTGATGAGCCATGCCATCCGGTCCATTCGCACCCTACCCGAAGACCGCGCCCGCGAAGAGGTTTCGCGCGTGGCCAAACGCGAGATTGCCGACGCCGGTACCGGCCTTCGAGCACTAGAGCTGATCGCAACGATCGCACCTCTGTTGGGTCTGTTGGGCACAGTTCTGGGCATGATTGCAGCGTTTCAGGCGCTGCAACAGTCAGGCAACCGCGCCGATCCCTCCCTATTGGCTGGCGGCATCTGGGAGGCGCTTCTGACCACCGCAGCAGGTATGGCCGTGGCCATCCCAGCCTCGGCCGCGCTGACGTGGTTCGAGGCCGTAATCGACCGCATCCGCCGCGATTTGGAAGACGGCGCAACCCGTATTTTCGTATCAGGCAAGCAGGGCAATCTGAAACTGGCTGCCGAGTGATCTGATGCAATTCGCCCCAATTGCAAAACCCAGACGCAAGCCCAACCTCACGCCGATGATCGACGTGGTGTTCCTGCTTTTGGTGTTCTTCATGTTGGCGTCCCGCTTCGGCATCGAGTCCATCTTGCCGCTGCCGCTGGCCTCTGCGGGCCACGAATATAGCGGACCGCCGCGCCTGATTGACGTCCTGCCCGACCAAGAGTTGCTGAACGGCATCGCCAGCGCGGATATAGCTCGCGATCTTGCACCACTGATGCAGGCCCCCACGGATTTGGTGATCTTGCGCGGCAGGAATGGCGCGACATTGCAACGGATCGTGACCGTCACTGAAATCCTGCGTGACGCCGGGTTTATTTCGGTCGTTTTGGTGGAATAGCGCGATGAATTTCTCGGACCCATCCGGCAAACCGCGCCCTGCATCCATCCTGCCGATGATCAATGTCGTGTTTCTACTGCTGATCTTTTTCCTGATGACGGCGAACCTGATCAAACCCGAGCCGTTCGAAGTTACCCCGCCAAAATCGACATCCGACACCGACCCCAAGGTCGAGCGGGTGCTTTATGTCGACAAAACTGGCCGTATGTCCTTCGAAGGGGAGGAAGGAAACGCGGCGCTGGTCGCCTTGGCAACGATTAGCGAAACCAACAGCGTCGTCCAGGTTCGCGCCGATGCGCAGCTTGAGGCCAAAGTGATGTCCGGGCTGCTGCGTGGTCTTGCGCAAGCGGGGCTGAACCGGGTCGAGCTTGTGGTGGCCCGAAAGTGAAACGCTGGGTTGAAGCCTTTGTTTTTGTCGCTCTGGCCGCCGCCTTGCATCTCGCCGCCTTTGCCAGCCAGCCAAAGTCTGGTGTTGTTGCGGGCGGTGTTGGTGGTGCGGATCTGGCAACGATAAAAGCTGCCGCCCCCTCGGTGGCCGAGATGGTCAAAACGTGGGAGGCTGCGCCCGTCACGCCCACCCGGCAGACGCCGACCGTGCAAGTGCCGCAAACCCCGGCCGTCCCCGCCAGGCCAACCTTGAAAATCGATCAGGCCCCAATGGCTCAAATGACAATCGCACTTGCCCCGCCAGAACCGGAGAAGCTGCCGCAGGTGGACACGGCACAGCCGCCACCAGTTGTCGCGCCGACGGAAAGGGCCGAGCGTGAATCTCAACAGCCAGACAAGACGCCCGCGCAGGACGGTCGAAAAGCCAAGGTAACCGCCGCAGGTGTCAACAAACAGGTTGCCGCAGGTTCAGGTGACGGATCGCAGGCCGGGGCGGGATCGGCGGAAGTGAACGCTGGGTCCTCTGGAAAGCAAGCAAAGCTCAAGGTGTTTTGGGGTGCAAAAGTTCGCGCCCGCATCGAGCGCAACAAGCAATCGTTGCGCCGCACGGATGGTGGCAGCGCCACGATCACCCTGACCGTTTCGCGCGATGGGCGTCTGTTGTCGCATAAACTGCTGAAATCCTCGGGCAATTCGGCACTGGATCAGGCCGCGCTTAGCGCTGTGGCCCGTACAAAGCGCGTACCGAAAGCACCCAAGGGGTTACAGGGCGACAGCTTTCGCTTTTCTGTACCGATCAGGTTTGAGCCCCGTTAACCGGCGCCACCGTCAGGAAAACGGGTGTGGTTCCAACAGAATTCGAACCGAAATCGCGATGAAAAACAGCGCGCTGCCGGTCAGGACAAACACGTGCCAGATGGTGTTGTGAAACGGCAGGTGTTCCGAAAGATAGAATGCAACACCGACGGTATAAACGACACCGCCCGCCATCATCAGCCACACTATTATCGGCGACAGCTCGGTCAGCATGGATTGTCCGGCCCAAATGATGGCCCATCCCATCATCAGATACAGGCCCAGACCAAACCACCGAAACCGGTTTGGATCGATCAGCTTCAATGTTGATCCCAGCGTCGCCGACGACCATAAGCCAATCAAAAGCCCCCATGCCTGCCCGCCCGAAAGCAAAACGAACGGCGTGTAGGTGCCGGCGATCTTGACGTAGATACCCGAATGATCCAGCCGACGCAGTAGATCGGACCATCTGTCATTGTCGACCATGTTGTAGAGGGCGGAAAACGTCAGCATCAACACCAGTGTCACGCCATAGATCGAAACTCCCAGTACCGCCTCGGGCTCGGACCGGTGCTGGGCGGTGATTGTGATCAGAACCGGCACGGCAACAAGGGCCGCGGCCACGCCCAATACGTGTACAACCCCATCGCTGATACGTTCGGCCCGGGTATAGGCCGGCCGGATATCTGCAAAAGACCACATGTCTTAAATCTAGGGGTCGGATCGCAACCCGACAAGTTTAGGTCGGATCATCCCCTGCCTTGGGGTCTTTGTACCTGTTCAGGTCAAACACCCCTGCCTGAATTGGCTTCTGATCCAGGAATATCTTGTAAATCCGATCGCTGAGCGCCCAGAATTCGGGGCTTGTCCGGCGCACGCCGTATTCTGCCACCAAGGCCATGTAATCGCTTTGCGATCTGACGGATTTCAATCCAGTGATGAAAGGAGCCAACTGGTCCGGCCGGACATGGAAATAAAAATTTGGATAACTGCCGATCAGGCCCGGAAGAATTGTCAACTTGTCCTCGGCCGGGAGTCGGCGCGCCTTTTCTTCAAACAGAAAGGCGACGTTGGAATGCGCCTTGTCATGGGCCAGGGTGAACAGCTCTGCCGCGCCGCCATCTTGCTCGACCACAAGAACGGACAGGTCGGGCAGATACTTCACCCAATCTCCGGTCTGATCCGCCAGATCGCGCAGCAAAATGCCTGACTGATCCGAGGGGCAATCACCGTCCACACATCGGTTGATCGGGTCGGTGGTGGGCCACAGGCCGTTGCCACGTTCCAGCAAGGTCAAGAGGAACTCTTGCTTAGGAGTGGTGGTTGCAAAGGTGATGCCGGTGGGGAAATGTCCATCAACGTGGCGACGGTGCCAATAGGTAAGCCATTCGGCCAACACGCCCTGATACCAGCCTTGATGCATCTGCGACCTGACATCCCGTGGCATGAAAAACAGAAACGTATCCTCACTCTCCATCCGCAGCTCGTTCATATAAAGCCGCGTGGTCAGCTGATGCTCGACCCGGCCGAAAACATCATAGCCCGCGACCAGGTCATAGTAGATACGTTCGAACACCGGGAAATCCAGAACCCACGCGGTTTCGGGAATGCCGCCGTGAAATCCGGTCATGGCCGAGGCGTTGTCGAAGTGACGGAACACGGTGATCAGAGCGTTGGGGTTCGAGCCGTCGCCGTCCCAGATCGAGCCATAGTCAAACCCGGTTTCGTATATCGGGGCCTTCTTGTACCGTGCATCCCGAAACTCGAGATACCGAACCTGGTTCTTGTGCGAAAACCCCGGCAACGCGCCCAATGCACTGGCGTCGGCCTCTGACACGGGCAACTCCAGATAGATGGCCCCGTCTTGCAGAAAGCTGGGGTCGGTAACAGACAAATCCGCTTCCGGGTCAAGGAAGCTGACCCAGAACCGGTCTTCGATCACATCAACTGCGGTCGCTCCGTGACAGACAGGGCCGCGTATGAAGCTGCGGACAAAAAACAGCGCATCATCCAACAGGAACTGATAGCGGCTTTTGGCGGGCATCTGCATATAGGTGCTGAATGGATTGCCGCCCTCGGCATCGCCATAGGGGGGTAGCTCAGTGAGTGTCCAATCGGGATCCAGAAACAATTGTTGATAGCGCGCCATGCGATCTGGTCCCATCGAATAGACCAGATGTTCCTTGTGTACGATCGTTTCGGTGACCTGCTGCAAACGATAGTAAAACGCACCCTCCCCCGGATCATCGAATGGCCGCCGCGTGGCAATAATGTCTATGGTGTCACCCGGCGCGGTGGTCGAGCGGACAAGTTGGAAGAACCGCCGCGCATCGTCGCCCTGAAAATGGAGGCGGGCCAGAAACAGGTGTTCGTACAGATACCGGCTCATCAACTGGCTGCGCATGTCGTTTGAGTTCAGGAATGTCTCCCACTGCGTGATCTGGTCCTGAATCTCTGTGGGAATTTCGGTTGCAACAGGTGGCAGCGCTGCGCCGCTGCGCGCCCAGGTCATGAGGGCCTGAAATTCGGCATCCGCCAGTGGCGCTGTGCCATAAGGCATGCCCGCAAGCGCATGATCGCGGCTGAACTGATCAAATTCACCGGATGTCGGACAGACAAGAGGGCGATCCAGCGCCAGACCAAGCTCGCTCGGAAGTGGCGCGTTAATCGGCATCGGATTCTGTCGCCCAAGCTCAAGATACCGTTCCAGCAGGCCCGGAGCTTCGGCATCACTTGGATCACGGGTTACCGTGTGAAATCCCAGCGCCCGCCATTCGGGGACCGTTTGCGCATCAATCCCCAGCCGCGTGGGCTGGGCATCGGTCAAACGCTCGGTATGATAAACGGTCTGTTTGCTTGCCCCGCGCTGAACGCCTGCGGGCGAGGTGAGCTTCAACTGACAGGGTGCGTCATAGCAGCTGTGGCAGACGACACAGCGACGGTCCATGATCGATTTCACATCAGCCAAGCTTTGACCCTGCACAGCGGGGCTGGTCGTTCCCTGGGCCCGGGCATCCAGGGTAAAAGTACCAATGCTGACCACAGCCATCGCGATTGCGACTTTCAGCAGCAATAGATGTTTTCGCATCTGCGCTCCCCCGTAACTTGCCGATATCATTGCAGTTACAGGGGGTACTAGGCAAGAATCGCTTTATCGTCAGCCGGTGTGATATCCGGGTGTCGAGCGTGAGATCGCAGTCTCTTCTTCTGTCATCTCAACCGGGAACCCGTCGAACAGGGGTGTACTCAGATACCGCTCACCCGTGTCAGGCAGCATGCACAGGACCGACGCGCCGGGCTCGGCCTGTTCAGCAATCTGCATTGCGACGGCAAAGGTCGCGCCACCGGATATGCCGGTTAGGATACCCTCTTGGCTGGCCAACTTCTGCGCCCATTCAACCCCTGTCGGACCAGCCACCGGGATCAGCTCATCAAAATAGCGGTTGTCGATGGATTCCTGCAGAACTGCGGGAATAAAGTCCGGCGTCCAGCCCTGAATGACATGCGGTTCGAACGCGGGGTGGCTTGAAACTGGATCGCTATCCTTGCCACGTTCGGTCGCGACGCCGCTGCCCACCAACTGCGCGTTGGCCGGTTCGGTCAGGATAATTTTAGTCTCAGGACTTTCAGCGCGCAAAACCCGCGACACTCCGGTGACCGTGCCGCCGGTGCCATAGCCAGTCACGAAATAGTCCAGCCTGTCGCCATTGAAATCCCCCAGAATTTCTCGCGCGGTTGTTGCAGCGTGGATCTCGGCATTGGCCTGGGTTTCGAACTGACGCGCCAGAAACCAGCCGTGTTCCTCGGCCAGTTCGACTGCCTTGCGGTACATGCCAAAGCCTTTTTCCGCCTTTGGCGTCAGAACGACTTTAGCGCCCAGCATGCGCATCAAGCGACGACGTTCAGTCGAGAAGCTTTCGGCCATGGTCACAACCAGCGGATAACCCTTTTGCGCGCAAACCATCGCAAGACCGATGCCCGTATTACCACTGGTGGCCTCGACAACCGTCTGGCCAGGTTTCAAGGCACCGCTGCGTTCTGCGGCTTCGATGATATTAACGGCAAGACGATCCTTGACCGATCCGGCGGGGTTGAACGCCTCGAGTTTAACGAACAGGTTGACGGCTTCGGGTCCCAGATTGTTGATGCGGATCGTGGGGGTGTTTCCGATCGTGTCGAGTACACTGTCAAAGATCCGGCCATTGCCCGATGTGGTTCTGAGTTTGGCATCAGTCATTGGGTTTCCTTACATGGTCGCGCGTTTCATCAGACCTGTTTACCCGGCGCTTACGACAATGTCTCGAAAACCTTTCCCCTCAGATATCCAGCACAACCGTGTCCGACCCCTTGGCGGGTACGGCGCAACAGATCAGCACCTCGTCTTCTGAATGATCCGCTGATGGTTCGGTGCGATAGGCGACTTGACCGGCGATCTTGCGGGTTAGACAGCTGCCGCATGATCCTGAACGGCAAGAAAAGGTTGGTGTCAATCCCTGCGCCTCGGCCACCTCCAGCAGGGTCGGGTCGCCTTGCACCCAATGCATCTTTTGATTGCTGGCTTTGAATTCCACATTGGCGGCCTCAGCCTCAGGCTCGGGCTGGAACGCGACGGTGTTCTCGTCGACGCGCCGCGCCAATGCGGCAGGGCCAAAGGCTTCGGCATAAATACGGTCATCCCGCACGCCGAGACCGCGCAGCATGTCATAGATCGCTTGCATGAAAGGGGCCGGGCCACAAAGAAAGAAGTCGTAGTCATCCAGAGGCAGCGTATCTTGGATCAGTTCGGGCGTGATGTAGCCTTTGGCGTCAAAATCCACCCCCACGCGGGTGCCTTCTTCGGGCTGTGAGACAACCGAGACATAACGGATCTTTCCGCCGCCCTCGGCCGCAGCCTGTTGCAGGTCACTGTGAAAAGCCCGCTGTCCCACGGTTTGCGCGGCGTGAAAAATGGTCAGGTTGCGCGTGTGGCGGGTTCGCGCGCCTTCGTGCATCACGTGGCGGGTCATCGACATCATCGGTGTGATACCGACCCCGCCCGCAAACAGCACAGCAGGCCGGGTTTCAGACGCATCCAGAAAAAACTGACCTTTCGGGGCTTTGACCTCGACCAGATCACCGACCGACAGTGTTTCGTGCAAATGGTTTGACATCACACCACCCGGTTCGCGCTTGACGGAAATCCGATACCCGGCATCGCCGGGCGCTGAGGATACCGTGTAGGTCCGCGTTGCCGGCGCCGTACCATCGGGGCTAGTGCGAAGTGTCAGAAACTGACCTGCTTCAAACGGCAACAGAGGCAGGTCATCCGTGGCCTCGAAGGTGAAGGAACGGATCACGTCGCTTTCATCCTGAACCGCAGCCACCCGCAGGGTTCGCCACTGACGGCGCAGTGCTTCGGCCTCTCGCCTGGCCTCGGCTGTTTGCCAGTCATCCGCCATCAGACTGTTGGGCGAAAACTCAAGAAATTCAGCTCGGAAAGGCAGCGCGTCATGAAGGCGTAGGCCGTGATCCAGATGAAACCACCAACCCCGGCTTGCACCATGGAAGCCCGCGATATCGGGATGGTCTTCTGACAGCACCTCAACCGTCCCAGTCAGCATCAGCACATCGCCGGTCTGATAATCCGGAAATACTAGGCCCGCCCTCGGATTTACGAGGAAGTTGCCCAGCGTGTTGAAGAAATTATTGCCTGCAAAATCAGGAACCAACAGGCTGTTGCCCTCAACCCGCACAAACCCCGACCGCCCGCCACGATGTGAAACGTCAACGCCCGTATGGTCGGGGGTGTTGGCGTGGCTGGCGACATAAAACGAATTGGCCGTCGCGATCATGTCCCGGGCTCTTGGGTCCAGCTCAAATAGCCGATCGACAGAGCGGGCGACGTTGGCGTCCGGCTCTCGGACAAAGGTAACATCATGGGTCTGGATGTACTGCGCACAATTCCCGAATGACTGCACCACATCCAGAGAGAAACCGCCATTTTCGACCCGCCCAACGGTGGCATTCATACGGTTGCGGCGCCGCGTGGAAAGTTCGACCCCGACGACACCGATGGGCGCGCCGGGCTTCAGCGCCGTTCGCACCGGGTCGTCTGGCAGAGGCTGGACGTCAACATCAAGCCGACGGTCATGCGGTGAATGGATAAACCCCGGCCGACCCGAGATCATCGACGCCCAGGGCCAACCATCAGGATCGACGCTGCCCACTACAAGAAAAGGCAGCTTGCCAAAGAACTCTCGATGCTGATCGGGCATGTAGGGGCGGATGTAGTTCCGGCCAACAGCCTCCATCTTTTCCCGTTTGCCGATGCGGGATTGCATATCCCGTTCACCTGCGTGGAAAGGCGATGTATCTGATGCGGTCGGGGCGTTCATGGCAGACCTCATATGTCAGGGGCGGGTTGACCAGCCACAAATGCGCAGCTGGCCAAGGGGTGGATCAGGCCGCGTTCAGACCAACCGCGGTGCGAGGCATCGGGACAAAGCCGTCCAGCGCCTCGACATTGGCCAGAAGGCGGCGCACGTTTGCGTAAGGTTCAAGCGAAACGTCACCTTCAGGCGCATGCGCGGTGTAGCTGTAGATGGCGACATCCGCGATTGTTGGGGCATCCCCAACCAGCCACTCGCGGCCTTCAAGATGCGCATCCAGCTTGGCAAGAACCTTTGCCGCGGTGGCGTGGGTAAAGTCCTTGTTCAAGGGCGCATTGAAAACATTGATCAAACGCGCAGCGGCAGGGCCAAAGGCGATCTCACCAGCTGCGAGGGTCAGAAACTTCTGCACTTCGGCCTCATGCACTGGGTCCGCAGGCAGATAGGACGGTGCATATTTGCGCGCCAGATAGACCAGAATGGCGTTGCTGTCGGTGATGACCACATCACCATCTTCAAGCACCGGTACCTGCCCCGCTGGGTTCATCGCCAAAAACGGCTCGCGCTTATGCTCACCACCAGCCAAATCCACATCGATGACGTCATGATTAATACCGGCAATGCTGGCAAACAGGACGGCACGATGGGCATGGCCGGACAGGGGGAAGCTGTGAATTCGGATTGCGTTGGACATTTGAAAGCTCTTTCTCTGATTGAAGGGGTTCGGCTGAGGGTCAGCATCTATGCGCCAAACTTAGATTGCTTTATCAGAGGCGATAATATACGCGTTCAGAGAATTACTATGAACGAAGTGTAGACAATGGACACGATCCAAGGCATGCGCACCTTTGCGGCGGTGGCGGCGCATTCTTCGTTTACCGAAGGCGCAAAACAGATCGGCATCAGCACCAAGCTGGCCAGCAAATATGTCGGTCAGCTTGAGGACCGCCTGAACGCGCAATTGTTCAACCGCACCACCCGCAGCGTCACCCTGACCGATACCGGACGGTCCTATTACGAGCGTTGCCTTTCACTGCTGGACCAGTTTGATGAATTGGAAGGGCTGGTCCAGAAACGGCAGACCGAATTGGCGGGGCGTATACGGATCACCGCGCCAACCGGGTTTGGCTCGGCCGAACTGATACATCTGCTGAAACCGTTCCAAACCGAACATCCGAAAGTCACGATCGAATTGCACCTGTCTGACCATCACGTCTCGATGGTCGAAGAAGGGTATGACCTTGCCATTCGCTTTGGCGCACTGAAGGATTCCAACCTTGTGGCGCGCAAGCTGACGGACATGCGTATTGTCTGCTGTGTGTCGCCCGAATATCTGGCGCAACATGGGACGCCGCAAGAGCCCGCCGCCTTATCCACCCACAACTGTCTACTGCAGACCACCGGCAACATGATCGACAATTGGGCTTTCAAGGGATCGGACGGGGAATACGTGGTTTCTGTATCCGGAAACTTTCGCGCAAATTCCCCTCGCGCTGTGGCGCATATGGCAGCGGACGGGCTGGGGATTGGCCGGATTCCCTTGTACACGGCACAGCCCTTTTTGGACACGGGCCGTCTGCAATTGCTGTTTGAAGCACAAGAGGCAATATCGCTGGGACTCTACGCAGCCTATCCGCAAAACCGCCACCTGACCGCTCGGATTCGAGCGTTAATCGACTTTCTGGTGAAACAGTTACGCGGAGCTTAGAGCCTCAACGCCTTCGAATATTTCTAACCGCAAGATGTGGGGGCTGAACCATGGTTGCAAAATAAACTACCTTCTGATAGGTAGGTATTCATTGATAATACTTCCAAAGGAATCGCACCTATGAAAATCCATGATATCGAAGGGTTTCCAAACCCAACCCGCATCCGCATCGCCTTGGCTGAAAAGGGCGCATCTGACAAAGTTGAGTTCATTCCGGTGGACGTGATGGGCGGTGAGCACCGCACCCCTGAATTCAAAGCTAAAAACCCTGACGCCGCAGTTCCCTGCCTGGAGTTGCCCGATGGCACACATATCGCGCAGTGCAACGCGATCACCGAATATATTGATGCGACATTCGACGGCCCATCGCTGACTGGGGAAACAGCCAAGGAACGCGCGCAAATCTCGATGATGAACCTGCGGGCGGAAAACGGTCTGCTGAACGCGGTCGGCACATATTTCCACCACGCCACCCCCGGCCTTGGACCGGATCTTGAAACCTATCAATGTGCTGAATGGGGCTTGAAACAGAAAGAGGTGGCCGGGCAAACCATGGCTTATCTGGATTCAGTTCTGGCCGAGAATGAATATCTTGCGGGCGACACTTTCTCGGTGGCAGACATCACGGCCTTCGCCGGATTGGCTTTTGCCGACTTCGCCAAGGTCGACATCCCGGAAAACCTGACCCATCTAAAGGCATGGCGTGCAAAAATGGCGACGCGCCCGTCCATCGCGGCCTGAACCAGCCCCTGCCACTGAAGTCGAAAGGAATACTATCAATGGAACTCAACTCGGATTTCTCGTCCCGCGTCGTCGTTCACTCTGATCAGCTTGAGTGGCAAGCCTCGCCCATGAAGGGTGTGGACCGGCGCATGCTGGACCGGATCGGCGGCGAAGTTGCCCGCGCCACCACCATCGTGCGGTACGCGCCGGGCAGCAAGTTTTCGGCTCATACTCACACTGGCGGTGAAGAGTTCATCGTACTCGATGGTGTATTTCAGGACGAACACGGTGACTTCCCCGCAGGAACCTATGTGCGCAATCCTCCAACCTCGGCGCATACGCCCGGATCAGAACCCGGTTGCACTATCTTCGTCAAGCTATGGCAGTTCGATCTGGACGACCGCACCCAGTTCCGCAAGACCATGGCGGATGAACTGGCCGCCCCGGTAAATGGCGTGTCAACCGCCACGCTGCACAAGGATGACCGTGAGATCGTCACCTACAGTCATCTTGATCCGGGCGCGGTTCTCAACTCTGACGCCGCTGGCGGCATCGAACTTTTGATCATTGACGGGTCCATCACCACCGGCGGTGATGACCTGACCAAAGATGGCTGGTTGCGCCTGCCCGAAGGCCAGGCCCTTTCAGCCAGCGCGGGTTCCCATGGCGCAAAAGTCTGGATGAAAACCGGGCATTTGCCCTTTGCCAAGGCTCCGGCGGTCTAGCACGTGAAACGCGATCCCTCTGGCATTTTAGGGGCCGGGCCGGTACTGCTTTGAGGGTGTCAAAGGCAGGGGGATCACCGCTGCCTTTGAATAGCTCGGAAAGGGATTGAACACAGATGGCGACCGATACCAAAACCGCCTTGCTGGATGTTGCCGAACATGCCGCCCGAGCGCGCGGGTTCGATGGGTTCAGCTATGCCGATCTGGCTGATGCGGTGGGTATTCGCAAGGCTTCGATCCATTATCACTTTCCCACCAAGGCCGCCCTGTCGGCTGCTTTGATGGATCGCTACCACTCGACCTTTGAGGCCGAATGCCGCAAAGCCGAGGCTGCCCATGACACCGCGTCGCAACGATTGCTGGCCTTGATCGGGCTGTACCGAAATGCACTCAACGATGGCAAAACCCTGTGCCTGTGCGTTTCGCTGATCAGCAGCCTTGAAAGCCTGTCAGACGAAGTGATTGAAAAGATCAAAGCCTTCCGCGCCATGGTGATCAAGCAGATCGAAGCGATCTTTCAACTGGGCCTGCAAGACAAGTCAATCACAGGCGTGACAAATCCAGCGGCCGAGGCCCGCGCCACCTTGGCCGTGTTGGAAGGGGCGCTTTTAACCGCCCGCGCCGAACAAGATGTACAGGCCTTTGATGCGGTCGTGGACGTTTTGAAATCCCGCTGCTGAGGCGAGCCGCACGCCGCAGATAGCTGGCCATCCCCACAGGTTTGTTTCAATATTCTTCGCTTTGTCACCTGTGCGTGAAAGCTCTTTCAATTCGTTGAATTCAGCCGCCGTTTCACAATTTTAAAGGCACAAAGCAACGCAACCGGCATGAAAGGTCATCCCATGGCGATGTCAGAAACTGCGCATTCTTCGACGGGTCTGTTCCCACGATTCAACATCCCGCTTTTGGGTATGATGTTCATTTCAGGTTTCTTCGCGTCCAATGCGTTTGACCTGTGGGGGCAGCTGATCAGCCCGTCATTGGGGTTTGCCAATTTGTCTCCGCACGGGCTTGCGCGCAGCTTGCTCGGAACACTGGGCCTGCCCAATGGCGATTTCGCCGGGTATTTCGTTCACTTCTATCTGGTTGGCCTGATCGGTTATCCGATTGGCTGGCTCTACGTCTTCAACCCGGTTTGGGCGACGCTGTTCAAAGGCCGCCACATATTTGTGGGATCAGCAGTCTACGGTTTTGGGCTTTGGGTATTTGCCATTGGCGGTATCACGACCATCGCCGGTTTGCCGTTCTTCTTAAATTTCACTGGTATCACATGGGTCGCGCTAGTCGGGCATGTGATCTATGGCATCGTGCTGGTCTGGGCCATTCGCCTGATCGAACGCTGGTCGTAACCGGGATGCGTTGGCCGGGGGCAGCCCCCGGCCAGACAGCTTTGGATCGCGGTAGATCTCTACTTCTTACCGGCCACGATCCGATCCAGGATCAGCGCACAGAACAGGATCGCCAGACCGGCCAGAATACCCTGACCTGCCGCCGCGTACTGCAACGCTTCCAGCACGTCTTCCCCCAGACCCTTAGCACCGATCAGCGAGGCAACAACGACCATGGCCAGCGACATCAGGATGGTCTGGTTGACGCCTGCCATGATGGTCTTATGCGCTAGCGGCAGATCCACTCGCCACAGCAGGTAACGCGGCGTGGCCCCAAAGGCGAGCGCAGCCTCGCGCACCGTTTCCGGCACCTGCTGCAAACCTAGAACGGTGAAGCGGATCACCGGGGGACTACCGAAAATCATCGTGGCCACGACGCCTGCTGGTTTGCCTGACCCGATGAAAGCCACCACGGGAATCAGGTATACAAAGGATGGCATCGACTGCATGAAATCCAGAATGGGCCGCACGATGGCAAAGGCACGTGGGCGGCGGGCGCAATAAATACCCAGCGGGATGCCCAGCGTGATCGAAATCAACGCCGCTGCACCCAGCAAGGCAATCGTGGTCATCGCCTTTTCCCAGAAATCCAAAAGCCCAAGATAGGCCAGCGCCGCCCCGGTAAAGATTGCCACGCGCGCACCAGCGGACAGATAAGCCAGCATGATGATCACCAGAGCCACCACCGGCCAGGGCGTATCAACAAGCACCACCTCAATCCAGTCCAGCAAGGTGCGCATGCCATAGGTCAGGCCGTCAAAGAAGCCGCGCCCTGCGGTCTTGGTCCATTCAAAAACCGCCTGCACCCCGTCGCCCACATTCAGCCGCCAGTCGCGATTGGTCGGGAAGGTTTTCAGCACCGCCAAAGCGTCAGGCTGCGCAAATTTGATCATCGACAGCACAACGACAATGCCCGTCAATGCCGCGGCCACAACCATCCGGGGGGTCGACCAGCCATTTGCGACACTTGTGTCCGAGCGCCAGCGCGCAAACTGACCCTCAAGCGTCCAGTTGGCCAGCGACGCTGCCAGAAACTTGACCGCCAGCAACAGCACAATTCCAACCATCAGATAAGCGACACCGGTGGAATCCGCACTGCGCGCGGCCTCTTGGGCCCCGACCAACGCGCCCTCAAGCGATTCCGCCGCACGTTTCAACGACTCCAACGTGGCGGAGCCGGATTGTTCGGCAGCGGCAATCTGTTGGCGGCGCAGTTCCAGCGTCTGTTCGATCTGGGCTGCGCGTTCACGGAACTCGCGACCAAGGTCACCGAACAGCCCCAGCCCGATCTGGATATAGGCCAGTGTTTCCAGCACCAGAAAGCCCAGAAACCACGACCACAACCCACGCGCGCCAAACCAGATCGGCCCCAGGATCGCTGCGGCCTTGTTCAGCGTGAACCGATAACCGGGCGCCTGCATCATATAAGCAAAGGTTTTTTGGTAGTATTCCTGCCCCTGCCCCACGAAATCGGCGATCAGCCCGTTCAGCCGATCAGCGGTTTCCGGTTGGATCTGTTGCACATCAACATGTTTCATATCGGTCCCCTTATGCCTGGCTGTCCTGAATGGCGCGGATCAGACCCGCGCGGTTAATCACCCCGACCGTGTTGCCATCCTGCGTGACCGCGACGACACCGTGGCCGTCGACGCAAAGGTTCATCAGATCGGACAAATCCATCTCGGGATGCGCTTCCTTTGCATCCTCCGGCACCTCGCCATGATGGGCCTCGAATTCGTCCACCGGTTTCATCACCGAATGGGCGAAGATCATGTTGAGCTTAGATATACCGGCAACGAAATCGGCAACATAGTCGTCGGCGGGGTTGAGGATGATCTCTTCCGGCGTACCAATCTGCACGATACGCCCGTCTTTCATAATCGCGATGCGGTGGCCGATGCGAATGGCCTCGTCCAGATCGTGCGTGATAAACATCGTCGTTTTATTCAGCTTGTGGCTGAGGTCCATGAACTGATCTTGCAACTGTTTGCGGATCAGCGGATCGAGGGCCGAGAATGGCTCATCCATCAACAGGATTTCCGGATCGGCTGCAATGGCGCGGGCAAGGCCCACGCGCTGCTGCATGCCACCCGAAAGCTCATGGGCGTATTTGTCTTCCCATCCGTTCAGTTCGACCAGCTCCAACACCCGGTCCGCCTCTTCCCAGCGGCGGGCTTTGCCGGTGCCACGTATTTCCAACGGCATCGCCACGTTGTCACGCACGGTGCGGTGCGGCATCAGGCCGAAGTTTTGGAACACCATGGCAACACGCCGGTTGCGTAAATCGCGCAATCCTTCGTCATTCAGGCCCATCACGTCATCGCCATCCAGATAGATATGACCATCCGTTGGCTCGAGCAGTCGGTTTACATGGCGCACGAGGGTCGATTTGCCCGAACCAGACAGGCCCATGACACAGAACAGCTCCCCACGCTCAATTTCGAAACTGGCATCGGCCACGCCAACAACGCAGTTGAAGCGGTCCAGCACTTCGGCCTTGCTCAGCCCTTCGCTGTGGATGGCTTTCAAAGCCTCCTGCGAGCGCGCGCCGAATACTTTCCACACGCCTTTTGCGTCGATTGCGATATCCGCTGTCATACTGACCCCACCGCTGTTGAGAGTGTTACAGGGCGCCCCCGAAACACCGGGGGCGCGACGGCTTTAGTTTGTTTTCAGACCAAGCCAACCATCGACGGTATCGCCATTCCCGGCGATCCATTCGGCCACGACCTCGTCAATCTCGCGGCCCTTGACCACGACCTCGTAGGTCAATCCGCTAAGCTGGGCTGCGTCCATGTCGATATTGGCCAGAAAAGAGGCAGCCGCCGGATTGCGCTGTTCCAAAGACTTGGAATGCGCCACGGTCACGGTTTTAACCGGCTCGCCGGTGCTGACATGGGATTTGTTGTACCAGTCGGCATCCTGATCCGGCTGCACCATCTTATAGGTGGCCGCGTCATGCTCGGGCTCTTCCAGAATGGTTACGTCATAGAGGGCATGCACATAATGCGGCGCATAGCAGTAAAACGCGGCCCCTTTCTGCTGGTCGATCTGATCCTTCAGACGCGAATAAAACACGGTTTCGTCTTCGGTGGTGGGTGTCAGGAAGGTTTCGATGCCGTAGTCCCGTACCCGCACCTTGAACGTGTTGGTCGACGCCCAGCCGGACGCGCCGACCCAGACCTCGCCCAGCCCGTCACCGTCTGAATCGAACAGCTCCTGCGCCATTGGGGTGGCCAGATCGTAGATGGATTTGATATTGTGATCTTCAACCATGTAGTTCGGCACGCAAATCCCGGCGCGGCCTTCGTAGCTGCCCGAAGACAGTCCAACCGTGCCCTTCTGATCAACGTACTCATCGGTGAACGAAGACTGGTTCGGCAACCAGACGTCCGGGTGTACGTCGATATCGCCGCGCCCGCCATCCATGGCGGCAAAGATCACCGCGTTAGCACCAGGAGCATAACCGACTTCGCCGCCCAAACGGGTTTCGATGACCTGACCGATTACGCGGCTCATGATTTTGGCACCGGGCCAGCTGGGTTCACCCACCATGACCTTCTCCTGCGCCATTGCCGTTGTTGCGCCCAAGATCATGGTCAAGGTTGCCGTGAATGTTAGTTTCCTCATATGTCTTCTCCCGTTGCGTTGAGTTGCATGCGCCATCAAGCGCGCGCCCGCTTGCGTTGCGGGTCTATGAATGGAATGTCCGAGACGGCGGCGCACAGGCGCTTCATCCGCCCATCAAGCTGTCCGATCTCAAGTTCGGTGCCATTTTCTGCGTGTTCGACCGACAGCCGCGCCATCGCGATGGCGTGTTCCAACATCGGTGAGCGGGTGGCCGAAGTGACCACACCCACCTGCCGCTCACCTGCAAAGACAGGGGTACCGTGGGCGGGTACATCATCGCAGCCAATCAGCAACCCCTTGAGTACCCGGCGCGGTTCGCGCGCATTACGTTCCAGCGCAGCCTTGCCGGTAAAGTCGGATTTGGTCAGGTCGACGGCAAAACCCAACCCCGCTTCGAACGCATCGACACCCGGCTCGAATTCGGCGTTGGCGGCGGCCAGACCGGCCTCGATCCGGATAACGTCCAGCGCGGCCGAACCCATTGGCGTGATCCCGAATTCCTCACCCGCTTCCATCACCGCGTCCCAGATTGCGACTGCATCGGATTTAGAGCAGAAGACCTCATACCCCAGTTCTCCGGTATAGCCTGAGCGCGACAGCATGAATGGCGCGCCCTCGCGATCGCGCAGACGGGCGACGGTGACGCCAAACCATTTCAGGTGATCCAGCCCGGGCACATGAGGTTGCGTAAAGGCGATCTTGCGCAACAGGTCGCGCGATTTCGGACCCTGGATTGCCAGGTTCGGCATCGCACCGCGCAATGCATGCACGCGCACCTGCAAACCGCGTTCATCCGCCAGCGTCTGCAACACGCGCCCGCTTTCTTCCGAGCCACAGCACCAGCGAAAAATCTCGGGCGCAAGGCGGAACAAGGTGCCGTCATCAATAACGGCCCCGCTTTCGTCACACATCAAAGTGTAAGACCCACGCCACACCGGCAACTTGGCCACGTTTCGCGTGGTCGCCAGCTGCAACAACGCCTCGGCATCCGGGCCGATAATGTCGAATTTGCGCAGCCCGCTCATATCCTGAACCGTCACCGCCTGACGGCAGGCCCAATATTCTCCCAGCGTGCCGTGGGCGGGATAGCTGACCGGCGCCCACAGATCGCGCGCCGGCGCGAAATGCTGGGTCAGCGGAGCGAGCCGGTCGTGAAACGCGGATTCCTGACTGATCGACATCGGGGCATCTTCCTTTTCGCGATAGGCCACCGCGCGGCGGATCGGTGTTTCGGGGCGATAGATGCGCACATGCACATCTGTCGGATTCCAACCATTAATCGGATCAATGTCATCCGGGCAGGCGGTCGAGACACAGACCAGATCCTCGATCGCGCGCATCGCGACATAGTCCCCAGGACGAGAATGGGATTCTTCGGTCTGGATGTGATGGGTCGCCGGGTCGATCCATGTGTTCCAAAAGAAATTGATGGCCGGCCAGGCCGCACGCCGTGCGACGCCATACGGGGCCAAGGCATTCGACATGTTGTCGGAACAATTCAGATGACCGGGAAACCCCCGCTCCTCATACCCGCGTGCGGTGCAAGCCAGACCGAAAGTGTCATGCCGCCCGCAGGTATCCTGTATGACATTCAACAGCGGACGCATCTCGCGATCAAAAAATTTGTCCAGCAACCCGGGCCCCGGGAATGCACGACGCACCATCGAGCGGGTGGCGGTCGAGTCGATCATCCATTCGTCACCACAATCCAACCCATCAGCGCGCAGCGCCATGAAATCTGAACACTGCTGGCCTTCGACGTCGATGATCTGAACAAATTCTCCTGCCTTCAGTTCATAGGCAACTGCCCTGCCCCGCGGTACGGTGAATTCATCCCGTGTATCACCCAGCAAAGGTGGCAGGTGCGGGTCTTGCGCAGCGGATGATTTGTGTTGAACCGTAACGCATCCGGCCCCTGCACCTTCGATCAACCCCGAACGCTCAATGGGACGGATCACCCAGACCGTAACGGACGTGTCGGCGCGCAGAATCACCGGATCGGTCACTTGATCCAACCTGTGTCCGGGAACCGGTTCCCCCCCGCCTTGCGCAGCAATCCATCCTGAAAATCGGGCACTATCAAAGTCGCCCGCTGCGATCTGTCCGTTTGCAGTAAGCCCCAAGGTTGCCAACATTGGTTGCCCAACCTCGTCAAATGCCGTCAAATCCAGAGGTTGCGCCGGGCCAACCCCTTCTATCGACAGCAAATCCCCAGCGGACATTTTCAGTTGCAACGCCTCGCGCGGGGCCAGGATATGCGTACGCGCATCTGAGATTTTCGGAAAGCCCGGAAACCGCCGGCCAAGGCCGTTAAACCCCGTATTCGCGAACGTATGTAAGACTGAAGATCCGTGCATGGTGCAGCCAGATAGCCAAAATGTAACTAGTTACAGAGGTTGCTGAAACTAGTTACATATGTCAACACTTTCTTATACGACCGCAGAAACGGACCCAGAAAACGGTGAAGCCAAGAAGCCCTGAACCCAAAAAACGCGCAAATCTCAGAGACGTGGCCAAAGCGGCGGGTGTATCGGTCGCAACGGTGTCTCGGGTTCTCAATGAACCAGGCGTGGTGAAGAAAGACACGCTTGAGAAAGTCCAGGCTGCCATTGACGCGTTGAAATTCGTACCCAGCGCCGCCGCACGGGCGATCAATTCCGGCCGCACCCGATTTGTCGGAGCTTTGGTGCCAACGCTGGACAACGCGATCTTTGCCCGGTTCCTTGCCGCGCTAGAGCGTGAGCTGTCCGAACACCAATTGTCCCTTGTCGTTGCGACAACGAACTCGGACCTCGAAATCGAAGCCGAGAAAGCGCAAAGCCTTGTTGATATCGGAGCCGAAGGTCTGATTATCACAGGTGCCACCCACAGCGACGCACTGCACGACTTGATCGATCGGACGATGCTGCCGACGATCATCACATCCTTTTATGACGCAACAAACCCTCTGCCGACCATCGGGTATGACAACGAAGCGGTGGCTCAGCTTGCCCTTCAGCATCTTGCCGACCTTGGGCATCGCCACATAGCTGTCGTACACGGCCCGGTGCATGATAATGACCGAACACGCGCACGACTTTCCGGGCTGCAGGACCTGCCCTGGGACGGAAAGCTAACCTGCTACGAGACCCAGATCAGCCATCGTGGCGGCGCGGAAAGTGCCAAACTCATCTGCGGACAGGCTCAAAAACCGGACGCCATTTTGTGCCTGTCAGATGTCGTTGCCTTGGGGGTTTTGTTCGGTCTTCAGGCCGAGGATGTCCGCGTGCCCGACGATATCTCTCTGGTTGGGGTCGACGATCTGCCCAGTTCTGCTGTCGCAGTGCCTGCCATCACCACAGTGCATTTGCCGGTGTCTCAAATGGGCGAGAAAGCCGCCGTTGCCCTCGCACGCTGGATTTCGGATCAAGAAAGACCCAGTGCCGAACGGCTTGACGGTCAGCTGATCGAACGGCGGTCAGCCATTCCGAACCCGTCCCATTTGACGTCCTGAAAACCAAGTTCCCGTTTCATACAGGTACGGCATGATCCTCATAACCGTTGGCACATTACGTGGAATCCCAGCGTCCTATGGTGTCAAACGGTCGACCCAATTGGTGCGCAAAAATATGTCATTTTGCGCACCACATAGCGGGTCTGATTTTGCGGTCCTATCTCACCTTCCCGCTTTATGTTTTGCCGCGAAACTCACGCAGGTAATCGGCCAACCGTTCAACGATGTTCTGCGCGTCTTCGGCAGGGATATCCATTCCACGAATACGAAGGCGTAATTCGCCTGCGGACACTTCGGCCAGAATGTCGCTGCCTCCGGTCAACGCCACCGGAACCAGGCGCTGAACCTGTTGCGGACGCCCTCCCCTCGCCTTGTCTTTCACAGGGGCAGGTGACGTCTTTAGGGCGGCTTCCAGCAACGCCCATTCCGATTTTTGGTCCAGCTCGCCCACCTCGGCCAAAGCCTGACGCAATTGGGGTTGTGCCCCCTCCCGCAATGCGGCCGCTAGTTTCAGTCCTGCTTTTTCGGACAGGGCGACCGGGTGCTGCAACAAGTCACCAAGTGCTTCGTGTACCACCGCAAAACTACGAACCTTGGATCGTTTTGCCTTGGACGCAGCAGCAAACAAAACGTCAACAGCGGCTTCGGTCGATGCAAATACCCCCTGTCCCGCGGCTAAAACCGCAATGCGTCCACGTTCATAAGGGCTGAGATTTGCCCTAAGTTCGTTTTCCTCGACCATTGAGACATAGGCGCCCTGCCCCGAACCAGCCTCTCGGACAAAGGCTGGGATTTCAGAAAACCGCGGATCGGTCTCGGCCAGGCGCCGGAAGGCATTCAATCGTCGGAAGCCAGAAATCAACCCGTAACCTTCGCCGTCACGCGTGACCTCAATTGGTGTGCGCAACCCGTGAACGCGCAAGGACTCCAAAAGTTCTGCCATGGCTTCTTCATCTTCAACCATCCGGTCGCGACGAATGAAATCGGCATCAATCTGATCCAGCGATAGCATTTCCGCCACCAGTCCGGCATCCTGCGCATCGCGCCATCGAGCTGCATCACCTTGATCCTGCGCCAGAGCAAGGCGATCGGTCACCGCTGCCATGCCGTTGAGCGTTGCAGCCTCAGCCGCGACCTGTGCAATCGGAGGCGTCGATGACTTGGTTTCAAACGGGCTGATCGACGGTTTCGCCGCGAAACCAGCCTCAAGCTGTTCCAATTCTGACGTGTCCGGAGCGGTCAGTCTTCTGCGTTTAGCCATCTGCGTTTCCTTCCATCTGAGCGTCGCGCCACCAGCAGCCGATCAAGACCTGCTTGAATTCGGCATAGGTCCGGTCGAATGTTTCCCGACCTCGTACATACGTATCGCGATTGAAGTCCCTGTAATCCGCTTCGTAGATACCGTTGACCTGCTCACCCGCCTGGCCAACCAGAGCGGTATAGTCCTGACGGTATGCATTCATGAAGTCCCCGAAATAGGCCTGAATCACATTTGCCATATCGGTTTGCTGGCTGGCATCAAACCGAGTGATTATGGCCCTGACCACGTCCCATTCAAACTTGAGCTCGGGTAAACCAGCCGCCCTTTGCGCCGCGTTCTCACCGTCCTCGATGCTGGCAAAAGTCGTGTAGAGCATGTCAAAGAACCGGCCCGTTGAATCAAATTCAAGAAACGAGGCCCCCAACGGCACAAGCAAAATATCAGCTGCAGCCAGCGCGTTGATCGTTAGGTACCCAAGTGCAGGAGGCGTATCGAGGAAAACAATGTCGTAGTCGTTCAACACTCCTTCATCCTGCAGAAAGTTGGTCAAACCATCCCAAAGCGGCCAACTGCGCAAACCCATGCGCCAAACGGGTATCTGAAACTCGGCCCAATACAGGTTCAACTGGGCGCCAATCAGGTCGATATTGGGCCAATGCGTTTTCTGAATAACATCGCGGGGCAGGGTATTGAGCGCTTCTTGCAGCGTTTCATCCAGGGGGATTTCAGGCTGCCCAGCCGCATTGCGGACCCGGTTTTCCTCTTGTACGGCACGCGCGTAATCTTTGGCTATAAGTGGAAAAACCGTTTGCCATTCATCTGCAACACTCCCACCTAGAATTGAGGTCATCGATCCCTGGCTGTCCAGATCTATAACCAATACTTTATATCCGTCCAGCGCAGCTGACATTGCCAGATGCGCGGCAGTAGATGTCTTACCTACACCCCCTTTGAAATTGGCCACAGCAACCACCTTTGCAGGAAGGCCATCTGGTCGGTACGGCAGATATTCCTTGGTGCTCACACCCTCGGCTGCAAAGTGTTGTCGGAGGGTCAGTACTTCCTCCAGCGAAAACCACTTGGAGCCAGCCTCGCCTTCACCCTGCGGCAATTCGGGATTGGCTTTGAGCACACGTCGCAGATGCGCAGGTGCAACCGGGATCAGGTATTTGGTGATCTCCCAGATGGAAAATCTACGCAGTCTTTTTTCCCCGTCCGGAGCATACCCACGTCGCGCCAGGTCTTCGCGCCCTTTTGCGCAGAATGTAGCCGCTTTGGCGAATCGAGAAGTTCCGATAGGATCAGGCAACTTTTGCGCTGCTAGCTCTGGATCCAGATTCAAATAGGGCGGCAGAGGAGGTTGGTTAGATTTATTCACTGTCGATGCCTCGGGTAATGTTCGCCTTAGCGGCGTATATTGCCCAACATAGCGAACATTTTCTAATGACGCTATCCTCAGAGTGAGAGTTTTCCACAGAATAAGCCCCTCTGAGTGGGTTTCGTCACGAAACCAGTAAAATAGGCAACACCAAAGCTAACAAAGAGTTTATTTATTTTAGATGTTTTAGAGACTTTACAAGAAAAATAGTGTTTAAAACCAAAGAATTAAACTCACTTTAGAACCTGTTTACGGTATGAAAGGGACCAGATTCCGGTATCAAAGGTACCCGTCTACAGGTTGCTGAGTGCCGAGTTTCAGGAAGAAGGGGGCCGATTCGCAGGACACTGAAACTTCGACCAGATTAGACCCTAAATTTTTGTTTTTCGCCGGGTCGCAGTACATGTAAAACCCTCAAATTGGGCGACCCTCGATCCGGTTCTGTGGATAACTGCGAAGATTTTCAGGTCAGGTACCCAGATACAGGATTCCCTCTTTCCTGTATTTGGGTACCCAAATAGAATTGATCCATGGGTACTTTTTGTGCAAGAAATACCAAAACGAGCAGCCAGGCAGAATCATGCCGGATACACAATTGGATATGGATCAGCTCTCTGGTGCATTGCGCCGGGAGACGGTCAAGAAAAACGTCGCCGCGATTCACATCAGCGGCAAGCTTACGCTTTTGCAACGTAAGCTCTCGAATGTCCTGTTGTTGAACGCGTATGACGCACTAACCTCGGCGCAGACACATACTATCGACGCGCGGACGCTTGCGATGATGGTCGGCTATAATTCAAACGACTTCGATACGCTGCGGGCGAGTTTGCGAGCGCTGGCCGAGACCGTCGCGGAGTGGGACATGTTGGATGAGCAGGGCAGACAAGAATGGGGCGTGTCCTCATTGCTCAGCTTCGCCAAGCTGAAGAACGGGGTCTGTGAATACGCCTACTCCCCGGCGCTGGCCCAAAAGCTCTATGATCCGAAAATCTATGCCCTGATCAATGTGCAGATCCAAAGGAACTTTAGCTCTGGGCATGGCCTGGCGCTGTATGAGAATTGTTATAGGTTCGTCAGAACCGGTTCTACGGGCTGGTGGGCGCTGGACGTGTTCCGCAAACTCATGGGGGTAGACGGCAGCGACTATTACGGCAGCTTCAAACACCTCAACGCCAAGATCATCAAACCCGCCGTGGCTGAGGTGAACAAAAGTTCGGACATACTGATAGAGCCACAGTTTCAAAAAAAGGGCCGCACGGTTACTGATATCCGGTTTCTGATCAAAGGCAATCCACAGAAGGCGATGTTCGAAATCGATGACAGCGATGGCGTCCGCAATCTGCAAGTTTACAAGACGCTCCGTAAGCAAGGGGTGTCCGACCGGTTGGCGCGACAGTGGATTGCGGAACATGGCGAAGACTATGTGCAGCAAAAATTGGATTATGTAAGCGGGCAGGGGGATGTGAAATCAACGGTTGGATATTTGTCCGCCGCCTTGCGCGACGACTATCAACCGCCGGAAAACGATTCTCTGCCTGAACCCAGCCCCGAGGCCGTCGAGGCCGCGCGCGTACGGGACGTTGAGAAGGCGCTAGAAGATCAGGCTTACGCAGCCCGAGTGGCTGAGCGTACCGAGCGGTCGCGAAAGCTGTCTATCGTTGAAGAACTGGTTTCGCGGCGAAACCCAACCCAGCGGGATGCAGACAAACGCTTGTTTATGGCAGGGCTCGACAATGATCTGGACCGGGAACACTTCCGCGCCCATGGCTGGCGTTCTGGTCTGAACGCCAATGCCATCTTTGATTTTTGGGAAGAGCTTGAGCCGGACGCCTTCGCCTAGGCGTCAAAGGCAAAGGCTGTGAATGCCCGTTTTCATCAACGGTCCTTCATCGCAGATTTCAACGCATCCGCAAATGCGCTGTTATGCGCTTTACTATCAGATTTTGCGCGTTGCGATCCTTTGGGTTTTGACAGGCCAGTGTTCTTTTTTGGTCCTCGACTGGCCCGATCTTCGCGAGCTGATGTTCCGCCATCCTTGCGCATGGTTAGGCCAATCCGCTTGCGGGGAACATCCACCTCGACCACGGTGACCTTGACGACCTGTCCGGTCTTGACCACCTCGTGCGGGTCTTTGACGAAGCGGTCGGCCAATTGACTGACATGGACCAGCCCGTCCTGATGCACCCCGATATCCACAAAAGCGCCAAAGGCGGCGACATTTGTCACTGTGCCTTCCAACACCATGCCCGGTTTCAGGTCGGTGATCTCTTCGACACCGTCGGTGAACGAGGCGGTGACAAAACTGGGGCGAGGGTCGCGACCGGGCTTTTCCAGCTCGGCAAAGATGTCGCGCACGGTCGGCAAGCCGAAGGTGTCGTCGACGAATTGTTCTGCGCGTAACCCCTTTAGCGCTCCGTCGTGACCCATGATCTGACGGATGTCGCGCCCGCAGGCCGAAACAACCCGGCGGGCCACGTTATAGGCCTCGGGGTGAACCGACGATGCGTCCAGAGGTTCCGATCCGTCGCGTATGCGCAAAAAGCCTGCACTTTGCTCATAAGCGCGCGGGCCAAGGCGGGCGACCTTCAGCAGCTCTTTACGTGATTGAAATGCGCCATTCATGTCGCGATGCATGACAATTGCTTCGGCCAAGCCGGGCCCCAACCCCGAGACATGAGAGAGCAGGGGGGCCGAGGCCGTGTTCAAATCAACCCCCACCGCGTTCACCACATCTTCGATCACAGAGGCCAAAGATTGCGACAGCCTGTGCTGGTCCACGTCATGCTGGTATTGGCCGACCCCAATAGATTTAGGTTCGATCTTAACCAGTTCGGCCAGCGGGTCCTGCAGCCGACGAGCGATGGAAACCGCACCGCGTAACGACACGTCAAGATCGGGGAATTCGCGCGCGGCCAGTTCTGAGGCGGAATAGACCGATGCGCCAGCCTCGGACACAACAACCTTGGTCGGGGCCGAAACAGCTTTTGGCAGCAGTTTCAGCGTATCACCCACCAGTTTCTCGGTTTCCCGGCTGGCGGTGCCATTGCCGATGGCGATCAGTTCAATTTCGTGCGCAGCGATCAGGTTCAGAATGGCGGCCTGCGCGCCGCGTAGATCGTTCTTAGGTTGAAACGGATAAAGCGTATCGGTCGCGACCACTTTACCTGTGGCATCAACCACCGCAGCTTTGACGCCAGTTCGAATGCCGGGGTCCAGACCCAGGGTTGCCTTGGCACCCGCCGGTGCAGCAAATAGTAAGTCTTTGAGATTGCGCGAGAAAACATCAATTGCTTCATCCTGCGCTCGGCCGCGCAGATCCGCCATCAGCTCGACCATCATCGACAGCGACAGCTTAACCCGCCAAGTCCAACCCGCCACTTTACGTAGCCACAGATCTCCGGGACCGTCTCCACGTGTGTGAAGGTGCGCGGCGACAATCGCTTCGGCACGGGCGGCGCCGGTTTCGGGATCGGGCGCGATATCCAGTGTCACGATCCCCTCTTTCGAGGCCCGCAGCATCGCCAACGCACGATGCGACGGGGCTTTTGCCCAAGGCTCCGAATGGCTGAAATAGTCGCTGAACTTGGCGCCTTCCTGTTCCTTGCCTTCAATTACCTTAGAAGTCAGCAGGGCCTCGCGCTGCATGAAATTGCGCAGCTCGCCCAGTAGGGCGGCGTTTTCGGTCAGCTGTTCGGTGATGATGTCCCGCGCGCCGTTCAGCGCGTCCTTGACGGTTGCCACTGCTTTGGTGACATATCCCTGCGCCAGAATTTCTGGGTCAGCCGACCGATCCGTCAGAATGGCATCCGCCAGCGGTTCCAACCCATTCTCGCGGGCAATCATCGCCTTGGTGCGGCGCTTGGGTTTGTAGGGCAGGTAAATGTCTTCCAGCTGCGCCTTGGTATCGGCCTGTGCGATGGATTTGACCAGATCGTCGGTCAGCTTGCCCTGATCTTTGATCGAGCCCAGGATCGTCTCGCGCCGTGCTTCCAGTTCGCGCAGATAGGTCAGGCGGTCAGAAAGGGTGCGCAGTTGGGTGTCGTCCAGCCCACCCGTCACCTCTTTGCGGTAGCGGGCGACAAAAGGCACGGTGGCCCCTTCGTCCAGCAATTTCACCGCGGCCCCCACCTGTTCGGGGCGGGCATTGATTTCGGTGGCGATGGTGCGGGCGATGCGGTCCAAGGGGGCCTCCTGAATATGTCTGGAGGGACTTCTTAGCCAGCCGCATCGCCAAGGGAAAGGGGCTTTAGCGCGCCTGGGCCTGTTCGGCCAAAGCCTGCAGGTCGTCGTACAGTGTTTTGGCTATTTCGACGAAGCCGCGTTCAGTGTTGCGGGCCCGCGCGGCAAAGCGCCGTTGCGACGGCAGACGCGCGCCCTGATCGGTGATATCGGCGAACAAACGCTCGGCACGGGTATCATTCTCATCGACTCGACCGCCGCTGAATTGCGCAGGATCGAAGGCCAGCAGGATTTCCCCGTGATAAGGTGCGCCGCCGGCGCCATCGGCGAATTCCATGCTTTCCAGACTGGTCAGATCATCGATTAGTGGACCGGCCAGCAGTTCGATCATAATCGACAGGGCCGAGCCCTTGTAGCTGCCAAAGGTCAGCATCGCACCGTCCATCGCGGCCTGTGGATCGGTGGTCGGGTTGCCGTGTTTGTCGATGGCGACACCTTCGGGCAGGGGCTTGCCTGCGCGGTGGTACAGTTCGATCTCTCCCCGGGCAAAGGAGCTGGTGGCGAAATCGAAGGTAAACGGGTCTTTATTCTGGCGAGGCCAGCTGAAGGCCAGCGGGTTGGTGCCAAGGCTGCCGCGCGTGCCACCGGCGGGGGCGACCCAGGCGTGGCTTGGGCCCATCGCCATCGCCGCCAGACCGACCGCGGACAGACGCTCCACCTCGGGCCAGAGTGCCGAGAAATGGAAACACCGGTTGATCGCCATGGCGGCGATGCCGTGGGTGCGGGTTTTCTCGATCAAAACCGGCAGCGCTTTTTCGAACGCCAGCAGGGACATCCCGCCCTGCGCATCAACCCGAACGACTGCGTTATCCGACGGTTCAAGGACTGGCTCTGCATGCCCGTCGATCTGACCCGCATTTATCGTGTCGGCGCACATGAACAGGCGGAACAATCCATGTGATTGGCAATCGTCGATTTGACAGGTGGTTAGCGTATCGGCGATCGCTGCGGCATGATCCGGCCCGAAACCAGACGTGGTCAAAATAGAAAGGCTGAGGTCTCGGACTTCGTCCAATGACAGTTTGACCGTTTCGCTCATGCCCTGCGTCTCCCTCATCGTGACTGAGACAAGGGATAGCGTGGCAGAGCGGGCAAAGGGAACCCGGTTTTCGCCGGGTTCGGGATCAGCCCTGCGCTTCGGCCTGCAGATAAGCGATCAGGTTGGTGATATCTTCGTCTCTTTTCAGGCCGGAAAACTGCATCTTGTTACCGGGAATCGTTCTGCGCGGGTCAGAAAGGAACGCGGTCAGGGTGTCAGCGGTCCAGACAATGCCCGACTCTTGCAATTGGGCCGAATACCGGAACCCGTCCGCCTGTCCGGCTGTGGCGCCGATAACCCCGTGCAGTGACGGACCGACAGTGTGGCGGTCTTGCTCGAGCTTGTGGCAGGCGCTGCATTTGCGGAACACTTTCTTACCCGCCTTGATGTCTCCTTCCACTGCGGCGACGGCAGACGGGGCAGCAGGGGCAACCGCAGCCTGTTCGCCATCCAAGTTGAAGATCAGCCGGGCCGTCACCGGAACCGTGCGAGTGATGCCGGGCAGGCTGGCCAGCTCCATCAGTTTTTCGACCCCAGCATTGACGCCTGCGTCTTCGGCGCTGATGAACACCATGTCGTTGGTCGACACCATCACCGAGGACTCAGAAAGGCGGGCCACAAACATCTCGGCGTCGAAGGCCACATCCGTTCCAGCCAGGGACAACACGGCCTCGGTATCGACGGTGGTGGTTTTGCCAATACCCAGACTTGAGACTTCGGCCATGTCAAACGTGGCCGTCAGCGCCGCAGTACCTGCTTTGCGAAACACGTACTCGATCATGCGTTCGTTACGGATGTCGATATTGGTCTCGACCGAGAACAGGTCGATCTGAATCTCGGCCTTGCCGTCCGGGCTGACATGACCGCTGAGGTTGGTGAAGGAATTGACCTCGCCCACGGTGTCTTTCTTGATGGTCCCATAGGCCAGATGCGATCCTTCGGGGACAAGGGTCCAGCCGTCCGCCAGCGCCGGGGTTGCAACAATTGCCGACGCAATCGTGACTGCCTTCAACAGAAGTTTCATTTCTTTCCTCCTCGGGTTATGTCAGTCCTGACCCCGCGGGCCCGGTCCGTGGAAAGCAAACACACACAGGTCGCGATTTATTCGATGGGTGGTGAGATTAGTTCGGAACAGGCCGTGCGCGGCGCGATCCAGATGCATTCGAAACGCGTCTGGCGGTTTGGGCTGGCACTGTCCGGCGCATCCGACGTGGCCGACGATCTGCTACAATCCACATGTCTGCGCGCGTTGGAACGACACCACCAGGTCACGTCACATGACCGGCTGGATAGCTGGCTGATGACGATCTGCCGCTCGATCTGGTTGAATGAGGTGCGGTCGCGTTCGGTTCGCAAGGCGCAGGCGCTGTCCGTGACGCCCGAAGCAGACTTAATTGCACCCGGAAACGATTCAGAAACGAATATTTTCGCCACTGAAGTGTTTACACAAGTGATGCAGCTGCCAGAGGCGCAGCGGGAGACGGTCGTGCTTGTGTTCGTCGAGGGCTATAGCTACCGCGAAGCTGCCGCGTTGCTGGAGGTGCCGATAGGAACTATCATGAGCCGGTTGTCCAATGCCCGGCAGAAACTGAAAACTGTGATGCAGCATGAGGCGGCAGACACCGTTCGACGGAGTGGCAAATGAAGTTTTCCGACGAGACGCTGTTGGCGTATCTGGAAGGCAAACTGGATGAGGCCGAAGCCGCCGCGATCGAAAGCGCGGTTGAGGCGGATCCCGCATTGGAACAGCGCCTGATGGCGCTGGACCCGTTCGCACCTGTGGTGCAGGCGGTTTTCGAACGTGTGCCAGTGGAAACGCCCCAGGTTGATTTGCCACAGCCGGTGGCCCCGGTCGTGCGAGCCGGTGGTGGGCTGCGTCTGCTTGCCGTTGCGGCTTCGGTCGCGGTCGTTGCTGCGTCGGCGACCTTTTGGGCGACCCGTCCAGAGCCGCTGGGCTGGGTTCAACAGGCAGCGATTTATCAGTCGTTGTATGTGCCAGAGACGATTGCGTCGCTGGACAGTTCCTCTCAGGCTTTAGACGAGCAGTTCGCACAGGCTGAGGCACAGCTGGGTCGGTCGTTGAACCGCGAAGAGCTTGAAACCCTGCCGGGGATGGAGCTGAAACGCGCGCAGGTCCTGTCATTTAAGGGCAAGCCGTTGGTTCAGGTGGTGTTTGCCGATGCGGAAGGTCGGCCCTTTGCCTTTTGTGTCATCCGACAGGGTGAGGGCGCGCCGAACAAGGACGTACAACAGGCCGTGCTGAGCGGATTGGCCACAGCCAACTGGGCGCGGGACGGATATGGCTACATGCTGATCGGGAATAACGATCAGACTGATCTGAGCGGTCAGCTGGATTTTCTCACTGAAAGTTTTGCGGGTTAAACGCGTAATGCGCAAAAACGCCTTGTGAAGCGAGGCAAATCCTCGAAATATAATGGGTATGAAGAAAAAGCCCGTCATGCCTGATCCGGATGAGGACGCCGATGCGGTAGGCCCTTCCAGTATCTATGATGTGGACCCGCCCGAAGACGATGACTTGTGGTTTCTGCCGCCCGAGGATGAAGAGGCGGTCGAGGATTTTTTGCCCCCGGGCCCGAAAGTGGATCGCCGTTTGCTGTTCGATCCGCGCGATTGGCGTACGGCTCAGGCCGAGCTGTCTTTTGAACTTGCCGACCTGGCGGCAATTTTCGGTGCTTTGGATGAGAGGTTGCGGGCCGGGCCGGATGGATGGACGCATCGGCTGGCGCTGATGGATGTATCCGATCTGGGCTGGTGGACCGGGGACCGGATCAGTGTTGACCGGCTGGCGTTGTGGACCGGTCTGCGGATCGGTGCAACCGGTGATGACGTTCAGGCTTTGTTTCGGGCCGGTTGGGCGGTACGGCGTTTAACTTCCGGACCGGGCCCGTCTTCGGATGGGTGGGAAATTGGCCTGACCGCTTTTTTGGATCGCATGGCGCAAGGTATCGAAGACATCCCCGAGGCAGTGGCCGATCTGGCAGAAGTGATGCGCAATTCCGAAGGCTTGCATCCGGTGACGCAGGCGGCCATGGGGTTCCATGCCTGGCGCGCGCTGTCTCAGGGGATCGGACAGGATACCGAAGCCGCAATTATCGCGGCCCGCCACGCGGCAACGATGGGGCGGGGCGGGGCGATGTTCATGCCTTTGGCGCTGTCCGGTCCCGGGGCGCTGCGCGGGGTTGGCGAGGTAGACGAAAAGCTTTCGGCCTGGATCAGAGGGGCAGGGCAGGCAACCTTAGCCGCGCTGATGCATCTTGATCGGGTCAGCGCTTGGGAACAACGCGCGCGCGAGGCAACCAGCGGGCTGAGCGGGCGGACACCGCCTTTGTTGATCGACGTTCTGACCGCCTGGCCCATGGTTTCAGCCCCACTGGCCGAGGAACTGACAAAAGCGTCACGTGCAGCGGTACAGCGCAATATCGACCGGTTCGCCCGGCGCGGCCTGATCCGCGAGGTGACAGGGCAGGGGCGTTACCGGGTCTGGACCGCCGCATTGTGATCCAGCAGCCATTCGCGAAAGGCACGCGCCGGTGGCCGCAGGGCTGCGCGGGATGGATAGACCAGATGGTAGGTTTCGTGACCTGCCACTTGAATGTCAGGCAGGCAGGGGATAAGGCCCGACATTTCCATGATCCGATCTGATGCGGGCGCGCGGGCCAGTGCGATGCCACCGCCGCTGGCCGATATCTCGGCCGCTATCAGGGAGTTATCCGCAAAGAAAAACCGCGCCTGACCTGTCGGCAGACGTAAGGTCTCGAACAGATGCAGCCAACTGGCGCGGTGAGTCGAAACCTCGATCAAAGGGAAACGGAACAGATCTTGGGGGTGGTGAATCTGATTGGCGATATTTGGCGGGGCTACGGGATACAGGCGTTCATGCAACAACACATCACTGTCCGCGCCATAGAGTGTCGGATTGCCGAAAACGATCTGCAAATCGGTGAACTGGTTGGCGAAATCTGAAACCAGATTGCCGGTGGTCAAGGACAGGCTGATCTGCGGGTGCGACGCGTGAAAGTCTGGCAGCCCACCGGCCAGAATGCCGTGCGCATAAAGCAGAATGGATTGCACAAACAACCGCTGTTCCCGCGTTTCACCGAACAGCCCCGTGGTGGCGGTTTCCAACATCAGCAGCGATTGTTGAACAGACGGCAAATAAGCCCGCCCCGCCTCGGTCAAGGTTACGGCATGGGCGTGGCGGTGAAACAGCGGCGTGCCCAATCGCGTTTCCAGCGCTTTCACCTGCTGGCTGACGGCTGCAGCCGACATGTTCAACTGCGTGGCCGCGCGGGCAAAGCTTTCGGTGCGGGCCGCGGCCTCGAACACGCGCAGCCAGTTGAGGGACGGGATACGGGACGACATGAGAATAGGCTAAGCTGAACTTAGCCTAACCGGCAACAGGTTGTGCGCTGACCTTGTGGCGTTCCGGCCTATCCTGCGTGAATCATCATTCAAGAGGTGCCTCATGCCGCAATCAGCTAACTCACCCCACGCCCTGACGGTGAACCAGTCCGAGAAATATTGGGAAGACGGATTTCTGTTCCCTCTGACGGTTTTTTCTCCCGATGAGATCGCCGAAATCCGCGCGGAATTCGAACAACTCGAGACCGACTGGCTATCTGCAGATCTGCCTTTGCCATTGAACACCTACAAGCGTGTAAACGCACATCTGGTCATACCTTTGGCCGCGAGGGTGGCACAGGACCCGCGGGTATTGGATGTGGTCGAAGGCGTATTGGGGCCGGATATCATGGTCTGGTCCGCCGAGTTTTTCGTCAAAGAGGCCCATACCGAACACACGGTGGGCATGCATCAGGATCTGACCTATTGGGGCATGGGTGAGACACCGGATCAAGTGACCGCCTGGATCGCGCTGTCCCCGGCCACGGTCGAAAGCGGTTGTATGGATTTCGTACAGGGCAGTCATAAAAACCCGATCCTGCCGCATAACGACACCTATTCCGACACCAACCTGTTGTCGCGCGGGCAGGAAGTCGCCGTTGATGTCGCAGACGAAGACAAAACCCATATCGAACTTGCCCCTGGGCAAATGTCGCTGCATCACGGGCTGACTATTCATGGCTCGGGTCCGAACCGATCCGGTGATCGCAGAATTGGTCTGGCGATCCGCTATCTCAACCCCAACGCCCGGCAACTGGTTGCGGATCGTGACTATGCCATGTTGGTGCGCGGTCAGGACGAACGGTCAAACTTTGTTCATGTCGCCCCCCCGAGCGCGGCCTTCTCTGAACAATCGCTGGCTCTGTACGAACAAGTACGCCGGGATCAGAGCAAAGCGCTGGCGGATGGTGCTAAAAGCAATGTGCCGCTCTACGGGACGTCCTGACGTTAAATAGTGATGTATACGCAGGCTGGCGGTTAATAGCCGCCAGTATTTTCAGTGATTTAATGCGTTGGGTTGCATTCCGCGAGTTCTTGCTGTTTCTGAGGTGGAAAAGATGCACACAGTATTTCGTGGGAAAATAAGATGACGAAAAAGGCGTTGATTACAGGTATTACCGGGCAGGATGGGTCCTATCTGGCCGAATTCCTGCTGGAAAAAGGGTATGAAGTTCATGGGATTAAGCGCCGGGCGTCGTCCTTTAACACGCAGCGGATCGACCACATTTATCAAGATCCTCATGACCCCAACCCCAAATTGCACCTGCATTACGGCGATCTGAGCGACACGTCGAACCTGACGAGAATCATTCAAGAGGTGCAGCCGGACGAAGTTTACAACCTGGGTGCGCAGTCGCATGTGGCGGTCAGTTTTGAATCTCCGGAATACACGGCAGATGTAGACGCCATCGGAACCCTGCGCCTGCTGGAAGCGATCCGTTTTCTGGGGCTGGAGAAAAAAACGCGGTTCTATCAGGCGTCCACGTCCGAGCTGTATGGTCTGGTCCAGGAAACGCCGCAACGTGAGACGACCCCGTTCCACCCCCGTTCGCCATACGCAGTGGCCAAGCTGTATTCTTATTGGATCACCGTCAACTATCGCGAAGCCTATGGTATGTATGCCTGCAACGGCATCTTGTTTAACCACGAAAGCCCGCGCCGCGGCGAAACCTTTGTGACCCGCAAGATCACCCGCGGTCTGGCCAATATCGCGCAAGGTCTCGAAGATTGCCTGTACATGGGCAATATCGACAGCCTGCGGGATTGGGGCCACGCGAAAGACTACGTGCGGATGCAGTGGTTGATGCTACAGCAGGACAATCCCGAAGATTTCGTAATTGCTACCGGCGTGCAATATTCGGTCCGCCAATTCATCGAATGGTCCGCTGCCGAGTTGGGTATCACGTTGGAATTCTCGGGCGACGGCGTGGATGAAATCGCAACCGTCACGTCGATTGAAGGGGAAAACGCGCCGGCCTTGAAACCTGGCGACGTGATCATGCGCATCGACCCGCAATATTTCCGCCCGGCCGAGGTGGAAACACTGCTGGGCGATCCCTCGAATGCGAAAACCAAGCTGGGCTGGGAGCCCGAACTGACCGTGCAGGAAATGTGCGCCGAAATGGTTGTCGAAGACCTGAAAACCGCGAAACGCCATGCGCTGTTGAAAGAGCATGGTTACGAACTGCCGGTAAGTCTGGAAAACGGCTGAGGAACACGACATGCGCAAGATTTACGTAGCAGGTCACCGCGGCATGGTAGGTGGCGCTATTCTGCGGCGTTTGCAGGATCGTCAGGCAGCCGGCGAAGCGCTTGAGTTGATCACGCGTACACATTCCGAAGTAGATCTGACCGATCAGGCCGCCGTGCGCGACTTTATGCAGGCTGAACGCCCGGATGTCGTGATCCTTGCTGCTGCCAAGGTGGGGGGCATCCACGCCAACAATACCTATCCGGCGGATTTCATTTACGACAACCTGATGATCGAATGTAATGTGATCCATCAGGCCTTTGCCGCTGGGGTGAAACATCTTCTGCAATTGGGCAGTTCGTGCATCTACCCGCGTGCCGTGCCACAGCCGATGCGCGAGGATGCGTTGCTGACAGGCGTGCTGGAGCCCACAAACGAGCCTTACGCCGTTGCCAAGATCGCCGGGATCAAATTGTGCGAAAGCTATAATCGGCAACACGGGGTCGATTACCGCTCGGTCATGCCGACGAATCTGTATGGGCCGGGTGACAATTTCCACCCCGAAAACAGCCATGTCCTGCCCGCCCTGATCCGCCGGTTCCACGAGGCGCAGCGCGATGGTTTGGACGAAGTTGTGATCTGGGGTACCGGCAAACCCCGCCGCGAATTTCTGCATGTGGACGATATGGCCGAGGCATCGCTGTTCGTGCTCGACCTGCCGCGCGATGTCTATGAGGCGAACACCCAACCGATGTTGAGCCACATCAACGTGGGCTGTGGCGAGGATATTTCGATCGCGGAACTGGCGGCGTTGGTGGCCAAAACAACCGGCTACACTGGGCGGATAACTCAGGATGTAAGCAAACCGGACGGCACCATGCGCAAGCTGATGGATGTGTCCCGTCTGGCCGACATGGGCTGGCGCGCGCGCGTTGGGCTGGAAGACGGCATTCGCGAAACCTATGCCTGGTTCTTGGATCAGGCAGCGGCGGATTTGAGGGCTAAGTAACTGCCCAAGTCGGGACCCGGGCAGTTCGTTCCGTCAGAACCAGCGGCCAATGGCAATGGCCGTTGGTGTCAGCGCCGTCACATCGCTGTTGGTGGCCAAAATCTTGAAACCTACCTGCGTTTCGGTCAGGGCTTCAAAGCCGATGAACCGATTGCTGGCCCCTCCGCTGCCACTGACCGAAATGGCTGAACCGGTTGCAAAAGTAATCGGGAAATACCAAACCGCCGCGCCGCTTGCGAAAAGCGCGCCATCAGCATGTATACAGCCCGTTGCGGGCAGGGTGACGGTGCAAATCTGCGTTCCATCCGCAAAACGCACGTAGTCGCCATTGGGGGTTGAGCCCCGCTCGATCACCGCTCCGTCTGGTACACCGCCATTTTCGGAAACGGACCCTAACAGGTTGCCAGGGCCATAACCGTAGTCAGCCCGCATCAGGCGCCCGGGTGTGATGTCATCAGGGCTGGCCTGAATTGCCGCGCCATCTGCAATGCCGGTCGTGGGGTCAAAGCTTAGTGCGTCAGTCCAGTTGCTGCCATCGGGAGAGACTTTGATGGAAAAGCCTGTAGTGCCCGACAAACCCATCTCGGCATGGCCGGTCCAATTGGACTGAAACAGTAAGGACGCGGTGTCGCCTGCACCGGCCTTGTTGATTTTCAGCTGGTGCCCACCGCCTTCGTGGCTGAGCAATGTGGCCGGAGATCTTACCGACAGGCGGTTCGTGCTGTCATAGCTTGTGGCGATACCCACTCCGTCCAAATTGTGCGTCGCCACCGGGGGGTCGATCCAGGCCCCACCGTCCCAGACTTTCATTTGACCGGTGCTTTCATCCCATGCACGCCAGCCTGTGCCGGGCGCGGCGAAATACCAGGCGTTGTCCTGCCAAGTAGCCAACATTCCGGCCTGACCCGTCCAATCCCCTGTTGGTGCGTTGCCCAATGCGTGAACCTCGCCCTGGTCTGGAACGGCAGGTGGAGTCGACGCGTTTGTCGAGGTCAGGCTCAGCTGGGTAACAACATCCAGCTGTCGCAGCGCCTCGTTATGGGTGACGTGTTTCTGGGCCTGTGAGGGTTGCAGAAATGGAAGGCTCAATCGGGGTGAATTTTGTGGCACGGGCGTCCTCCTGTGGCTGTCGGTCCGACAATTGCATTGCGCGCCACATTGCCTTTTGATGGATGAATTCCGTCTGACCGTGCCGGACGCCCGAAAAACCAATTGCTTACTTTTCAGAAGCATCAAAAAAGCCGAGGCGCTAAGCGCCCCGGCTTGTGGAAATGCCGTGCCGAAGAAAACCCCGGTCGATGTGTCGTCAGATGTTGTTACTGAGCAGCCTGATCCGTCGCCACAACGTCACGCAGATACTGGCTCAGATCCTCGCGCAAGTCCTGGCGGGCCAGCGCAAAGGCTACCGTGGCCTGCAGGAACCCTGATTTTGAGCCGCAGTCGAACCGCTGTCCGTTGAATTTGTACCCAAAGACCGGCACGCCATTGCCAATATCTTCGGCGATCGCGTCGGTCAGTTGAATCTCACCACCGCTGCCTCTTTTCAGTTGGTTCAGATTGTACAAAACCGACGGCCCCAACACATAGCGGCCGATAACGGCCAGATTCGAGGGCGCATCCTCGGGCTTGGGTTTTTCGACCATGCCGCGGGCGCGTACGACCGTTCCGATATTTTCACCTACGTCCAACACACCGTAAGCGCTGGTCTTGTCTTCGGGAACCTCCATGGCTGCCACCATGTTGCCACCGGTTTCTTCATAGGCTTCGATCATTTGCTGCAGGCAAGGCTTGTCGGCAGCAATCACGTCGTCGGGCAACATTACCGCGAAAGGCTCGTCGCCGATCAGGCGACGGGCGCACCAGACCGCGTGACCCAGACCCAACGCTTTGTGCTGACGGATATAGGCAATCGCGCCACTTTCCATATTGGTGGCGTTCAGCGTTTCCAGCAGGTCTTCCTTGCCTTTGGCTTTCAGCTCCTGCTCAAGCACCAAGTTGTGGTCGAAATAGTCTTCTAGTGCAGATTTGCCGCGAGAGGTCACGAAAATGAATTCAGTGATGCCGGCGGCACGCGCTTCGTCGATGGCGTATTGTACCAACGGGCGGTCGACCAACGTCATGATCTCTTTCGGGACCGACTTTGTCGCGGGCAGGAACCGCGTACCAAGCCCTGCGACGGGGAAGATCGCCTTTGTGACCTTACGTGTCATTTGACCTCTCAAGTTACTAAAACAATGTCTGACTGTTAGCGTACTACGCGGGTCTCTTAGGCGCTGTGGTCCGAACAATCAACGCTCTGTAACAATCAACGTATCATTTGCAAAGGATGGTGCCACCCGGTGCGGTAGAAGTCAAAACGATCGGGATATACCCTGCGCGACATTGCGGATTTCTGCCCTTATCTGCAGCAGAAACGGATATCTGCCTGCCATAGATTCGCCTTGCCGACAGTTGCCGTAATCACTGGGTCCAATTCAAACCCCGAAGCCGGGTGAACGGCTTCGGGGCAGCAGGGTCAGGCCCCGTTCATGATGATTTCCAGCGGGTCGTGTTCGGCCACGAAATGATCCGGCGTCACCTCGCTCAGCTGCGGCACATAATCGGTCTGACCTGCGGCCAACCGGCTGGGAAGAAACCGCAATGCGGCTTTGGGATCCATGGGTGAGGGCAGTTCACCAGGCAGCTTCAACCGCTGTCGGCTGCGTTCCACATCCGGGTCCGGGATCGGCACCGCCGAGATCAGGGATTTTGTGTAAGGGTGGATTGGATCAGAACAGATCACCTCTCCATCCCCCAGCTCGACTATTCGGCCAAGATACAGAACCATGATCCGGTTCGAGACCGCACGTACCACAGACAGGTCGTGGCTGATGAAGATCATCGACAGGCCGAACTCTTGTTGCAGTTCGCGCAACAATTCCACGATTTGCGCTTGAATGGACACATCCAGCGCCGAAACCGCCTCATCACAGATGATCAACTTGGGTTTATTGATCATCGCCCGTGCAATGCCGACCCGCTGGTTTTGCCCGCCGGACAGCTCATGCGGATAACGGTTGATCATGTTGGCCTTCAGACCAACCCGTTCCATCATGTCGGCGACCATTTCCTTTCGTTCCCGATCCGTCAGATCGGGACGATAGGTCTTGAGCGGTTCCGCGATTGAGGCCGAGATCGTCATCCGCGGGTCGAGGCTGGCCAGCGGGTCCTGAAACACGATCTGCAAGTCTTTGCGGTATTTGTTCAGCTCGGCCCGTTTTAACCCGACAATGGGATGGCCCAGCCAGCTGACATTGCCACCGCTGGGCTCGATCAGTTGAAGAACCGCCCTTGCTAGAGTGGATTTTCCACAGCCAGATTCGCCTACAACACCCAGTGTTTCACCTTTGCGGATGTCAAAACTGACGCCATCGACCGCCTTCAATGGCACCTTGCGTCCAAATATGCCACCCGGCACGTGGATCGGGAAATGGACCTTGACGTCATCAACTTTCAATAGCGGGTCTTCGACCTTGTCCAAAGCCTTCGGCGCATCGCCAGCATCGATCCGCGGCATCGCCTCTAGCAGAGTACGGGTGTATTCGTGCTGCGGTGCGCGGAAGATTTCGCGCGTGTCTCCGGCCTCGACAAACTGACCCAGACGCATGACCTGAATGCGATCGCACATCCGCGCAACAACGCCCATGTCATGGGTGATCAGGGCAATCGCCGTGCCTTCGTCCTTTTGCAGGCGCACCATCAGGTCGAGAATGTCGGCCTGCACAGTGACGTCCAGCGCCGTGGTCGGTTCATCCGCGATCAGCAGCTTGGGATTGCACAGCATCGACATTGCAATCATCACGCGCTGACGCATACCGCCCGACAATTCGTGCGGGTATTGATCCAGCCGCCGTTTTGCCTCGGGGATGCGGACGCGATCCAGCCATTCCAGACAGCGAGCCCGAGCGGCGGACCCTTGCAGCCCTTCATGTACCTGCAGAACCTCTCGCATTTGCTGACCGATCCGCAGATGCGGTGTCAGCGCGGTCAGTGGGTCCTGAAAGATCATGCCGACATCATCGCCACGGATCTTGTTCAGCTTGTTGATAGGCAGGTTCAGGATTTCCTTGCCGTTTAGAGTAGCGGACCCCATGGCCCGCCCGGCAGGCGGCAACAATCCCATCGCGGCCATGAAGGTCTGGCTTTTGCCTGACCCGCTTTCACCCACGATGCCAAGGCATTCGCCCGGATTGATGTCGAAACTGATGCCTTTGACGGCCTCGACCACACCATCGGGCGTATTGAACTGGACGCTCAGGTCCTTAACAGAGAACAGGCTCATATCAGCGATCCTTCGGGTCCAGAGCGTCACGCAAACCATCGCCGATGAAAAACATCGAGATGATGATGGCGACATAGATTGTCAGCGGGTACATCAACTGCCACAGCGTCCCGTAAGCCATCGTTCCTGCGCCTTCGGCAATCAAACGGCCTAAGGACGTGTAGGGTTCCGAAATGCCCAATCCAAGAAACGAGATGAAGCTTTCCATCAGGATCATTTCCGGCACCAACAACGAGGCATAGACGATTACCACACCCAAAAGGTTTGGCAGGATATGGCGATACATGATGGTGAACTCGCTGACACCAGCTGCACGGGCGGCTTCAATGAACTCGCGGTTTTTCAGGGTCAGGGTTTGCCCCCGAACGATCCGCGCCATGGTTAGCCAGCCCACCGCGCCAAGTGCGATGAACAACATGAAGAACGACCGCCCCGCCACGACCAGCAGCAAGATGACGATCAATGTGGCCGGGATCGCCAGCAGGATGTCGACAAACCGCATCATGACACCGTCGGTGCGCCCGCCGATATATCCGGCGGCGATACCGTAGCAGGTTCCGACAATCAGTGCGGTTGCCGCCCCGATAAGCCCGACCAGCAGCGATGTTGTAGTGGCCTGAATGACGCGGCTGTAAAGGTCGCGTCCCAGATCGTCGACGCCGAAATAGTGCCCGGTTTCGATTGAGGGCATGCCCATGCCAGCCACGTCCCCCATAACGTTCCAGTCGATTTCCTCGTTGCTCCAGACGGCGAAATATGGGCCAAAGATTGTGAACAGGACGATCATGGTCAGAATGAAGACGCTGGCCATTGCGGCTTTGTTTCGAACAAAACGCATCCGTGCGTCTTGCCACAGCGAACGTCCCTGAATAACCGTGTAGTCAGTTACGTCTCCGGCCAACTGAGCGGCTTTTTGTGATTTTCCAAGCATTGCCAGCCCCTCAGTACCGGATTTTCGGATCGAACCAGGCATAGGCCAGGTCGGTCAGCAAGTTCACGACAACGGTTAGCGCGCCATAAAGGATCGTGACTCCCAACAGCACGGCATAGTCCCGCGACAGGGCCGAGCCGACATAGGCCTGACCTAGTCCACCGGTCGAGAAATAGATGTCGACAAAGACCGAACCGGTCAGCACGTAGACAAAGACCGGCCCAAGATAGGACACAACAGGCAGAAGGGTCGGCTTCAACGCATGACGCCAGATTACGGTTCTGGTCGGCAGGCCCTTGGCGCGCGCGGTGCGGATGAAGTTCGAGTTCAGAACCTCAAGCATGGACGACCGCGTGATCCGCGCAATCGACCCCATGTACGAGGTCGCCAGCGCAATGACCGGCATGATCAGATATTGCCACTGACCACCATTCCAACCACCGCCGGGCAGCAGCCCCAGCCACAGGGTGAAAGTCAGGATCAGGATCGGGCCCATGATGAAGTTCGGCAGCGCCTGCGCAGCAATGCCCAGACCCACGGCGAAATAGTCGATCCAGCTGTTGTGCTTGATTGCGGCGGCGATCCCCAGACCCACACCAACAGTTGTGGCGACCAGAAACGACAGCGACCCATAGGTCAGCGAGATCGGAAAACCCTGCGCGATGATGTCGTTCACATCACGATCCTTGAACTTGAAGGACGGGCCGAAATCGAAATGCACGACGATGTTGTAGAGGTAATCCCACAACTGTTTCCACAGCGGTTGATCCAGCCCATAGCGGGCCTCGATATTGGCCAGAACCGCCGGTGGCAGAGGCCGTTCCGAGGTAAAGGGCCCACCGGGCGCGAAGTGCATAAGAAAGAAACAGGCGACGATCAGCAACAGGATCGTCGGTATGGCGACCAGCAGTCGCCGCAGACTATAGGCAAGCATTTCATGCCCCCATGTTTATTGGCCCTGCCCCGGTTGCATCCGGGACAGGGCGAGGTTCAAAGACGATTACTCGGCGCGTTTGTAGAGGTTCTTCGAGTACCAGTTCTGCTCGACATTGTTGATCGGCCAGTTCCCCACGTCGGTGTCCATCATGTAGACGCCAGCATAGTGGTAAATCGGGATCACAGGCGTTTCCTGCGCGATGATACGCTCAACCTCGGTGTACAGAGGTGCAGGATCGTCCGAGGTTTTGGCTTCGGCCAGTAGCTCGTCAACGCGGGCGTTGTTGTACTTGCCGTCGTTATAGCCCGATTGCGATTGCAGCAGGTCCAGGAAGGTGGAGGCCTCGTTATAGTCGCCACACCATGCGCCGCGGGCCAGATCGAAGTTCTGGTTGCCGCGCTCTTCCAGGAAGACTTTCCATTCCATGTTGGCCAGCTCGACATTCACGCCCAGTTTCTGTTTCCACATCTGGCTCAGCGCCACGGCGACTTTCTTGTGATCTTCGTTGGTGTTGTAGACCATCTCAAAGCTCAGCGGATTGTCGGGGCCGTAACCGGCACCGGCCAGCAGTTCTTTAGCCAGTTCATCCCGCTCGGGCTGAGTCATCGAGGCCATCTCGACCTCGGGGACCGTGAATCCAGCGGTCGCTTCGGGAGCGAAAGTGTAAGCCTGCGGCTGGCCACCAGCCATGACTTTTTCGGTGATGATCTCGCGATCAACGGCCAGTGACAGTGCCTGGCGGACATTAGGGTCCTTGAACGCTTCGGGACCGTCTTCCGTCAGGTTGAATGTGTAATAGTAGTTACACAGGCGCGGGAAGCTGATGGCCTGATCCGGGTGTTCCTGGCTCATGCGGGGAAACTGCCCTGCGGGAACTTCGGTGCGGTCCAGTTCGCCAGCCAGATAGCGGGTCAAAGCGACGTTTTCGTCGTTGATGACCAGCGTCACGACTTTGTCCAAGATCGTGTTTTCATTATCCCAATACATCTCGTTACGTTCACGGACCGAGCGTTCCTGCGGCAGGTGTTCGGTCCAGATATAGGCACCGTTCGAGACGATGTTTTCGGGCCGGGTCCAAGCGTCACCATGTTCCTCGATCACTTTCTGCGGGGCCGGGAAGGTGGTGGAGTGCGTGGTCATCTGCGGGAAATAGGGCAGGGGCGCGCTCAGAGTGACTTCCAGAGTGTGATCGTCGAGGGCTTTGACGCCCAACTCGTCAATAGGCTTGTTCCCGGCAATAATTTCAGCAGCATTCTCGATCGACATCAGCTCCATGAACCAGGCATAGGGCGAGGACAGTTCGGGATCGACAGCGCGTTTCCAGGCATAGACAAAATCACCTGCGGTCACCGGGTCGCCATTCGACCACTTGGCGTTGTCGCGCAGTGTAAAGGTATAAACATCCTTGGTGTCGTTGGTGGTGTAACCGGTGGCAACGCCAGGAACCAGGTTGCCGTCTTCGTCCTGGTTCATCAGACCTTCGAAAAGGTCGCGGGTGATTTCGGCCCCATAGGTATCTTCGACAACCTGCGGGTCGACCGAGCTGTGTTCATCGCCAAGGCGGTAGATAAAGGTCTGGTCATCCGCCAGCGCTTCGCCGGTTGTAGGATGGGTGCCTGCAGCAAAGGCGGCCCCGGTGATCATGGTCGTGGTCAACAACCCCGCCAGAGATGTACGAATATACTTGTTCATGTTTTTCTACTCCCGTTTTTAGGGGTCCGGCACGCGCATCCTTTCAGGATGGGTACAGGCCACCTTGTTTGTCCGACCCTGAACAAGACCAGGACGGGTTCGAATTTTGCTTTTTCAGAGCGCAAGGAACACCGCGTCGCAGTCTTTCGGTTTGCAGTCGGGAACGTGTTTGCGAAAGTCGCCTTTCACTGCCGGTGAAGGTGGCATTATTTCAAATCGGGATAAAGATGGTGCCCACAATTTAAGCAACTACAGGTGGATCGTGAACGAAATGGACGTAGGTTGGGAAATTTAATAATGAAACTTCATCGTTTCTTGACATTTTCGTGAAGGTCACCCCGCAAACTTGACGCCAAGGAAGCTCGATTCACATCAAATTTGCAGCGAATCGCTACTGCGTCAGAGCGGATTTCATGCTGGTTTCTGGGAAGCAGGTCGGGCTGCGCCCCGTCACTTGTTGCCAGCGCCCAATCGAGCGGCGAGTCTTGAACCCCGGCAATCCATCCGCACCACCGACATCATGGCCCTGGTTTTCCAACGCCCGTTGCATGGCTGCGATATCTGACCGGTACAAGGTATCAACCTTGCCCCAGCGGGCTTTGAAGTCCCCAACGCCATACTGAATGCGGTCTCCGACATGGCCCACGAACAGAGCGTAGAGATCGCTTTTGTTGTAATCCTTGAGAACGTAGAAATTCGGCGTGACGATAAAGGCGGGTCCCTTGCGTCCAGCTGGCATCATCAGAAACCCCTCACCCGGCAGTTCGTGTGGTGGAAATGGCTTGCCAGATACGCGGGTGATCCCCATGGCAGCCCAGTCCTGAATAGGTTGCCCCTGATCCGGTCCTTCCAACGCACAGGTTATCTGGGTTGGAACCGTGACCTCGAACCCCCAGTCGCGCCCGGTGACCCAGCCATGTTGCGACAGGAAATGCCCGATGGAGGCGATTGTATCTTCGGCCGAGCCCCAGATGTCGGACCGCCCGTCGCCATTTCCATCCGCGGCAAAGGTCAGGAAGTTCGAAGGCATGAATTGCGGTTGACCCAACGCGCCCGCCCAGCTGCTTTTCAACGTGCCCGTTGGGGCGTGGCCGGCCTCGGCAATTTGCAGCGCGGCGATCAACTCGTCGGTGAAATACGCGGCCCGGGTACTCATGAACCCTTTTGTCCCCAACACCTGAAAGGCATCGTGGCGGATGGGTACTTGGCCATACCCGCTTTCCCGGCCCCAAATGGCCAGGATGATCCGTCCGGGAACCCCGGTTTCCGCCTCGACCCGCGCCAGGGTCTTGGCGTGACGCCGCGCCATCTGCCGCCCCGTAGCAGTTGCACCCTGAACGGAACCGGCACTGAAGTATCGGCCAGGTGATCCAAATTCAGCCTGTTTTTGCTGTTTGGGTGTCTGAGCAGAACTGCCCGGCGGCACCAGATCGGGCAACTTCCAGTTGAGCGTTACCCCATCAAAGGCCCGCTGCATGGTTGCGCGTGAAACACCTTTGGCCTTGGCTCGCGGCCAGACTGTATCCTGCAGCCATGCTTGAAACTGGCGTTCCACCGTCGCGCGATCCTGTGCGCTTGCACTTGTCGTAAGGCACCAAAGGCCGAGGGCGAGAATAATCCAACGCATCACCAAAATGTCTCACCCGGCTGCGATGCCAAGTCAACCGCATCATCGAAGGCGATTTGCACGATCCTAATGCTGTGGTTGTTCAGGCAGGGCGTGAAACAATCGACGGTTTTGGAAAAAACCTTGAGAAAATCTGTGACTCTGCCGATAGTTGGCCGAAACGAAGGCTTAAGAGGACTATCAGGCGTGGCCTTACTCAAACCTTCAGCAATGGCATTGGTGATCGCGGTTGTTGTGACCTCGGCACAGATGGCGTGGGCAAGCAACAGCTTCATGGACCCGCAAGGCCCTATTGCGGCGGTTCAGAAAACCCACCTGCTGCGGGCGACTGTTCTGATCATGATCGCCGTATTGCCGGTTTTAGTATTGGTGCCGCTGATCGCCTTGCGGTACCAGCGGCGCAAGGGTAGCGCGGCAGAGTACCGGCCCAAATGGGATTTCTCGGGCAAGCTGGAATTTGCCATGTGGGGCGTACCGGTCGTGATCGTGGCGCTGCTTTCGTTTTACCTGTGGAAAGCCACCCACCGGCTGGACCCTTACGCCGCTCCGTTCGGTGAAACACCCGCGCTGAACGTGCAGGTTGTTGGCCTCGATTGGAAATGGCTGTTCATTTACCCCGATCTTGGTATCGCCACCGTTGGAGAGTTCGGCATTCCTGTCAAACAGCAAGTGGCGATGACGCTGACGACGGATACGGTGATGCAATCCTTTATGATCCCTGCCCTGGCGGGGCAGATCTACGCGATGCCGGGGATGACGACTCAGCTGCATCTGGTCGCCGATACGCCTGAGACGATGCAGGGCGAAAACACGCAGTATAATGGGCGGGGCTTTACCAAGCAGAAGTTTCTGACTCAGGCGATGCAGCCCGAAGACTTCACTGCCTGGGTTGAAAGTGTTCGCACCCATGGGATCCCTCTGACCGAAGACACGTACAAAACGCTGGCCATGCGCACGGATCGGGATGAGGTACAGGCAGCATTGGGGACCTCACTGATGCCACTCAATGCGCTCTATTTTACGCTGGAAGACGGTGATCTGTTCCAGTCCATTTTGCACCGCTATCACGGTGGGCAACCGTTGCCACGCGATCAACAACCGGGAACCGCTGAATACGGGCAAGAGGGCGCGCAATGACCGAAACAGGATTCTTTGGCCGTCTGAACTGGGATGCCTTCCCGATCACGGGTCTGATCCAAAACCCTAACGCAAATGAAATCGTGGCCAACGCGGCGGCGGCCGTGGTGATCGTAGGCGTCATTGTCGTGGTCGGATCACTGACATGGTTCCGCCTGTGGGGGCCTTTGTGGCGCGACTGGCTAACCAGCGCAGATCACAAGAAAATCGGCATTATGTACATCGTCTTTGCCATCGTCATGCTGGCGCGCGGCGTGCTTGAAGGCGTTGTCATGCGCGCCCAACAAGCAGCCGGGCCGGGCGATGGTTTCCTTGAGGCCGAACACTTTGCCGAGTTGTTCAGCACCCATGGCACGATCATGGTGTTCTTTGTCGCCGTGCCCTTTGTCTTCGGGCTCGCGAATTACCTGATCCCGCTGATGATCGGTGCGCGGGATGTGGCCTTTCCGGTAATGAACCAGATCAGTCTGGGCCTGACCGTCTCGGCGGGCATGATGTTGATGGTGTCGCTGGTGGTTGGCAATTTCTCAACCGGGGGGTGGACGGCTTATCCGCCTTATACCGGGGCCGCCTTTAACCCCGGCGTGGGGCCGGATTACTGGATATGGGCCATTGTTGTCTCAGGCATCGGTACCACGCTGACGGGGATCAACTTTGCAGTCACGATCTATAAGCTGCGGGCGCCGGGGATGAAGTTCATGCGGCTGCCAATGTATTGCTGGACAATCATCAGCAGCTCGATCCTGATCATCTTTGCCATGCCGCCGCTCGGCGTGGCCGCACTGATGCTGGCGGCGGACCGGTATCTGGATTTCCATTTTTTCACCAACGACCTTGGCGGCAACATGATGAACTATGCCAACCTGTTCTGGCTGTTCGGCCACCCCGAGGTCTATCTGCTGGTTCTGCCCGCCTATGGTATCTATTCCGAGGTTTTCGCCACATTCTCGGCCAAACGGCTTTACGGATACAACTCGCTAGTGATTGCCACAATGTGCATCGCGGTGCTGTCCTTTACCGTCTGGCTGCACCATTTCTTTACTATGGGCCAAAGCGCTCTGATCAATGCTGTGTTCGGCATCGCCACCATGCTGATCGCCATTCCAACCGGGGTGAAGGTCTATGACTGGATGGCGACTTTGTATCGTGGCCGTATCAGGTTTTCGGTGCCGATGCTGTACGGTCTGTCCTTTCTGATGTTGTTTGTGATTGGTGGCTTGTCGGGTGTGATCCTTGCCAACCCGACGGTCGATTATCAGGTGCATAACACTCTGTTCCTTGTGGCGCATTTCCACAATGTTCTGTTGCCGGGCGTACTGTTCGGCCTGCTGGCCGGATACAATTACTGGTTCCCCAAAGCTTTTGGGTTCCGGCTGAACGAGCGTTGGGGGCGCATCACAGTGGTATTGTGGACGGTTGGGTTCATGCTGACTTTCCTGCCGCTTTATTTCGTTGGCCTCATGGGGATGCCGCGCCGGTCGTTCAGTTGGGAAGACCCCAGTTTCCACCCCTATATGATCATCGCAGTCATCGGCGCGCTGGTGATCTTGTCGGCGCTGTTGGCGGTGGTTATGCAATTGTGGGTCAGTATCCGCGACCGGGAAAACACCCGCGTACCAGTCGGCGATCCGTGGGATGCGCGCACGCTGGAATGGTCGATCCCGTCGCCGCCGCCGCCCTACAATTTTGCCGTCATCCCGCAGGTGACGGATCGGGATAACTTTGCCGCCGCAAAGGAACGGGGTGAGGCCTATCCGACACCTGATGAGTACGAAGATATCTCGATGCCGCGCAACACTGGGATCGGGTTCATCCTGTGTGTACTCAGCGGAGTCTGGATGTTCGCATTGGTCTGGTGGATCTGGTGGCTGGCCGCACTGGTAACTGCTCTGATGTTGCTGTCCTTCGTCCTGTGGACCTTCCGGCTGGACACCGAAGAGGTCATCCCCGCCGAGGAGGTTCGCAAACAACACGAAGCCTGGCTTGATTTGGTGCGCAGCTCTGCACCGGTGGATCGCGATCATGAAATTGCTCCGGAAAATCGCGGCCTTGCCCGCCCTGACCTGGAGGCAGTGACATGAAGCGCGCACCGACGCACAGCTATCCGGGGCTGAACCTCGGCCGGCGGCATGCAAGCGCGGACCAGGCCGCCGAGGTTGTCACTTTCGGATTCTGGGTCTTTCTGATGAGCGATCTGGTCTATTTCGGCCTGATGTTCGCCATTTACATCACCATGATCGACGCACAGGCTGGCGGGCCCGGTCCGCACGAGCTGTTCGATCTGAGAAGCATCTTTGCCCAGACGATAATCCTTTTGACCAGCAGCCTTACCGTGGGGCTGGCAATGCTGGCGCTGAAATACAACCTGCCCAGATGGCGGATCGTGTTCTGGTTCTGCGTGACGCTGGTATTGGGTCTCAGCTTTCTGGTGCTGGAAATCCGCGACTTCGTGGCGATGACCGAAAAAGGCGGTGTCCCTCAACGCAGCGGGTTTCTATCGGCCTTCTACGGTCTGGTGCCGCTGCATGGGTTGCACGTGGCTGCTGGGTGCTTGTGGTTGATCGTGTTGGGCATTCAGCTGCGCCTGTTTGGCTTGACCGATCTGCTGATGTCGCGCGTGGTGCGGTTGGCATTGTTTTGGCACTTTCTCGACCTGATCTGGATCGGGATTATCACCATCGTTTATTTCGGAGGGCTGACCTATGGATAAGCGCAGCGAGATGCACCGGCGCGAGCGTCGGCGCTACATAATTGGCTATGGTGGCTCGCTTTTGCTGACAGGGGCGGTGTTCGCGATAGCCTATAAATACGGCATCGAGACCAAGGGGGTTTACCTTTCAATCGCGTTATTGGGGTTGGCGCAACTGGTCGTGCAACTGGTTTATTTCTTGCATATTGATCGCCGCCGCAGCAGCCGGGAAGACCTGGATTTGATCCTTTTCTCCACGCTGGTGCTATTGATCATCATCCTTGGGACTGTCTGGATTATGGGCAATTTGGCGGTGCGAATGCACACATACCCGATGTAGCGAATTGTATAAGGTCTGACGCATGAAATCGATTAAAGGCGTCGCCGTTGCCGCCATGCTGATTGCCATCGCCGCTGGTCTGTTGCTGTATTGGCGCCATGAGGAAAGGTACCCCACGACCAAAGACGCCTATGTCGGTGCTAATATCATCAACGTGGCGGCGCAGGTAACCGGGAAGGTTGCTGAGGTGCCGATCAATGACAATCAGCCAATCAAGGCAGGGGACCTACTGTTCACCATCGACGATACGCAATTCAAGGCAACCGTCGATCAGGCGCAGGCCGATCTGGACAGAGCCATACAGCAGGTTCAAACGTTTTCGACCCAGATCGCAGCGGCCAAGGCAGCGGTCGATTCAGCTCAGTCCGCCTTCAACACGGCCAACAACAATTTTGAACGCAACAAGGCGCTTTTTGCGGATGGAGATGTGGCGCAGGTCACATTGGACCAGGCAACGACAGAATTCGCGCAGGCCTCGGCCAGACTGACCGCCAGCCAGTCCGGCCTGTTGGCCCTGCAAAGCGGTGTGGCCGCAAAGCAAGATGACGTTCTGTCTGCCCGCGCACAGCTTGAGATCGCACAGGCGGATCTGGGATGGACCAAGGTTTATGCAGCGGCGGATGGTTGGATTGCTAACCTGACCTTACGGCCAGGTTCAGCGGTGGCCGCCAATGCGCCGCAGTTTTCGATTGTAGAGTCGTCACAGTGGTGGGTGGATGCGAATTTCAAGGAAACCGCTCTGCCGCGCATTCGCCCGGGCCAACCGGTTACGGTTCAGATCGACATGCTGCCGGGTGTGACGCTGACGGGCAAGGTCGCCTCGATCGGGCGCGGCTCGGGGGATACTTTCTCGCTTTTGCCGTCCGAGAATGCCAGCGGCAATTGGGTCAAGGTCACCCGCCGCTTTGCGGTGCGCGTTGAACTTGATCCGACCGATGTGCCCCTACGTGTGGGTGGCAGCAGCAAAGTGACTGTGGATACGACCGTCGATCAGGCAGAAAAATGACGGGATCGGCGGCCAGCCGCGTCAATCCGGTGATTGTGATCGCCGTTGTTCTCAGCGCTATACTCGAGGTGTTGGACAGCACCATTGTCAATGTTGCGCTGCCACATATTCAGGCCGCTTTCGGGGCCACAACCGATCAGGCAACGTGGATATTGACCAGCTATATCGTCTCGGCTGTCGTGGTCATGCCGCTGACGGGGTTTGTTTCCCGCCGGGTCGGACGGCGACGGCTGATCCTGACCGCCATCACGGGCTTTACCGCTATGTCCGTCATGTGCGGCCTCTCGTGGAGCCTTGAGACAATCGTCTTCTTCCGACTGGCGCAGGGCATGTTCGGTGCGTTCCTAATCCCGTTGTCGCAGTCCATCCTGTTTGATGCCTATCCCCGCGAAAAACGCGGGCAGGCGATGGCTGTTTTTGGTCTGGGCGTCGTGGTTGCCCCCGTCTTGGGGCCGACAGTCGGGGCCATCCTGACCGAGTATTTCTCGTGGCGAATGGTGTTTTTCGTAAACCTGCCGGTGGCGGCCATGGCCCTGCTGTTGCTGGCCGGAGAGCTGCCGGATGATGAAACCGAAGAGGTCAAGATCGACTGGATCGGTTTGGCCTTGCTGGCCATCGGCATTGGGTGCCTGCAATACATACTGGATCAGGGGGAAACCAAGGATTGGTTGACCTCTCGTGTGATACAGGTGGCGCTGATCGCGTCGGTTCTGGGCGCGTTGGGGTTTGTTGTTCATGCGCTCAGCTCGAAGCGCCCCGTCGTTGATCTACGCCTTTTCGCGGACCGGAATTTTGCCCTGTGCAATCTGGTCATCGCAGGGTTTGCGATCTCGCTGTTCGGAGGCATCGCGATCCTGCCAACTTTTGTGCAGAACCTGCTGGACTATCCGGTCATCGCCTCAGGCCATTTGTTCATTCCGCGGGGTATTACGGCGGGTCTGTCCATGGTGGTTACTGGCGCTGTACTGGTGCATCGTTTTGATCCGCGTATTCTGGCCGGGCTGGGCATGGCGTTGACGGCGGTAAGCAACTTCATGATGGGCGCGCTGAATATGAATGCGGGGTTTTGGGAGCTGGCCTGGCCAGGTGCCGTCAGCGGTCTGGGTATGGGGTTGGTCTTTGTGCCCATGTCGATTCTGGCGTTCGAGAGTATTTCAAAAACCCGGCAGGACGAAGCGTCTGGATTGTTCAACGTGACCCGTCAGTTGGGGTCGTCGGTTGGAATTTCGCTTGTTGGGACATGGGTGGTGCGCGGGTTGCAGACGAATACCGCTGTGCTTGGCCAGAATGTGACCCCTTACAACCCGGTTGCGCAGGCTTATCTGCAACCGCTTGGCCTGACGCCCGACAGTGCGCAAGGCGCTGCCATACTGGGGCAAGCGATCAGCCAGCAGGCTGAACTGATTTCATATCTGACCGTTTTCAATAACCTGGGTTTGCTGGCCCTGGCGACGATTCCTTTGCTGTTTTTCTGCCGCGCTCCTAAGCCAGGCACACAGTCTGCTGTTCCCGCGCACTAGTGTGTCAGGAACAATCCCAGCAACAAGGCAAGCCAACACAAGATCAGGCTAAGTAGAATATTCCCCGCCGCCAGCGCAATCGTGCGTTGCCGCCGCAACTCCAGCGACTGATAAGCAAAGCTTGAGAAAGTGGTGAACCCGCCGCAGAACCCGAAGACCAGCCGTTTTTCTTCTTCGCCCAAATCGACTGGCCCACCCAGGAAACCGATCCACAGACCAAGAAGCAGGCTGCCCAGAACATTTACAATCAGTGTTGCAAACGGCAGGTCGTGGCGAACCCGCAGGGCGACCCAATGGCGCAGCACTGCGCCCAGACCGCCGCCCAGCCCGAACATGGCGTGCAGGTACAGCTCAGTCATTTTGCTGGCCTCTGCCCTAGGAGACGCCGTCCGATAGCCTCACCCAGAACGGCTGCCGCGAGGCCAACCGCTATTTCCAGACCAGCAGCCGAAATAGCGCCCCAAAGATGCGTTGCCGCCATACGCTCCAGCTCAGCCACAAATGAGGAAAACGTAGACAGACCACCGCAAAACCCGACGGCGCCTAGATGCAATACATGCGCATGCACGCGATACCGCACTGCATAAAGCCAACCGAGTATGAAACAGGCCACAATATTGATCCCAAACGTGGCCGTCAGAATCGGAGCGCCGGGGATCTGGGCCGAGAGCGCCTCGCGCAGCAACGACCCCGCAGCGCCCCCTACGAAAACGGCAGCAAACGTGATGGCCGTGGTCCGGACGGCGGGTCGGGTCTGTGTCACGGCCTGGATTCCTGCCCAATTTCACCTTTGTTTTGGCATACCTATTGGGGCAAGGGGGATCAACAGTGGCTCTGTATTCTGCCTGTTTTGTAATCTAACCTGATCGCGTGACGTTTGGTTCAAACGCTTGCAATCAAAAGCCGAATTGATCCACGCTTGCCATTAGCCGGTTTGGCAACACCTTGGGAGAGCGCAAAATGATTGTACGTCAACTCTATTACTTCCTCAGCTACGTGTGTTTGCCGCTGACTGTGTTGTGGGGGCTGTACTGGCCACCGGCGCATTGGTTACTGGTCCTGCTGATCCCCTACGCAGTGGTTGGCCTGTATGACATGCTGACCACAAAGCATAACGTTTTGAACAATTATCCGGTTCTGGGGCATTTCCGGTACATGCTGGAATTTGTCAGCCCGGAAATCCGCCAATACTTTGTTGAGACCAACGAAAGCGGGCGCCCCTATAACCGTATCATCCGCAGCCTGGTCTATTCCCGCGCCAAGGGGCAGATGGATACACAGGCTTTTGGCACACAATTCGACATCATGACCGTAGGGTATCACCGGGCCAACCATTCACTTGCACCCAAAGAGGTGGCCGAAAGTGAGGAACGGGTCATGCTGGGCGGACCCCAGTGTACCAAACCCTATAATGCCTCGCGTCTGAACGTATCCGCCATGAGTTTCGGCGCACTCAGCGCCAATGCGATCCGGGCGTTAAATGGCGGTGCCAAGGATGGGGGGTTTGCGCATAACACGGGTGAGGGTGGGTTGTCTCCGCACCATCTGGCCGAGGGCGGTGATATCATCTGGCAGATCGGTACGGGCTATTTTGGATGCCGTACGCTCGAAGGTACGTTCGATAAGGATAAATTCGCTGAAAAAGCCCAAAAAGATGTGGTCAAAGCGATTGAAATCAAACTGTCGCAGGGCGCGAAACCATCCCATGGCGGGGTTCTGCCTGCGGCCAAGGTGGATAAGGAAATCGCCGAAATCCGCCACGTACCCGAGCATCAGGACGTCATATCTCCTCCCATCCATTCGGCTTTTGAAGGTCCGACGGGTTTGATGCATTTCGTTCAGCACCTGCGTGAATTGTCAGGCGGAAAACCCGTCGGTTTCAAGCTGTGCATTGGACGTCCTTCCGAGTTTATGGCGATCTGCAAGGCGATGTTGGAATCTGGAATTTTGCCCGACTTTATTACCATTGACGGTGCCGAGGGGGGCACCGGGGCGGCTCCGGTTGAATTCACCAACCGCCTCGGCGTGCCCCTGAACGAGGCGTTGATCTTTGTTAACAACTGCCTGCGTGGCGCTGGTTTGCGCGACAAGATGCGGATCATCTGCTCGGGCAAGGTGGCCACGGGCTATGACATGGTCGAGAAATTTGCGCTTGGGGCTGATATGTGCAACGCGGCGCGGGCGATGATGTTTGCGGTCGGCTGCATACAGGCGTTGCATTGCAATACGAACCGCTGCCCTTCGGGTGTCGCCACACAAGACCCGGTCCGGGGACGGGCAGTGAACGTGCCGCAAAAACGCGTTCGGGTGCAGCGCTTTCATGACGCCACGCTGGAAAGCTTTCGAGAGCTTTTGGGTGCTATGGGTAAAGAAAAAGTCTCTGACCTGCATCCAAGCGATATCCGCTGTCGCAACGCGGATGAACACGAGCGATCCTATGCCGAAATGTACACTTTTATTGATGAAGGCGCCTTGCTGACCGATACGCCCCCCGAAGCCTTTGCTGCGGATTGGAAAATGGCATCGGCAAGTCATTTTTAATTTTTTTCGACCCGCCGCCAAGGATTGACCTTTCTGGTCCGTCTTACTCATCGTGATGCGTATGACAACTTCGGATGAGGATCTGGCCAAAGCTGCCGCGAAGGGGGACGCGGATGCGTTCGCTGCCCTTCTTGCGCGCCATTACGACCGGATTTTTCGTCTGGCTTTTCGGTTGAGTGGGCGCGGTGATCAGGCCGAAGATTTGACACAGGATATCTGCGCCGCCTTACCAACCAAGATTGTTGGGTTTCGGGCGCAGGCCAAATTCACCACTTGGCTGTATCGTGTTGTCGTCAACGCCGCCGAAGATGCGCGCCGTCGGCAAGCCAGTCACAGCCGTGCTGCGGTCGGGTGGGGCGATGTTGAGCAGATGCGCCGGGCCGAAGCGGCGGAGACCGCCGAAGCGGTCGATTGGTTGCAACGGTCCATGCGCGCCTTACCGCAAGAATTGCAGGACACTTTGGCCCTGACGCTTGAGGAAGAGATGACCCATTCCCAGGCTGCTGATGTGCTGGGCGTATCTGAAGGCACAGTGTCTTGGCGCATGTCGGATATCCGCAAACGCCTGCGGGCCTTGCGGCAAGAGGAGCTGGCTCAATGACAGACGATCTTGAAGATTTCAAAACCTTGATGAATGCCGCCACCCCCGCGCCGGATGCGCAGCGTCGGGTGGAAAATCTACAGCAGGCGCAGAAAAGTTTCGCCCGCGCCCAAGGATTGCAGTCTGGCGCGCGTCCGACTGTCAAGCGAGGCCCAATAGCCCGCCTGACAGAAGGAGCGAAGTCCATGTTGAATGTCTTGACGCATCGCGGCGCATTGACCGCGACAACCGCAATTGCTGCTGTGGCCTTGGTGGCGATTCTACCGCAGACGCGGGATTATGTTCTGGAGCCGAATTCGAGAATCGAGAGTCGATCCACGACGTCGCAGGCTCCCCATTCGGTTACTGAGCTCGAAGCGGATTCTTTAGAGGAAACAGCTGCAGCTCCGCTGGAAAAGCCGGTTGTAGATGTCCCTGTGGTGGTCTCACGGACAGCGAAACGGCAGGAAGGGTTTACTGCCGAAAGCGATGGTTCAGTTTTGTTTGAGATTGCACCTAATACCGCTGAGCCATTTCTTGGAGGTAGAGTACTAGGTGCCATCGGTGATAATCAAAACACCGAGACCTTCTCCAACACTGCCACCAACCCTCTAAAGGTGACAGCCGAAGATCCCGTTTCGACTTTCTCGATTGATGTCGACACGGCCTCGTATTCGATTGTCCGGTCGTCGCTGATGCGTGGTCAGTTGCCGCCGAAAGATGCGGTGCGGGTTGAAGAGATGGTGAATTATTTCCCCTACAGCTATCTCGCGCCCGAAAGTGATGTGCCGTTCCGGCCTTCGATTTCGGTGACCCCAACACCCTGGAACGAAGGCACGCAGCTGGTCCATATCGGCATTCAGGGTGCGCTTCCGCAAATCGAAGATCGCCCACCGCTGAACCTAGTGTTTCTGATCGACACGTCGGGTTCGATGCAAAATACCGACAAACTGCCGCTGCTGAAACAATCTTTCCGCCTGATGCTATCGGAATTGCGGCCCGAAGATCAGGTGTCAATCGTCACTTACGCGGGCGGCGCCGGGCAAGTGCTGGAGCCGACGGCGGCGTCGGAACGGTCCAAAATCCTAAACGCGCTGGACCAATTGGAGGCCGGGGGTTCGACCGCCGGGCAGGCCGGGTTGCAGCAGGCCTATCAGGTGGCGGAAAGCATGGTTGAGGATGGCGAGGTCACCCGCGTTATCCTGGCCACGGATGGTGATTTCAATGTTGGCCTGTCGGACCCGGACGCTTTGAAAGATTTCATAGCCCAAAAACGCGACAGCGGCACGTTTCTAAGCGTTCTGGGCTTTGGTCGGGGAAATCTGGACGATGCGACCATGCAGGCGCTGGCGCAGAATGGGAACGGGCAGGCGGCCTATATCGATACATTAAGCGAGGCACGCAAGGTTCTGGTCGATCAGCTGACCGGCGTGCTGTTTCCGATTGCCAATGACGTCAAAATACAGGTCGAATTCAACCCGGCGCAGATCGCCGAATACCGTCTGATCGGGTATGAAACCCGTGCTTTGCAGCGCGAAGATTTCGCGAACGATAAGGTGGACGCGGGCGATATCGGGGCCGGTCATACGGTGACTGCGATTTACGAAGTGACACCTGTGGGGTCGGACGCCATCCGAAATGGTCCCTTGCGCTATGCAGAACAAGCGGTGTCCGAGGGATCGGACGAAATAGGGTTTTTCAAACTGCGTTACAAATCCCCTGGTGTTGCAGAAAGCCAATTGATCCAGCATCCAATCCTGCCGGGGCAGGGGGCCGTAACTGAAGATGTGGAATTCTCATACGCCATTGCGGGCTTTGGGCAGTTGCTGCGCGGCGGGGAATATTTAGGCTCGTGGTCCTATGCGGATGCGATTGCGCTTGCAAATGAGGCAAAGGGTGAGGACCCGTTCGGGTATCGTGCCGAAGCCATCACATTGATGCGTTTGGCCCAGACATTGTCTCAATGAAACCGGTATGCGGGCGCTGAAACCTAAGAGCGCCCGTTTACCTACCCTAAAATCGATCAGAATTATTCGCGGCGTGGGTGTTGATCTTGCGCACACTCCATTCCACCGCATCCCGCATGGTCTTGCCCAACGCATCATCGAACGCTCGGACCAGATCAGGAGTTTTATCGCTGGCGGCGACCACATATTCCCGGAAGGAATCTGACGCGATGATCTTGTCTTCGAACTCGTCGATGATCTTGATGTTCATTCGAACTTCGACCCGTACAGTTGACGATCCGTCGTCCTCAGCGATCACAAGGCCCTGAAATTCCCGCAAGTCCGGAACGATGACGTAGTCCGCGCGCAATCCAACGGTCGAACGACCAACGGCAGCCACCTTGCCGCTGTTTTCATAGCTTTCCACCAGCAGCGCCTGAACGATCAGCGGCGCGCGGTCCACCCAACGCGCCCGTGGCAGATACTGGACCTGCAACGGGGTGGGTTGAATAGCAATCTGATCGGTGTTGACGGCTGCGGTGGCCGTTGGTTCCTGCACCACGACCTGTTTTTGAATGCGCGGCAACGAAGACGAAAACGTGCTTTTTGGTGTCAACAAGTACAAATCATTAGGCTTTGATGCCTGCCTGAGCGTTCCCAGCCCCGCGCATCCCCCCAGAGACACCAGGGCGAGAACCACAAGTAAATGCCTAATCATTGGCGAAACTCCGATGCTTGGGTTCCAAGAAGGAAACGCGCGGGATCACGTTCGACCTTATCCACCAGACGATCCAGGCTGATGACCAGTCGTTGCGATTCTTCGATGAAGCGGGTGAACTGCGGCAGACCGACCCGCAGGAAATCGGACAGCTGACGGCGGTTGTCCTGGACGATACCGTCGATGGTGCCCAGCAGTTCCGAGGCTGATTTCGATGCGCTCAGGATATCGGCGGATATGTCGTCTAGACGTTGGGTGACGTTCTTCACAGTCGCGGATACCTCATTTGCGGCTGTACGGATGTCGTTCATTACAGTGCCGACGTCTTCGGTTATGACTTTGTTGGCCGAGTCAAAGGCACGTTCTGCCGAGGTCAGCGTGCCTTTTGCCGTGTCCATCGCACCCGTGATTGACCCCAGCGTTTTATTTGCATTCAAGAATGTCTCGGTGATAGTCGCCAGCGAGACTTCGGCCTCGCTCGTCAGACCGTTCAGGTTCTCGGCCAGGTTTGTGGCGCGTTCGATGAAGGGACGGATATCTTCCTGAATTATGCGATCCGCTGTTTCGATTGTGACCTTGGCGCTGTCGAGAGTTGCGGTTGCCGAGTCCGATGCGGTTTTCACGCTTTTCAGCGTATCCGTGCCGGTTGTCAGGGTCGTTTCGGCGGTGTCGGCCAACTGATCCAGTCGATCTGTGAAATCGCCAAGCTTTTTGGCGGCGCCCCCAAGGTCCGTCGACAGGTTTTCGAAATCCGAAAGCGTCTTTTCCAACTTGCCTGAAGCGGAAGCCAAATTGTCGAGAATGTCGCTGACGTATTTGCGGTTCTTGTCATCGACTACGGCATTGAGGTTTTCCAGCAGGGTAACGGCCTCGTCCAGCACCTTCGGGGCGCCCTCAAACAACGATTGAATGGCGCTGCGCTTGCTTTTAATCACACTGTCTTGTGGCAGTTTTGTGCCGCTGGCGGACCCGCCGGTCAGTTCCACGTAACTAACGCCCGTGACACCCAGTGATTGCAACTGCGCAATTGTGTCTTCGGTTACGGGGATGTCTGCGTCGACCTCAAGCCTGACCCGTACCTTGGACGGGTCGTCCTCGTCCAGATTCAGCGAAATAACCTGACCGACCGGCAGACCATTGTAGCTGACGCCGCCTGCCGCAGACAGGCCAGATACGTTGTCGAACAGTACATCATAATAGGCGTATTGCCGCGACACCTCGAATTTCGCCAACCATAGGAAAAAGCCGAATGCGCCAAGGATACCCGCAAGGGTGAAGGCGCCGATCAGGATATAATTCGCTCGGGTTTCCATGGCCTCTACCTGTCCTGCCCCTTCTTTTGCGCCGCGCGCGCCCGGGGGCCGGTGAAGTATTCCTGCACCCAAGGATGGTCGACTTTGGTCATTTCTTCAATCCGTCCTTCAACCAGAACGCGTTTTTCGGCCAGCACTGCGACACGATCGCAAATGGCATAGAGGCTATCGAGATCATGCGTAACCATAAACACGGTCAGCCCCAGCGCGTGTTGCAACTCGCCGATCAACTCGTCATAAGCCGCCGCCCCGATCGGGTCCAACCCCGCAGTGGGTTCGTCCAGAAACACGATCTCGGGGTCCAGTGCCAGTGCGCGGGCCAAGGCTGCGCGTTTGCGCATACCCCCGGACAGTTCTGACGGAAACTTGCCGCAGCTCAGTTGTGGCAGACCTACAAGGCTGATCTTCAGGCTGCCAAGGGCACACATCAGCTTTTCACTTAACCCGGTGTGTTCGCGCAGCGGGGCCATGACGTTCTGCAAAACTGTCAGAGACGAAAACAGCGCGCCATCCTGAAAGGCCACGCCCCAATGCCGTTCGATGCGGCGACGTTCCTGTTCGGGCCCGTTCAGGACGTCGACACCCAATACTTCGATGCTGCCTGCGGCGGGTCTGTTCAACCCAACAATCGTGCGCAACAGCACCGACTTGCCGGTGCCCGATCCGCCAACGATGCCCAATACTTCACCGCGCCAGACGTCCAGGTTAAGGTTCTGATGCACCACCTGCGTTCCAAACTGGTTGGTCAGATTGCGCACGCGGATCACTGCCTCGCGCTGAGCGCCGGTTTCCGAGGTCTTTTCAAGCACGCTCCCGTCCATGTCAGACCTCCAACACCGAGAAGAAGATCGAAAACAGCGCGTCCAGTGCAATTACCATAAAGATCGACTGCACAACGGAGGCTGTTGTTCTTTGGCCGACGCTCTGGGCCGATCCCTTCACCTGCATTGCCTGCCAACAGGCGATAACGCCGATGACCACGGCAAAAAACGGGGCTTTGATCATGCCGATGGCAAAATGCCAGATGCCGGTGCTTTCCTTCAGCCGCGTCACGAACATGCCGGGGCTGATGCCAAGATCAATCCAGCTCATCAAACCCCCACCGATCAGGGCGGCCATATCCGCAATGAAACCCAGGATCGGCAACATGATCAACAAAGCGACGACGCGCGGGATCACCAGCACTTCGATCGGGTCAAGGCCCAGCGTGCGCATGGCGTCGATCTCTTCCTGCACTTTCATCGATCCGATTGACGCGGTGAAAGCCGACCCGGACCGGCCCGCAACAATAATGGCTGTCAGCAGGATGCCCAGCTCGCGCAGTACCGAGATCGAGATCAGTTCGACCACGAAAATCTCGGCTCCGAATTGTTTCAGCTGAGTGGCCCCCTGAAAGGCCAGCACAACGCCGATCAAAAACCCCATCAGGGCAACAATCGGGATGGCCCTAAAACCCGTTTCCTCCATCTGGGATACCAGCGCTGCCTGTCGCAGCCGCCATGGCATAATTATGGTGCGGGCTAACCGATGCAGAGTCAGGCCCAGAAAGCCCAGCATCGAAAGGGTGTCTTCCCAGGCCCCCGCCGTGCGTTGACCAACGCTGGCGACCCAATCAACAAAACTGCGGTGTTCCGCTTCGATGCCGGAATCGTCAGGTATGTTCTTGGCTACAGTGTCCAACAGGGCGGACTGAGCCGGGCTTAACCCTTCGAACCGAACCTCGGCGCCTACGGCCCTGTTTCGCCGGGCCAAATCGGCAACCAGCCATGCGCCACCGGTATCCAGCGCCTCAACCTGAGACAGATCAAACGTGACGTTGCCACCCTGGGGTTGAGTTGAGGCGAAAGCCTGTTCTACTGACGCCAGAGATTTGGTGAGCATTTCACCCGAAATACGCAGGCAGACGCCGTCGGCGTCATGTTCCGAATGTATCATGGGCTGCGTCATGGTCGTATGTGATGTGAAACCACGTTGTGCTGCAACGGATTTTTACGCTGTGACCAGATTTGCCGCCATACCATAGTAGGGGTGTGACAATTTGGGTCCGCCTGACGCTAGCCATGTGCGCCATCCCCTTAAATGACTGTTTTTTTGTACGTGATACGAAAAAAAGCGTGCTCAAATATCAGAGCGATGAACGGCTTGCCGCGACCACGGAACCAAGTCACAGTCTGCAGCGGAAACGCCTCGTTGGAATCAAGGTAAGTGTCATGAAGCACGCGGGAAATGTCCTGTTCATCATTATTGATCAGTTGCGGGCAGATTGCCTGAACGGTGCCCTTGCGGATCACGTCGATCTGCCGAACATGCGGGCGTTTATGGATGAGGCCGTGACATTTGACCGCCACTTTTCGGTCACCAATCCTTGCGGGCCTTCGCGGGCCTCGATCCTGACTGGGCAGTATGCGATGAATCACCGCTCGGTCCGCAATGGCACACCGCTGCGGCACGACACACCCAATATCGCGACCGAGATGCGTAAGGCCGGTTACCTGCCCATGCTGTTCGGCTATACCGATACCTCGGCCGATCCGCGTGTGCATGACGCAGGTGACCCAGTTCTGAAATCCTATGAGAACCCGATGGCCGGGTTTGATGAAATCGTCGAGATGCGGTTGGAGGAATCCTACCCGTGGCGATCCCACCTGATGCAGAAAGGATACCGCTTTGAAGATTACTGGGACGTTCACAAACCGGTGTCACCGACCGGAGATGCACCGCGCCTGAATGATCCGGCCCTGTACCGGGCCGAAGACAGCGACACGGCCTTTTTGACCGACACATTCCTGAACAGTCTTGCCCCGCTCAAGGGCCAGAACTGGTTTGCCCATTTGACCTATATCCGACCACACCCACCGCTGGTTGCCCCCGCGCCGTACAATGACATGTACGATCCGGCGTCATTGCCGCTGCCTGCGGGTTGCTCTGAAGCAGCTGAGGAACGGGCGATGCATCCCTTCTTTGGCCCGACGTTGGACAAGCAGACGGCGGCGGATTTCGTATTGGGTTTCGATCACGTTGACCCCACGGTTGAGAATATCCAGACGCTGCGCTCGGTCTATCTGGGGCTGGCAACCGAAGTGGATCATCATGTTGGTCGCGTTATCCAGTACCTGAAGGACAGCGGGCAATACGACGATACGCTGCTGGTGATCACCGCCGATCACGGCGAGATGCTGGGTGATAGGCACAGCTGGGGCAAGATGACAGTCTATGACGCGGCCTATCATACGCCGCTGATGATACGGGTGCCGGGTAATGAATCTCAGGCGGGCAAAGTAATGTCTGCGCCAACCGAGTCGGTAGATATAGCCCCGACGATCCTTGAATGGGTTGGTCAGACGGTTCCGAATGCGATGGATGGCCGGTCCTTGTTGCCGCTTTTGCGTGGCGAAGTACCTGAGGATTGGCGCAGCTATTCTTTTAGCGAGCTTGATTTCTCGGAACCCGAAAACCCTACGTTGTGGCAACAGCAATTGGGCACGGGCAACAGCGACTCGTGTTTGGGCATTCTGCGCGACGACCGATTCACTTTGGTCGAATTTGCTGCTGATTTGCCGCCGTTGCTTTTCGATCACGACGGCAAGGGCGAGCTGGAGGATGTTGCAAGCAACCCCGATCATGCGGTGGACCTGGCGCGTTTGGGGCGGCAAATGTTGCGGCATCGGATGCGAAACATGGACCATACGCTGTCGCTGCATTCTATCACGCCGGATGGGGCAAAGTCCAAACCGCGGTACTGATCCAATCTGTCCTATACACCTGTGACGAAACCGATGCTACGCATGGTTCGCGGAGAGGGCGAAATTGGACATAACTGAACAACAGATAAAGTCGATGACCAGTGCGGGTCTGAACCTGATCGGTCAGGCCCTGTCGATCTACGACAGCAAATTGCGGCTTGTGGTCAGCAACCACCGTTTTCAGGATATGTTCGACCTGCCGGATGAACTTGTGCAGCCCGGAGCGCTGTTCGCCGACACGATCCGCTATCTGGTTGCGCACGGTGAATATGGTGAAGTTACTGATGTCGAGGATGCCGTCGCTCAGCGGGTTCAACAGGCGCTGGCGTTCGAGCCTCATTACATGGAACGTGTGCGCGCCAACGGCTGCGTGATTTCGGTCGAAGGTGCGCCTTTGCCCACAGGCGGTTGGGTATCCGTCTACACCGATATCACCAACACCAAACAGGCCGAGGCCTTGCTGCGTGCCCGGTCCGAGGAACTGTCGGATCAATTGCTGGACCGCGCCGAGGAGCTTTTGGCAGCCAACCGGAAACTAGCGGCGACCAACTCTGCGCTGGAAGAGGCCAAACGTCAGCTGACCGAGATCGAAGCCCGCACACGCATGACGACCGAGATGATGCCGGCCCATATTGCCCACCTGAATCCAGACGGGCGGTATGATTACTCCAACCGACGGCTCAGCTCGGTCATGCCGAGCCGACCTTCTGAAATTCTGGATATGCACATATCTGACGCGTTGGGTGCTGCGGCCTTTACCCGTGTGGAACCTTACCTGCTCAAAGCCTATGGCGGTGAAACGTCGGTGTTCGAGTTCACAGAGGATCAGGATTCCCGCCGCATCCGCGTGTCGTTTTCACCAGATGGTGAGGGGGGCGTCTATGTGATGTCTGTCGATATTACCGAGGAAACGCAGGCGCGTGTGGCCCTGCAACAGACACGTCGCCGGGCCATGGCGGCGCAGATGACCAGTGGGTTGGCGCATGATTTCTCGAACCTGTTGACCATCATTCTGGGTATGCAGTCCCGGTTGGAAAAGATGGATTTGTCCGAAGCCGCGCGAGAGCTTGTGGCCGCAACCCAGCAAACCGCACTGAGGGGCGGGCAATTGCTGAACCGGATCGCGGATATGACCGGCAACCGAACATTTCAACCAAAAGCAACCGACATGCGCGGCTTGTTGGAAGACTTACGCATCCTCGCCTCGCCATCCCTGCCGCGCGGCGTCGGCCTGTCGGTAGTCAACACTCTGCCGGATGAGGCGCTGATGCTGGACCCGGGCATGGTGCAGGACGCGTTGTTGAACCTTGTTCTGAACGCGCGCGATGCCTGTGGTGGATTTGGTCAGGTGACGATCAGCGCGCATAAGATCGGAGAGATCTGGATTGAGATTGCGGTCACCGACACCGGACCGGGTTTTTCCGAGGAAGGTTTGGAGAAAGCCCTGAACCCTTTCTTTACGACCAAGGGCAGCAAAGGATCGGGGCTGGGTCTGCCGATGGTCTATGATACTGTAAAACTGGCAGGCGGAGACCTGAACCTGCGCAACACGCCTTCGGGGGCAGCGGTGGCCATGCGTTTGCCCTATCGTCCAGCCCCGCCGGTGCAGGATGGGCTGGTCCTGCTTGTCGAAGACAATGATGATCTGCGCGGGCAGTTCCGCGATATGCTGGTCGATCTTGGATGTTCGGTGATCGAGGCAACCTCGGTCGATGAAGCCCTGGCTTTGACGGCGGATATTGACGATATCGCGCTGGTACTGTCAGACATCCGACTGGAAGGGCAGGGGACGGGTCTTGACCTGTTGGCGCAGTTGAAACCAGGCTTGGCGTGTATTTTGATGACCTCGTTGCCCTATTCTGACCCGCTGCACCGGCAGGCGCTGACACTGGCGCCGGTCCTGAGCAAACCGTTTACGCGGGCACAGCTGTCCGCCCTGATCCGAACCGAGGGCACCTGATGACTCAACCGCTGGTCACCATCGTCGATGATGAACCCGAAATCCGACGTGTTCTGACCGACGCGCTGGAAGAGGCCGGATTCCGCACCCAAAGCTTTGCCCGGGCGCGGGAATTCGAGGCTGCGCTGAAACGTGTGACGCCGGATGTGTGCCTGGTTGATCTGTCCCTACCCGATACGGACGGATTGGCGTTGGTGCATCGGCTGGCACTGGAACAGGGGGCAGCGGTGATCATCATCTCAGGTCGGGCGCAGGTGCAAGATCGTGTGACCGGGCTAGAGCTTGGGGCGGATGATTACATTACCAAGCCGTTCGACCCGGCCGAGGTTGTAGCCCGCATTCGGGCCAGATTGCGGTCCCCTCGCCAGCAGACCTCGCAGTCGGATGTGGCGATGTTCAATGGTTGGACTGCGTATTTTGACCGCTATGTCCTGATCGATGCCAGTGGCGCAGAGACACCGTTCAGCCATGCGGAGGGGGAAGTTTTGCGATTGTTTTTGGACAGCCCGAAACGCCTGATCAGCCGATCTCAGATGCAAGAGGCACTGGGCGGTGCGGCTGGCGACAGCTTTGACCGGGCAATGGATGTGCGCATCTCTCGGTTGCGCACCAAGCTGGGCGAAGATCCGAAAAACCCGCGCCTGATCAAGACCATCTATGGCGCAGGTTACATTTTTCTGGGGGACGTCGAGTGGCGGTAAAGCGCCTATCAATAGCTGGAAGGCGGTCTTATACTAGAGCTCATGTTGTGAATAATTTAGCAAAACCACTTCGTTACACAAAAAATAAGACAAAATCCTAAACCTGATGTCAGCTGGAACACATCGCTTTTATTATCTGCGCGCGGGCTATGGATTCTTGGCGCAGTCGCGCATAACTAACACCATCCTGTCCGGGGGTTGCCGGTGCAATGCGGGTTAAGACCATGACGCTGCCGGGTATCGGAACAGCTAAGGGTTTTGGAGAGTAGAATGATCAAAAAAACCTTGGCCAAATGGCAATCCGGTCATATCGGCCGTTTGCTGGGCGAAAGCCTGCGCAGCCAGGGCTGGTTGTATGGGATCGCGATGATGGCCATGGTTGTGGTTGCTGCAACCACTGCCGGTACCGCGTGGATGATGGAAAACATCGTCAACACCATGACCGAGCCTGAGATGCGCTCGCAGGTCTTTCTGGTTGCCGGGGCTGTAATTGCGCTGTTTTTCGGCAAGGCGGCTGCATCTTACGTACAGGCAGTGTTCTTGGCGCGGGCTGGAAACCGCATCATTGCCGTTCAACAAGAACGTCTTTATGCCAAGCTGATCAAGCGCGGTGTGGGCTTTTTCTCCAGAAACGAATCCTCGGGCCTTTTGATGCGCGTGACGCAGGGGGCTCAGGCGGCCAGACGGCTGGTCAACGTCGTTGTCACAAGCTTTGTGCGAGACTTACTGACATTGATCGGTCTGGTTTTCGTAATGGTCTATCAGCAGCCTTTATTGTCAGTGCTGTTCTTTGTCGTGGGCCCGGTTGCCTTGGTGAGTGTTCGTTTCCTGCTCAAGCGCGTTCGCTCGATCATGCAGTCTGAGATGGCGGCCCTGTCCGAGATCATCAAGGTTCTTCAGGAAACCTCCGGTGGCATAACGATCATCAAGGTCTTTGCTCTCGAAGATCATATGGTCGGACGGATGAATGGGGCGATCAGATCGGTTGAAAAACGGGCGAACTCGATTTCGAAACTGCAATCGGTAGCCAGCCCGCTGATGGAATTTCTGGCGGGCCTTGCCATAGCTGGGGTTCTTGTGATCAGCACCATAGGTATCGCAGGAAGCGGCCCAACCACCGCAGGTCAGCTGATGTCGTTCATCACGGCGCTGTTGATGGCATACGAGCCCGCGAAACGTTTGTCGAAAATGCGAGTTGTCATTGAAACGGCACTGGTTCCGATCGGTCTGATGTTTGATTTGCTGGACGAAGAAGAGCCCATGCGGGAAAGCCCCGATGCCAAACCGCTGGAATCTGGACCGGGTGAAATTCGGCTAAGGGATCTCAGTTTTGGGTACAAGGGAAACCCCAATGTCATTTCGGATATGAACGTGACATTTGAGGCTGGAAAGACAACGGCTCTTGTTGGTCAGTCCGGTGGCGGAAAATCTACTATCTTTGGCCTGATCATGCGTTTTTATGATCCTGATAGCGGAACGGTTGAAATAGACGGGCAGGATCTACAGGGGGCAAGCTTTGCCTCATTGCGCCAAAAGATCTCGTATGTTGGTCAGGAAACGTTCCTGTTTTCCGCTTCGATTATGGAGAACCTCAGATTTGCGCGTCCCGAGGCAACCGACGAAGAGGTGACCGAAGCCGCGCGGGCCGCCCATGCACATGAATTTATCAGCAAGATGCAATTCGGCTATGACACGCAAGTGGGTGAGAATGGCGCGTTTTTGTCTGGCGGGCAAAAACAGAGGTTGGCCATTGCACGAGCAATTCTGCGAAAGTCTGAAATCTTGTTGCTGGACGAAGCCACCAGTGCCCTTGATGCAGAATCTGAAACCCTTGTGAAAACCGCGCTGGACAAGCTGACCGAGAATGTCACAACGATTGTCATCGCCCACAGGCTGTCTACCGTGTTGGAAGCGGACAAGATCATTGTCATTCAGGACGGTGAGGTTATTGAGGAAGGCAACTTGGAAACTCTGGTCGGGAACGATGGGGTGTTCCGGAAATTGTTTGATAAGCAGTTCAAACAACCGGTGTCCTGACAGCCGCCCCTTCTGTAGGATCTGGTCAGTAACGTGGACCTACAACCGGGCTTAACCCGTTTTGACCTATTCGCGCAGTGCCCTGTCTTTGACTTTGACCACAGGTTGCAGAAGGTATTCCAGCACCGTCTTTTTGCCCGACAGAATGTCAACCTCGGCAATCATGCCGGGGATGATTTCAACGGCCAGACCATTGGCATCCAGCATCGAGTTGCTGGTCTCAATTTCTACGACAAAAACTTCTTCGTCATTGCGTTCGGACCGCGTGATCGTGTCTGCACCGATGCGCGTGATTTGACCGTTCAAAGCCCCATAACGGGCAAAGTCATAGGCTGTGATCTTGACCTTGACCGGCTGCCCTGAGTGAAGAAAGGCAATGTCTTCTGGCCGCACATAGGCTTCGACAAGCAAGGTGTCGTTCAAGGGCACAATTTCAATCAATTCCTCTCCACTGCGGGCCAATCCCCCAATTGTGCTGCGATGCACCCGGTTCACGATACCCCGAACTGGCGATCGCACCTGTGCTCTATCGGCCCGGTTGCGCAGTGCTGGCAGAATGGGCTGCAACGCCGCAAGCTCTGTGGTCGCCAACGCCAGATCAGTCAGCGCGGCGCTGCGAAACCGGCTGCGCGTTGCACGGATGCGGTCTTCTATTTCGTCTAGACCAGTTTTCAGCCTGTTGGTCGCGGCCACGGCCCGCGTTCTGCGGCCTTCCCATTCGGCCTCACCACGGCGGAGCGTTAAAAGCGTTGTGGCTGGCTCCATTTTCTTTTCCACCAATGGCTGCATCATCGAGCGTTCTTCGGCCAGCAACTTAAGCGTCTGATCTGCTGTCACACGATCCACCAGCCCTTCCTCGTATTCCTGTTGGCGTTGCTGGCGCTGCCTTTCAAGAATTGCGATTTCAGCACGCAATTCGGATTGGCGCCCCTGATACAGCGCGGTTTCCGAATGCACGACCTCGGGGGACCCTTTGATCAGGTTCGGCGAAAACCTCAGTTCGGTCCCGTCAATTTCTGCCTGCAAACGTTGGGTGCGCGCCATCAGCCCGAATGCACGCTGTTGTTCCTGGTTTAGCTGACTGTCGATCTGGGTGGTTTCGAACTCCATCAGCAGCGTTCCTTTTTCAACCACTTGCCCTTCCCGAATTTTCAGGGATTGCAATACGCCGGGTTCAGTGGCTTCGATCACCTGAATGTCAGCCGAAGGCACGATCCGACCGTCAACGCGCGTCACGTCGTCCAATACGGTGAGATGCGCCCACAGTCCAAGCACGATGAGACAGGACGTAATCACCAACAAAAGCAGAGATCCACGTAGAGGTGAGCGTCCACGTATTTCACGCGCGAGTGTGGCCAGATCAGGATGCCGCGACATTCAGGTGCCTCCGTGTTTTGCGGACGTGTTGGGCCAGCAAGCTTTTCGGGCCGTCTGCGCCCACGCGCCCGCCTTCGATCACAATGACCCGATCCACCAGCTCCAGAAGGCTGGTGCGATGCGTGACGATGACCATCGTTGTGTCCTGCGTTGCCTGTTTCAGGCGACGGATCACTTCGGCCTCGGTTTTTACATCCATCGCGCTGGTCGGTTCATCCAGCAACAGGACCGGAGGTCGTCCGACCAGTGCCCTGGCCAAAGCAATGGCTTGCCGCTGACCGCCGGACAAACCTTCGCCCCGTTCCGCCAGTTTCAGGTCGTATCCATTGGGGGTATGAGCAATAAAATCTTCGACCCCGGCCACCTTCCCAGCATGGATCAAGTCCTGATCGCGTGGCCTGACGGTGCCGCTGTTTATGTTCTCGCGTACCGTGCCAGAAAACAGCCAGATATCCTGTAGGATCGAGCCAACGTTTCGACGCAGATCACCAGGGTCGATCTGCCGGATATCTGCCCCGTCCAGCAGAACCGACCCCGAGCGCGGCTGGTAAAGTCCAAGCAACAGCCGGGCCACTGTACTTTTACCCGAGCCGATTGGCCCCAAAATCGCGACCTTCTCACCCGGTTCAATTGAAAATGACACGCCGGCCAAAGTGTCCTCGGTCTGATCGGGATAGGCGAAGTGAACATCCTTGAAGCAGATCCGGCCTTCGAAGCCGTTTCGGCTTACCCAATTGCGTCCTTGTGGCCTTTCGCTTTCGGCCTGCATCAAGGCATCCAAACTGCGGTAAGCGCTTCGGGCCTGGTTGACGCGGGTCAAGGTTTGGGCAAGCTGTCCCAACGGGGCCAAAGCGCGCCCCGTTAGCATGACCGAGGCAACCAACGCCCCCATGCTGGCCTGACCGTCGGTGATCAGAAACACGCCATAGAAAACGATCAATACCTGTGCAGCCTGTTGGGTGAAACCGGTCAGATTCAGGGCAAACTGCGTCACCGTTCGGCTTCGCGCGCCGTGTGACGATTGTCGTTCTATCGCATTTTCCCAACGGGTTCGCATTTGCCTGGCCGCTGCGGTGGTTTTGATGGTCTCAAGCCCTGAAACCGTTTCCACCAGAACGGATTGCTTGGATTGCCCGTCTGAAAAGCTTTTCTCTGCCAGGCGTGCCAACACTGGTTGAACGGCAATTCCCGCAAGCAACACAATTGGAACCGCGAGGGCCGGGATAAGCGCCAGCGGTCCACCCACCAGATGGATGACAAAGATGAACAGCGCGATAAACGGCAGATCAACCAGCGCAACCAGCGTGGCCGAAGTAAAGAACTCGCGTAGAGTTTCGAACTCACGAACTGTGCTGGCCATGGCGCCAGTCGAGCCTGTACGCGATTTCATTCGGATGTTCAGAACCTGATCAAACACACGACGCCCCATCAGCATGTCGGCCTTTTGCCCGGCGCGATCAATGAACCCGGCGCGCAACAGCTTTAGGATGAAATCGAAGCCTAGTGCGAGGCCGACGCCAGCGGTCAGCGCAATCAGGGATTCAGTCGCTTCGTTGGGTAGAACGCGGTCATAAACCACCATGATGAAGATCGACGTTGAAAGGCCAAGCAGATTGGCGAGCGCTGCCGCCAGAATAACCTGTGTGTAAGACCATCGGTTTGCGGCCATTGCCGACCAGAACCAGTGCCCGGAATATGAGGAATCGCTGTTTGATACTTCGTCGCGATAATTGCGGCGAAACAGAAGGGCATATCCGGTGTAAATGTGCCTCAACTTATCTTCTGACACTTCACCGATATCAGCCCCAAGCTCAGGGTCGAAAATCAAAAGATGCCCATCGGGCGAACGACCGTGGTAAACAACGGCTTTATTGTCTTGCAACAGCAAAAGCGCTGGTGCCAGTTGGGTATCGAAATCCCGCAGCTTTCGTTTGCCGTATCCGGCCTGCAAACCAGCCCTTTGTGCCACTTCGATAGCGTCACGGAGGGTAAGTTCCCCGGTCGTTCCTGATTGCGCGGCATACAAAGTGGCGCTTGTCATCGGCCGATCCAATTGAGCCGCGACGTGCAACAGGCATTTTTCCAAAGGCGTAAGCTCGGGGTCTCGTGAAATTGGCAGCAGTTGTGTCATAGACCCTCACCCCACTTGGCCGATGAAATCCCCAGAAGGTCCAGAATGTCACCAGTGAGGCTGAGCGCGGCATAGTTGGTCAGGAAAAAATTCTGCTCAGCCAGGATCAATCTTTCCTGAGCGTTCACATAATCTCGTTGCGCGTCCAGGATTTCGATCAGACTGCGCCGTCCTATTGTGAATTGCTCGCGTGCTGCTGAGACACTGTCGGCGTTGGCCTGCACTGCGATGCGGGCGGCCTGCAGCCGCACTGCGCCAGCTTGCTGATCCGAGCGAACAAATTCCAACTCTCGCCGTATGTCCCGGATTACAGATTCTCGTGTGAATTCAGCCTCTTTGACCTGTGCCTCTGCCGCCGCAATTGCAGCGCGGCGCTGTCCTGTGCTGTCGATCTCGTAATTGAATGACAGGTCGACGCCGAAATTCGCGTCATTCCTATCATCCCGATCAGCAAAGGCTGCAACCTGAACGCCAGGCTGGCGCCGGGATTGAGCAGCAGCCTGCTCGGCCTTTGCGGATAGCAGCGCTGCATCCGCCCGCCGAACCTGTGGGCTGTCCATCACGATCTGAGCATCAGTTCTCGACAGTTTTGGGGCCGCAACCGGAGGGGGCAATACCCCGGGGGCAGAGCCGAAAAATTCGCGAAACTGAGCATCCGCACGATCTAGTCTGGCCTCAGCATCCGCCAATCTTGTCTGCGCGTCAGCCATGCGAGAGCGGGCCGCCAGAACATCCGCATTTGAACCTACACCCTGCGCGGTTCGCTCGGCTATTTGGCGAAGCATTTCTTCGTGAGCCGACACGTTCTGTTCCGATATGCCCAGGATTTTCCGCCTGTCAAGAACCACAACATAGGCCTCGATTGCCGAAAGCGCGATTGCCGCTGCGGTTTGCAACTGGTCGCCCCGGCTTTGAAGCACGCGGGCTTTTGCGGCAGCCAGGTCATTCGAGGCCGCGCCGCCGTCATAGACTAGCTGCGAAATTCGCAAATAGGGGGTAACGTCAGCAATATCCGATTCAATGCGCTCGGATCGTGCGTTTACGCCGATGGACACTTGCGGTAAGAACGCCCCTTTGGCGGCGTCCTCATTGGCAGCAGCGACTTCAAGTCGAGTTGCGCTCTGCGCCAAGTCGGGGTTGGATTCGACAGCGACCCGGACCTTTTGACCAAATGCACTTTGCGCAAGCCGCGGTGAAGGAGCGTTCGCGCCCGCGCCCACTGAGCCACGGGAAAGCGACATTTCAACCCCCGTCAGTTCGGGTGCGGGCGTGCAAGCCGAAGACAACGCGGCGAGACAGATTAAAGCTGCAAATTTTACTTTGCGATCATGTATTGGCATAGGTGTTTCACACCCCACTGGTTCCAAGAAAGTCGTCATTCTGAGCGTTGGCCATGGCATAGAGGAAACCGGAAACATCTGAATTTTCCGTGTATTTTTCTTGCGGGTTTTGCTGTGCAAGCTGTTGATGAGCCCGGGATAACCACCCGCAATGTGACAGTGAAATCTGATGCGCGTGGATCAAGAAAAGAGCACCCGAATCGACCAGTTTCAGCTTTTCAACCTGCGACAAAGTCTTGAGCCGCTGGACTGACACCCCAAACTTGTCCGGCGGCAGGGGTATCCCATCATGTGACGCAATTAATTCGAACAACCCAAGACTATCGATGATCTGACACAGGGCCAGGGTTGCCTCACAGGCCGCAGCGCGGGCTTGAAGAAAGATTTTCACCTCACACAAAGCAGGTGAAACGGCTCCGGTATTGTCAAAAAATGCTTCGTCCTTTGGGTCGTCGCTTAGCAACCCAGAGGATTCATCCACATTTAATTGAAACAGAGGTGCCTGATCTGCCTTTTTGCGACAGGTGGGTGCGGCCTGAAAAGGATAGCAACGTAAAGCAGAGGGCACATAGGCGGCAAGCCACCGGCCCGCCTGCGATACAAATGGAGTAGGCCTATCTTTGAGAACGGACAATATACCGGTTGGCTCATAACCTCTGGCTGTTTTCTTGAACAAAATGGGAAAAGTGGCGGCCGCTTGTTGAGCTTCTTGAAAGACAATTGCGCATTCAGCGCGATTGGCCGCGAATTGGTAAGACATGAAACGTGTCCAGTAACGCCGCCCATGCCGGGAAAAGGTGACTGGAACCAGGCCATTCTGCGCCATTTTTACCCCGTGATTTGAGTGACCGCCGCCAGAAACGGCGGCAGCCGAATTTCTGTTCAGGCTGTGGCCCCGGTGGGGTCGGTGTGCAGGATGTTGTCCGCACTCAGACCGCTTAGGTCATCCAATCCGGAGAATTGCGCCACGGTTTCAACCGTTGCAGAGTTCGGGGCGGTATAGTCGACTTTGACCAGCACACTGTCGGTCCCATCCGTCGCCATCACGTAAATCTCGTCGCCAGTTTGAATCCCGGTCAGGCTTTCAACTGCAGTTTCGATCGTGTTCTCAGACAGGTCGCCCAATACCGTAGTCAGACCGACGACCCCGGTATCTGCGCCGATGGCGTCACCGACGGCCAGTGTCTCGACATCGGAGCCATCTCCGCGAAGTGTTCCGAAGCTTAGGCCGCTGAACATCACAGCATCAGACACTTCGGTCGCGGTTCCAATTGAAAAGCCTGTCACTGTATCGACGCCGTTTGCGGCTGGATCAGCTTCGAATAGGATGACGTCGCGCCCAGCGTCCGAAACGTCAATCGCATCATCACCGTCTTGACCGCGGATAAAATTATCCAAATCAGAGGCTACCAAGGTGTCGTCGCCGCTGGTGCCAATCTGGTAAACGCTTGGACCACCATCCGGGGTCGTGATCGTCAACTCGATGGGCTGATTTGGGTCAACAACGGTCATCTCGAATGTAACCAGAGGCTGGTTCAGATCCGTGAAGGTGGTTGCTGCACCGGCAAAGCGGATCACGTTCCCTCCGATCGGGTTGGACACGAAGAAATCGAATGCCCCGTTGCCAACATCCGACCCAGTGTCGAAGGTTACGACGGATGGGTCAAAGCCCAGTTCTGCCGTCATTGCAAGACCGCTTGAGATATCCCGATCAGCATCTGCATAGATCTCGAATGTCACGGTGTTCCCGCTGATTCCGGCCTGTGTAATGACGTAAGCGGCTGGTTCATGGGCCGTATTGTCATCGTTTGCGGTTAGGGGATAAGGACCACCGGAAACAGTTGCGTCCGCTGCAAAATCAAGGTCGTCACCTGCGTTAATCCCCGAGAAATTCGAGGCAGGAACAGCTAGAGACCAGCTTCCATCTGCGGCGACCGTCGCAGAACCGACGGGGCTGCCGTTCAGGGTGACGTCCACCGCCTGACCTGCACTTAGTCCGGCAGATGTGCCCGATACGGTTACACCTGACGCCTGCGCGTCGGCCAACGACACAGCGCCGTTTGAACCGACAGGGTTTATGGTCAATACGGGCCGAAGGTCAGTGGTCAATGTGATGGTCGCCGAGGTGGCCGGGTTTCCGGCCTGATCGGCTACACTGGCTGAAATCGGATAGCCCGTACTGTCTGCAAGGGCCGCCAGATCAGCGGAAGGAACGGTTGCAAACCAGAAACCACCCGACGCGGTACCGGTATACGTTTGGCCATTCAGGCTGACGGAAACGGTTTGCCCATCCTCGGCACTGGTCGTGCCCGAGATCGTGAGGTCGCTGCCTTGCTCGGTCACGTCCAATTCGGTTCCAACCGGCAAGGGGTCGAGAGTCACTGTCGGAACAGTGAAATCAGTGGCAAAGCTTGTGGTGTCCTGCGCGCTGTTGCCTGCCGCGTCGGTTACCGAAGCATCGACATCATATGATACGCCATCCTGCAATGCGCTAAGATCTGCAGCCGAGGCTGTATAGCTCCAACTGCCGCTATTGACCGTAGCGGTGCCCGTGACATCCACGGTTCCGTCGGGTCGGGCGATTTCGACCGTGACAACCGTGCCGTCTGCGGCGTCAGAGGTACCGCTGACAGTCAGGTCTGTGCCTTGTTCCACGGCATTCATGACGGCGCCATCCGACAGGCCTGTGACGCTGATCGAAGGGGCGGTAAAGTCTGTATCAAAGCTGTTGCTGGCCTGGATCGCCGGATTTCCCGCCGTGTCGGACACGTCTGCCGTGACCGGAATGGTGACACCGTCAGACAAGGCGGCAAGATCCGCCGCAGGAACAGTGACAGACCATGCGCCACCCGAGGCCGCCCCGGTATAGGTCTGACCGTTCATCGAAACCGTCACGAGCTGACCATCTTCGGCCGTGGTCGAACCGTTGATGGTCAAGTCTGTTCCCTGCTCGGTTGCGTTCAGAACAGCGCCATCCGAAAAACTGTCAATGGACAGGGTCGGGGCGGTTGCATCTTTGGCAAGAGGTACACTGGCTTGAGGTGCTGCCAGCCCATCGGTATCGGAAACGTCAGCAGTCACCGCAAAGCTTCCTCCGTCAGCCAGGGATGCCAGGTCAGCGGCCGGAACTGTCACGCTCCAACTCCCGCCCGAGACCGTGTCTGTATAGGTTTGGCCGTTCAAGGTAACGGTGACCTGCTGGCCGTCTTCAACATTGGCCGTCGATCCCGAGATTGTCAGATCGGACCCAACCTCGACCGCGTTGAGAACCCCGCCAACGGATAGCGGAGAAACGGAGATAGACGGGCCCGTCAAATCAACAGGAACAGAAGCCGAAGCCGGGACCGAAATGTTGCCGGCGGCATCGCTGACCGTGACATTGACGGTTGCCGGAACACCCGTCGATAGCCCGGTCAGATCGGCGCTTGGGACTGTTACGCTCCATGCGCCACCCGTGGCCGTGGTTGAATATGTTTGACCGTCAAATGTGACGGAAACCGTCTGACCGTCGACAGCTGTGGTTGACCCTGTCAGGGTCAGGTCGGCGCTGACATCGATCAATTCGATAGACCCGCCGGCAACAGGGTCCAGAGTAATCGTCGGAGCGGTAAAGTCTGTATCAAAGCTGGCATCGGCTTGTGTTGCCGAGTTACCTGCCTGATCGTTGACATCTGCGGTGACCGCAAATGTGGCACCGTCCGGCAGGGTCGCCAGATTGGCGGCAGGGACCGATACGCTCCATTGTCCGCCAGCAACAGTACCGGTGAAGGGTTGTCCGTTGATCGTGACGACTACGGTTTGCCCATCCTGGGCGTTCGTTGTCCCGACTACGTTGAGATCAGTGGTCTGTTCCGAGGCATTCATCACCGCCCCGTCCGAAAACCCTGTAATGGTCAGGGTCGGTGGGATGGTATCCACGGCAAATGTCACTGTTTCTGCTGACAATTCCGCGCCCTCGGCGTCGAGATTGCGGACCGTTACGGTTTGCACGCCCTGTGGCAAGGTTGCGGCCTCGGCAGGAGTCAGCGAAAGGCTCCAGCTTCCGTCATCTTCGGGGGTTACGGTTTTGGTGAGCGATCCGATTGTCACTTCGACAGTTTCAGTACCCTCTGGTGCAGTCAGTCCAGTGCGTGCCGTGCTTAGCATATCGCCCTGCGAACTTGCCAAGTTGAGAACCGGATAGCTGGGTGTCGGTGCAGGCGCAGGTGCGGGTGACGGCGCGGTATCGTCGTCTCCGCCACCGCCGCCGCCACCCCCGGCAGCGGCTGCAGCACCCGCCAAACCAAGACCACCCAGCGCCGCGGTTGCGCCGCTAAGACCTCCTGCCGCTGCAGCGCCTCCGGCCTCTGCCAGGCTGAACTGGGCAATCTCGGACACGGCGTCTTCGGCGATCATGATTGCGCCACTATCAAGCACCTGTACGTTTTCGGCGGCGACAACCATCTTGCGACCATCGGCCAATTTCAAAAGAACGTCGCCATTGTCCAACAGCTTGACGGATCTTACGCCAGGAATCGTTTCCGCGAATTGGAATGCATAAAGCTCTTCGATTGTGGCCTGCGCCAGGGCGGGCAGCGCGAGGATCGTTGACCCGAGCCCGCCAACAATGCCACGTCCGGCCCAACGGCGCATCTTGCCGTCAATCCACTGGCGGATGTGTCGCTTGCGTTCGGTATCAGGCTGAGCATCGGCCGGGTTGATCTTGGATTCAGGTTCTTTGGTCATCTTGCCCTCACATGTGGTTTCCGCATCCGCTCGAAGAATCCAGGTTTTGTTCATCTGTCTTTCTCTTCGGTGACTCATGCGGTCGGACCAGAAAAAATTGAGTTAAACTGAAGCCGAACTCCTCGTTTTCTCCACATTCCAGCTTTGGTTTCGGACTGGGCATCGGATCATCCTGTAATCGGTGCCGGGTGTGGCGTGGGGTGATTGGATATGATGCTTCAGTTCGAAGGAGTGGTTGCAACGGGGAGCGCAGCGCTCGATTCAGGTATCGGCCATACGGCTTTAAAAACGCTTAATGACGTCACGTACCTGTACAGCGTGACCGGTCCGGGCGGCGGTATCGCGGTTTGGAAGCTGGTCGAAGGTGCGCTGCCGCAATTGCAAGACACCGAATATTTTAGTGGAACGATAACGTTTCAGGTTGGCGATATCGGTATTCCTGTAACGCTGGCCGGAGACGATCAGCTTGTTCTGGATGTACGTACGGCGACTGGATTGATCGGGTATGACCTGAACCCAGATGGAACCGTAGGCCCGCTTCAGGAAACGGGGACACTGACCGGCGGCGGAGATATCTCGGCCCTAGTGCAGTTCGGCGATATCCTGACCATCGCGCACGAATCGACAGGGCAGATTGCAACCTATACCGTGAACGGGGACGGCACATTGAGCCTGTCGGCGTCGATCGCGGGGCAGGCTGATTCGATGCAAGTTCTGCAAGCCGGGGCGGATCATTTCGTGATTGCAGCCGACGCGACCACCGGCACGATCAGCACCTACAATGTCGATCAAAACACCGGTGCTTTGACAGTGGTCGACAACAGCGACGCGCTAGCGACTTTAGGGATTACTTCACCGACGGCGGTCGAAGTGGTGCAAGCCTATGGCCAATCCTGGGTCATTGTGGCAGGGGCAGGCAGCAACTCGCTGAGCGTTATGGAGTTAGCGGGTGACGGGCGATTGATCCCCACGGATCATGTTTTGGATTCCTTGCATACACGGTTCGAAACGGTTCAGGATTTGGCCGTGATCGAGGCTGACGGGCATGTGTTTATTGTTGCTGGTGGCGGCGATGATGGCGTTTCCCTTTTCACGCTGACACCTGGCGGGCAATTGGTGCATCAGGACAGCTTTGCCGACACTATTCATAGCGGGTTGCAGAATGTCGAAACATTGAGTGTTGCCCATGTCGGGGACGAGCTTCAGATTCTTGTCGGCGCGCAACAGGATGAAGGCTTGACGCAACTCAGCGTTTCGATTGCGGATTTGGGCATCGTGCGCGATGGCTTTGGTACGGTGACGGGAACTGCGCAGAATGACATGCTCAGCGGCAGTATCCTCGAAACAACCCTGATGGGTGGCGCAGGTGACGACATTCTGATCGCAGGTATCGGCGCAACAACCATGCATGGGGGTGCCGGCGCGGATATCTTTGTTATGCAATACGGCAGTGACCCCACAACAATTAACGGTTTTCAGGCCGGAACCGACCGGTTGGATTTATTCGACTATCCGCTGCTGCGCACTCCAGGGCAACTGATGTTCACAGCCACGGCGCAGGGGGCGCAGATTGAATTTCTCGATGAGGTCATCGTGATCAACTCTTCAACCGGAGGGCCCCTGACCAGCGCCGAAGTCTTTGGTGCGGGCTTTGGCGGGCCGGATCATATCCCTGTCGATTTTGGCGATTTTGGTGGGTTGGATCCTGGCAGCTCGGATGGGGTGCAGGGCACTGTGACTGTCAACTCCGAAACCGCGAATCCTGGCCTGTCGGACGCTGAGATTCGATTTACACCGGATGGCGGCGGAACCATCAGCTTCAGAGCGGATGGCGAGGGGCGGTTCGATCTGGATTTGCCGTCAGGCACATTCGAGGGGGAGTTGGATATCATCAAGACCTATTCGACGGCCAGCTATGAGATCACGGCGCTGGATGCGTTGCAGGTCTTGCGCATGTCGGTCGGGTTAGACCCGACCTGGGGTCCGGCCACGCCCGAGAACCTGATCGCGGCCGATATTACACAGGACGGAATGGTCAATGCGTTGGATGCGCTGGCCATCTTGCAAATAGCCGTAGGTCTGCCCACCGCGCATGAAGCGGAATGGGTTTTCCTTGATGATGACGCAGACCTGTCCGGGATTACCGAGAACAATGTCAGTTATGAAACCGGTGTCGATGTCACTGTGGTCGACAATGTGATTAGCACCGATATGACCTCGATCCTTCTGGGCAACCTCGAACCGGTCTGAAACCGCAGCCCATTATTCACGGAAAGCCCGGTTGAAATAGTCGGCCATGGGTTTGACCATATAGGACAAAGGGGTTCTTTCGTCGGTCTTGATCATGGTTTCCACCGGCATGCCCGGTAACAGGGCTTGCCCATTCAACCGCTCGATCTGATTGTCTTCGGGGGCGACCTCGGCGCGGTAGAATGTCTGACCAGTTACGTCATCAGTGAATGTATCCGCCGAGACGGTGACTACCCGCCCGTCAATCTCAGGCGTCTCTCGTTGATTGAAAGCCGTGAACCGTAACGCCACTGGTTGCCCAATATGCAATTGATCTACGTGGATCGCATCAACGCGCGCTGCCACCAGCAACGGCGTGTCTTGGGGTACAATATACATCATAGGCTCGGCTGGTTGAATCACCGATTGCAGGGCGAAAACCTGACTGCCATAGACCGTACCTGCAACGGGTGCGCGAATGTCCAACCTTGATAGCCGTTCTTCCAGAGAAAGACGTCGCTCAGCCAACTCAGCGATCTGCGTCTGAACGTCCCGCAGTTCGGTAATAGCCTCTTCCCGCCGCGTGGCCGTCAATTCGACAATCTCAATCTCGGTTGCTGAAATCTGACCTTTCAGGCGAGCCACAGCAGCTTCGAGCCTACCAATCTCACCCGTCAGGCTGGCCTCTTCCCGCTGCAAGGCGGACACGCGGCTGGCCTGAGTCAAACCGCGTTGTAACAGGTCTTGTTGGTCCTTCAGCTCGTTTTGAATCAGTTCCACCTGGCGACGCAAGGACACTAGCTGTGCCTCGGTTCCTTCGATTTCACTGTCGATTTGAACCCGCTGTTTGCCCAATTGTTGGGTCTGTTGGTCCAGTGTTTCCAGACGGGCCTCGAACAGGCGTTGCTGACCGGCAATCAGTTCAGCGTCGATATCGTCCTGCTTTTGAATCTCTTCAAGCAGAGCTGCCAAGGCTGGGGCATCGCCACCGTCGCGTTCTGCCACCAATCGGGCTCTACGCGCCAACAGTTCGAAAAGCTGAGATTCAACTATGGTTCTCTCCGAAGACAAAAACGTATCATCTAATCGGACCAGCATATCTCCGTCAGCGACTTCGTCACCGTCGCGTACGAAAATCTCGCCCACAACGCCACCATCAGGATGTTCCACTACCTGTCGGCTACTTTGAACCTCGATGGTTCCTTGCGATATGATCGCCCCGGCCAGTCGGGTCTGCACGGACCAGATGCCAAGCCCGCCAACCAAAATCAGCAAGGCCACAAAACCGACCAAGGCTGGTATCGTGATGTGCCACACCGGGCGCGTGTCTTTACCCGTCTTATCCTGCATCTTTTTTCACCTGACTGAGGCCGCGTTTGATGGCGCCAGCGTTTTGTACCATTGCACCCAGCACCTCATCCCGAGTGCCGGATTTCACAACTTGCCCGTTTTCGACAACGGCCAGATCGTCACATTCCGAAATTGCCTGAGGGCGGTGGGTCATGATGATGGTTGATTTTCCGGCCTCTTTCAGACCTCGAACAGCGGCGTTCAGCGCCTCGGTCCCATCGGCATCCAGGGCCGAGTTCGGCTCATCCAGAATCAACAGAACCGGGTTGCCGTAAAGGGCGCGGGCCAGTGCGATACGTTGCTTTTGCCCGCCCGACAATTGGCTGTCATTGCCTTCCAGAAATGTGTCATATCCTTTGCTCAATGACAGGATCAGATCATGCGCGTTGGCCATTTTTGCTGCGGCTACAACCGCGTCAGGGTCGGGATTTTCCGACATGCGGGCAATGTTTTCAGCCACGGATCCGTTGAACAGAGTAACTTCCTGCGGCAGGTAACCAATATGCTGGCCCAGATCGTCGGGATCATATTGATCCAGTGTTGCACCACCCAACCGTATTTCCCCGGCGGCAGGTTGCCACAGGCCCAAAAGGGCTTTGGCCAGCGTCGATTTCCCCGAGCCGCTTTTACCGATGACGCCAAGCGCTTTACCTGGTTCTAGCCGCAAAGCGACATTGCGCAGCGTCGGCTTGTCTGCACCCGGAGGAATGACAGTTAGGCTTTTTGCGGTCAGCCGGGCCTCGGGCACAGGCAGTTTGGTGCGAGGTTTTTCAGGTGGGGTCGCATCCAGAAACCGGTTAAGCGAACTCCAGGCCGTGCGGGCCCGTTCAACCATACCCCATTGGCCAACCGCCTGCTCAACGGGTGCCAGCGCCCGCCCCAACAAGATAGAGCCGGCAATCATCGCCCCTGGCGTCAGTTCGTTGCGTAGCACCAGCCAAGCGCCAAGCGCCAGCATGGCCGATTGCAAAAACAACCGCAGTGATTTGGTCAGCGAGGTAAAGCTGCCTGTCCAGTCACTGGCGGCAATGGTCTGACGCAGGGCATTGGTGCGCTGCCGCTGCCAGCGTTGGGTTATGTCCTCTTGCATGCCTTGCGATCGCACCACTTCGGCCGCTTGTCTTGCGTGTTCGGAAAACGCGTTGGCCTGGGCCGACGCCCTTTGTGCTGAAGCCACCTTGCTGTGGGTTAGCCACTGGTTCAACAAGGCGATCAGGATAAGCAAACTCCCGCCCGCCACGGCCAACCAGCCTAGCAACGGGTGAAACAAGAAGATTGCTGCCAGAAATACTGGTGTCCACGGAATATCCATCACCGCCAATAGAACGGGCGAGGCACACAGGTTCTGAATCGACTCAAGATCGCGCAATGCCGTGGCCGGAGCGGACCGTGCTTGTGGAAAAAGTGATCGGCGCAGGGTGGCGTCGAACACACGTTCATCCAGTTCAGACTGGAACCGGGCACCGAATCTAGCCACGATTCTGCCGCGGGCAAAATCCAGCATCGCCATAAGGCCATATAGCAGGGCTACCAGCAAAAACAGTGCTGTCAGCGTTTCCACAGCGCGCGAGCCCAGGACCCGATCGTAAACCTGCAGCATGAACAAAGGCCCGGTCAGCATCAGAAGGTTAACGAAGATGCTGAACAGAAACGCCAGGGCCAGGAAAGTAATGCCCCGATTGCGCACATTTCGCAACTCATGGCGAGGCGGCAGTGTCATGCGGTTTTCAATATTCACGTACAGGGCCTTTAGTAACTGATTCTCTGCCGGACCAGAGTGGTGGCGATGGGCCGCATCTTAAACTATGGCACAACGGAGAAAATGCGAGAATTGGTGGATCGGCGAAAAGCTACTTGCAGTCAAGGCAAAGGAACGCTGGTGGGCGCGCATACGCTCATGCCGATACCATACTGGGTTCAGTTGCCGCGCCGCTAAAGGACCGAGCTACTTGAGACCCCGCGGCAATCGGACCGTCAAGATACCGCCGCGCATTTCGCATATCGGACGACCCTTTGTCGCCAATGTCCGGTTCCTGAGGTTGCTCTAATTGGTGGGTTCAAGCGTCTCACTCTGCTGTGCCAATTCGTTGACGACGTCGAACAAGGCCTTTTCGAACAGCGGCAGAGTTTTAGACCCTGTTTCGGAAACCGGATAGAGCAGCCCAAAGGTCATCCACCGCTCTGGGGCCACGGGAACAAGCGTAAGGTTTGCGGACGCGACCTGAGCGGCCACCAATTCATCCGCGATCGTGATACCCGCGCCCTCTGCCACCAGCGCGCAAGCCAGCTGCGAGGCGGCGACTTCGCAGGTTTGTCTGGGCGTCACACCGGCGGAACGAAAGAAGTCGTCCAGTTGATCCCGCAACAGCAGACCATGCATCAGACGTATAACGGGTTCCCCGGCAAGATCGTCCGCCGTCAAATGACTTCGGGATGAAAGCGGATGGCCTGCGGGCAAAACCGCCTGCGCTTTTACTCGGAAGAGGGGTTTGGAGACGATGCCGGGATGATCGACGGGCAACGCCCCAATTCCAATATCGTATTCCCGCCCGGCCAGCCATTTTCCCGCCTCGCGTCTTGCCCGGACATCCAGGTTTACATTGGTGCTGGGGTTCTCTTGCATGAACCGTGCCACCGCAGGCGCGGACAGGGATTGTGCAATCCGGGGCATCGTCACAATGCGGAGCGTTTCGGTGCGCCCCGCTTTGATCTCGGCTGCGATGCGCGGAACTTCGTCAAGATTGTCCAGAATCCTGCCGGCCTCTTTGTAAAAGGCCAACCCTTCCGGCGTCGGCGTCAGGTTGCGGCCACCGCGATCAAAAAGCGTCAATTTCAGCTCGGCCTCAAGCCCGGTGATCAAACGGCTGACAGCAGGTTGGCTGAGATGAAGGATCTCAGAGGCGGCGACAAGGGATCCTTCGGACAAAGTAGCGCGAAACGCGCGTAGGGCTTTGATATTCATCCTTCTACTCTTTCATAATTTGCAAGAGTAGATAACACCTTTGCATTTTTTACAATTGAAGAAATCGCGTAATTTGATCCCAAGTGAAATTGGGAGGTTACTCATGAAACGCAGAACTCTTCTTGGTGTTGCCATCGCGGCAGTTGCCGTCACCGCCACAGCTACAGCAAGCTTTGCCGCGGATTGGCCGAAACGCCCGATCAACCTTGTTGTCCCCTACAAGGCGGGTGGCGGCACAGATGCTTATGCGCGCGCTATCTCGGCCGCTGCCGAAGGTATTCTGGACGTGCCTGTGGTAGTTGTGAATAAACCCGGTTCGGGTGGTTTGAACGGTGCCAATGCAGTCGTTGGCGCGCGTCCTGACGGGTACACTATGATGATGACGTCGGGGGGGTCGTTCCTGCTGTCGACCATGACCCGCGATACCGATATCGACGCATTGGAAAGCTTTGACTTCGTTGCACAGGTAGGCCAGTTGCAGACTTCGCTAATGGTTCCGGTCAACAGCCCCTTTCAATCCGTTCAGGATGTGATCGATGCCGCTAAGGCCAACCCCGGCCAATTGCGGTGGGCTCATTCGGGCCGCGGTGGTTTCCATCACGTTGGCGGCATGGGTTTTTTGGCCAATAACGGTATCGAAGCTCAGGATGTGCCGTTCAAAGGGGGCGGGCCGACCCGTGCCGCGTTGATCGGTGAACAGGCTGATTTCGGCTTCCTTGGAGTTCAGCAACTGGCAGGTTTTGAAGAACAACTGCGCGCGCTGGCGGTCAACAGTCAGGAGCGTGACGGCATTATGAATGAGGTGCCCGCTTTTGGGGAGCTGGGTATTCCATTTGCTGCAGTATCCTCGCCAGTAATCGTGTTTGCTCCGAAAGGGACGCCTGCAGAGGTGGTCGCCGCGATGGAGGCCGCGCTCGAACAGATCGCTGCCAAGCCGGAATTCGCCGAACTTCTCGCCTCACGCGGGACCGGCCCGGTCTATCAGAGCGGTGCGGAGGCCAAGGCGGCGCTTTCGGCGATGAAAGAAGACGCCACCCCCTTGGTTGAAAACCTGACCAACTAAAGCTCCCGGGGCCGGCGGATCATCCCCCGGCCCAATTCTAACGACGGAAAATAGAGAGGATCGTCATGCGTGCCTATGCAGAAGGTCTGGTGCTTGCCCTCATTTCGATTTTTGCCATCTGGGGCGCCTGGCAGGTGCCTGCGGCATCTCCAGGGGATACATGGGCCGGGATTGTGCCGTTCTCTGCCGCAGTTGCCCTGCTGTTTCTCTCGGGCTTTATGCTGGTGGGTGCAGCACGTCAGACGACGGGTGGAGCGAGCCACGCACAAGATAATGGCGCGGCCTTGCAGATCATTGGCTTGTTCATCATTGCTCTGATCTATCAACAATCCTTCCGCTGGTTCGGTTACTTACTGCCAACGGCCATTGTCGCACCACTTGTCCTTTACTTTTTCGGTGTGCGCAGCCGGATCGGGCTGGCCGTGTCTGTCATCCTTTGCCCGCTGATCTTCCATCTCATCTTTTTTGTCCTGCTCGGCGTCTACCCTCCCTATGGCGAGGTTTTCGATCTGCTGAGCTGGATTCAGGGGTAATCCACTATGGAAATCTTTCCCGCACTTCTTTCGGTTATCACAGACCCCACGCTGCTGTTTGCAATTGTCCTTGCTGCGGTTGTTGGCATGATCGTGGGTGCCACGCCCGGCCTCACGGCATCGGCTGCGATTGCCATGCTGTTGCCCATTACCTTTTACATGTCGCCGATTTTTGCACTCGCCTTTCTGTATGTGATCGGAAAGTCCGGCCGCTATGGCGGGTCGATTGCGGCGATCCTGTTCAATACGCCCGGTACTGCGGCCAGCGCGGCGACCCAGATTGACGGCTATCCGCTGGCACGCGCCGGCAAGGCGGGCAAAGCAATGAAGGTGGCGACAATCTCATCGATCATCGGGGATTTGATGGGAGACATTCTATTGGTCATTGGCGTCGGTTTCATTGCGGCCATTGCCCTGAAACTGGGCCCGCCGGAAACCTTCGCCATCTATTTTGCAGCCTTTGTGGTGATTGGATCGGTCATCGGAAACTCCATCGTCAAAGGGTTGGCGTCGGCGCTGATGGGTATCCTGATTGCAATGGTCGGACTGGACCCGATCTCAAGCGAAGAACGCTATACGTTCGGCTCATTCGAGCTGTCCAACGGCATTGGTCTTGTGCCGCTGATGATCGGCGTATTCGTTCTGGGTGAGGTCTTTGCACAGCTTGAAACCCGGCGCAAAGCCACGGGTGACACCAAAGAGAACGAAAGCACGGCGGACGGAAACACTCTGACATGGGAAGAGTACAAACCCTGCCTGCCGCACGCTTTCCGAGGCGGGTTCATCGGTGCGGGCATCGGTGTTCTGCCTGGACTGGGTTCAGCCATTGCCGCGTTCATCTCATACGGTGAAGGCAAGCGCCGCGCCAATAACCCGGAAATGTGGGGCAAGGGCGCGCTGGAAGGCGTGGCCGCGCCCGAGGCCGCCAATAACGCGGTTTCCGGCCCATCAATGGCACCTCTGTTGACGCTTGGTATTCCGGGTTCAACCATCGGTGCAATCCTGCTGGGTGTTTTCCTGATCCACGGCATTCAGGTTGGCCCGACCCTGTTCCTTACGGATAAGGAACTGGTCTATAAACTGTTCGCCTGTGGAATGCTTGGCATTCTTGCCTACGGTCTGATCGGCTATTTCGGGGCTACGCAGGTTGCGCGGTTGATCCTGAAGATACCGACCAATGTTCTTTATCCGCTGATCTTTCTGACCTCGTTTGTGGCGGCCTATTCCGCACGTGGGTCGATGTTTGATGTGACCGTCATGACAGTTGCAGGTTTCGCCGGTTGGCTGATGCGCAAATTTGATTTCAATGTTGCCGCATTCGTCATCTCTTTTGTGTTGGCCAAAGGCGCGGAAGAAACCTTTCGCCAGTCGTTGCTGATGTCCGAAGGTGGGGCGTTGGTCTTTGTGGAACGCCCCATCGCGCTTGCGTTCCTGCTGGTCGGGCTAGCGGCGATGGCATTCCGAATTCGCGGTATCGTCAAAGAGCGCCGGATCGCACAAGGAGGGCTTGGAGATGCTTGATTATGGTATCTACCGGGATTGTTTTTCCAGCGCCGACATGCGGTCCATCTGGTCGGAACATACAGTCATCTCGACCTGGTTGCGCGTGGAGCAGGTGCTAGCCGAGCATCAGGCAATGGCCAACGTGATCCCAGCTGAGGCGGCGAAGGCAATAAATTCCCTGTCAATCTGCGATCTTAACAAGCCCGATCTGCAAGAGGAAATGATGTTTGTCGGTCGCCCGATTGTCGGATTGGTCAAACAGATGCGCACCCTCCTTCCGGAATACGCCGCCTATGTGCATTTCCGTGCTACCACGCAGGACATTATGGATACTGCGATGGCTTTGCAGATGAAGCTGGGGCTAGAGTTTGTTCAAGACGCTCTGGATGGCGTTATCGCGGCCATTGATCATCATATTTCTTCTCATCCCGACACAATGATGATGGGTCGCACAAACGGGCAATTCGCAGTGCCGATTCAGCTGGCCACAAAGCTATTGGTTTGGCGATCGGAACTTGAACGCCGTTCACAGGCGCTGAAAGATGCGTCAGGACGTGGGTTGAATGTCCAGATTGGTGGACCTGTTGGCGATTTGCGTGGCTATGAAAACGGGACCGGTCAGCGCATCAAACAAGGTATCGCCGCATCTCTTGGACTGAATACGGTCGAGCCTCATTGGCAGAATGCGCGGGACGGGGTGGCTGACATCATCACTGCCTTAGGTGCGCTGTGCGGGACGCTTTGTAAAATTGCACATAACGTCAATCAGTTGTCGTCGTCTGACATCGGAGAATTCCTTGAGGTTCAGGAACCTGGTCAAGGCGCGTCTTCCGCGATGGCCCACAAACGAAACCAACGTGCATCGGAATTCGGCGAAGCCGTAGCCCGCCTTGGGCGCCAACGCGCCGAGCAAATAGGCGAACTGACCCTGCATGAACACGAACGATCCGGTGGCGTTTGGGTTGCTGAATGGGTGACGGTGCCCGAGACGTTTCTTCTGACCTCGGGCGCATTGCAGTGGTTGGAACGGATGTTGAAAAACTTGGTTTTTGATACGGACGCGATGAGCAGATCGCTCTCGGCCAAACTTACTGCCGAACAGCAAACGCATCATTAGTAGAGACGCGGTTGCACCGTTTAGATCTGTTAGTCTGTTAGGTGATATTGGTCGGAGTGAGAGGATTCGAACCTCCGACCCCTGCCTCCCGAAGGCCGGTGCAGAGAGCCAAGTTATTGATTTTTTGCCAAAGGAGCCCTGTTTCCTTGGCGTCTTCTCCAATCAAACCAGCCAAGTTCGGGTTCGGCAGGTTCATTGAACCTAAGAGCACTCTCTACATGGCCCAATAGTTATCTTGGTCTATGTTCAGTGCTGGTTTGCTCTCTACATTATTGCCCAAATCCAACCCAATTATGCACGGTGAAGGGTCCTGCCATGTGTCAGGCCATTCACTTTCTCCAGGATAGCGTCTGCGTCAATACAGTGATGGCGATATAGATCGCCGATCGTTCCGGTCTGACCAAAATGCTCGACGCCCATGGGGATAGTCTGATGTCCAAGCACCGCCCCAAGCCAGGAGAGAGTTGCAGGATGACCATCGATAACGGTGACGAGCTTGCAGTGTGGCGGAAGGTCGGACATCAGGGTTTCGATGTGGGAGCGCGCCGCTTGGTTACCGCGAGAACGCGCTCGTTGCGCGGCGGTCCATCCGGCATTCAGGCGATCTGCGGATGTCACGGCCAATACACCAATGTCGCGACGACCTTCACCAATCATACCGGCGGCTTTGATTGCCTCTGGCGCGACTGCTCCTTGATAGGCGACTACAACTTCGCAATTGGGCCCGGGTTTTCGTAACCAATAGGCCCCATCAATGGCACCTTGGCGGAACTCGTCGTCAACACGTTTTCCGGGCTGTTCAATCGAGTTGGTGGTCAGGCGCAGGTAGACGGACCCTCCGGTTTCATCGCGCAGCCAGGTGCGCTCATCCGGTTGCCCTTCGCCGTCGCGTTGCATGTAGTCAAAGGCCCACTCCATGATTACTGCCAGCTCGTCGGCGAAGGCGGGTTCAAAAGCCGCCAGCCCGTCTTGGCTCATCCCGATGAGCGGTGTTCCAACGGATTGGTGTGCTCCACCTTCGGGGGCGAGAGTGATTCCCGATGGTGTGCCAACCAGAATGAAACGCGCGTCCTGATAACAGGCGTAATTCAGCGCATCGAGGCCGCGGCTGACAAAGGGGTCATAGACGGTGCCAATTGGGATCAGTCGCTTGCCGAACAGGGAATGCGACAGACCCGCCGCCCCAAGAATCAACATGAGATTCATTTCGGCGATACCAAGCTCGATATGCTGCCCTTCCGGCGTGAATTCCCATTTTGCGGTTGATGGGATCCGGTGTTCTATGAAGGCGTCGGCTTGCTCGGCTCGGGCAAATAGCTTGCGCCTGTTCACCCAAGGACCAAGGCTTGTCGTGCCTGTCACATCTGGCGAGGTTGTCACTATGCGCTCGGCCAATGGGCTGTTGCCTTTGGACAGATCGTCAAGGATCTTGCCAAACGCCATCTGGGTCGAGATTTCGCGACTGGTGTCGATCCCGATTGGCGGCACATCCAACTTATCATCAAAATAGCGGCGCGGACCTTTGGCGAAGAAAGGCGTATTTGCAAGGAAATCCTTGAGCTTTTCTGGGTTCTGCACTGTTGCAAGCGGCTCCCATTCTTCGCCCTTCGGCACACCCATATGCGACTGCCACGCGGCGAACTGGCTATTGTTCATCAGCCCGCCGTGATTGTCCTTGTGGCCTGCAATGGGGGTGCCCCATCCTTTGACTGTGTAGGCCAGGAAACATGTTGGGCGATCATGATCGATGTCGGCAAATGTTTGGGCCATGGTCTCGACGCAGTTGCCGCCGAGGTTCTCCATAAGGGCTGCGAGCTCTGCATCCGTGCGCCGTTCGATCAAAGCAGTCACATCGCCCTGATCCCCCAGATCGTCCATGAGGCGCTGTCGCCAATTCGCACCACCCATGAAAGTCAAAGCGGAGTAATCCTGGTTGGGGCAAGCGTCGATCCAATCACGCAGGCGGTCGCCGCCGGGCTCTTCAAAGGCCGCGCGTTGAAGAACCCCATATTTAACACGCACGACATCCCAACTGAATGCATCGAAGATTTTCTCGATCCGTTCAAACAGTCCTTCCCGGACGATACCGTCCAGCGACTGTCGGTTGTAATCGATGATCCACCACGTGTTTCGTAGGTCGTTTTTCCAGCCTTCTTGTAATGCCTCATAGACGTTGCCTTCATCCAGTTCGGCGTCGCCTACCAGGGCTACAATACGACCCATTGGCGCGTCTGAACCCCAGCTTTTGGCCTTGATGTAGTCTTGAATGATCGAGGCAAACGAGGTGATCGCGACACCTAAACCCACAGACCCGGTCGAGAAATCAACATCATCAATATCCTTTGTCCGGCTTGGATAACTTTGCACACCGCCAAATCCGCGGAAATTCTCCATCTTCTCACGGGTCTGATTACCCATGAGATACTGCATCGCGTGAAATACTGGCGACGCATGGGGTTTGACTGCGACCCGGTCCTCAGGGCGTAGGGCCGAGAAGTAGAGCGCGGTCATGATCGATACCATCGAAGCAGACGAAGCCTGATGGCCACCGATTTTGATCCCATCCACCTTTGGTCGGACATGGTTGGCATGGTGGATCATCCAATGAGACAACCACAACAGGCGCTGTTCGACGATCTTCAGTTGGGTGGGATCGATGTGCATGTTGGTCTCCGGGTTTAGGCGGCGCTGCGAGCAGGGTAAGGCAAAGCTTGCTCTAGGTCTGCAAGGATGTCCTCGACATCCTCCAGCCCGACGGACAGGCGGATCAGGCCATCGCTGATCCCATGCTCGGCCCGCTCTTCCGGGGTATACGTCGAATGCGTCATGGATGCGGGGTGCTGGATCAGGGTTTCCGCGTCGCCCAGGGACACCGCGCGCTGGATCATGTTCAGACGGTTCATGAAATCAATCCCACCAGACAGGCCGAACTTGATTTCAAACGCTATCATTGCGCCGGGTTGGGACATCTGGCGCTGTGCGACATCATGCTGGGCGAAACTCTCAAGCCCGGGGAAATAAACCTCGCCGACGGCAGGATGTGCTTCGAGGAAACCTGCGACGACCTTGGCGGATGCACAGTGACGATCCAGACGCAGGTTCAGTGTCTTCAGACCACGCAGTATCAGCATCGCGTTGAAAGGGGCCATTACCGCGCCGGTCATGTCCTTCATCCCGACAAGGCGGATCTCAGCGATCTGTTCGGCGGCACCTACAACCAGGCCGGCAACCACATCGCCATGCCCGCCAAGGTATTTGGTAGCGGAGTGTAGAACGATATCTGCGCCGCGCTCGATCGGGCGGGTCAGATACGGGCTGGCATAAGTGTTATCGACGACGACCGTTGCTCCGACCGAATGCGCAATTGCGGCGCTTGCGGCGATGTCCACCAAGCGCATGTTCGGATTGGCCGGAGTTTCGAAATAGACAACGCGGGTTTTGTCAGAAACGGCCGCTTTCAGGTTCTCTGGTTTTGTCATGTCTACATGTGTGATCGTAATCCCCCATTTCGCCAAACCGTGACGCATGAAGGCGAAGGTGCAGCCATAGAGTGTTTTGTCCACGATGACTTCGTCACCTGGCGACAGCAGGGTCCAGAGCACTGCCGTGATCGCCCCCATGCCGCTTGAGAGAGCTAGCCCGGCCTCGGCCCCCTCAAGCGCGGCAATGCGTTGTTCAAGAAGGTCGCATGTGGGGTTCGAAATGCGGCTGTAGATATGACCTTCACGCTCGCCGGCGAACATCTCTCCACCAGCCTCGGCGGTTTCAAAGGTAAACGTGGACGTCAAATGCAGCGGTGGTGTCAGCGCACCGTCATTTTCCAGAGGGTTATAAGCGTGGTGAATGGCGCGGGTGGCAAATCCGGTTGAACGAGTCATTACAAGCTCCTGAATCATGTTGAAGCTAGTTTGCGCCTTGAGTTTGGGCTAATGATTTCAAAGTATGCCAACATAAGGGTAAATGTTGGCAGATTCTGCTAAGGATGAGGGCGAAGTGGACGCTAAGGACAGGCAAATCATTCGAGCGCTGCAACGTGACGGGCGCATGACGAACCAGGATCTTGCCGATGAGGTGAACTTGTCTCCATCACCGTGTTTGCGCCGGGTCAAAAACCTTGAAGCCAACGGAGTGATAAAGGGATACAGCGCCGACGTTGACGCTACCGCGTATGGGATGGCCATTACCGTCTTCGTGCGCATCAGGTTGGAGCGACACAACGAAACGGACGTTCAGAACTTCGAGAAACGCGTTCGGATGATCGATGACGTTCTTGAATGCCATGTGCTGACCGGGGCAATGGACTACCAATTGCGGGTTTTGGTATCGGATCTCGAGGCCTACGAGGAATTTATTCGCCACCGAATTCATCCGATCGGTGGGATAGCCTCGATCGATACCAGCTTTGTCTATGGAACAGTAAAAAAGACTTCTGTTTTTCCGCCCGGATAGATGGGCCGCCTTAGAATGGGTTATTACCAAATGGCTAAACATTTACTCTGATTGATTTTTTCCTGTCGCAACTTCCCATTGTCATCATCGCTATAGAGAAAACATGCAGCACGTGCTGCGTCACTTTTGAGAAGATTGCGATGACCAAAAAACCGTATGAAGAAACCCGGATGGTCAAGTATGTCGAACGCAGGGTGCTGGAACTGAAACCAACCAAGAGCCAGGCCGAGATCGCAGCGCAGGTGGGATATGTAAGCCCGAACATGATCACAATAATTAAACAGGGTAGTTCCAAGGTGGCACTGGATCGCGTCCCGGCCTTGGCGAAAGCTTTGGAATGCGACGCTGCCTACCTTATGCGCCTCGCAATTGAGCAGTCGATCGGCCTGACTGCAGCTGAGGCAGTTGTCGAGGTGTTCGGAGAACCTGTCACGTCGAATGAACTTGGCTGGCTGAAAGCAATACGCAAGGCCTCCAACAACACCGATCCTCGGCCGACCAGCCGGTCAGAGACGACGATCAAGACTATCTTCGGGAGGTAAGAGCCATGTATGACCAGAGAGATGTCCTGACATTGAATGAGCGCGCCTGGTTGCGGTTCCTCCGTGACGTGAGCAACGGAAGTGATCCTGAGCCGACCCTACGGCGAGTGCAGCTATTGCGGCGCATACGCGAGCTCTCGGAGAGCTTGATGAAAATGCATGGCGTGACGGCGGTGAGGAATGGTTGAAGTTCTGAGCTTCGCCGGATCCCTCTGAAGACGTAAAATTTTTTGGGTGAAGTCCTAGTTGACGGACACAAACACGAGCTCCGGCAAAACCACCTCCCATGCATCGCGGCGGAGCGTGTGGTGGAATGCTTCCCCAGAGTCTTCTTTTCGCCATGAAAGGATAGCTGCGATTTCTCCGCGCTCAAATTTGGTGTTTGGAGGTGCAGAAAAGGATTTGGACATACGGCCAAGCACACGCCCATTTTCGTCGCGTAGCAACCAAAAGTCGCCATCCTTTACCAACGTTACAGTATCGCCAACGCGGGCCTCTTGGATAGCGATGAGAGAGGCGTGACCCGGGCACTGGCGTCCAGCATAGGACAGATCAACCATCCTCGCCTCAGCTGCCCGAAAAAAGCGGCGGGGACCGGGCAATGCTACCATGTCAGGCGTAACGCGACGGGTCAGAACCGAAGGTGCTCCTGTTGGCAAGTATTCATGATTGTCGTTGCTCATTACTACAAGGCTGCGGCGGGCACGGGTCATGGCAACATAGAACAGGCGGCGGGGGGCGTCCTGATCCTCGGATCGCGATGGGCGTTCCCATCCGCCATCCAGAATGACCACATCGTCAAATTCCAATCCTTTTGCGCGGTGTGCGGTCAGCAGTTTCAACCCCCGCTGTTCGCCCCAACTGTCGCGTGCCCATTCCGCGAACCATTCGATGATGTCGGGAACGGGCAGGCTACGCGCGCCCACTTCGCGTGCCAGAAGACCCAGCCCCTCGCCAATCCGATCTGTCCAGCGTGAAGTGGAAATGGTGTTGAGAAGGTTGGTCAGCCGTTCCAGAGTATATAGTTCAGTAGGTGTCTCGCGCAGGGCTTTGACAAACGACTGCATCTCGCGCATGCGCCAGAGACTGGGCATGTTTTCGTTTGCCATTTCAACCGGTATACTGAAGCTTTCGGCAAAATCGCGCACGGGTATCAGCTTACGCCAATCGCGCGAGATAATAGCGGCGCGTGACCACGTCCAATCAGGGTCAAGTCGAGACAGCCGGATTAGTTCCTCCAATGCGGCCATGGCCTGCGAGTCATTCCCTGGGGGACATTCCAGGATTTGCACACGACCTTGCGCGACTGGGTCCAATTTGGCCAGCGGCCCACCTGGGTCAGCCTTTGTCCGAGCATGATCTACGCTGATATCATGGCCCAGTTTCATTCGCGCGACGGCCCCCGCGATCACTGCGTTGGCGGTGCTTATAATGTGGCCGGTTGAACGATAGTTTTCAGTCAGGAAAACCGGTTTTGCGTTGTAGTCCTGCTCAAATTGACGAATGTAGCGGATCGAGGCGCCGGAAAAGGCATAAATATTCTGGTCGTCATCGCCCACCGCGAAGAGACTGAGCCGCAGATCCGGATCGTCCAGAGTGCGCCCTGCCACGGCAGCAATCAGCGCGTATTCATCGGGGCCGATATCCTGATATTCATCGACCAGAATCCAGCGATAGCCCTGAATCAGCGTGTCACGCAGCGCCTCGGCTTCATGCCTGCTCAAACCATCGCCGCGCAGCAGGGCCGCAGCCTGTGTCAAAAGGCCCTTGAAATCAGGCGTGTCGGTTGTTTGCGCGCCCACAAAACTGGCGCCGACCAGCCGCATAGCTAACGAGTGAACTGTCGAGATGGTAACAACTGCCGCATCATCGCCAACCAATCGACGCAAGCGTTCACGTATTTCTGCTGCCGCGTGGCGGTTGTAAGCCAGCACAAGAATGCCGCGCGGGTCCTCACGTTTGATACGAAGAAGATAGGCTATGCGGTGGACCAAAACACGCGTTTTGCCCGAGCCCGGCCCTGCCAGCACCAGCACGTTGGTTTGTTCGCGGTCGTCGCGCACAATCTGTTGCTGCACCGGGTTTCCCAGATCTTCGACGATGGCTTTGTAGGTGGCCCCAGTTGCCTGACGTCGAAATTCTGTCCCGCGCTCAGGCATCCATCGGCGCATGAATGCGTCCTGTTCCAGCACGAAATAGTCGTCGGCCAGCCGATGCGCTGTTTCGATGTTCTCCAGCCCCTTTTCCGCGTAAGCAGCCATTACATGGGTCTGGATCGTTTGTTCGGTATAGTGCTCCTCAAGCGGAGCGAAGTGCTTGACAGTAAAACCACCACCCTTGGGTCTGAGATGCATTGTCATGGCGGGGCGGAAAACGGACAGCCCTCGGCCTAGCGTCAGAATCTGTTGTTCATGTTGCCACAGCAAGGCGCGATCCATTAGGCGATTTGGGTCCTTCACGGCGTTCCGTAAAAGGCTATCGCCGGTGATAGAGGACAGCATTGCACCCAGCGTGGTTTCGACCTGAAGGTCCTTGCCACGTATGCCTTTGGGCACAAGGGTCAGAAGATGTGTCAGCAAGCGCTGTGCACCCTGACGGCGCAACTCGGCGGTTTGAGCTGTCACGTCCCAAGACCGCTGCAACCGCACAAGGATGCTACCATGTGCTGATTTGCGTAAAGAGATGTTGCCGCGCCCCCCCTCCATGTCGCGTCCATCCTGTGCCATGCCGCGCAGCAGGGTCTCGACCAGATCCGGACGCACCTCGCCATGGCCCAGCTGTCGCAGTTCATTACAGGCATCAGAAGGGCTGAATGGGATTGGCTCTGCATGCTCGGCATCGGGGGCCATTTCGCGCATCAGAGCGACAAGATTCTCCTCGAGCCGCGCGGCCTGTTCTAGTCGCGCCTGCGAGGCATCAGCGACACCGCAATGAACGAAGATGGTGATATTGGTATCATCGCTGGCAATGCCAAATGCTTCAAGATCAGACAGCGCTTTGCGCAACGCGGTGGTCGAAAGCCCGCTTACCCCGGCCAATTCGTCGGTGGAAACGCCCTTGTCCGCCGGAGAGTTGACGATGTGGCGCACGATATCCAGAAGCTGCTTACGCCGCGTGCCGGTGATATCAGGACCATCCAATATCGCGGCTGCCGCTTCCAGACTGCGCACACGCAGCGAGGCGGGGAAAACCTGCACGTTGTTTTCTTCGCGCCGTAGAAGGCTCGCCTCTTCAAGCCAGGCGATGGCGGTTTTGACGCGTGTATCATCGGTCGCGCTGTCGCGCACAAATTCGTGGTCCTTTTCCTCGCGGACGATCTCGCCGGGCGTCGCGACTATCTTTCCTTCGTCCCGGGTGCGCCCATCCAACCGCCGGAGAGCATTTAGGATTGCTCCGATCTCATGCCGGGCAAGGCGGGAACGGGCCGAAAGGCTGAATTGACGCTCGACATCTTCGGTGTTGAACAACAGCACACAGTTGGCCGGGTCTCGGTCGCGTCCGGCACGGCCTGCCTCTTGCAGGTAGTTTTCCAACGAACCTGGCACATCACCGTGCACCACAAGGCGGATGTCGGGCTTGTCGATCCCCATGCCAAAGGCGTTGGTGGCTGCAATCACCCGCAATTCGCCCACGCGGAACTCTTCCTGAATCTCGCGCTTTTCTTCAGGCGATAGGCCGGCGTGGAACCGCTCTGCGCTCACGCCTTGTTGCTTGAGAAATTCAGCCACGCGTTCCGTCGCGCCGCGGGTCGCGCAATAGACTACGGCACCCGAGGCACCTGAGGCCGGCAATCCCTGTTCGATTGCGTTCAAAATATCGGACAGTTTAGTGGCGCGTTGCGTTTCGCGCACCTCGAAGGAAAGGTTCGAGCGCGACGCACCCCCATCAAGCAGGGCCAAGTCCAGGCCCAATCGAGTTTTGAAATGCTCCCTTATGTCGCGCACGACTTCTGGCTTGGCGGTGGCTGTCAAGCAAAGGATCGGAGCTGGGGCATCGCCTGAGTTTTCCTTTATGAACCGGCTCACATAACGGTAGTCTGGTCGAAAATCGTGGCCCCATTTTGAAATGCAATGTGCCTCGTCCAGCACCCAGAGGCCGATCTCTCGTTGAGTCAGCACACTTCGAACCGCTGTACTGCGGAGTTGTTCGGGTGAAATCAGCAGGATCGCAGCATCGCCCATGCGCACTTTGTCCAGTGCCTCATGCCTTTCCGGCAGCGACAGCAGACCGTTGATAGTGACGGCCGAGGATATCCCGGCTCTCGCCAGACCCTGCAGCTGATCGGCCATGAGTGCGACAAGCGGCGAGATGACGACGGTCAGCGCACCGGTCTTGTCGAACCGCGAAAGGGCTGGAATCTGATAGCAGACTGACTTGCCAGTTCCGGTCGGAAGAATGCCCAGAACGCTTTTTCCTGCCATCGCCTCAGCCACAATGCGTTCCTGCAAGGGTTGACCGAATTCGTCCACGGGTTCGGGTCTGAAAGAAGGAAAGCCAAACCAGCGATCAAGCGCGCGTTTAGGATCGTTGTTTTCGACACACCACTGGCAGGCGGCATCGTTACAGGCGGCCTCTCGCAAGTGGCGCACAATCAGTGAAGCCTCGCGGAACTGCATTCGGACCCAGGGTGGCATGACACTGTCGCCGCCAGCCACCGAAATCCACGACAAGGCATAGGCCATGGGCCAGGCGAGGTTAGGATTTTCCATCCGACTAAGAGTCTGTTCAAGCCGATGCAAACAGACCTGTCCAGCCAAAAGGCGGCGAACGGCGTCAAAAGCCTCTTGTTCATTGGGTCTGCTAATGCCACGCACAGCAGTAAAAAGTGCGTCAAACCCTCCGCTGCGTGGGGGGCGTGTGGCAAGGAAATGATAGGCTGCCAGCGCATCTGGGGTCGCGGTGTTTAGCTTGGCGAACGCCTCGATCTGGTTTTGCAGAACGTCGAAGACTAGACGTGCATCCTTTTCGGGATCGTTGACATGACCCGATTGCAACCGTCCGTCGTGATAGTGTTTGACTAAATGGTGATAGGGGTTGCGCGGGAAGGCCAAAGGATTGAGCCAGAGTGTGTCGATTGGTGCCTCTGCCAAGGCGGCAAAGCGAGGCGCAGCAGCGGCCAGGTGAGGCAGGTCGTGGTGCAAGATGTTGTGGCCGATGACACTGTCGAAACCTTTACAATATGTGTCGAGGTGCGACAGTGCTGAGGCGGAGCTGCTTTTTTCAACTAGAGCGGGTCGGGAATCATCGTTCGTTGTGGCAGCGAATGCGAATATCCGAGCGGACTTAGGATCCACTTCCAGGTCAATCGAAACACAGCGCTCAAGAAAGCGCGAAATGTCCACGTGACCGTTCGTTATCATTGCTCGCCAAATTTTCTCTTTCAGTGTCTTCTTGATAGCTACCGGATTACAGACAAAAGAAAAGGTGCGTTTCAAATTGCTCTTCGCAATGTGGATTCCTCGCAACCTCAATGGTTGCAAAAGGTTGAAAAAAGTTTACATCCGAACTCTCGGGATCGACGGAATGTAAACTTTTCGACCTCAAAAACACCCCAAAATCAGGCCAAAGGTTTACACTAAGTTGACAGATTTCGGCTCAAAACCAGTTTTTCAGACCAAAATGTAAACCTTTGATCCAGACAAACCCAAAAAACAACGGATCTTGGAAAACACATATCTGAAGACAGGCCAGAAAAGCGCGTTCAGCGACGAAACACAGACCAGACGACCCAGACACACATAAGAGAACGGACGTAACTCAGGCCTTCTCACAACGCTCCTGAGAGATGAACACATTGAGAGCGTAAGCACAGGTCTATGCCAGGCAGTGTCCTGAGCTACTCCAGAGAGAAGAAACCGACGATTGCTAATAGTGGGGGAATAGTCGTGAATAGTGAGCTGCACCGCGTAGAGGCTGACTGGGTCTAGATATACAAAGTAGTGCTAGTTTCGTCCTAAAAGCTGGTTGTCTAAACAAGAGGCTGGTGATGGGGAGATCGTAGCGAGGAGCTCTCAGAACCGAAAAATGTTCCCGAGCTCTAGTTCACAGGTGTGATGGATGCTCCGCAAACAGAATTGAACTGGCTCAGCTCAACCTGAAAGAATGTGATTTTGGGCATGTCATAGACCCGATCTATCGCGTAACACGTCAAAAGCAGCTTTTTCGAAGGGTGATATCTTGGACAAACTGTCAGTCATGCAAGCTTTTCGCCGCATCGTTGAACGCGGTAGCTTTGCCCGTGCGGCGGAAGACCTTGGTGTCTCTCCTGCGCTTCTCAGCAGAGAAATCAAGCTTCTGGAAGAAAGTCTGGGAACCGTCCTCCTCACCAGAACGACCCGATCCATGTCACTGACTGACACCGGCAGTCTCTATTACCAAGATGCAATTGGGATTCTCGACGCGGTCAAAAAAACGGAACAGACCATCAGGGAAGGTTCAAAAGCGGTGCGTGGGCACCTTCGGGTGAATGCGTCAAGTTCATTCGGCCTAACCGTTATCGCACCGATGCTTCCAGAATTCTTAGAAGCCTATCCAGATCTGCGATTTACTCTTTCGATGGACGACAAGGTGATCGATATGGTCGAGGGCGGGTTCGATCTGTCGATACGAATCCGAGCCGCGATGCCGGACTCGGCCCTTGTTGCGCGACGGATCGGCGTGATGCGACAGCGGATTTTTGCGTCTCCTGACTATTTGGAGCGATGCGGGACACCGACCCAGCCGGCGGATCTAAAAAAAAACCACGCGATCATTGGCTTTTTGCTTGCTGATCATTTGACGAGCTGGAAGCTCTCGGCCGCCGAAGGTGTCACAACATTAGAGCTTGATCCGCGCGTGCGCGTCGGCAACAGCCTCGTTTTGCGGGATATGCTGATAGCGGGGCAAGGCATCGGAACATTGCCCGAGTTCGTCTCTGATGCTCCCGAAGCCAGCGGGGCCTTGGTGCGAGTTCTTCCTGACCACGAACTGCCTGCGCCAGAAGTATTCGCCGTTACAGCATCTCGCTTGGGAATGGACGCAAAGGTTACAGCCTTTCTTGATCATCTGCGCCTGGCTCTCAGGTCCTGACATTATTCAATACAGGTAAAGAGTGATGTCAAAGAGCGCGCCTTAATTGGCGGCGCAACAAATTCCATTCTCTCAGGGAACAAGTCACAGCCCTGAGAGGTATCCTATGTCACGTATTCTCGTTCTCTACTATTCAAGCTATGGCCACGTCCGCACATTGGCCGATGCCGAAGCTGAAGGCGCCAGAAGTGTTCCCGGCACTGAAGTTGACATTCGGCGTGTGCCTGAAACCGTGCCTGAAGAGGTCCGGCAGCAGGCTGGCTATGTCGTAGATGATACACCTGCCGCCTTGCCGACAGATCTGGAAAACTATGATGCAATCATCATTGGAACACCGACCCGATTTGGCATGATGGCTGGCCAAATGAAGTCCTTCCTTGACCAAGCCGGAGGGCTTTGGGCCAGGAATGCACTGGTTGGTAAGGTCGGAGCGGTCTTTGCATCAACAGGTTCGCAACATGGCGGGCACGAGGCCACCCTTCTGACAACGCAAGTCCCTCTTCAACACTTTGGGATGCTGATTGCCGGAATGCCCTACACATTTGCTGGCCAGACTACATCAGAAGATATCATTGGCGGCGCACCATATGGTGCCGGAACGATCGCCGGTGCTGATGGTTCCCGCACACCTACCGAAACCGACCTAGCCGGAGCGCGGTTCCAGGGTGCTCATGTTGCAAGGATTACAGCATGCCTCGCTGGATCAAACCTGCAAGCGGAAGCAGCGTAACCCGCGCGCCTCTGAAATCTGACTCAAATTCTGAAACGCCTCAGCCGGGAGACATATAATGTCACGCTCAACCGATATTCTTCTCACCTCACTCGCCCCAGCGGTATGGGGAAGCACTTATCTTGTAACTACCGAAGCGCTCCCGGCTGGCTATCCGATTACCCTGGCTGCGTTACGAGCTCTGCCTGCTGGCTTGTTGTTGCTTGCAGTGACGCGCTGCGTTCCACCACGGGAATGGCTCGGCCGAACTTTCCTCTTAGGCAGCCTCAATTTCGCTCTGTTCTGGGTGCTTCTCTTCGTTGCTGCGTATAGGTTACCTGGTGGCGTGGCCGCCACCCTAGGATCGTTGCAAGCAATGATCGTGATTTTGATGGCGTGGGGATGGCTGGGAACACCAATCCGACTTGGTGCTCTTGGCGCCGCCGCGACTGGCGTAATGGGTGTGGCTCTGCTGCTGATTGGACCAGAAGCACAACTTGATTGGATCGGTATAGCAGCGGGTTTGGGAGGAGCCGCGTCAATGGCTGCTGGCACTGTTCTAAGCCGGAAATGGCAACCTCCGGTCTCGGCGCTGAGTTTCACAGCGTGGCAATTGACAACCGGTGGTTCGATACTGCTGCCAGTCGCACTGTTCCTTGAGCCGCCTTTACCTGCGCTCAGCGCGACAAATGTCGCCGGTCTTTTTTGGCTTGGGTTGATTGGTGCTGCAGCAACCTATGTTCTTTGGTTTCGTGGCATAGCACGCCTGGAACCCAGTGCAGTTTCGATGCTCGGCATGATGAGTCCTGTTACAGCTGTCGTGCTCGGCTGGGTATACTTGGGACAAACGCTTAGCCTCACTCAGTCGATAGGAGCAGTCATAGTTATTGGCTCTGTTGTGGTCGGCCAGAGCGTGAGTCGAAGGGACAATTCGAGTTTGAAAAAATGGAGACCAGCAACAGCTGGATCTGTCTGATGGGTTTAAGTCGCAAACATTGGGTCCGATCACGCAAGTGGGCGAGGAATGGCTCAGCGCCTCGCTCAAGCCCGTTTGTCAGATCCCTGGAATATCGAAGTCCTAGGTTTCCCCACGGATGATTAAGGGGATAGGTTCTGGGTCCGCAGCATCCGGACGGTCCAAACCTCCTGTAGCAAAGGTCACATTGTGGCCGAACTCGCTAAGTGCTGAGGGCGCTCAGGGTGCGCGTTATAACATCAGCGCTGTCTTGCGTCGAAAACTGCGTTGGACGCAGCCAGTGAACGTCCTAGCCAGCCTATTGATGTGCATAGGAGACTACGGCATTGCGCGCGTGTTCTATACATATCTACTGGTCCCGTGTGCCAAACGCTAAACTCTCGCGCTCAAGATAAAAGTGCATTTCGCCCTGGAAATCACCTTGTGGGCGAGGCTGAATTTTGGTATTTTTAAGAAGCCGTTACGGCAGCAGCAAGCAGTCAGCCAAGAACAACGCGTTTCGATGCCTATGTTCTTTGACACCTCATACCAGACCAACAAGAAACGCCGGCGCCGGGAAAATGACCGGGCAGCGAGTCACCTATCTGGAAGGTGCAGGAAAGATCACTTTGGATCGCTCCCCGGTGGAAAGCATCGGACGACCCAAGTGGTTGCCGCCAGCCGTATGACGAAATGGCACAGAAAGACGGTTGCAATGTGCATCGGGCTTAGATCTACGAAAGGCTGCCAGTGCGTTGGAGTTCGACTAATGCTCATGTTCAACGAACCTCGGATTACTGACTTACAAACAACAAAGGCGCCCTTGGGCGCCTAGTTTTACTGGTCGGAGTGAGAGGATTCGAACCTCCGACCCCTGCCTCCCGAAGACAGTGCTCTACCAGGCTGAGCTACACTCCGACCGTGGCGGGTGATCTATACCCGAGGAATCGGATGTGCAAGGGGATTATGGGACCAAATGCAGGATTTCGTGCCCAGCAGAAACTGTCCTTTGCGCCACCGCTGCATTAGCAATTAGGGTAGGGGATCCGTGCGGTACAGCCGGATTTTCGTGCCACCGTGATCGACGACTGGCCCGGCAGGGAGCAAAGGCATGCGCGTGGCCCGGGCTAGTGATTGATTGCTGGTCACGATACCCACCCGCCAGCCGCTGAACCGCGACATCAGAACCTTGCCCAGGCTGCCGTACAGAGAGCGCAGGCGTTTCTCGTCCCCGATTCTTGCACCATAGGGCGGGTTGACGATGACCAGACCCGTGGAGCCCGGTGGCGGCTTGATGTCACTGACCGACTGGCACTGAAACCGGGTGTGTGCGGCAACCCCAGCTCGATCGGCATTGGTGGCGGCGGCCTCGGCGGCCCCGGCATTCCGGTCCGAGCCGTAAAAGACAGTGTCCAAGTTTACCGGCGGTCCGTCTTTGCGCAGTTCGGCCCAAGCGCGCGGATCGAATCCGTGCAGGTCTTCGAAGGCAAAACGGCGGGATCGGCCTGGATTCAGCCCGGCTGCGATCTCGGCTGCTTCTATGACGAACGTGCCTGAGCCACACATTGGGTCCAAAACAGGCTCAGATCCATCAAAACCACATTCTCGCAGAAACATTGCAGCCATGGTTTCGCGCATCGGGGCCTTGGCCACCGCCGGTTTGTGGCCACGCTTGTGCAAGGGCTCGCCAGAGGTATCGACCGAGAAGGTGCAAATGTCTTTTTCGATGCGAAGCAACACGCGCAGCCCGGCGTCGGACGAAATCGGCGCACCCAGCGTTTCGGAGATCGCCCGCTCGACCCTTTGGCGGGCGGCCCCGGCATGATAGATGCGGGATTTCCGGCTTGTAGCCTCAACCTTGACCGGGATGTCGGCACGCAGAAAATCGGACCAGGGGAACTTGCGCGCCCGCTTGTCGAGCTGCGCCAAATGTACTGCCGGAAATGTGCCCATCCGGACCAGTACTTTGTTGGCACCGCGCAAACACAAGTTTGCTCGCCAAACCTCGGGCCAACCGCCATGGCAGCTTATCCCGCCGGGTACAATTTTGGCATCTGCGAATCCCTTTTCGACGGCTTCGGCCTGCAAAGGCGCCTCAAGCCCGGGGGTGGCCACCAGAAAAATCTCAAATTCGCGCGTCTGTTCCATTGGGCGTGCTTACACTGGAAGGGCACTGGGCGCGACCAGCAATTTTTGGGCGCTAAAATGGAAACATTTCAAAGGAAAGTGAAAATCATTGTGTGATTTTGGCGGCAACGGGTTTGCTTTTAGCATCATCCCCGCGTAAAGGAGCCCAAATCGGAAGTACGCCCGCGGAATTTGGACGCATTTCGACGCTTTTGCGACGACTGTTAAAAAATCCTGCGTTATTGTCCGACACTGTTAAAGTGTTGGTCTAACCGGCGCAGATAAAGAGGCTTGGAAGACAGTAGCAACATGCAAACTTTCAAACTGAAAAAAGGGTTGGAGCTGCCGGTGCAAGGCGCGCCGGATCAAACCATCCAGCCGGGACCTGAATTTAAAACCGTTGGGGTATTGGGCGGGGATTACCTAGGCCTGAAACCGCGCATGCTGGTGCAGGAAGGTGACGCGGTTCAGCGCGGTACGCCGTTGTTCTGCCACAAGGATGCGCCCGAGGCGATGATGGTCGCCCCGCTGAGTGGTAAGATCGTGGCAATCAATCGCGGTGCGCGCCGTGTATTGCAGAGCGTCGTGATCGAGGTTTCGGACCCGAACGATACAGGGATTGATTTCTCGGGTGTGGGTAATGCGGACAGTGCCGAAGGCGTGACGGAAAAGCTGTGCGCGGCCGGTCTTTGGACCGCCTTCCGTACCCGGCCCTATTCGAAATTGCCGATGCCGGGTACCACTCCGGCCTCGATTTTCGTCACCGCCATGGACAGTGAACCGTTGGCGGCAGACGCGGCCGTAATCATTGCCGATGCCGGTGAGGCCTTTGCAGCCGGTTTGGCCGCAATAACCAAGCTGACCGAAGGCAAGACCTATCTGTGCCACAAGGAAGGCGACGCCATTCCGGGCGCGGAAGTGCCGGGGGTCGAAGCTGCGGCTTTCTCGGGCCCGCATCCCGCCGGATTGGCCGGGACGCATATTCATTTCCTTGAACCCCTGGCGGGGGACAAGCAGGTCTGGACCATCGGTTATCAGGACGTGATCGCCATTGGTCGCTTGATGCAGTCCGGTCATCTGGATCCGAACATCGTGATCGCACTCAGCGGCCCGGGCGCGCGTCAACCGCGTCTGATCCGCACCGTCATGGGTGCTTCGACCGACGATTTGACCAACGACGAGATCGACGTGGATGGCACTCCGCGCATCATTTCGGGGTCGATCCTGTCGGGTACTCAGGCTGAAGGACCAACCGCATATCTGGGACGTTTCGCGCGTCAGATCAGCATCATCCGCGAAGATCACGACCAAATTCCGATGGGCTGGATTCGTCCGATGCCGTCGAAATACTCAGTTCAACCGGTGCTGGGCTCGGCATTTTCGCACAAACTTTATAAGTTCACCAGCAACCTGAACGGCGGTCGCCGCGCGATGGTGCCGACCGGTGTGTTTGAGCGGCTGATGCCGCAGGATTATCTGCCAACACAACTGCTGCGCGCGCTGCTGGTGATGGATACTGACAGCGCCCAAGCGTTGGGTGCGATGGAGTTGGACGAAGAGGATCTGGGCCTTGTCGGCTTTGCCTGTCCGGCAAAATATGAATACGGGCTGGCGCTGCGCGACTGCCTGACCAAGATTGAAAAGGAGGGCTGATCCAAATGGGTTTGCGCAGCTTCTTCGATCGGATCGAGCCGAACTTTACCAAAGGCGGCAAGTACGAGAAGTATTTCCCCATCTACGAGATGGTAGAAAGCTTTATCTACACTCCGAAAACCGTCACCACCGTCGCCCCGCACGCGCGGTCCTACATAGATATGAAGCGGATCATGACTTATGTCGTGATCGCGACGATCCCCTGTATCCTGTGGGGGATGTGGAATACCGGCTATCAGGCCAACAGCGCGATTGCGGCGCTTGGCCCGGATGCGGCAACTGGCTGGCGTATCGCTATCCTGCAGGCATTTGGCATCTCGCTGGACCCGTCCAGCATCTTCGCCAACGTGATGCACGGATTGATGTATTTCCTACCGATTTACATCGTAACATTGGTCGCGGGCGGTATCTTCGAGGTGATCTTCGCCACCGTGCGAGGGCATGAAGTTAACGAAGGTTTCCTTGTTACCTCAATGCTTTACACTCTGATTATGCCCGCATCTGCCCCGTTGTGGCAGGTGGCTCTGGGCATCATCTTCGGTGTGGTCATCGGCAAAGAGGTGTTTGGCGGCACCGGTAAGAACTTTCTTAACCCCGCTCTGGTCGGGCGTGCTTTCCTGTATTTTGCCTATCCGGCGAATATGTCGGGCGATACAGTCTGGACCCCGGTTGACGGATTTTCCGGTGCAACGGCGCTGTCGGTTTCGGCGTCCGAAGGCTATCAGGCACTGGCGGCTGAGGGTCTGACCTGGTGGAATGCCTTCATGGGCTTCATGCAGGGCAGCTTTGGCGAAACTTCCACACTGGCTTGTCTGATTGGCCTGGGCTTCCTGTTGGTGACACGTATTGCGAACTTCCGCCTGATCGTTGGCTGTCTTGGGGGAATGATTGTCTTTTCCCTGCTGCTGAACCTGATCGGTTCGGACACTAACCCGATGTTTGCAATGCCGTGGTACTGGCACCTGGTCGTTGGTGGCTATGCCTTTGGTCTGGCCTTCATGGTCACCGAACCGGTTTCGGCCAGCCACACTAATCTGGGCCGCTACATCTATGGCGCGCTGATCGGTGTCATGGTTGTGATGATCCGGGTGATTAACCCGGCTTTCCCCGAAGGCATGATGCTGGCCATTCTGTTCGGCAACGTCTTTGCACCGCTGATCGACTATTTCGTCGTTCAGGCCAACATTAAACGGAGGGCGCGTCGCCATGTCTGATACGCAATCCCCAGACAATAACGAGGCACCCAAGGGGGCGATTGCCAAGTTCCTGGCAGCCTCGCCGGATTCGGTCGGCAAGACGATCTTTATCGCCGTCGCTGTCTGCCTTGTCGCCTCGATGGTCGTGTCCTCGGCTGCTGTAAGTCTGCGCCCCGTGCAAGAAGCGAACAAGCTGAAGGACAAGCAGATCAACGTCCTGCAGGTCGCGGGTGTTTATGAACCCGGCGTCGACGTGACCGAAGCCTTCGCCGCGTTTGAGCCGCATGTTGTGGAACTGTCCACCGGCGAATTCGTCGATGACCAATTTGATCCGGCCACCTTTGACGACATCGCAGCCGCAAGTGATCCTGAGTTGAGCGTTGCGCTGGACGACGACCCGGCCGGGATCGGCCGCAAAGCTAAGTATCGTGTGATTTACCTGCTGCGTGATGATGCGGGTGATCTGGACAAGGTGATCCTGCCGCTGCACGGCTATGGTCTGTGGTCCACGCTCTATGGTTTTATCGCGCTGGAAAACAACGGCAACGATATCTACGGCCTGCAATTCTATCAGCATGGTGAAACGCCGGGCCTTGGGGCCGAGGTGGACAACCCCCGCTGGAAAGCGTTGTGGAGCGGCAAGAAACTGCGTGATGACGCGGGTGATCTGCAGATTACCGTTGCGAAATCGCAACCAGCAGCTGGCCCCGACTTTTACGTCGACGCGCTGGCCGGTGCCACACTGACCTCGGTTGGTGTCGATAACCTGGTGAAATTCTGGATGGGTGATGCGGGCTTCGCTCCGTTCCTGGCCAAACTGCAAGCAGGAGAGATTTGATGTCCCAGACCAAGAAAGAAATGCTGGTCGACCCGCTTGTCGACAACAACCCGATCACCCTGCAGGTGCTTGGCATCTGTTCGGCTTTGGCGGTGACCTCGTCACTGCAGGTGTCGTTCGTGATGGCACTGGCGGTGACCTTCGTGACATCGTTCTCGTCCTTCTTTATCTCGTGCCTGCGCAACCAGATCCCCAGCTCGATCCGGATCATCGTGCAGATGGTGATCATCGCCTCGCTGGTGATCTTGGTGGATCAGGTTCTCAAGGCCTATGCCTTTGAGATTTCGAAAACCCTGTCGGTGTTTGTCGGTCTGATCATCACCAACTGTATCGTGATGGGCCGCGCCGAGGCGTTTGCGATGAAGAACCCTCCGGTCGCATCGTTCATCGATGGATTGGGCAACGGGATGGGCTATGGCCTGATCCTGCTGCTGGTCGGTTTCTTCCGCGAATTGTTCGGGGCGGGGTCGCTGTTTGGCGTGACCATTCTGCAAACCGTCAACAATGGTGGCTGGTACGTGCCCAACGGCATGCTGCTGCTGCCGCCATCGGCGTTCTTCATCATCGGTCTGATCATCTGGGCCTTCCGCACGTGGAAGCCGAGCCAGGTTGAAGAACGTGAATACAAAATTCAGCAGGTAGAGGCCCACTAATGGAAGGTCTGATTTCACTGGCCGTAAAGGCCATATTTGTCGAAAACCTTGCGCTAAGCTTCTTCCTGGGGATGTGTACCTTCATCGCCGTTTCCAAGAAGATTTCGACCGCGCTGGGTCTGGGCATTTCGGTGATGCTGGTTCAGGCGATCACCGTGCCCACCAACAACCTGCTGCTGACTTATCTGCTGAAACCGGGCGCGCTGGCCTGGGCCGGGTTCCCGGATGTGGACCTGACCTTTCTTGGCCTTATCTCGTATATCGGTGTGATCGCGGCGATGGTGCAGATCCTAGAGATGATCCTGGATAAGTATTTTCCGCCGCTCTACAACGCGCTGGGGATCTTCCTGCCGCTGATCACGGTGAACTGCGCAATTCTGGGTGGTTCGCTGTTCATGGTGGAACGCGATTATAACTTTGCCGAAGCCGCGACCTATGGTCTGTCTTCGGGCTTTGGCTGGGCGCTGGCGATCACCGCGATGGCAGGGGTTCGGGAAAAGCTGAAATATTCGGATATTCCTGACGGCCTGCAGGGTCTGGGGATCACCTTCATCACCGCAGGACTGATGGCGCTGGCCTTTATGTCCTTCTCGGGCGTGAAACTGTAAGGAGGGACGAATGGAAACTTTTAGCCTTGGCGTCGTCCTCTTTACCCTGATCGTTATCGCGCTGGTAACGATCATTCTGGCGGCACGCTCCAGACTTGTATCCACCGGTGATGTGAACATCACTATCAATGGCGAAAAAACCATCTCGGTGCCCGCAGGCGGCAAGTTGCTGCAAACGCTGGCGGCTGAGAAGCTCTTTGTCCCATCAGCCTGCGGCGGTGGCGGCACTTGCGCGCAATGCCGGGTCAAGGTGCATTCGGGCGGCGGGTCGATCCTGCCGACCGAAGAAAGTCACATCACCAAGCGTGAGGCCGCATGCGGCGATCGTTTGTCCTGTCAGGTTGCGGTCAAACAGGACATGGATATCGAAGTCCCAGAAGAGGTCTTTGGCGTAAAGAAATGGGAATGCACCGTCCGCTCGAATGAGAACGTGGCGACCTTCATCAAGGCGCTGACGCTGGACCTGCCCGAGGGTGAGGATGTAAATTTCCGGGCCGGTGGTTATATCCAGATCGAAGCCCCCGCACACCAGTTGAAATACACTGATTTCGACATTGAAGAGGAATACCGCGAGGATTGGGATCGCTTCAATCTGTGGCAGTACGAATCCGTGGTAAGCGAACCGATCGAGCGCGCCTATTCGATGGCCAACTATCCGGATGAGAAAGGCATGATCATGCTGAACGTCCGGGTCGCTTCGCCGCCTCCGGGTTCCGAAGGTATTCCGGCGGGTCAGATGTCGTCGTACATATTCAATCTGAAACCAGGCGACAAAGTCACCATTTCGGGTCCGTTCGGCGAATTCTTCGCCCGCGACACGCAAAAAGAGATGGTTTTCATCGGTGGTGGTGCCGGTATGGCGCCGATGCGCAGCCACATCTTTGATCAACTCAAACGTCTTGAAAACCGTGATCGCAAGATCAGCTTCTGGTACGGCGCGCGGTCCAAGAAAGAGATGTTCTTTGTCGAGGATTTCGACACGCTGGCCGAAGAGTTCGACAATTTCGAGTGGCACGTGGCCTTGTCCGACGCGCAGCCCGAGGATGACTGGAAAGGCTATACCGGCTTCATCCACAATGTGCTGTTCGAGGAATACCTCAAGAACCACCCCGCGCCCGAAGATTGTGAGTTCTACATGTGTGGCCCGCCAATCATGAACCAGTCGGTCATCAACATGCTGCTGGATCTGGGTGTGGACCGCGAAGACATTATGCTCGACGATTTCGGCGGGTAAGAAACGAAAAACCGGCGCATTCAGCGCCGGTTTTTTTAAAAGCCGCAAGGTTGCTGGCCTTCTAGATCAAAGCCATTAGCCGACGATCATCTGCTTCATGCGAAGCGCCTCGTATTCCAGCTCTTTGAGGCGGAAATGCACAACGTCTCCAATTGTGATCACGCCGCACAGGTTGCCATCGCGAAGCACTGGCATGTGGCGGAACCGACCGTCGGTCATGGTTTTAAGAACATCATCCAGCAGATCGTCCGGCGAACAAGTCTTGACCTCGCGCGTCATCAGATCCTCGACCGCTTGAGGCAACGTCTGGCCGGGCGTATCCGCCATGCGCCGTACGATGTCGCGCTCGGACAGGATGCCTTGCAATGTGCCGTTCTGGTCGGTCACCAGCACCGCCCCAATCCGCTTTTCCTTCAGCGTATTGACCACTGAATGGATCGTATCGTTCGGGCGGACCGAAAACACCGCATCCCCTTTACCATCCATCAGCTTGGCCACAGTTGTCTGCGCATGCGACAAGTTCGATTCCGTCGATTGGCTGTACGTGGTCTTGTCAGCCTTGTCGCCGCGCTTGGGGGCTTGGTAAGAGGTCGGGGCCATGGGCAATCTCCTTCATGGTTCTTGCAAAGTCTTTCCCTTTTACCTTAGCGCAGCTAAACGACCTGTATAGGGTGCAATTGTGCTGATCGGCAGAAACCCCCATCAAAAAAAGGACGCTTAAGCCTTTGAACGACCTGTATCTTACCCCGCCGGTGGCTGCCTTGATTTTCTTTATAGTGGTCGTGTGCGGCCATAATTTCCGCAAGACGTGGAAACAGCAGCCGCTGGGATGGCAGAAACGGGCCTGGCTGTTTGGTGTGCCGGCGGGAATTGGCCTTTTGGTACTGGGCTTTTTGCCGCTGAAACTGTGAAGTCGATTTGACTCTGGCGGGGGTGGCTGGCATATGCCGGACACTGATTTTCCAGGAGATCGCCCCATGCGTCTTGTGCCAGTTTTGGCCGTCGTCACTTTGCTGTCCGGCTGTCTGTTCGACAAAGAGCCAGAGGTGGTTCGCCTATCGGGCGAAACGATGGGAACAACCTTCAACATCACCGCAATTGGCCAGGACCTGGACGAAAACGCGCTGGCTGTGGCGGTCGAAGAAACTCTGGCAGACGTTAACGCCAAGATGTCCAACTGGGACCCGAACTCCGAGGTCTCGACCTTTTCCGCCGCGACAAGCACCGAACCGGTGCAGGTTTCCGCAGAATTTGCACAGGTGATGGCCGCCGCGAATGATGTGCATGAAAAAACCGGCGGCACCTTTGATGTCACCCTTGGACCTTTGATCGAACTGTGGGGCTTTGGGCCCCGCAAGCCGGAAGACCCGGTGCCTTCGGATGTCGAAATTCTGAAAGCACTCAACGGCGTCGGGCAGGGGCGTTTGCTAACTCTGGATGCCAAGGCGGGAACGCTGACCAAATCTGAACCCGGTGTTGGGATCAACCTGTCCGCTATTGCCAAGGGTTATGGTATCGACGCGGTGGCCAAGACCCTGCGCGACGCCGGGATTGAAGATTATCTGGTCGAGATCGGTGGCGATCTGGTCACCATGGGGCAGAACGACAAGGGCGAGGCCTGGCGCATCGGTATCGAAAAACCACAAGCGGGAGCGCAGACCTATCAGCTGATTGTGTCGGTCAGCGATCTGGGCATGGCCAGCTCGGGCGATTACAAAAATTTCTTTGAACAAGACGGTGTGCGGTATTCGCATATCATCGATCCAACAACCGGGCGCCCTATCACGCATCGGACAACATCGGTGACTGTTCTGGCTGAAAACGCTATGATGGCGGATGCATGGGCAACTGCGATGCTGGCGCTGGGGCAGGAAAAGGGCCTTGAGCTGGCCGAAGAACATAAACTTGCTGTGTATTTCATCTCGCGGGATGTGACGGGTGGCGAAGAAGCCTATATCACGGTACACAGCACCGCGTTCAAAGACGCGCTTGAGACCAACTGACTGGTAGGTACCACAATGAGCACCTTTATTCTGGCCTTTATTCTGCTTGCCCTTGTGATGGTAGGTATGTCGTTGGGTGTTATGCTGATGGGCAAAACCATCAAAGGCAGTTGTGGTGGCCTGAACGCGATCTCGGGCGCGGACAAATGTGTGGTCTGCCACAAGGACATTGATCCTGACAGCCCGTTGCGTGATCAGTTGCAGTGCAAACGCGCCAAGAAGATGCTGGAACAGATGGAGCGGCAGGCCGAAGCGTAAATTACGCTTCGCTGCGGGCCGGGAATTGGCTAACTAAGTCCCTGACTATCGGGGAGGTGCCGCGTTGGCCAAAGCCAAAAACATTCTGTTCATCATGTTCGACCAGCTGCGCTGGGATTACCTGAGTTGCTACGGCCATCCGCATCTGCACACTCCGAACATTGATCGTTTGGCCGCGCGGGGTGTGCGGTTTGACCGGGCTTTTATCCAGTCCCCCATTTGCGGTAGTTCACGCATGTCGACCTATACCGGGCGCTATGTGCATTCGCATGGTGCGTCCTGGAATGGCATCCCGTTGAAAGTGGGCGAGATGACGATGGGCGATCATCTTCGCAAGGCCGGGATGGGGTGCTGGCTGGTCGGCAAAACCCATATGCGTGCGGATGCCGAAGGCATGGCACGGCTGGGGCTGGAACCCGACAGCCTGATCGGTGCCCGCGTGGCAGAATGCGGCTTTGACGTGTTTGAACGCGATGATGGGATGCGTCCCGAGGGGCCGGACGGGTTTTACGATCCGGACGGGGCCAGGGAATACAACAAATACCTCAGCGCCAAGGGATATGAGAGCGACAACCCCTGGCACGACTTTGCCAACTCGGGGCTAGATGCGGATGGCAACGTCCTGTCGGGCTGGTTTCTGAAGAATTCCCCCGAACCCGCCAATATAGCCGAAGAAGACAGCGAAACCCCGTATCTGACGGGTCGCGGAATAGACTTTATGCAATCGCAGGACGGCCCATGGTGTTGTCACCTGAGCTTCATCAAGCCGCATTGGCCTTATATCGTCCCTGAACCCTATGCCTCAATGTACGGTCCCGAACATGTGCTGCCTGTGGTGCGATCCGAGGTCGAGCGCCAAAAAGCCCACCCGGTACTGCGGGCCTTTATGGACACGAAGATCGGCCAGACATTCTCGCGTCAGGATGTGCGCGAGGCGGTGATCCCCGCTTATATGGGCCTGATCAAACAGGCCGATGACCAGATGGGCCGTCTATTCGACTGGATGGAGAAAACCGGCCGGATGGACGATACGATGATCGTGTTGACCTCGGACCATGGGGATTTTCTGGGCGATCACTGGATGGGGGAGAAGACCTTCTTCCACGATGCCTCGACCAAAGTGCCCCTGATCATCTACGACCCGTCAGCCGATGCCGACGCCACGCGCGGCACTGTCAGTGATGCGCTGGTCGAATCCATCGACCTTGCCCCGACTTTTGTGGAGGTTGCGGGGGGCGATGCGCCTTTGCACATCCTCGAAGGGCATTCCTTGCTGCCGATCCTATACGGGCAGCAGGAAGAGACCGCGCGCGATGTGGTGATCTGTGAATATGATTATTCGGCCTCACCGATTGCCGATACACTGAACGCCTCGGTCCGGGATGCGGTGATGTTCATGGTTGCCGACAAAAAGTGGAAGCTGATCCATTGTGAAGGTGGCCACCGGCCGATCCTGTTTGATCTGGAAAACGACCCGGACGAGTTGATCGATCTTGGTGAAAGCGCGGATCATGCCGAAATTATCGACCGTATGTACGATTACCTTTTCGCGTGGACGCGCCGCGCCTCGCAACGGACCACGCGTTCGGAACAACAACTGATCGATATGCGGACCAAAAGCCGCGGCAGGGGTGTTGTTGTCGGGGTCTATGACGAAAACGATGCTCCGCTGAATCTGACCGTTAAGTACCGGGGGCGCAAGGCTCGGCCATTCACCGAATATATCGGCAAGGAAAAACCGCCCCGGCATTAAATCTGCCCACCACAGGCCAAAAGGCGGTTCACCCGCCGATGGTCAGGCGGTAAAAGATCGACCAAGAGCAGAAATCCGGAGAGCTATAATGACCGCCCCCAAACCCGTTGTCCTGTGCATTCTCGATGGGTGGGGCCTGTCCGAGGACACCAAAGCCAACGCGCCGTATCTGGCCAATACCCCTACGTTCGACGCAATCATGGCCAACGGGCCGCATGCCACTTTAATAACGCACGGGCCCGATGTTGGCCTGCCCAGCGGTCAGATGGGCAATTCCGAGGTCGGCCATACCAATATTGGCGCGGGCCGCATCGTGGCCATGGATCTGGGTCAGATTGATCTTGCGATCGAAGATGGCTCATTCTTCGACAACAACGCCCTGCAGGACTTCATTGCCAAGGTGAAGGCCGCGAGTGGTACAGCGCATCTGATGGGGCTGGTTTCGGATGGTGGGGTGCATGGGCATCTGAACCACATCATCGCAGCGGCCAAAGCCATCACCGATGCGGGCGTTCCTGTCGCGCTGCACGCGATCACGGATGGGCGCGATGTGGCCCCGAAATCGGCTTTCACCTACATTGCCGAGCTTGAGGACCGACTACCCGAAGGTGCGCGCGTTGTGACTGTCAGCGGGCGCTATTTCGCGATGGACCGCGACAACCGCTGGGAACGCGTCAGTGAGGCCTTTCAGGCGATGATCAAGGGGCAGGGGCGGACTGCGGCCACAGCCCACGGTGCGGTTGACCACGCCTATAACCAGTCGGAAACCGACGAGTTCATTGTGCCGACGGTTCTACAAGGCTATGACGGCGTAAGTGATGGCGATGGTGTTTTCTGCCTCAACTTCCGCGCTGATCGGGCGCGCGAGATTCTACGCGCGATTGGCGAGCCGGATTTTGCTGATTTCGACACCGGTCCGCGCCCGCACCTGTCTGCGCTTTTGGGGATGGTGGAATACTCGGACGCTCACAATGCCTATATGACAACCGTGTTCCCAAAGCGCGATATCGTGAACACGCTGGGCGAATGGGTCGCTAAACAGGGGCTGCGTCAGTTCCGCTTGGCCGAGACCGAGAAATACCCGCATGTTACGTTTTTCCTCAACGGTGGCAAAGAAACGCCCGAAGTGGGCGAAGATCGTTTTATGCCGAAGTCACCAAAAGTGGCGACATATGATTTGCAGCCCGAAATGTCCTCGGCCGAGGTTACCGCAAAGTTTGTCGAGGCGATCAAGGCCGGGTACGACCTGATCGTCACCAATTATGCCAACCCCGATATGGTGGGTCACACCGGTGATCTTCAAGCCGCAATCAAAGCCTGTGAGGCGGTGGACCAGGGCCTGGCACAGGTGGTTGCCGCGCTGAAAAAGGCAGGCGGTGCGATGATCATCACTGCCGACCACGGTAATTGTGAAATGATGGTGGATCCCGAAACCGGCGGACCGCACACCGCGCATACCTTGAATCCCGTTCCCGTGGCGCTGGTGGGTGGGCCGGAAGGTTCCACGTTGCGCAATGGGCGTCTGTCCGATCTGGCACCGACCCTGTTGCAGTTGATGGGCCTTGAACAGCCACCCGAAATGACCGGCAAGAGTCTGTTGTTGTGACCTTGCGCGCGCTTCTTTGGGCAGTGCTGTTTGCGACGCCGGTCCACGCCCAGACCGACCCGTCCACAGCGGCGCTGAATGCGGTGCAAATGCTGGAAGACGCATCCGTCGCCTTGACTGAGGCCGACAGCGCCCGTGACCGCGTGCGTGCCCTGACCGAAACCATTCAGGCTTATGAGGCCGGTCTAACCGCCATGCGCGAGGGCCTGCGCCGCGCCGCCACGCGCGAGGCACAGTTGACCACTGAATTGCGCAGCCGCGAGGATGAAATCGCGCAGTTGCTGGGCGTGTTGCAAACCATCGAAACAACCGCGCCGCCGATTTTGATGCTGCACCCCTCTGGCCCGTTGGGATCGGCCCGCGCAGGTATGATGCTGTCCGAGGTCACGCCAGGTTTGAACGCTCGCGCGCAAGAACTGGCCCACGACCTGCAAGAGGTTCAGACCCTGCGGCAGCTACAACAAAGCGCCGCTGATACTCTGACCGAAGGCCTGACCGGTGTGCAGACCGCGCGTACGAAGCTCAGTACCGCCATAGCAGATCGGACAGATTTGCCGGTGCGTTTTGTCGAAGATCCGGTTCGAACGGCGATCCTGATCTCGTCCACAGAAACGCTGGAAGGGTTTGCCAGCGGACTGTCGGAAATCTCAGAAGGGGAGATTGCTGAAACCAACGCGGATATTTCCCAGCGCAAGGGTGAAGTTGCATTGCCCGCTCAGGGTGTTGTGCTGCACCGCGCTGGTGACACGGATGCAGCAGGGGTCAAGCGCCCGGGTGTGGTGCTGGGCACACGTCCACGCGCGATTGTGACATCGCCGACTGCGGCTACGATACGTTATCGCGGGCCGCTGCTGGATTTGGGGAATCTGGTCATCCTAGAACCTCAACCCGGTCTTTTATTCGTATTTTCGGGGCTGCAAGAGGTCTACGGCAACCCCGGTCAGGTGATCCCCGAGGGCACTCCGGTCGGCTTGATGCCTGGTGAAACGCCCGAAATCGGCGCTATTTTGTCAACAAGCAGTGATGGCACTGGAACTGATCGGTCAGAAACGCTCTATATAGAGGTAAGACAGGATAACAGCCCCGTGGACCCGGAATCGTGGTTTCGGACCAGCAAGGATGGATAAATACATATGAAGAAATTTGTGATGGCCGGTTTGGCCGGAACCGTGGCAGGCATACTCGCAACTACTCAGATCGCAGGACCCCTGTTGGCACAAGAGGCTGAGAACAAGGCCAGCGTCTATGAGCAGCTTGATCTGTTCGGGGACATTTTCGAACGCATACGTGCGCAATATGTTGAAGAGGTTGAGCCCGAGGAGCTGATCGAAGCCGCGATTGATGGCATGCTGACATCGCTGGACCCGCATTCCAGCTATCTGTCGCCTGACGATGCCGAACAGATGCGCGTGCAGACACGCGGCGAATTTGGCGGGCTGGGTATCGAAGTCACGCAGGAAGAGGGCTTTGTGAAAGTCGTCTCTCCGATCGATGACACCCCGGCGGATGCGGCTGGGATCGAGGCTGGGGACTTCATCACCCATGTCGATGGCGAAAGCATTCTGGGCCTGACGCTGGACAAGGCGGTGGATCTGATGCGCGGACCTGTGGGTTCGGAAATCGTGATTACGGTCGTGCGCGAAGGGGAACAGGAACCCTTTGACGTCACGATCATTCGCGACACGATCAAGCTGACCGCTGTGCGTGCCCGCACCGAAGGCACCAGCGTCGTGCTGCGAGTGACCACCTTTAACGACCAGACCTTCCCCAACCTTCAGGAAGGGCTGAACGAACAGATCGAAGAGGCTGGTGGCATCGAAAAGGTCAATGGCTTTGTTCTGGACCTGCGCAACAACCCGGGCGGTCTGCTGACGCAGGCGATCAAGGTTTCCGATGCCTTCCTGAACGAGGGTGAGATCGTGTCTACCCGTGGCCGCGATCCGGGCGAGGGTGAGCGGTTCAACGCAACCCCAGGCGATCTGGCCGAAGGCAAGCCGATTGTGGTTCTGATCAATGGGGGTTCGGCCTCGGCGTCCGAGATTGTTGCCGGTGCCTTGCAGGATCACCGCCGCGCCATCGTGGTCGGCACCAAAAGCTTTGGCAAAGGTTCTGTTCAGACGGTCATGCCGCTGCGTGGCGACGGGGCCATGCGCCTGACTACGTCGCGGTATTACACACCGTCGGGTCGTTCGATCCAGGCGCTTGGCGTCAGCCCCGACATCATTGTCGAGCAACCGCGCCCGGTGCCGGATTCGGAAGAGGAAGATTCGAACCGTCCCGCCCGGTCCGAAGCCGACCTGCGCGGCAGCCTGAACAATGACAGCCTCAGCGAAGATGAGATTCGTCAGATCGAGGAAGACCGAGCCCGGGCCGAAGCCACAGCCGAGCTACGGGAAGAAGATTATCAAATGGCCTATGCTATCGATATCCTCAAAGGTTTGTCGGCCTTCAACCCGAACGGGCCGTCGCAGTAAACAAACGGGGCCGCCAGACAGGCGGCCCTTCTTCTTTGGTGGATCAGCTTTCCACTTTGTGCAGCTTTTCCTCATCCAGCAACATCGCCAATAAGACGCCGACAGATACTGACACAGTGGCGAAAATGAACGCCATGTTCATGCCGGTGTCAAACGCTGCGGTGATGGCGGTTTTGACCTTTTCGGCTTCGGCCGTGCTCAGTTTGTCCATGATCGCGCGTGCAGAGGATGTGGTCAGCGTCCCACCGTTGATGGCTCGCTGATCGGATTCCGACATATCAATCCCGGCGGTCGCCAGACGTTCGCCCAGGCTACGCAGACTGGCCAGATACATGATCGCGGTCGCGCAGGCCACCGAGATGGCACCATAGACGAGGTGAGTCATGAAACTCAGCCCACCGACCAACCCGGCCCGTTCCGGTTTCACTGCGCAAACCGCAGCGGTGCCAGAAGGGCCCACCGTCAGCGTGGCCCCCAACCCAATCATCGCCATACCGGGCAGAATCTGAAAATAACCCAACCCTGCGGGCAACACGACAACACTGGCCGCACCGATAGTGGCGCACAGGTAACCCCAGAACAAAAGCCGTTTGGGACCGAAATCGTTGTACAGCTTGCCCGACAAGATGGACCCCACGGCAAGCAGAACAGTAAGCGGGGCCAACCCGAATGCAGATTGCAACGTCGACCAGCCCAATACCTTTTGCATGTATTGGGGGAAATACATCAACCCTACGAACGCTGCTGAGACATTGAACATGTTCAGGCCCAGCGTGATGCGAAACTCTCTGTTTGCCATCATCTGGGGCAGCAATAGGGGTTCTTTCACTCGTTTTTCCACTTGTGGGAACAAGACGAACAGAACAGCGCAGACGAAGAACAACATCAGCAACGGCGATGAGGTCCAGCCCCAATCTGCACCCACGTCCAACCCATAAAGCAACAGCAGGACAGCCAAAGACAGTACGCCCATACCTGCGACATCGATGTGTTCGCCTTTTTTGTGCTGGGTTTCGCGCTCCATCAACACCAGGGCGGTGACCATCGAAATGGTCGCAAACACCACGTTTGCAAGGAAAAATAGCCGCCAATCCCCAAGGTTCACGACCGTACCGCTGATCAGCGGGCCGATGACGTTACCGCATGTGACGCCTGCCAGAATAAGCCCCATGATCATGGCGCGATGTTCAGGGCGCGAGACTTTGGTGGCGCCGTAGGCCAGCGTGCAGGGCCAGACACATCCCGCGCCGATCCCCTGTAATGCGCGTGAGACAATCAGAAAATCCAGGCTAGGCGATACAAAACACATGACTGAGGAAAACAGAAAGATCGACAGGCCGATCAGCATCAACTTGCGGTGCCCGTACATGTCGCCAAGCCGCCCCCCGGCAACCATCGTCATGGCAAAGAACAGGGCATAGATGTTCAAAACCCATTGGGTGCTGGTGATATCGGCGTCGAAACTGTTTTCGATAGCCGGAACCAGGATCAACGCGCCGGTAAAGTCGATGCCGATCCCGAACCCCGTCACCATCAGCGCGATGAGTTTAATGATGCTGCTGCGATCCATGAGCTTGCCCAAGTTGCTGCGGGTCGCTCAAGGATGCACGGGATTCTGATGAAAAGATAGGGACTTGGCCCTATACGGGCTATTCGCCCACGCTCTGCGCCCGCCGAAATGCCCGTTTCAGCATATCCAGTTCCGCGCGCAGCAGCTCGACCTCAGCGCGAAGATCATCCGCTGCCGGGGCGCCTGCGATAATGGTAAAATCGCCAAGTTTTTCGGACGTGCCTGCGTCCACGATGACAAAGCAATGCACGCCATCGGACAGTGCCTTCACGGGTACAGGGACAGTCAGTGCCCATCCGTCATCTGCTGGTGTCACGCGCACGTCTTCCAAAGGTTCGCCCAAGTACAGAACCTCAACCGCCACCTCCGCTTGCAGGTGACCCTGCCAGAGGCCGTTCTCGAACCGGATGGGTGTCAATGTCGGTTGCGTCATGGCCGAACCTCTTACAAATCGGCGCGATGGTGGCGGCAGAAGGTCAGATCGCGCAGGGAAACGCGATTCATCTGCGGGTTTTCAAAGATCAGGTCCAGCCAGATCTTCTCGATCCGCGACTCATTCAAGGGCAAATGTGCCAGATCGAAATCGACTGAGCAGGAGCTTGCAGACAGGTCCAGCTTGCGCAGAACCTGTTCAGCGTTGGGTCCGTGCTGGATGTTGAGACGGGCGAATATCTCAAGCGGCTGCTCGGCCTCGATCAGGGTATCCACACGCATGAGATGCTGTTTGGTCAGGCCCTGAGCAGCCTCGTAGGGCAATTCCACAGACAGGGACAGGAAAGAACCGGAAAACCCGAACACTTCAACTGTCATCCCATATGCGGCCAGATCCTTGTCGCGGGAATTCCGGGTCTGCCGCATTGCTATTTCGGCTAGGGAACAGTCGTGGAACAAGGTCACCTGCCGGTCCATCTGCGCCTTTCGTGCGGCCGAGGCCACACCCGGACGCGCCAATGGCCCGCGCCACAGATCCGGTCGCCAGCACCAATCGGTGCCAAGGGGTTTTGGGAATTGGGTCGACCCAATTCGAGGTCGGGCCAGACGGCTGTCGGCCTCATGAATCAGCAACTGCAGATGCGTGCGCAGCTTGCGCGCATCATCACGCTGTTGCCGCAGTTGCGGTTCAGGCGCAGCAGACGCACCACGCAGGGCCTGACGCCAGCGTTCGACGGCGCGGCGTTGAATATAGCGATCCAGAAGTCTGCCCATGGCCCCATCATTCAAAGTGTGACCCTGTTTAGTCAAAGACAACGCAGGGTTTAAAGGAGAATAAACGATACTGAGGGGCAAATCTCGCGAATTTGTGACTGATGGGGCGGATGGGCAATCGATTTGAAACCTGTTAGCCCAGCCATTCTTGCAATCGTAAAGGTCAGTGCGTACCGTCTGATACCTGATTGCAGTGGATCATCCGAAAACGCATCCAATAGATTTGAGGCAAGGCCGGGGCATGGAACCCACTCTATTCGCTTTCATATGGAAACATTCGAAAAAACAACAGCTTGTGCTGCTGTTTCTGACGGTTCTGTCATTCCCGTTCCTCTATGCCTCGCTTGAGTTGCCCAAGCAGATTATCAACGGGGCCATTGGCGCGCCAAGTAATACGGTAACGATCCTGGGATTCTCGGTAACGCAGGTGCAGTATTTGCTGATCCTGTGTTTCGCCTTTTTGGCAACCGTGATTGCCAGCGGGTTGATGAAAATGCGCATCAACACGATGAAGGGCATCCTTGCTGAACGCATGTTGCGCCGTTTGCGGTTCACTTTGATCCATCGCACCATGCGGTTTCCGAAATCCTACTTCGCCACCACCAGTCAGGGTGAGCTGGTGTCGATGATCACCTCTGAGGCCGAACCGATGGGTGGCCTGATGGGCGACGCGATCGCGCAGCCGGTGTTCCAGTTCGGGCAGATGATGACCATCGTCACCTTCCTGTTCATGCAGAGCGTCTGGTTCGGCCTTGCCAGTGTGGCTCTAATCCCTCTACAGGCCTGGCTGATTCCAAAGTTGCAACGCCAGATCAACCTGCTGAACAAGGAACGTATTCAAGAGGTCCGCAACCTCAGTTCAGAAATTGGCGAAAGTGCGGCTGGGATCAGCGATCTGCGCACCAATGGCGGCTGGCGGTATCGGCAGGCGCAGTTCAGTCATCGTTTGGGGCTTTTGTTCGAGATCCGGTTCAAGATCTACAACAAAAAGTTCTTCATGAAGTTCCTCAACAATCTGATCACGCAGATGACGCCGTTCCTGTTCTATTCGGTAGGCGGCTATCTGGCGATCACGGGTGAGGTGACAGTCGGGGCGCTGGTTGCTGCACTTGGGGCCTATAAGGATCTGAGCGGCCCGTGGAAGGACCTGCTGACCTATTACAATCAGGTACAGGACATGTCCCTGCGGTGGGAGGTCGTGACCGAACGCTTTGCGCCTTCAAACATGATCCCTGAAAATCTGTTCGTGGGTGAGCCCGAGACTATTCCGCATCTGACGGGCGATATCGAGTTGCGAAACGTCACCGTGCGCGATGATGACGGCAAGACCATTCTGGAAGATATCGACCTGACCATTCCCAAGGGTGCGCGGGTCGCCATCCAATCGACCCATGCCGCGGAACGAAATGCGCTGGCGCAGGTCCTGACCCGCGAAGTCCTGCCGGTGCAGGGCGACGTGATCATGGCGGGTCACAATCTGAAAGACCTGCATCAGGTCGTGATTGCGGCCCGGATCGGCTATGCCTATTCGCGGCCCTATCTGTTCGACGGCACGCTGGGCGACAATCTGTTAATGCCCCTGCGTCCGCATCCTCAGCATGAGGCCGATGCCGCCGTGGCGCCGACTCGCTGGCAAATCGAAGCTGCCCGCGCTGGAAATCCGACGGATTCGCTGACGGATGAATGGATTGATCCGGGGCTTGCCGGGCTGGACGATGTTGATGACATTCGCGCCTGGTGGTTCCAACTGGTCGAAGCGATGGGTACTGACGAACTTATGCTGCGCCGTACCCTGCGCACACAATTTGATCCCATTTTGCATCCTGATCTGGCGCAGGACGTGGTCAACCTGCGGGGGACGATTGCGGAAAAGCTGCAGGAAAAAGGGCTGGACCAACACGTTTATCGGTTCGACCCGGATCGTTTTAACCCGGCTGTTCCTTTGGGGGGTAACCTGCTCTATGCGACTCCGTCTCGGGATATCACGCCCGAGTCTATGGCGGATGATCGGCGGTTCAAGAACATGCTTGGGATGCATGATCTTGCCGATGACGCCATGTCCATGGCCAGCGCCGTGATGGAAACATTGGATCAGGCCTTTGGCCGCGACGGCACCGATCACCCGCTGTTCCTGCGTCTGGGGATGTCCAAGGACATGTATCACCGTCTGCTCGACATCAAGGATCGGCGTAAGTCGAGAGGAGACAACGGAATTTCCGAGGATGAGCGCGCTTTGCTGCTGACGCTGCCGTTCCTGCTGACGGCTGAGCAGATTGGCCCGGACTTCCCCGAGGAATACAAGGACAAGATTCTGTCAATCCGCAAGGATCAGGCCGAACGGCTGCGTGGGGCGCTGGATGGTATGTTCGTGCCTCTGTCGCCCGACAGCTACATCCCGCGCCTGACGGTGATGGAGAATGCGATTTATGGCCGGGTGTCCCTGATGGCCGGAGCCCATGCCGATGAGATCGAAGATGTCGTTGCTCAGGCCGTGAACGAGGCTGGTCTGCGCCGTCGGGCTGCGTCGACTTTGTACGATCTACCGACCGGGCTGGGCGGAAACAACCTGCCAACCGTGTTTCAAGAGCGCGCGGCGTTTTCCCGCGCGGGGATCAAACGTCCCGATATCCTGATCCTCGACAAGGCATTGGCCAGCCACGATTCCCAAAGCCGTCTGCGCACACGTCTGCGGCTGCGCGAATTGTTGCCCGAATCGATCATGATCTTCATGGAGGATCATTTTGCGCACCCTGAGGCCTATGACTTGTTCATCGAGATCAAGGATGGTCGGATTGACGGTGTCTCGCGCACCCAAACCCACCACGAAGACGGGGCCTCGGCTGATCTGAGTCGCAAGCTGCAGATCATATCCTCGACCGAGCTGTTTTCGGGGCTGGATGCGCGCAATCAGCGGCTGCTGGCCTTTTCGGCACAATGGTACGAGGCTGCGTCGGGGCAGATGATCTTTTCCCGTGGGCAAGCACCCGACGCGGCGTATCTGTGCATCAAGGGGCAGGCCAATCTGGACTGGACCGATGAAAGCGGTGGCACGCGCACTATATCGATCATTGAACCCGGTCGGTTGATCGGCGATCTGTCAATTATCACCGGCGATGTCCGTCAATTGGATCTGACAGCGGCCACAGATTGTACGTTCCTGCGCATCGGAGCAGAGGAATTGCGCGCTGTGATCGAAAGCGATGCGTCGGTCGCGGTTCAGTTGCTGCAAACCGTTGCCGGGTATCTGACCACGTTGTCCACAAGGATCAACACCATCCAACACGCATCTGAGGTGTTCCCTGAAATCCCACAATCCATCGAAGGTGAAAGCTCTGGCAACAATGCCTGACCCTCACGCATATGCCGCCCATGAGGGGCTTGTGGGCGACGCACGCGCCCGGCCCGAACTGTGGCGCCTCGCGGCGGGTCTGGGTATTGTCCTTGTTCTCTATGTGACGTTGAACGCAGTGTTGTTTGCCTTTGTCGGGCAATTGCTTCAACCAGATCAGGCGCAGGGTCTTTTGCATGGAACCTCAACGTCGGCCGCGCTGATTCTGCTGTTGAGTTTCGGTTTCCTGACGCTGGGCGTGGCTATCGCCGCCCGTCAAATGCAGCACCGGTCTCTGGCCGCCATCCTTGGCCCGCGCCGCCTGTTATTGCAACAATTCTGGATGGTCCTGCGTGCCTTGGTGATTCTGGGCCTGATCATGGCGGCCCTGCCACCCTATGGTATGGGTGAGACGCTGACGCAAAACCTGGCCCTGTCCACATGGTTGCTTTTGCTGCCAGTGTCGGTGATTGCGGTCCTGATTCAGACCAGCGCCGAAGAAGTGCTGTTTCGCGGCTATATCCAGCAATGCTTGGCGGCTAGATTCCGATCTCCGGCGATCTGGATGGGAGTACCTTCGGTACTGTTCGCAGCAGGGCATTATGCGCCCGGTGTCACCGGCGAGAATGCCCTTCTGGTGGCCATTTGGGCGTGTATTTTCGGCCTGCTGGCGGCGGATTTGACCGCAAGGTCGGGAACATTAGGACCTGCTATTGCATTGCATTTTCTGAACAATGCGGTCGCGCTTCTGTTCATTTCGCTGCCTGAAACGTTAAGCGGGTTGGCATTGTATCTGCTGCCTTACGACATGTCCGAAACCGGCTCGTTACGGCAATGGCTGTTCGTTGATTTTGCGGTAATGACTGTCAGCTGGTTAACTGCACGTCTTGCGCTCAGGCGTTGATTGCATTTCTTTCCGTTGCGTCTTATTTGACGTCAATGCCGCAAAACAAGGTTCCGACATGAACTGGATCACAAACTACGTCCGTCCCCGGATCAATTCGATCTTCTCGCGCCGGGAAGTGCCCGAAAACCTTTGGCACAAATGCGATGAATGCGGCACGATGCTGTTCCACCGCGAGCTGGCGGAAAACCAGAATGTATGCACCCAATGTGATCACCACATGGCGATCACCCCGCGGGACCGTTTCGCACACCTGTTTGACGGTGGTATTTTCACCGAGGTCGAAGTTCCCGCACCAACAGCTGACCCGCTGCAATTCCGGGACCAGAAGAAATACCCGGATCGCATGAAAGCAGCTCAGAAAAAGACCGGTGAGTCTGAGGCAATGCTGGTTGCTCGGGGCGAAATCGGGCGCACCCCGATTGTGGCTGCCGCACAGGACTTCTCGTTCATGGGTGGATCGATGGGCATGTATGTCGGCAACGCCATCATCGCCGCCGCACAAGAGGCGGTAAAATTGAAGCGCCCGTTGGTTCTGTTCTCAGCCGCTGGTGGCGCACGGATGCAAGAAGGTATCCTCAGCCTGATGCAGATGCCGCGTACAACCGTGGCCGTTGAGATGCTGAAAGAGGCGAACCTGCCCTATATTGTCGTGCTGACTCATCCCACTACCGGTGGCGTGACCGCATCTTACGCGATGCTGGGCGATGTCCATATTTCGGAACCCAATGCGCTGATCTGTTTTGCAGGGCCGCGCGTGATTGAACAGACCATCCGTGAAAAACTGCCCGAAGGGTTCCAGCGCGCGGAATACCTGCTGGATCATGGCATGTTGGACCGTGTGACCAAACGGACCGAGATGCGTGAGGAACTGATCACCATTACCCGGATGCTGATGAACCAGCCGCCAGCGGTCAAAGGCGATCTTCCCGCGCCTCAGCCCGAAGAGGCCAAGGCCGAAACCCCAGCCGAGGAAACGGTCGAAGAATGACCAGCCCGACATCTGACGTCATCCTCGACCGGATGATGGCGCTGCATCCCAAGATCATTGACCTGACCTTGGATCGTGTCTGGCGTTTGCTGGCAGCTTTGGACAATCCGCAGGTCAAGCTGCCACCGGTGATCCATATCGCCGGAACCAATGGCAAGGGCTCGACCCAGGCGATGATCCGTGCCGGGTTGGAGGGCGCGGGGCTGTCAGTCCACGCCTATACCTCGCCCCACCTCGCGCGGTTTCACGAACGCATCCGATTGGCCGGAGAGCTGATTTCGGAACCCGCTTTGACCGCCGTTCTGGATGAATGCTACGCCGCCAATGATGGCGAAAACATCACTTATTTTGAGATCACGACCTGCGCGGCCCTGCTGGCTTTTGCACGGACGCAGGCAGATTACACGCTGCTTGAGGTCGGCTTGGGTGGCCGTCTGGATGCCACGAATGTCATACACGAACCGGCAGTAACGGTGATCACGCCAGTTTCGATCGACCACGAACAGTTTTTGGGAGATACGCTGGGCAAGATCGCAGCCGAAAAGGCGGGCATCATCAAACCTAGTGTGCCCTGTATCGTCGGCCCGCAACAGGACGAGGCGCTAGAGGTCATCGAATACACCGCCGCACGCCTGGGAGCGCCGCTGCTGGTCCACGGTCAGCACTGGCATGTGCATGAGGAAAACGGGCGCCTGATCTATCAGGACGAAACCGGGTTACGTGATCTGCCATTGCCCAACCTGCTGGGTGCGCATCAAATTCAGAACGCTGGTGCCGCGCTGGCCGTTCTACGGTACCTTGATCTGGGCGACGACGCCTACGAGGCCGCAGTGACCCGTGCCGAATGGCCCGCTCGTATGCAGCGCCTGAAAACCGGTCCCCTGGTCGAGGCTGCGCCACAAGCTGAGCTGTGGCTGGATGGTGGCCACAATACCGCTGCTGGAGTAGCACTGGCGGATGTTTTGACCAAACTGCCAGAGCGCCCGACGCATTTGATCTGCGGAATGCTCAACACTAAAGACGTGACGGGTTACCTCGCACCGCTCGCGAAACAGGCCCAAAGCCTGACCGCAGTATCGATCCCTGGCGAGGCCGCAACGCTGAGTGCCGAAGACACGGCCGCTGCCGCGGCTAAAGTCAACCTAACCGCCACAACCGCCGACAGTGTTGCCGACGCTCTGAAAGCAATTGTCGGGGAAAACTCACAAGCCCGTGTTCTGATCTGCGGTTCGCTGTATCTGGCGGGAAACATCTTGCGCGAAAACGGCTAAATTCTCTGCCCGCAGGGGCTTCATCTGGCCAATAATACCTCGAGGGAGCCACGCAAAGCGCGGCGGGGGCTCAGCCCCCTATTTCCCCCAGTCCTGATCCTGCATTTCCCGCAGTCGCGAGGCAGTGCGTTCAAACTCGAACGTCCCTTCGCCTTCGACATACAACATCTCGGGCTCAGCCGCGGCGGAACAGATCAACCGAACCTTGGCCTCGTACAAGGCGTCAATCAATGTGACGAACCGTTTGGCTTCGTTGAAGTTGTTGCGCGACAAGCGCGGGATGTCCTCTAGCACCAGAACCTTCAACTCATCTGCAATTGCTAGGTAATCCGCCGGGCCTAACATGCGACCACACAGATCGTAGAACGTGGCCCGGGCAACTCCGTTCCGAAAGGCCGGCAGCTCGACCGATCGGCCTTTGACCTGCAAGACTAGCGGTTCCGCCGCACCGCCCGACAAATCGGTCCAGACGTCACGAATGTTCTGCCGTGCCTCGGGTCCGATTGGAGTGAAGTATACCGGTGCGCCCTCCAGCCGGTTTTGGCGGTAATCTGTGGGAGATACCAGCTCCCACACCTGAAGCTGTTCCTTGATGCGGGCGATGAAAGGCAGGAACAACTGCCTATTCAGCCCGTCCTTGTACAAATCGTCAGGGTGCCGGTTTGACGTGGTCACAACCACAACGCCGCCTTCATAAAGCAGGTCGAACAGACGCCCGACGATCATGGCATCGGTGATATCGATAATCTGCATCTCGTCAAAAGCAAGCAGCCTGACCGAATTCACGACCTCTTTCGCCACCGGAGCCAAGGCATCCTCGACCCCATCCTGACGGGCTTTGTGCATGCCGGCATGAATTTCCTGCATGAACGCATGAAAATGCACTCGACGCGCAGGAATATCCTCCAGCGCATCGACAAACATATCCATCAACATGGATTTCCCGCGCCCCACGCCACCCCAAAGATACAACCCCTTGGGCGGGGGCGGAGCCTTGCGGAACAACCCGCGTTTAACCGGGGCGGACAGCGCCGCGCGGATGCGTTCGAAATGGGGTAGGACGGCCTCTTGCGCATCGTCCCGGGTCAGGCTGCCCTCGGCAATGCGGGCGTTGTAAATCGAAATCAGATCCGTCATGGATTCGAGCCATAGCGCCCGCGTTGAGCCTTGAAAAGCGGCCATTTCCCACGACCCATCAAATTTCCTTATCCGTGACCGCAAATCTGCTGATTTGACCGACTGCACAAATCCGCTACCGTCCGTCGAACCGATACCCCCGAGGTCCCTATGTCGCATTCTACGCGCCTGCTGAACCCAATTCTGATCGTCGGATGTGTCATCATCACGGTCAGCTTTGCTGTGCGGGCCTCTTTTGGAGTATTCCAGATTCCGATTGCCAGCGAGTTTGGTTGGCTGCGCACCGATTTCTCGCTGGCCATAGCGATCCAGAACCTGGCCTGGGGGATTGGACAGCCGATCTTTGCTGCAATGGCTGAAAAGATTGGCGACCGGAAAGCCATCATTCTTGGCGCGTTGACCTATGCGGCTGGTATGGTTCTGTCGGCTTGGTCTGTAACGCCGTTTGGTCATCAAATGTATGCGTGGCTGGTTGGATTTGGCATCGCGGGCACGGGTTTTGGTGTCGTACTGGCGGTGGTCGGGCGTGCGTCGTCTGACAAGAACCGCTCGATGTCTTTGGCCATTGTCACGGCGGCGGGCAGTTTCGGACAGGTGATTGGCGCACCGACGGCGGAATGGTTGCTCAGCTTCCTGCCCTGGCAACAGGTGTTTCTTGTCTTTGCAGCTGCGATTCTAGCCCTTGTGCTGACGCTGCCTTTCATGCGCGCACCACAACCGGTCAGCAAGGCCGAACTGGAAGAGAGCATGAGCCAGATTCTGAGCCGTGCGTTCCGCGACCCCTCTTATGCGATGATCTTTCTGGGGTTCTTCAGCTGCGGCTATCAACTGGCGTTCATCACCGCCCATTTCCCAGCCTTCGTGACCGAGATGTGCGGTCCGATCCAACCCGGTGGTGTGCTGCATTCGCTGGGCATCACCACCACCTCGGCCCTGGGGGCTGTGGCAATCTCGTTGGTGGGGCTGGCGAATATTGGTGGCACCTTACTGGCCGGTTGGGCCGGTAATCACTTCCCCAAGAAATACCTGCTGGCGTCGATCTATACCGCCCGCACATTGGCGGCTGCGATCTTTATCCTCATGCCGATTACACCAATGTCGGTCATCGTATTTTCGATTGTCATGGGCTCGCTCTGGCTGGCGACTGTGCCTCTGACCTCGGGTCTGGTCGCGCATCTGTACGGGCTGCGCTATATGGGTACCCTGTACGGTTTCATCTTCCTCAGCCACCAGATTGGAGGTTTCCTGGGCGTCTGGCTGGGCGGGCGCATGTATGACGTCTATGGCGATTACACGATGGTCTGGTGGATTGGCGTAGCCGTTGGCGCCTTCAGCGCTATAGTTCACCTGCCCATTCGCGAAAACCGCAGCGGAACGCCGGTTCCGGCCTGATCTACTTGGCCTCGTCTGGGGTCAACAGACCTTCGGCCACCAACCTTTCCGCCCAGCCCTGAGGGCCAGTGAAATGATGCGTCTGCCAGCCCCGCGCGCGTGCCGTTTCGATGTTGTCGATCCGGTCATCGGCAAACAGCAAACTGCTGGGTGGTAGACCACAATCATCCTCGACCATCTCATAAATCGGGGAGTGCGGCTTGACCGCTTTCATCCGGCCCGAGACATACTGCCGGTCAAATTCGTTCAGGAACGGATAAATCGTGGTGGCATAGTCGAAATTCTGCACCCCAAAATTAGTGAGCGCGAAAACCGGGATATTCTTTGCACGCAAAGCCCGTTGCAGGCGAATGGAATGCGGGATTTCCGGCGTGGCCAATTCGATCCACTTGTCATGCCACAAGCGGATTTCGTCGCGCCATTCGGGGTATTTCTCAGCCCAATTATAGATCGTATCGGTAAAATGGTGGCCCTGATCAACCAGATCGTTCATCCCGTGCAGATCAACCTCGGCAAACATGGCGCGGCGGCGGTCTTCTCCGATGGCCTTGTCATAGTAACGCTCTGGCTGCCATTCGATCAGAACATTTCCAATGTCGAAAATTACGGCTTCAATCGGCATGTTACGCCCCTGTCAAATCAATCTCTGCTTGCGCCCGACTGAACCAATCCCGGGCACGACTTTCAAGTCGGAACCGCAGCGCGCAGCGCTGCCCGGCCCAACGGGAGAAGGCGCATCATTGATGCGTCGCCGACGGGCGGGAGAGTTACCGGCGCCGCGCTGCGCGCAGTTCACGTTCCAACGCATCCAGAAACCGGGATCGATCCGCCTTGCCAAAAGGTTTGCCTCCGCCACCAGCCCCCAGCGGATTGGCTGCCCGCAGGTCGGCCATCAGATCGCGCATGGCTAGCTGCTGGCCGATATTGGCTGCCGTAAACGCTTCACCATTTGGGCGCAGCACGCGTGCCCCGGCTTCAACGCATTTGGCGGCCAAAGGGATATCCGAGGTCACCACCACATCCCCAGGCCCACAACGCTCGGCGATCCACTTGTCCGCCTCGTCCGCGCCTTCCGCAACGATGACGACCTGCACCAGGGGATTGGCCGATGGCCGCAACCCACCATTCGAGACCAACGCCATCGGCACCTTGTGGCGTGTCGCCACCCGCTCGGCTTCGGCCTTCACAGGACAGGCATCGCCATCGACATACAGGGTGGTCACGCCTTCTTGGCCTGTTTCTTGGCGGGTTCTGCGGGTTTCTTGCGCACCTTGAACTCTTCGGGGATCGGCATCCGGTTGAACGCGTCCAGACCGGCGATCTTGTAGGCTTCGGCCAAGGTCGGGTAGTTGAACGTGTTCTGCACGAAGTAGTCCACCGTGCCTTTCAGGTTCAGCACCGCCTGCGCGATATGGATTAACTCAGTCGCCCCTTCGCCAACGATCTGCACGCCCAGCACCCGGCGGGTTTTCAGCGAGAACAGCATTTTCAGCATGCCATGCTCCAACCCCATGATATGCCCGCGCGAGGTTTCGCGGAATCGTGCGACACCAACCTCATATGGGATGCCGCGTTCCTCCAATTCTTCCTCGGACATACCGCAGGTGGAAATCTCGGGCACCGAATAGATGCCATATGGATACCAAGGGCTTTCTGGCAGTGTGGGGGTGTCCAACGCATGACAGGCCGCGACACGGCCCTGTTGCAACGAAGTTGAGGCCAACGACGGGTGCCCGATCACATCGCCGGTGGCATAGATATGCGGCACAGTGGTCTGATAGGTTTTACGGTCCACCTTGATGCGGTTGCGATGGTCCGTCTCCAAACCAACTGAGTTCAAATTCAGCGCCGAGGTCGCACCCATGCGCCCGGCCGCAAACAGCAGCATTTCAGCACGGACATGGCGGCCATTATCCAGTGTGACTTCGACATGATCCCCTGTGTCCTCGATCTTTTCCACGGCAGAGCCCAGCCGCAGATCGACGCCGTTTTCGCGAATTTGATGGGTGAAATCGTGGATCAACCGCTTGTCGATGAAATCAAGGAAGGTTTCGCGCGGCTCGATCAGAGTCACGCGCACATCCAGTGCCGAGAACATCGTGGCATATTCAACGCCGATTACCCCCGCGCCGATCACGACAAGCGAGCGCGGAATCTCGGCCATTTCCAGAAAGTCATCGCCGTCGACCACGGTTTTGCCGTTAAAGGGCACGTAATCCGGGCGGTAGGTTTTGGTCCCGGTGGCGATCAGGAACTTGGCTGCAGTCAGGCGTGTGGTTTCACCGGCATCAGTGGCGACCTCAATCTCATGGGGGCCGACGAACCTGGCCAGACCGTTCAGGGTTTCCACGTGGTTGCGGTTGAACTGATGTTCCAGCACGTCAACCTCGTGATCCAGCGTCATGTGCAGACGCGCCTTGAGGTCTTCGGCGCGGATTTGATCCTTGACCCGGTAAGACCGGCCATAAAAACTGCGCTCGCGCCAGCCGGACAGGTTTAGCACCGTTTCGCGCAAGGTTTTCGAGGGGATTGTGCCGGTATGAACCGACACGCCGCCAAATCGGTCTTTGCGGTCAATCACCAGCACACGACGTTTCAGTTTGCCCGCCTGGATTGCCGCAGAACGCCCTGATGGCCCTGACCCGATGATGATCAGGTCATAGTCAAATTTGCTCATCCGTCAGTCCCCGTACAGCGCTTCGGCGTGGAAGGTGATGTGGTCTTCCATGAAGGTCGATACAAAGAAATACGAGTGATCATAGCCCGGCTGTAAACGATAGGTTGCCTGCTGGCGTCGTTCCGCGATGGCTGTCGCCAGCGCCTCGGGGCGTAGAAGGTCGATGAACTGATCATTGGCACCGGTGTCGATCAGGATTGGGCCGTCAAAGCCAACCTCTTTCATCATCAGCGAGGCATCGTGCTTGGCCCAAGTGGCTTCGTCATTACCCAGATAGGCGCTCAGCTGTTTGCGCCCCCAATCCGCGCCGGTCGGGTTCGAAATCGGCGCGAAGGCCGAAACCGACCGAAACCGACCTGGCAAGTTCATCGCCAGGGTCAGCGCCCCGTGGCCACCCATTGAATGACCAGTGATCGCTTGACGATCCATGTCGATGGCGAAGTTTTCTGCCAGCCGGTTCGGCAGTTCCTCGGCCACGTAGTTCCACATGTTAAAATGCGGTGCCCATGGGGTTTGTGTTGCATTCACATAGAATCCAGCGCCCTGGCCCAGATCATAGTCATCGTGATCGGCCACGCCTTCACCCCGTGGAGAGGTGTCGGGGAACACAACGGCAATGCCTTGTTCGGCTGCCCAGGCCTGCGCACCAGCCTTGGTCATGGCGTTTTCGTGGGTGCAGGTCAGGCCAGACAGATACCACAGGACGGGAACCGGGCCGTCCTTTGCCTCGGCAGGTAGAAACAGACCAAAGGTCATGTCGCATTGGCAGGCTGGCGACGCATGGCGGTAGACGCCCTGCACGCCACCGAAACAGGCGTTTTCCGAAAGGGTTTCCATCTGGCAGAGTCCTTAAATTTAGATCGCGTTATGGCTAACGATCCAAGGACGCCGCGTAAAGGCCGCACGACTTCGGCGCGCATTTTTTTGAATGCTTTGGCTCAGAGCGTCCCAACCCAGGCAATGACCACCGGCACGGTCAGGATACTGACCGCAGTCGACAGCAGGATCGCTGCTGAGGCCCGGTGCGGGGCCACACGGTAGTGGGCCGCTAGCATGTAAACATTTCCGGCCACCGGCAGCGCCGCTGCCGCAATTGCGACCGTGGCGGAAAAGGCATCGACTGGCATCAACCACAGCAGCAGCACGGCCACACAAGCCGGGTGAATGACCAACTTGCAAAAACTCAGCCATGCCGCAACCTGAATGCGTTCGGCGGACTTGGACGCCAAAGAGGCCCCAATTGCAAACAAAGCCCCCGGTGTGGCCGCCCCGCCCAGAATGGTCAGAAAATCATTGAGTGCCGCCGGAACCGGCATTTGCAAAGCCGACCACAGAAGCCCTGCGGAAATCGAAACGATCATTGGGTTCTTCAACAATCCCAACCCAATCAGGCGCAACGTTGCCGGGGTCAGCCGCCCGTCGCGCCCCGCGTTGATCAAAATCACGATCAAGGACGAAAACACCACCAGATCAACGGTCAGAACCAGCATGACCGGCCCAATGGCGGCCTCGGACAACAACAGCGCCAGCATCGGTAGTCCCAGAAAGCCGACATTTCCGATGGCGGCACATTGGGCCTCGACCGCCGCGGTAGGAATATCAAGCCTGCGAACCCAGGCCACTCCAGTTGCCAGACCATACACGGCGAGAGTTCCCAGCAGATAGCCCGCCATCAGCCGACCATTGAAAATGTCGGCAAAGGGCAGGGTGGCGGCAAAGCGAAACAGCATCGCCGAAAGTGCGAAATAGAACACGAACTTTGTCAGATAGGCTGTCGCGTCTTCGGTGAAAAAGCGGCTGCGCCCGGCCCAGTATCCCAGGCCGATGATTGCAAAAAACGGAAGCGTGCGCAGAAATATTTCGACCATGCCCAAAGTGTTAGCATCGTTTGACCGCGCAGCAAGCCTTGAACGACAACGACCGGAAGCCGCGGGTTTGCGGGGCAAAACATTCAGAATTCACATTCCGTTACGCAACGGGACAACGCGAATCGTTGTATCTGTACTGATCGGTTTATAGTTTGAGGGGAACACTAACCCTAGGAGAGCTCATGACTCAGACAGCCGCCATCCTTCGCACGGGCCGCAAATTCGATCAGGTTTTGCGCGGAGCCCGAGAAGTTTTCATGGCGGATGGGTTCGAAGGTGCCAGCGTCGATGACATCGCGCGGGCGGCAGGCGTGTCCAAGGCGACGCTCTACAGCTACTTCCCCGACAAGCGTCTGCTGTTCATGGAAGTCGCCCAGACCGAATGCAAGCGTATGGCTGAAAGAGTCATTTCGATGATCGACGACTCCAAACCTGCGCGCGAAGTGTTGACGATCACGGCGACGCAGCTAACCGCATTTCTAGTGTCCGATTTCGCGCAGCAGGTATTTCGTATCTGCGTGGCCGAGCGGGATCGGTTCCCTGAATTGGGCCAAGCGTTTTACGAATCCGGACCTCAGAATGGCCAGCGTCATATGGTCGAATATTTGGAAAAGGCCGTTCAAAAAGGCGAATTGGTAATCGAAGATGTTCAGATTGCAGCCGAACAGTTCTCAGAACTGTGCAAGGTTCGCTTCTGGACCAAAGCCGCGTTGGGCATCCAGACCAATTTCAAACAATCCGAGATTGATGAGATCGCGTTGCACGCAGTGGACATGTTCATGGCGCGTTACGGCGTCTGACGCTTAAGCACGCATTGATACTGGTTGGATCGGGACAACGATCTCAGAAATGCCTGCGCCCAAATCGCGGGCGCAGGCAGCCGTAATCACTCGATAAAGGTCTTGGCCAACCGATCGCTGATGGGTTGCGACAGGTAGCTTATGACGGCGCGTTCGCCGGTATTGACGAACAAATCTGCGGGCATGCCGGGCACCAGTTCCAATGCGGCCACGTCTCGCGGTTGTTCGGCATTCAGCTTTACCCGCGCCTTGTAATAGGCTTCGCCGGTGCGTTCATCCTCAAGCGCATCGGCTGAGATGTCGAAGATATGCCCCACAGCTTCGGGCACGTCCGCTTGCGCAAAGGCCGACAGGCGGATGCGCGTGGATTGACCGATCCGCAGCTTGTCAATGTCGCCGGTCTTGACCCGTGCCTCGACGATCAGGGCCTGATCGGCTGGGACGATATCCATGATTGGCGCACCCGGGCGGATCACCCCGCCATTGGTTGACACTTCCAAATTCACAACGCGTCCGCTGGTCGGGGCCAGAACCTGTGTTCGCTTCAGGCGTGCCAGCGTGCCCGCGAATTGCGGTCGAACCAGATCAAGCTGGGCCTCAACAACAGCCAGCTCCCCGGCGAGGACCTCATCGCGTAGTTTTTGCTGGCTGAGCAGGGACAGCTCCAACTCTTGCACTTGATCTTCGGCCTGGGCGATCTGGGTGCGCAATGATGCGTCAACGCCAGCCAGCCGTTCCAACTCGATCTGCCGTGCGCTGACCCGCGTGACGGCGACCAGCCCCTTATTCAACAGCGTCTCTAAGTTGGACAACTCAACCCGCGTGATCTTGATCTGGTTCCGGGCCGCGCGGCGCTGTTCATCCAGACCCGTGACCTGGTTGCGTAGGCCCGCGATACGTTGCGCGTTGATCTGCGCTTCGGTCCGGCGGGCACGGGCTTCGGCGTCAAATAGTTGTTTCTGGGTCAGGTAAGGCGACACCCAATGCAGGCGGTCCATTCCTTCGCGGAATCCCGCCAGGGCGGTGGTTTCTTCAAATTGGCTCTGCCCGCTCATTTGCGCCAGCAGGCGCGCGCGGCGAACCGACAGCTCACCCAACTGGCTACCCTGAACGCTAAGATCCACGTTAATCTCGGTGCTGTCGAGCTGAACCAGAGGCTGCCCTGCCTGCACAAATTGGCCGTCTGTGACCAGGATCGACTGAATTATGCCGCCGTCCAGATGTTCGACCGTTTTGCGTTGGCCCTCTACCACAAAGGATGCGGGTGCAACCACGGCACCATCGAGTTTCGAGGCAAAGGCCCAATAGGCGCTGCCGCCGACGAAAGCCGCCAGGGTGAAAAGCCCAAACAGAACATAACGGGCAATACCGGAGGACCTTTCCGATATCTCTTTTAGCTGTGCCTCGTGAAATCCCACGGCAGTGCGAGGGGCTGAGTATTTGACCAGGTCAGTCATTGGGCCGCTCCTGTGATCTGAGTTTCATCCACCCGGCTGGGTGCCGGTTGTGTTGGTTTGTCCAGAACGTTGCGGCGATTGACTTTCAGAACGTCCTGCTTGTCGCCGAACTGGGTTTGATTGCCATTGCGCAACACCATCACCTTGTTCGCCGCCTGCAGCGTGGCTGGGCGATGCGTCATGACAATGGCAATCCCGCCGCGTTCCTGCACGGCCAGCAAAGCATCGCGCAGGGCCTGTTCGCCCTCGGCGTCCAGATCCGAGTTGGGTTCATCCAAAACCAGAACAAACGGATCACCGTATAGCGCACGTGCCAGAGCCAGCCTCTGACGCTGACCGCCGGACAGGAAAAAACCGCGGCCAAGCCTGGTTTCGTACCCGTCGGGCAAACCGCTGACCAGTTCGTGAACCCCTGCTTCGCGCGCGGCACGCAGGACCTCGGAATCGTCGATCGCGGTGGAGAACCGGGCAATGTTCTCGCGGATTGTGCCATCGAACAGCTCGACATCCTGTGGCAGGTATCCGATCTGTTTGCCCAAGTCTTCGGGATTCCATTTCGACATCGGGCTGCCGTCCAGCAGGACCTCGCCCCGTTGCGGATGCCAGATGCCCGCAAGCATCTTGCTCAGCGTGGTCTTGCCCGAACCACTCTGGCCAATCACTGCCAGAACGTCCCCGGCCGTGAGGCTGAAATCAATCGCCCGGATGGTGGCATTGATCGCAAGCGGAGGGCCTGCCTGAGCGATGCGGACGTCCATCGATTTGAACGCACGCGGCAAGTTCAGGTTTTGAGGCGCCTCGGCAAAATCTTCGGTCAATTGTTTGATTTTGCTATAGGACCCGCGTGCAGCCAGAAAAGTGCGCCACTGCCCGATCAACTGATCAATCGGAGCAAGCGCTCGGGCCAGAACAATCGTGGCAGCAATCATGACGCCTGCGGTGGACTCGCCGATCACGGCCAGTGCCGCACCCATCCCCAGAACCGCTGATTGCAGGCCCATACGTATGGTCTTGGACAATACGGAAAAGCTGGCCACCAGATCAGCGGCGCGGGTTTTGTGTTGATGCGCGTCAGTTTGCAGCGCGGTCCAGCGGCGTACCAGATCGGATTTCATACCCAGCGCATGGACCAGTTCGGCATTCCTGTCGCTGATCTTGAACAGCGCATCCGACCGCCCTCGTGCCTGCGCGGCGTGCTGCATCGGACCTCGGGATCGGGCGTTGTTGATCAGCGCCATCAATGTCAAGGTCAGCGCTCCGGCCAGACCCAACAAACCCAGAAACGGGTGCAGCACATAAAGAACCATCAGATAGATGGGTATCCACGGAGCATCGAAAAAGGCGGTCAGGGTGGTGCCGGAAATGAATTCGCGGAACCCGTTCACATCCTCGACCAGGTTTTCGCCTGCCTCAGCTTCTCCTTGGACCCGGCGGCGCATGGCGGCCCCCAGGACGGGCGCGCCGACGCTGAGTTCGAACCGGGCGGCCAGGCGGCCCAGAATGCGCATCCGCATCAGGTCGAGGCACGCAATGACGATGAATACCCCCGCCAGCAGCACGGACAAGGCGATCAATGTGTCTATGTTCTGGCTGGACAAAACCCGGTCATAGACCTGCAGCATGTATAGCGGCCCGGCCAGCATCAAGAGGTTCAGGAACAGGCTGAAGATCGCAACCGCAACAAAGCCTTTGCGCAGCGATCCCCAGGCGGTTTTGACGGGATTGGAATTCTGGAACATCGGATAGCCCTTTCCGGTTTGGCAAGCGGGGCGGCCACAAGACCGCCCCGTTGTGGATCGCTTAGGCGACGAAGTCGTCTTCGGTTAGGTCTGCGCTGTTGATCCCAGCCAGACGGACCGAGCCTTCGTTGCCAAAGGTGATCAGGGTGTCATTGCCATCCTGCGCGACATTCACCGCGCCGCCGAAATCGGGTCCGAGGTCGCCGAGCTGCAGCTGATCGCGACCGATCTCAAAGTCCTGGATCACGTCATTGCCGAAGTCTTCACCGAACGAGAACGTGTCTCGTCCCAGCCCGCCGATGAGAATGTCATCACCGCCTTCGCCCGAGATCAGATCTCCGCCCGCGCCGCCATTCAGCACGTTGGACAGATCGCTGCCGACGATCACGTCGCCATCATCGGACCCGATGACGTTTTCAATGGACTGCAGCACGTCGGTCTCGAACTGGTTTTCGACAACATCCTGACCGATGACACCGGTGCCCCCGGTCGCATTCACATCCAGCGTTGCACCTGCGTCGACCAGAGTGTCCTGCACCACCGGGCCGTTCACGCCCGCCGGAGCATTGTGCAGATGGATCGCCGAAACAGTGCCGGGGATTGGGGTGCCCAGCTCTGCTTCGCTGATGCCAACAACGCTCAGCTCGCTGGAATAGGTGACCTCACCAGTGTTCAGGTTCTGCGTGATGACAACGGTGGCCTCACCGGTCGCTTCGCTGTTTGACAGCGGCCCTGGCTCTTGCGCCGCGTCCAAACCGCCACTCAGGCTAACGGTGCGGATACCGTTTTCGGTCACGTCGCTGTCGACCGATAGCTGCCCGCGGATTTCACCCGCCGGGAACTGGTTGGTGTGGATGTTGTAGTAGAGGTTGCCTTGAACCGCCTGCTCAACAAAACCGGCACCATCGGCAATGTTGGACCCGAACTGATCCGGTGCCGCGATAACCGCATCGGTGACCGAGATGTTGAACCCGGTATCGCGGGTGGCGGTGCCATTGCCGTTGGCGTCCAGACGAACCTCGACCGCGACGTCCAGATCCGAGAAGTCGGCCGTGTCGATGCCGTCTCCACCGTCGATGAAGTCATTGCCCAGACCACCGGTCAGAACATTGTCGGCATCGCCGGCAATCAGAACGTCATCACCTGCGCCGCCGTCGATGTCACCATTGGTAGTGCCCAGATCGACAAAGATATCGTCGCCATCGCTCAGCAGAACGTCACCGTTGATCACGCCTTCGTCGTCGTTAACGATGGTGACGGTGCCTGCGTCCGAGGCGTCGATTGCGTTGACCGTGCCGCGGATTTCGCCCTCGTTCAGGACGGCACCAACAAGGTTCAGACCGCCATCAACGCGCAAGCCCGCCGCAGCGTCCGAGTCCTCGGATCCCGCGATCAGACCTTCGTTGACGACAACTCCGGCAAAGGACGCGTCATCCTGGCTGGTGAACAGGCGCAAGCCATCGCCCACCTGGTTGCCCTCTGCGGCGTCTCCGCGGCCTTGCAGCGTGCCTTCGTTGACGACAGCGGCCGAGACCACATCCCCAGACACATCGCCGGTTTGCAACGAGACGGCTGAGCCGTTATTGCCTTCGCCTGCGTCAACCAGACCTGTGTTGGTAAAGGTATAGTTGTCGGCGGTACCATCGGCATAAACCGTACCGTTGCGCTGGTTGCCGGTGCCCAGAATGTCACCTTCGTTGATGACCTCGAGCCCTTCTCCGTCAATATTCAGCGCGCGGCTGTCCGAGGTGACAGTACCCCGGTTGACGAAGGACCCGCCCGAATGATCGCCTGTGCCAAAGTAGACACCGTTCTGACCACCCGAAAAGACGCCGGTTTTCTCGTTGACCAGTTGGCCTTGGAAATTGACGTTGTTCACAGCGCGGAACGCGCCGACAGTGCCATTTGCACCTTCGGACGAGACCGAACCTGTGTTGGTGATCGTTCCGGTGAACAGAGCAGGGCCAAAGCCGCCGCCTTCCAGCCGGGCGCCTTCCAGACGGATGCCATCTCCGGCGGTGCCCAGACCAGCGCCTGCATTGCCGCGACCGGCGACGGAGCCTGCGTTGGTCACTTCGACCTCACCATTGCCTTCGGCAGACAGGGAAAGTGAAACGCCAGCGCCTTGGTTGCCTTCGCCCGCATCGATTGAGCCGGTTGCCAGGTTGTTGATCGAGAAATCAGACGCGGTGTCGTCGACGTAGATCGTGCCGTTGCGCTGATCGCCAGAGCCCAGAATGTCACCGCCATTGACCAGATCAACGCCGGAGCCGTCGATATTAACCGCGCGGCTGCCTGATTGGATGGTGCCAAAGTTCAGCACATCCAGATCATGTTCGCCTTCACCGATATAGAGACCGTTGCGAGGTCCTTCGATCACACCGGTCGAGGTGTTCAGAATCTCACCTTCGGCATTTGCGCCATTGGCAATGCGAATACCGGCGGCGGTGCCTTGATTGCTTTCGGTCGAAATCAGACCGCTATTGATGATCTCGGTTTCAAGAATGGCACCTTCTGCACCATCATCGATGCGGATGCCGTCTCCGGCCAGACCTGTATTTGCCGCCGCCTGACCGCGGCCTTGAATGGTCGCGCCAAAGCCGTTGAACACGTCGGTTTCCACGCGGTCTCCGAGTTCATCACCGACTTGCAGCGAAATACCGGCGCCCTGATTGCCGTCACCGGCATCAATCGTGGCGCCTGAGAAGTTCGAGATCGAAACATCCTCGGCGGTGCTGTTGGTATAGATCGTGCCGTTGCGCTGATCGCCGGTGCCGATGATGTCGCCAAAGTTGCGCACATCAATGCCCTGACCCTGAATATCAACCGCACGACTGTCCGAACTGATCACGCCGCCGCGGAAATTATCCAGGCTGCCAGAGCTGTCAGGCCCGGCAAACTGCACTCCGTTAAATTCCCCGGCTATCTCTCCGAAGTTTCGGACTGCGGCGCTGCCGGTCACCTGAACGCCGGTGGCCAGAACTTCGGGACCGTTATTTGCTTCGATCCGGCCCGAGGCAAAGTTGAAGATGTCGACATCTTCACCCTGCGCCTTCACCGCGGCCACCGCGTTGTTGGTGACTATCTCACCAAAGTTCAGCAGGCGCGAGAAATCATTGGCTAGCACAAAGGCCGGAGTGTCATCGACAACCGTGCTTTGGAAAAAGTTGTTCAAAAGGGTTTGGCCATCGCGGCTGGTCTCTTGCGCCAATGTGGACGTGGTTAAAAGACGTGCGCGTAAGCTTTCCATAAGTTGGGACAGCATGGGGGACTCCATCATGGGTTTGCGTAATGCGGTCCGCCCGCTGGTCTGGGCATTCCACGTAGCAAAGGGGTAGTCACCACCACGGCGCAGCTAAAATTCATCCTTCGAATTGGCGGTATAACCAATGCAAATAGTCACGGGTGGCGTGATATCTGGCCACCGTGCCTCGTTTCTTTTCAATTGGTTACGTGGTATATCTCCGCAGTGCCCTTCTATTCGATGGCGCGGATTGACGGTTTTGTCAGTGATTGTGATGCCGATTTCCTGCAGCGGCGCACCGGTTAGCGTATGTAAAGGGCATCCCCAGCGGGATCGGAAACGGATCACGGGCTCAAAACTATGAACTTCAGAGACCTGGAATATGTGCTCGCCATTGCCAGACACGGCCAGTTCAGTCAGGCGGCTGTGGCCTGCAATGTCTCGCAGCCCGCTTTGTCTAATCAGGTAAAGAAGCTGGAACAGGAATTGGGAACGGATCTGTTCCTGCGCCTGAATAGCGAAGTGCGTCCCACTGCTTGTGGCAATCGCGTGATCGCCATTGCCGAGCGCATCCTGAAAGACGCCCAGAACATCCGCGATACCGCGACTCAGTTTCGCAACCCCGAGGCAGTGCCTTTCAATATCGGTATGACCCCGACACTGGCCCCCTATCTGACGCAGTACTTTTCCGAGCTGTTCAGCGCGCTTTTTCCCAACATGCGTGTCACCATGGTCGAAGATCTGCCACAGAACATGTTGCAAATGGTTGAAGATCACACGCTTGACGTCGCCCTGGTGGCAAAGGTCAACAACAGCGAAGCGCTGGATTTCACCTCGATCTGGTCTGAACCCCTGTTTTTGGCCGTACGCGAGGGCCACCCGCTGTGCATGTTGCCATCCATCGCGCCAGAAGATGTGCCGGTGCATGATTTTATCCGGCTTCCCCATAGTTTTGGTTATGAACTGGAAGACCGGTTGCCTGAATCAGACCCCTCGAACCGGGCCAGCAAGCGGTTTGATCTAAGTGCGCTTCGGTTCGAGACGATCTGCCGCCATATCTGCCACTCGGATGATTGCACCATCGTCTCGGCATTGGCGGCGGAACAGTTCAAACGGGACAAGTGGCCTTTGTGCTTTGTCCCGTTCGAAGGCCCGGGCAATCTGCGAAACTTGGGCGCGGCAACGCGTCCGGGCTGTCCCCGCCGACCGCTTTTGGACCGTATCGGTGCCTATATTAATGAACGGCCACCTGTCGGGGTTACGCCCACTTTTTCGCACTGAGCGCCAACTGATCTCTTGTATCTTGACCTGCGATGGCGACCGGCACGCTGTCACGTAGCAAGACATGGGCCGTTAGGTCATGGTGATTATCCTCTTGCCCGAACGACCCAAAAGGCCGAACGTGTGGGGGTATCCGCCTTGTTGACGGGTTGCTCAAATTAGCGTGTGCAAGTCAGTTGACAATGGATTTTGTATTTTGGATACATTGGGCAGAGATATCGCGATGACACGAGTCGTCTAGGAATGCTCTGACCACAAAGAGCAACGCGAATGTCTGAATAAATTCATTTCTGGGAGACCCACATGAAACTGAAATTGATGGCCGCAACTGCTGCGATCGCCTTGTCGGCTGCCGCGGCACAGGCAAACACTCTGGTGTATTGCTCTGAAGGATCGCCCGAAGGGTTCGATCCGGCCCTGTTCACCGCCGGGACGACTTTTGATGCGTCTTCGCACCCGATCTACAACCGCCTGCTGGAATTCGAAACCGGAACGACCAACGTCATTCCCGGTCTGGCCGAAAGCGTCGAAGCCAGCGATGACGGTCTGGAGTACACGTTCAAGCTGCGTCAGGGCGTCAAGTTCCATTCCAACGACGAATTCACCCCGACTCGTGACTTTAACGCCGATGACGTGATCTTCTCGTTCATGCGTCAGAAGGACGAAGGTCACCCGTTCAATCAGGTGTCCGGCGGCACCTGGGAATACTTCCAGGGTATGGGCATGCCAGATCTGGTCGAGTCCATCGAAAAGGTCGATGACTATACGGTCAAATTCACTCTGACCAAGCCCGAAGCGCCGTTTGTGGCCAACATGGCGATGGATTTCGCCTCGATCCTGTCGGCTGAATATGCCGATGCGATGATGGCGGCAGGTACACCTGAAAAGCTGAACACTGCGCCCATCGGCACTGGTCCGTTCTCGTTCGTGGCCTATCAGAAAGACGCCGTGATCCGCTATGCGCAGAATGCCGACTACTGGAAAGACCCGGCAGACGTGGAAAACCTGATCTTTGCGATCACTCCAGATGCTTCGGTGCGTTATCAAAAGCTGAAGGCTGGCGAATGCCACATCATGCCTTATCCGAACCCGGCTGACATTCAGGCGATGAAGGATGACGGCGACATCAACATGATGGAGCAGGAAGGTCTGAACGTCGGTTATCTGGCCTACAACACCACTATGGAGCCGTTCGACAACCCGAACGTCCGCAAGGCGTTGAACATGGCGATCGACAAAAACGCCATCATCGACGTGGTGTTCCAGGGCTCCGGCCAAGTGGCCAAGAACCCGATCCCGCCGACCATGTGGGGCTACAACGACGCCATCACCGACGATGCCTATGATCCCGAAGCGGCCAAGGCGATGCTGGAAGCCGAAGGTGTTTCCGATCTGTCGATGAAGATCTGGGCGATGCCGGTACAGCGTCCGTACAACCCGAACGCACGCCGCATGGCGGAGTTGATCCAGGCGGATTTTGCTAAGGTCGGTGTGGATGTTGAGATCGTGTCCTATGAATGGGGCGAGTATCTGTCGCGCTCGAAAGAACTGAACCGCGATGGCGCTGTTCTGCTGGGTTGGACCGGTGACAACGGCGATCCAGACAACTTCCTGGCCGTGCTTCTGGGCTGTGACGGTCGCGAAGCATCGAACCGGGCACAATGGTGCCACGAACCGTTCGAAGATCTGATCCTGAAAGCCAAGCAAACCACCGATCAGGCTGAACGCACCAAGCTGTATGAAGATGCTCAGGTCGTCTTCAAAGAGCAGGCGCCATGGGCCACCATCGCACACTCGGTCGTTTACATGCCGATGAGCAATAAGGTGCAGGGCTACAAGGTGCATCCGCTGGGTGGCCACATCTTCTATGGCGTGAGCGTCGAATAAATCACCACTCACTGACCGGAGCCGCCCAATTGGCGGCTCCGGTTTTCTATTTCTGGAGGTCGGCGCGAATGCCGGATTTGTCCGAGTACCGTCAACTGGCAAAGGACATGTCAGTGGACGCCGTGGCGCTGGTGCCTGGCCCGAATTTCACCCGCGCTTTGGGAAAACCCTTCATGAGCCACGAACGGCCTTTCGTGGTTGTGATCCCAGCCGAAGGTGCCCCAGCCGCGATTGTGCCAAATCTTGAGCTGGGGTCATGGGCGCTGGTCGGGTTTGACGGCGCTGTCTTTGATTGGCGCGATCAGGCAGGCTATGACGATGCCTTTGACGCGCTGGCCGCGCATATGCCTCTGTCGTCACTGGCGGTCGAAGGTCAGGTGATGCGGGTTTTCGTATCAAAGGCGCTAACCCGCGCGATGCCGGATCTGCGCATTGTGGACGGCGAGCGTGAGATTTCTGGTCTGCGTATCATCAAGACCGATGAGGATATCGCGGCGCTACAGGCTGCGATTGATATCTCGGAACGGGCGTTGCAGCGGGTCATTGAGGATGTGCGTGTCGGCCAGACCGAGGTTCAGATCGAACAGGCCCTGATCCAGGCGTTGTTTGCCGAAGGCGCCGCCTCGCTGGCTTTTGCGCCGATTGTGGCCGCGGGTGATAACTCGGCGCAGCCGCATGGTAAGGCGCGGGCGGATTACAGAATCAAACCCGGCGACGCGCTGTTGTTCGATTTCGGTGCCCGCAAACACGGTTTTGCCGCCGATATTACCCGGACCTTTTTCGTCAAAGAGGTCTCGGACGAGGGCAGGGCGGTCTACGATACAGTCCTGCGCGCCAATCTCGCCGGTTTCGAGGCCTGCCGCCCCGGGGTGACCGCGCACGATATCGACGACGCGGTCATCAGCGTGCTTGAGGCTTCGCCTTTTGCCCACCGCATCCGCACCAAGACCGGACATGGTCTGGGCCGGGACGTCCACGAAGCACCGTATATCATGCGCGGGAATGACCAGAAAATCTTGCCCGGAATGGTTTGGACCAACGAACCGGGCCTTTATGATCTGGACAATTTCGGCGTTCGCATAGAAGATGACGTGCTTGTTACACGGGATGGCTGCCGGTCGCTGACCCGCTTTCCCAAAGATCTCACAATCATAGGTCGCTGATGTTTGGCTACTTACTCACACGCCTTGGCATGTTCGTTCCGACATTTCTGGGCGTGACGCTGATTTCCTTCATGTTCATTCGGGTTCTGCCCGGTGATCCCATCATCGTCATGGCTGGCGAACGCGGCATGACCGAGGAACGCTATCAGGAGATGGTCGAGAAGCTGGGCTTCGACAAACCGGTCCTGCAACAATACTGGGATTACCTTGTCGGCGTCCTGCATGGCGATCTGGGCGAGAGCTTTGTCACCAAAAAGCCGGTCTGGGATGAGTTCTTCGCCTTGTTCCCTGCCACGCTGGAGCTGTCGCTTTGTGCAATGATCTTTGCGGTGGCACTGGGATTGCCTGCCGGCGTGATCGCGGCGGTGAACAGGGGCAAGTTCTTCGATCGGGCGCTGATGTCGTCAGCCCTGGTCGGGTATTCGATGCCGATCTTCTGGTGGGCTCTGCTGCTGATCATCGTGTTCTCGGGCAATCTGGGTTGGACGCCAGTCTCGGGTCGGATTGACCTGCTGTATTATTTCCCCAGTGTCACCGGTTTCATGCTGATCGACAGTCTGTTGTCAGGCCAGGCGGGGGCGTTTGGTTCGGCCGTCCGGCACCTGATCCTGCCGACGATCGTACTGGGCACCATCCCGCTGGCGGTCATTGCACGTCAGACACGCTCGGCCATGCTTGAGGTTTTGGGCGAGGATTACATCCGCACTGCCCGCGCCAAGGGTCTGGCGCCGACACGGATCAACGGGCTGCATGCACTGCGCAATGCGTTGATCCCGGTGATTACCGTGATCGGCCTGTCGGTCGGTACCTTGCTTGCCGGGGCGATCCTGACCGAGACGATCTTTAGCTGGCCGGGTATCGGCAAGTGGATGGTCGACAGCATTTTCCGCCGTGACTATCCGGTGGTGCAGGGTGGCCTGTTGATGATCGCGGTGATTGTCATGCTGGTGAACCTGCTGGTCGATGTCCTCTACGGCATCATCAACCCCAAAATCCGGAGGCGGTGATGGCTGAACTATCCGCAACCCCACCCAAAACCGAAGACCGCCCCAGCGCATTGCGCGAGTTCTGGTATTACTTCAGCGAAAACCGCGGCGCGGTCATGGGGCTTTGGGTTTTTGCCGCGTTTGTCTTGTGCGCCGCCTTCGCTCCGCTGCTGGCGCCTTACGATCCGACGGAACAGTTCCGCAATCACATCCTGCAGCCCCCGGCGTGGCAAGAGGGTGGCAGCTGGGCCTTTCCGCTGGGCACTGACCCACTGGGCCGGGATATGCTGTCGCGCCTGATCATGGGATCCCGCTATTCCTTCTTTGTCGGCATCGTTGTGGTCTGTGTGGCCGTGACAGGCGGTGTGATCATTGGTCTGTTGTCCGGCTTTGCACCCAAATGGGTTGATACGATGATCATGCGGGTGATGGATATCATTCTGTCCTTCCCGTCGCTACTGCTGGCATTGGTACTGGTCGCCATACTCGGGCCCTCTCTGACCAACGCCATGATCGCCATCGCCATCGTTTTTCAGCCGCACTACGTGCGTCTGACCCGTGCCTCGGTCTTGTCTGAACGTCAGAAGGATTATGTCACCTCGGCCCGCGTGGCCGGTGCCAGCAAAGCGCGGCTGATGTTTAAGACCGTGCTGCCCAATTGCCTGGCCCCGATCATCGTGCAGGCGGCGCTGTCCTTCTCGACCGCCATTCTGGACGCCGCAGCCCTTGGCTTCCTAGGCATGGGCGCGCAGCCGCCCACGCCAGAATGGGGCACCATGCTGGCCGAAGCGCGAGAGTTCATTCTGCGTGCATGGTGGGTTGTGACATTCCCCGGCCTGGCCATCCTGGTCACCGTGCTGGCCATCAACCTGATGGGCGACGGTCTGCGCGACGCGCTGGACCCGAAACTAAAGCGGAGCTGACGACATGAGCCTGTTGGACATCCGAAACCTCACCGTCGAATTCGCCACCGCTTCGGGGAAATTCCGCGCCGTGGATGGCGTCGATCTGTCCGTCGACAAGGGTGAGCTTATGGCCATCGTCGGCGAAAGCGGCTCGGGTAAATCCGTGTCGATGCTGGCGTTGATGGGCCTGCTGCCATGGACGGCTACGATCACCGCCGATCAACTGAGTTTTGAAGGCATCGACCTCACCAAAATTTCGGCTCGTGACCGCCGTAAGATCATCGGCAAAGACATCGCCATGATCTTTCAAGAGCCGATGTCGTCACTGAACCCCTGTTTCACAGTCGGCTTCCAGATCAAGGAAGCCTTGCGGATTCACCTCGGCCTGAATCGCAGGGATCGCCACCAGCGCGCCATCGAGCTGTTTGATCAGGTCGGTATCCCGGCCCCCGAAAGCCGCCTGAACACCTTTCCGCACCAGATGTCGGGCGGGATGAACCAGCGCGTCATGATTGCCATGGCCATTGCCTGCAATCCCAAGCTGCTGATCGCAGATGAGCCGACAACAGCGCTGGACGTGACCATTCAGGCGCAAATTTTGGACCTGTTGGTTCGGCTGCGGGACGAACAAGGGATGGGGCTGGTACTGATCACGCACGATATGGGTGTGGTCGCTGAAACCGCTGAACGGGTTCAGGTGCAATATGCCGGTCAAAAGGTCGAGGAGCAGCCAGTCAAGGACTTGTTCCGCACCCCGCGCCACCCCTATACGGCTGCCTTGCTGAGCGCGTTGCCAGAACGGGCGACCTCGAAACTGTTGCCGACTATTCCTGGTGTCGTGCCCGGTCAGTTCGACCGGCCCAAAGGCTGCCTGTTCAGCCCCAGATGCCAATATGCGGACGACCTCTGCCGATCTCTGCCGCCAACCCCGCACAGCGCGGATTTCGGTAAGGCCCGTTGCCATTATGTTGAAAAGATAACCGCCGGAGAACTGGCATGACCGCCCCCATCGTTCAGGCCAGCGCATTGGCCAGATTCTATTCTGTCAAAGGCGGATTGCTGTCGAAACCGGCAACGGTCAAGGCGCTGTCAGGTGTGGATTTTGACCTGCAACCCGGCAAAACACTGGCGATTGTCGGAGAATCCGGCTGCGGAAAATCCACGCTGGCGCGGGTGGTAACGATGATCGAAGAACCGACCTCGGGCAGCCTGACCATTGATGGGGTCGACATTACCCCGTCGAAATGGGCGCAAATGCGCGAGACGGTGCAGATCGTGTTTCAGGACCCCTATGGTTCGCTCAACCCGCGTCAGCGGATCGGGCAGATCCTGCAGGAACCGCTGATCATCAACCGCCCCGACATGTCTGCCGCCGACCGCGAGGCCCGAGCGCGTGAGATGATTGACCTTGTCGGCCTGCGCCCCGAGCACTACGACCGCTATCCGCACATGTTCTCAGGCGGTCAGCGCCAGCGCATCGCCATTGCCCGCGCGCTGATGCTGAACCCCAAAGTACTTGTGTTGGACGAACCGGTCTCGGCGCTGGACGTGTCGATCCAATCGCAGATTCTGAACCTGCTGGTCGAGTTGCAGGAGCGTTTGAACCTTGCCTATCTGTTCATCTCGCACGACCTGTCGGTGGTAAAACACTTCGCAGATGATGTGATCGTCATGTATTTGGGCCGCGCGGTTGAAAAAGCCCCAAAAGAGTTGCTATTCGCCGCGCCCCGTCATCCCTATTCGAAGGCTCTGTTGTCTACGACACCCCGCGCTGACCCTGAGGCCCGGAAAGAGCGGATCAAGCTGGAAGGTGAATTGCCGTCCCCAATGAATATCCCCAAGGGCTGTGCCTTTGCGCAGCGGTGCTGGCTGGCCACCGAAGAATGCCGCGCCGCGCCGCCCGAGCTGAGCGGAGACAGGCATCAGGTCGCTTGCCTGCACCCGTTGGACTAAACCCGCTTATTCGGTTTTACGCGTCGCCGTTATCATGGCTAGCAATTGTTCCTTGGTGCGCTGGATATGCCGGGTCAGCAGGTCACAGGCATCATCGACCCGACCCGCACGGGCCAGCGACAATAGCTCGCGGTGGTCTTTCTTGGCGGGTTCGCGTTGCTCCATGACACTTAGATGCATGCGAACATAGCGGTCGGACTGCACGTTTACCCGCTGAAGGATTTCGTTGCTCAGCCCGCGACCGGCAGCGGCGTAAAGCGCCATGTGATATTCATTGTTCAAGCTGCCCCAGCGGCCCACATCATATGCATCATAGGACTTTTCCATCGCATCCAGAATCCGATCGCATTCGTTGAAATCGGCGGCAGTCATCTGCTGAATGGCGCGTTTGAAAAGATCCACCTCAAGCAAGACCCGCAGGTCGAAAATCTCTCCGATTTCGGACAGGGAATGCGATGTGACCGCAGCACCTCGGTTGTTGGTTAGCTGCACGAGGCCCTCGGCATCCAGCCGTTTCAGCGCCTCGCGGATCGGCATGCGCGAGACGTCGTAATCCTCAGCCAGTGCCTCTTGACGAATGGTTTCACCTTCGGCGATTTCACCGCTCAGAATCCGCTCGCGCAGATCGTTGGTGATGACGTCGGGCAGGCTTTGTCGGGGGATCGCACGCGTTCTGGGCATTCACTTCGTCTCGGGTACTGGAAACTTGTATCCAAAATACAAAATGCCTGAACAATTTCCAAGCCCTTTGCATTAAGGATAACAATTAGGTGTCGCACGGATTCTGACGGACCATGAGCAGGGATTTCTCTGGTACGAAAATGGCGTTCTGACGGTACGAGACGAATTACAGGATAATTGACGTATTTATCTATGAAACAAAAGCGGCGCTTAAGAAAAATGGACGGGATCATGAATACATCCGACATTCGCAACGAAGGCATGCGCATCGGGGGGCAGATCGTTTTTACCGAGGCTACGGTTCCCGTTCACTACCCCTATACCAACGAGGTTATTGGCACGGTGCCAGCAGGCACCGCCGAACACGCACGCAAGGCTTTTGAGGTCGCTGCAAGTTATACCCCCAAGCTTACCCGGTACGAACGCAGCCAGATTCTGCAGCGCGCAGGTGAATTGATCGGTGAAAAACGCGACGATCTGGCGAAGTGGCTGACGCTGGAACTTGGCATCTGCCACCAGCATGCGATTTACGAAACCAAGCGGGCGCAGGATGTATTTCAGTTCGCCGCAGCCGAAGCGCTGAAGGATGATGGTGAGGTGTTCTCGTGCGATCTGACCCATAATGGCAAGCAGCGGAAGATTTTCACTAAACGCGAACCGGTCAAAGCCATCAGCGCGATCACGCCCTTCAACCACCCCCTGAACATGGTCAGCCACAAGGTTGCCCCGTCGATTGCCACCAACAATTGCATGGTCTGCAAACCGACCGAATTGACCCCGCTGACAGCGCTGACACTGGCTGACATCCTGTACGAGGCAGGGTTGCCGCCCGAGATGTTCCAGGTGGTCACTGGCTGGCCACAGGACATTGGTGATGAGATGGTCACCAATGAAAACATCGACATCATCACCTTCACGGGTGGGGTGCCGGTGGGCAAAATGATTGCTGAGAAAGCGGGGTTTAAACGTCAGGCGCTAGAGTTGGGCGGCAACGATCCCCTGATCGTCTTGAACGATCTGAGCGAGGCTGATCTGGACCGGGCCGCAGCCATCGCCGTGGCCGGGGCCACTGGCAATTCCGGGCAGCGTTGCACGGCGATCAAACGTGTTCTCGTACAGGACAGCGTGGCGGATAGATTTGTGCCGTTGGTTCTGGAAAAGGCCAAGGCCATTCGCTTTGGCGATCCGCAGGATCCTGAAACGCAACTGGGCTGCGTGATCCATTCCGAGGCTGCAGAACTGTTCGAAAAACGTGTTTACATGGCTGAAGGCGAGGGCGCGGTGATTCTCTATCACCCCGGTCGTCAGGGCGCGCTTTTGCCGCCGATTGTTGTCGACAAGGTTCCCCACACCAACGAGCTGGTGATGGAAGAAACCTTCGGTCCCATTATACCCATCGTCCGCGTGCCGGATGATGACGCCAAGGTCATGGAAATCTCAAACGGAACTGCGTTTGGCCTGTCCTCGGGCGTCTGCACCAACGATCTGAACCGCGCGATTGCCTATATCAATGGTCTGAATGTCGGAACCTGCAATATCTGGGAACAGCCCGGGTACCGGATCGAAATGTCGCCTTTTGGGGGCATCAAGGACAGCGGCAACGGGGTCAAAGAAGGGGTCATCGAGGCGATGAAATTCTTCACCAACGTCAAGACCTATTCCTTGCCCTGGCCAGAGTAAGGGTGTTCAGCCCTGCACTACGTCCTGTCGCTGCACGCCCAGCCCTTGGATGCCCAGTTCCATCTTGTCACCGGGTTTCAGATAGATCTGAGGGGTCCGTCCCATACCCACACCCGGTGGTGTTCCGGTTGAGATCACATCCCCTGGCTGCAGTGACATGAACTGTGACAGGTGCGAAATGACTGTGGCCACATTGAAATGCATCGTATTGGTCGAACCATCCTGATAGCGATGCCCGTTCACCTCAAGATACATCTGCAGGTTCTGTGGATCGGCGATCTCGTCCCGGGTGACCAGCCAAGGTCCGATCGGGCCGAACGTGTCGGCCGATTTACCTTTGACCCATTGGCCCGAGCGGTGGAGTTGAAAATCCCGCTCGGACAGATCGTTGATCACACAATATCCGGCTACGTGGTCAAGCGCCTCGGCTTCGGAAATATATTTGGTGTGCTTACCGATGACGACGCCCAGTTCAACCTCCCAATCGGTCTTAACCGAACCGCGCGGGATTTCGACAGTGTCATTCGGACCTACGATGGCAGAGGTCGCCTTGAAGAAAACCACCGGCTCGTCGGGCAGGTCCAGACCGCTTTCGGCTGCGTGATCGGCATAGTTCAGGCCGATGCAGGCGAATTTACCAACATTCCCGACACATGCCCCAATCCGCGGATCACCGTCGACGACAGGCAATGTTCCAAGGTCGAGCCCACGCAGCCGCGCCATGCTTTCATCGCCAAGCATCGCGCCAGTTACATCGTCAACAATCCCCGACAGATCGCGGATTTTACCGGCCTCATCCAAAATACCGGGCTTTTCCGCGCCAACCGGCCCATAGCGTAACAGCTTCATATCCTGTTCCCTTTCAACTCAGTTGGTCCAGCCGCCGACGACGGCAATAGGCTGTTCGATGTGACCAAATCACCGCCGCCTTGGGCGTGCAATAGACAAACCGGTGCGGGGCATACTTCAGGATCGTGCGACCAAGGGCATGTTGATCTTCGGCACGTCGGGGTCTGATCTTCGCAACCATAGGTATATAATCGCCGGGCCGCTGTTTTCTCATTTCGTATTTGCTGCCTATGTATGTTAGGCTCTGGGGTGTATATTTTCTGATATTAGTTAAAGGTAGTTGGTCCATTGTCAGACAAGTCCGACAGCGTATTCAAACTGCGCCCACTTGAAAAAGCAGATCTGGAGGTAATCACACCCTGGTTTCAGGATATCGAGGACCTCGGCCGATTTGATCGTACATCGCGGATTCCGTTCAACCTTGCGCAAACCGAAGACGTCTGGCGCGATGCATTTAGCGCGTCAGGCGGCAGCGGAAAGTGCTGGTTCGTTGTCGTCTCCAATAGCGGACAAGTGGTGGGGATTGTTGGGCTCGAGGCGATTTCCCCGGTAAACCGGGACGCGGTCATCGCCATGTTTGTCGAAAAATCGGTTCGGCGTTTGGGCCTTGCCATCAGAGCGACGGCACTGGTGGCGGATTTTGCATTCCGTCAACTGGGTTTGAACAGGCTGACCTCATATTACAGGCAGGATAATCATATCAGCCGCGACCTTGTGGAAAGACTGGGATGTCAGGTCGAAGGTACCATGCGGCAAGCCTGGTATGCAGACGGAACGTTTCATGACATGATTGTTGTTGGACTTCTCCGTCAGGATTGGATGAATACTCGTCCGACCCTGGCAAAAAGCATTAGCTCAGAAACAGTTGTGACTTTCGGAGAGAACGGGTGCCCAAGCTGGTCTTGGCCACCACAGGTTGATAAGTGTGACTAACGGGGTGTGCAATTGCTCTGCAAGCGCAGAGGCACATTTTGCTATAAGGTGACCATAGGGTTCGAACGCAGCCCCTAATACGAGTTATGAATGTGAACACCACGAGTCCAAACTCTTCCATAACGCAGAAGCTGGGTGCAGTCTTGTTTGCCGATGTCGTCGGGTATTCCCGCCTGATGAGTGAGAACGAGCTGGACACCTATAACGCATTGAAATCGTTGATTTCTCATCTTGAAGAGACCTGCGCCCGTTTTCAGGGCCGGGTGGTCGAGGTGCGCGGCGATGGTATTCTGGCTTTATTCGAAACTGCCACCAGTGCCGTGGAGTTCGGCGTCGAACTGCACCGCATTGCCAGCCAGCACAATCAGGATCGTGCCGAAAATCAACGAATCAACTTTCGCGCAGGCGTCCATCTGGGCGAAATCCTGATCGACGATCGCGGCATTCATGGCGACAATGTGAATATCGCGGCGCGTCTTCAGGAAATTGCTGAACCAGAAAGGGTTTACGTCAGTTCCGCCGTTTATGATCAGGTCTGTAACCGGCTGCGCTATGGCTATGAATTTCTCGGTCCTCAGCACCTGAAGAACATCCTTGCGCCTGTCTCGACCTATTGTGTCCGCAGCGAAGTCGCTGGCGCCACAATGGCCGGAACGATGCGACCGGATATGCCCGGGAATATTCTGGAACGTCCCGATACGCCCTCGGTGGCGGTTCTGCCCTTCAGCAGCAATGGCGGTGACGAATCCGACAGCTGGATTGCGGAAGGGTTGACCGACGACATCATCATGAACCTGTCCAAGTTCCGCAATCTGTTCGTAATCGCGCGGAACTCGTCCTTTTTCTTCAAGACGCAGGGGATGCCACCGAAAGAGGCCGCGCAAAAGCTCAACGTGCGGTATATCGCGCGGGGCAGCGTGCGTCGCTCGGCCAGCCGCATTCGGATCACGGCGGAACTGATCGATGCCTCAACCGAACGCACCATCTGGGGTGAGCGGTTTGATCGTAATATCGACGATATTTTCGACATTCTGGATGAGGTGACCGAGTGCATCGTGGCCGCAACCGCGGTGATGATCGAGTCGCATGAAAAGCAGCGGATGATCCAGTCGGTCCCATCCGACCTCGAGGCTTATGGCTCTGTTTTGCAGGGCCAGTATCACATCTTCAAATACACCAGGAATGACAACCGGAAGGCGCAAAACTTCTATCAGAGTGCGCTTGACCGGGATGGGGGTTATGCACGCGCTGCGGCTGCCCTGTCACGAACGCTGAATATCGACTGGCGCTATTCCTGGTCCGAAGATCCTACGCAAGCCCTGGATCAGGCGCTGACTTTCGCACAGCGGGCGATTGAACTGGATCCCACGGACGCGCGCGGTTTTGGTGAATTGGGGTATGTCCACCTATACCGCAAGGAACATGACGCGGCCCTACAGTCGTATAGGCGGGCGTTGGCATTGAATCCCAACGACGCCGATATGCATTCAGATTATGCCGACGCGCTGGCTCACTACGGTGACAACGAAACGGCAATCACTCATCTGCAGCAGGCGATGCGGTTGAATCCATACTTCCCGGACCAATACTTATGGCATCTGGGTGGGGCATATTTCAATCTCAGGCAGTATCAAGACGCCATCGACGCCGTAAACAAGATGAACAACCCTACAGAAGGGCAACGTTTGCTGGCAGCAAGCTATGCACAACTTGGTGAAACCGACATTGCGCGTCAGATCGCGGATAAGCACCGTGTCGCGCATCCTAATTTTTCACTGGCACGTTGGGAAACAGTGCAGCCGGACAAGTTAGAAGAAGACACGCAACATTTTGTTGGGGGCCTGAAAAAGGCAGGTTTCTAAATAAAGACAGGCCCTGTTTTGCAAGGGCCTGCCGTGTTCTTTCCCGATACTGTAAAACTGCGTCAGTCTTCTGAGCCTCGTGCGCGCGCACCGCTGACCCTGGCTCCGCTCACACGGGCACCGCTGACGCGCGCCCCACTGACACGAGCTCCGCTGACACGCGCGCCACTCACGCGGGCTCCGCCAACGGCCGGGCTGTCAAAGCCGAAAAAGATATCCAGCAGAACCTGTTCAAACTGACCAGTCATTACATCCATCCGGACGGTGTAATCGGCCTTGTCATAGTCCCACACCTTGATGTCGTTGGCGATCTGATAATCAGCTGAAGCAACGCCAGAGAGGGTTGGGTCACTCGGGGCTCTGGACGCAAGGTTACCGGGTTTGTTACCTTCAGTTGGGCTTTCACCCTTTCCGTGAACCAGGAAAATAGTGGGCTCCGGCAACTCATAATAGGTGCCCTCGTAAGAGAACCCATAGATACGCGCCAATCTGGCGTCATCGCCATATTGATCTTTGAGCTGCTGATTGGCTCCAAGTTTTTCTGAAAGTTCCTTGCGGAATACAAACTCTTGCTTATTGAAGCCAGTCGGCGTGGGCAAAGTCTGTTCCCAATAGCTGTCTGCGTATTTGTCCCCATCGGCGACCTTAACAAGAGCGCCCTCTTTCACCCGTGTCTGATCCTCTAGTGTATAGTTGGAGTTCGTTACTTTTACAGTATAGATACCATTCTTTTTCGGACGATTTCCGGTAATCAGAACCTTTTCGTCGTTCGCAACTTCTTCACCGTCGATAGTGTCATCCGCGACGGACAAAGTCTTGTTCACTTTGACCTTTTTCTTCGCAACAAGCTTTACGGTTTTAGCCGGCGTCACATTCTTCGAAGCTGCGACCTTCAGATCATTCAACAAACGGCCAAACAACAACACTTCTGAAAAACTGAGCAAAGATTCGGACATCTCATTTTCTCCCAACTATGGGATCGACGGAGTTTGAACCCTCATCTCCCCCCTTTAAATTAGACTCGAACAAATAATTCGAGCAAATACATTCCAATAATCACCCCAAGATTGCATGCCATAAAACCGTTTAAAAATAAAGGATTTTAGGCGCTAACCCGGCACCTGCGTGCGAACTGAATCGGAATGACTGTCTTCATCGGGGTCCGGCACGCGAGGACCGGCCGTTGTCAGGCCGATATCGCGCATGCGGAAATTGCCTTCGATGATGCGACGAAATGCGCCGCCGGAAATCTCTTGATCCACGGCCAGCAAAGCCTTTTCGACACCGAAATAGCTTAGCATATCCGCGTCCAGTCGCTCCCACGCGTCGGCCAGATAGGTGCCCAGATAATCGCGCGCCTCAATAAGGGCGATGCGGAACCCTTCGGGGTTTTCGGCGTATCGCTTGTCAAAAATACCCTGCATCACTTGGCTGTATTCTGGCGTGCCTTCCAGTTGGTCCGACAGGTCCTCTTCTTCCGCCGAGATCAGGCCATGCACCAGCAATCGTTCGTGGTAGATGTCGACGAACACATCGAACATCGCACCGGTCAGGGGTTCGGACAACGCGTGCTCGCTGGACCATCCGGCGGCGAATTCCGACATAGTCCGATCATTGGCGGCAATCCGGATCTGCGCGTTGTCCGACAGTTCGGCAAAACGGCTGAGGCGGTTGAAAGTATAGAGGTTCCCCCGCGTGTTTTCGAGCAACGCGTCCACCACCGAACCGAAGTGCAATGACGCCAGCAGAGCCACCAGATCGGCAGCGGATTCGTGAAACCCGTAATACTCGCCCGAGGCATCTCCGTCTGTTGGCATTCCGATCACACTGTAAATAATCGCATGGCCGACTTCATGCGCGACCACGTCGAAATTCAGGCTGTAAGGGCGGTATTCATTCCCGTGTTCATGGGTGCCACCGGTTTCCAGAAAACCCCAACCGATATGCGCGTTGTCGAGGCTGGGCAGAAGTGACAGTTCCAGACGGTCGAAGTCCCGGGCAAAGTGCCAAGGGATCTGACGGTCGAAATACCCCTGCCAGACATCCATTGTGAAATGGGCTGAACCATACAGATGCGCAGCCTCAAAGGCCGGGTCGGTTGGGTCGATATGGATGAAATTTCCGAACTCATCCGGCATTGCCGGCGGATGGATATATCCGTCCCATGGTGGCAGGTACATGCCCGGACCGTTCGGCCCCGGTATAATGGCACCGTAAGGCGTGGTTTTTCCCACCGGGTTCACCGTATACATGCGCGGCCCGGACGGCCCCGGGCCGATACTGCCCTGAGGGGCAGAGATTTCGACCAGTTCCAATGGGGCATCAGGTTCCAGAAAAGGCGACTGCGGATACAGCAGGAATCGAGTGCCGGGTTCTTCGTCTTCGATCTGTTCGGGGTAGTTCACAAAACGCCCTCCGGTATCGTGCCCGGTCAATTCCGGCGGCCTTTAATCGGCGGCTCCGGCGTCGGCACTTTTATGGCAATATAAAAACTCGGCTTCTATCAGGTCATAAAACGCATCGCGCCCGGTCAGACCAAGCGCCACTGCGTAGGAGTCAAGATCATCAGGCACCTGTTGGTCAAGACGAGATTCAAAATACCACATTAGCACCCGCAAACGATCCACTCCGGATGAGCCCGCCGGAATGGCGTTCTGTCCCTTGCTGGCGGCCCGATCCCGCAACAGGGTGTATTGACCCGTGCGACGCAATTCTGACAGCAGTTGTGTGTCCAAATAGCTCGCACGGGATGCAACGGTGGCGTCGATCCGCGCAGCGTCTGCCAGCATAGCCTCATAGCTTTCGGGGTTCAGATCGTTCGCCTCAATCCACGCCATCAGGTCAGACCGCCGTGACAAGCCTGTTGCCGCCCTATGATCGTCCATCTTCCGGACCAGATCAGCGCGTGTAGGGGTACGATCCCGTCTAGAGGCATCTTCGCGCGACAGCAGCGCCAACGCGGCGCGATCTTTCAATTGCGCGTATAAGTCAGGGTTCAGACGCAATTCGTCGACAATGGCGCGATCAGCTTTCGGCTCACCGCCATCCACCCTTGCGCATAAGGCTTTCCACATCAGGGTTGGTTCGGTACGCGTCACCTCGGTCGCGGGCAAAGGTGTACCATTCAAGTGATCCGACATGCGGGTCAGCATGGCGCATGCGTCAACCGCCTTGGCGTCGACCCGACCCGTCGGCAGCCAATCCGCGAAACCGTCCACTCCTGGCAAGTCCTGCACGGCAGAGATAATATCCGCCCAAATTCGCTGGCGATAGTGCATGACCTTGGCGAGATGTAGCATCTCAGACGCCGTGTCCGTAGGCAGGACACCCGCAGCCTGCGCTTGCTCCACAGTTGCGCGGATCGACACCATCGGCTCGCTGAGAGGTTGGAACCCCAGTTCGGCCGGGCTGTGTAGCACGGCAACCTCATCGTCATCCTGCAGGACATCGGTGTAATAGTCCTGAAAGATCTGACCAACCCCGATCATTCCGAAATCAGCCAGCTCGGCCGCGCGCAACGCGCCCATGCTGGCGCTGCCAAAGACCGGAATACCCAGTTCGATCGCCCATAGGATTTCCTTGTGCCATACCGATGGAACCCCTTCGAAAAATCCGTCTATGATCCCGATTGCGGTCGGTTTTTCGCGCGCGACACGATAGACGTCGCCTTGTCGAACGGGTGGCAGAATGGTCGCATCCAGATGTTCGGCCACTGCGTCAGACGTCAGGGTAGGTCCCACAAAAACAACTGCCGTCATGCCAAACCATCCACTATGCGCTGTGCCCGGAGGCCGGGCACATAATCTGGATCGTCATGCGGAGCCTCCAGCCCGGGGATCACAGCCCGGATCACGGCGATATCAATTTCAGGCCGCGACAGATCAACCGTCACCACCTGTGAAATGCCCACGGCGGCAAGCCGTTGCAGCAGCAATTCCAGGTCTTCGTCAAAGGACCCGGTCACATGAGACGGACAATCGTCAAATCTTTGATCCGCTGCGACACTATCAATTAGGTCATGCACATAGCGCCCCCGATCCATCTTGGCCTGATCGGTGAATTCCTCTGGATCCAGATCATCCCGTGCGCCAGAGATATAGGTAAGTCGCGTCTGTGCCGCCTCGGTCAGGGCCCGCAGCAAGGCGATCGCACGGTCTGGGTGGCAACCATCACCAATACCGATATGGCCGGGCTGTCCGCCGCCTTCGCAAATCACACAGCGGAAACTGGCAATACCTATATCTGAAGTCGTGTTCCACAACCCTATCTCAAGCCCGGCTGTGGCTATCATTTCGATGGCCTGACGACAGCGCGGATCATCCACAGTGTCTGGATCAAGGCGGGGAGCGCTCGCACGGTGATGCCACAATGTTGTGGCGTCCCGTTCGATCAACTCGCAGATGGCGTGACAGCTGGCCTCGGCCACATTGTTTCCCGACGCCAGACCGTTGGTCGTGCGAGGAAAGGCAGCCTGACCGCCAACCGGCGCGGTGGTATAGTCGGTATCGACCATCTCAAGTGGGACCCAGCATGCGTTGTCCGTGCCCAGATCACGACCCAAAACCCACAGCATGTTGGCATGCGGGTCGAAATGCCCGCCGGTCACGCGCGGCAGTTCCGCCACTTCAACAACGGTCGCGTTCTGGACCAATTCGGCATATCTGGCCAGACGCTGAGGCAAATGCACCCGTTCAGCATGCCAGGATTCAATCGCCTCCATGACGCCTGATGCTTCGGCTGCGCGCAGTGACAACCCTTTGCCCAGTGACACAGCAACCGACCGGGAATTGGGTCGGGCGACCATCACAGTGGGCAATCCGATCCTGTCCAGACCGGTCAGGTTTGCGATCCGGGTGATGCCCATGCCTTTTAGAAATGGTTTGACGATTTGCAAGGTGTGCTCGGGGTCGCGCAGCCGATGCGTGTCCAGCACATATTGCTTCTGCGATCCATCGGGCATGTTGAGAGCCTTATTTGAAAATTTCGCTCAACGTAAAATAATTGCGCCGGGCCAGTCCGTTACGGGGCAGGATGATAGATCATACCCTGTCGGTCAACCGTTGCGGCCTTTGGACCTTTCGGGAGCTGCCGCGTAACATTGTCAGGCCGTGTGTCCAGTATATCGTACCGCTGGAGATTAAAGTGCGTTGTTCAGTTTCACGCCCAGACGTGCTTGAATCTGTTGGCTGAACCCCTGCGTGATGCGGTCGGCGATCATTGCGATGATGGCCATGCCGATACCGGCAGTCATCCCGACCCCGAAATCGCCATCTCCGAGGCCGATATAAATCTGCTGGCCCAGATCGTCAGTGCCCACTAGGGCGGTAATCACCAACATTGAAATCCCGAACATGATTGTCTGGTTTAGGCCCAGCATGATTGATGGCACCGCAAGTGGCAATTTCACCTGCCACAGCAACTGCCGGGGCGTCGTTCCGATGGCTGTTGCCGCCTCGATCACGTCATGCGGCAGGTTACGTAGCCCATGTTCGGTGTATCGGATCGCCGGAACAATCGCATAGACGATAATGGCCAGAAGAGCCGTGAATTCACCAATTTTGAACACCATCACAAAGGGAATGAGGATCACGAATAGCGGCATGGTCTGCAACGTGTCGATAACGGGCCTTACTATGCGGGACACAGTGTCATTCTCGGACGCCCAGATGCCGATGGCGCTGCCGAACAGAAATGACAGCAGAACGCCTACGCCGCAGAGGTACAAGGAAATGACTGACGGTTCCCAAATTCCGGTCAGAAGCAAAAAAGCGACCCCGGCCAGCGCCCAGAGTGCAAGGCTCTTTCCTCCGGCCTGCCAGGCCAGGGCCAGGATCACAGCGCAAAGCGCAATCCAGGCCAGCCCGGTCAGGCCGGAATACAGGACCAGCCCGAACAGGATCACCCAAAGAGCTTGCAACTGCTTGCCTTTGAACGCGAAATACCCAGCTATTGCCGCGACGATCAGTGCATACCCCGTGGTCACGGCGGGTGTCATGGCAAAACCCCAGGTAAACGGGCTGACGGCCTGAGACAGCCCGATCTTGATTGGCAGCATCAGGTAGAACAGCGCGACACGTTTGATTGCTTCAAGCGTGGTGCGGAATTCGACAAAGATCCACTCAAGCCCCGCGTTCATAGCCGGGGCGGGGTTCAGCACCCACGCTTCGGGCCAGTCTTTGAGGGGTGGGAAAACCATGGCCAGCAGCCAAGCAACGCCAAACAGCGCAGCGCAGATGATCCAGCCTTTGGCCCCGCGTTTAGCTGAACTGGACTGTACCGCGAACCCCCAGGTGATCCGATCCAGCACCATGGCCATCAACGCGATCACGATCCCTGCCAATAGGCTTTCACCGAACTGCGCTTTGCGCATAGTCGATAGCACCTCCCAGCCGATATCGTTTGTGCCGCCGATGATCGATGCAATGATCACCATGGACAATGATGCCATCGTCGTTTGGTTCACCCCTAGCAGGACTTGCCGCTGCGCCGTTGGAACCCGCACGCGCCAGAATAGCTGGGATGGGGTGGCACCGCTCATCAGGCCGGACTCGATCACTTCGTCCGGAACACCGCGCAGGCCAACGATGGTATTGCGCACCATTGGAGGAAAGGCGAACAGGATGGAAGCGACCAAACCGACCGTAGTGCCAAATCCGAACAACAGCAGGATCGGCAGCAGATAGGCAAAGGCCGGGACGGTTTGCATCAGATCCAGGACTGGCATGATGATGCGATAGGCTCGGTCAGACAGAAACCCCCAGGTTCCCAGCGCAAAGCCCAGTGCCACCGCCATTGGAATCGAAACAACCACAAGCGCGAAAGAGTTCATGGACTGTGTCCAGAACCCAAACGTGACCATGTATAAAAGGCTGACGGCGGTAAAGATCGCAAGCCCCCGACCCCCTGCACGAAGGGCCAGATAGACCCACAGCATAAACCACGCCACCCATGGCACCGCATGCAGAACCGTCTTGGCCAAAAGGATGGGCCAATCCAACAGCCAAGAAATAGCTTTGAAAAACCAGCCGAAGGTCACCACAAACCACCGCATCGCGATATTCATCGGGTCGGTTACCGGCAGAACCAGTGCATCAGGATAGGTGACCAGTGGCCCAAGGCTTTTGGCAAAGACGACGCAAATGGCCACAAGCACTGTGACCGCAAGCCAGACCACCAGCGATCTGTTCGAAACTGCATCCATTAGGTCAGTCCTTGACCGCTGAGGCGTCTGATACACCGCTGGCCAAAGCGGCAATCACGTTCTGACTGGTCATGTGTACCAGCGCATTGTCGTCCTTGCGCACGGCCACCCCGTTGTCGTGTGAGGCCAGATAGGGCAGCAGATCGGCCACATTGGTTGAGGCCGGAACCTCTTTGATCCCGCTCGGCGGGACGTTGTCCGAAGCCACATCGCCCGCCGTCAGGATCAGCTCCCACGGGACGTCATTGGTGAATTCACGCACATAATCGTCGACGGGGTTCAGGATCAGATCGACTGGGCGCCCGATCTGAACCACTGCGCCATCCTTCATGATTGCCATTCGATCGGCAATGCGCAGCGCTTCAAGAAAATCATGGGTTATGAAGACGATAGACTTGTGCAGCTCTTGCTGTAGCCGCAGAAACTCGTCCTGCATCTGGCGTCGGATCAATGGGTCCAGCGCGCTGAAGGGTTCGTCCAGAAACCAGACCTCTGGTTCTACAGCCAGCGACCGTGCAATGCCGACACGCTGTTGCTGCCCGCCCGACAATTGGCTGGGAAAGCTGCTTTCGCGCCCTTCTAGGCCGACCAATGAGATCACGCGCTCGGCGCGCTCCAGACGCTCTTTGTCGTCCAACCCTTGCAACTTCAGGGGAAAGGCCACGTTTTCCAGTACGTTCAGGTGCGGCATCAGGCCAAAGCTTTGGAACACCATCCCCATCTTGTGACGGCGAATGTCTATCAGTTCCTTCGCCGAGACCTTCAGCAGATCCTCACCATCCAGCAATATTTCCCCGGCGGTGGGTTCGACCAGACGGGACAGGCAGCGCACAATGGTGGACTTACCCGAACCTGAAAGCCCCATGATCACAAAAATCTCGCCCGGCATGACATCAAAGCTGACATCGGTCGAGGCGACAATGCCGCCGTCATCGCGAATGTGTTGAGCCAGGGCCTTAGCCTCGCTTGGGTCCTGACCTGCCACACCGATGTTGCGCAGATGTTGATCCGCCCCTTTACCGTAAAGTTTCCAAACATGTTTGCAGGACAGTTTCGGGGTGCTGGTTGGGGAAGATGCAGTCATTTTAGCAGCCTTACAAAGGGTGGAGCGCATATGTCGCGCTCCACCATGGTCAGAGACGGGTTACTGTTTTGCCGCTGCAACCCAAGGCTGCCACACGTCTTCGTTTGCGCCCATCCACTCGGCCACGACTTCTTTGACTTCGCGCCCGTTCTGATCCACTTCCAGGATCAGTACGTTCTGTACGTCGTTGGTCAGGTTCATTTGCTCAACCATCTTCATCGCATCCGGATAGGTCGACGCGAAATCTTTCGAGACGATCTTATCGACAGTCGCCTGCTGGAAGCCGCACGCCTCGCCGCGTTTCTGGCTGGCCTCGTCGCAGGTGCCATGCGGCGTGTCCCATTCGACCCAGTTCACATCGGTCTCGGCAAAGACCCAGTGCGGCTGCCACATCATCATCAGGATAGGCTGCTCGGCGGCCACGGCGCTTTTCAGTTCGGCCAGCATCGCTCCTTCGGAACCGCCCGGAACCGGCTTGAACGGCAGATCGATCAGCTCAACCAGATCGGCTGACCGGGTTCCCCAGTCTGCCGGGTAGGTGATCAGACGACCATCCGGGAAGGTATCCGCGGCGGCAAAAGCCTGCGCGCAGTCATACAGCGCCTCATAGGCCGGTAGCCCAGGGCACTTTTCGGCCATGTACGGCGGATAAATCCAGCCTTCCTGCGGCTCAAGCCCCAGGCCGCCGACAACAATGATATCCCCGGCCTCAACGGCCTTGGGGTAGATGTCGCCGACATTGTTGGTCCAAAGTTCCGGCTGATAATGCAGGCTGCCCTCGGCAATGGCGGCCAGCTGCGGCACGGCACCGGCGGTCACGTACTCGACCTCGTGGCCCAGCTGTTCGAACAGCGCCCCTGCAAAATGGGCCGAGATATGCTGACCGGTCCATTCGTTGACAGCAATCTTGATGGGATCGGCCAGAGCAGCGCCCTGGCTTAACAGCAGTGCGGCTGAAGCCAGCAAAGCAGGCTTCAGAGAGTTTGAAATAGTCATTGTGTGACCTCCGTTGGTGGACTGGCCATTTTGGCCTTTTTTGTTTGCTGTATCGAAAAACAGTACAGTTGCAGGTATTTGGCCCAACAGACTGCTTTCTATCAACAGTGTTTTTATTAGCTCTTTCGAATGCGATCTTCACTTGCACCAAGCTGAGCATGAACGCGATCCTAACATGAGAAAACAGACCATCAAGGATTTGCACCCTAAGTAATTGATGCGCAACACGGGTTCGGTTCTTTTGCGCATCACTACACGATAAAGATCTGTACTCTGCTGATGATTGACCAGCCCGACCCAGATACCAATAAGACACGCTTCGGTATTTGTTTTGACCACCAAACCCGATCCACAAATAAAAATTCTTGAATTGTTAAGAAGTCGAAGGTTATTTGACTGCTGTACGTTCGTTTTTTTGTTTTTTACGAGTTTTCCATGCCGACAACATTTACCGTCTTTTCCCTTGGCAACCAGCAAATCTGGGACACGGCTGAAGGCAACCAAACCCTTTCAACCGGCGCAGTGAATTCGTCCCTTGGCACCTATGGGTCAGCGGGAAATCCTCTGTTTGACAGTAGACAGACTTTCGCCGAGGCAGGGTCTGGTTTCAGCGGCGGGGATTCTACGGCCTATGATCTGGACAACAACGTCTCGAACGATCAGTTCAGCATCGACGGTGGGTCGCCGCAGTCGTTTGATGCAGCAATGCAATTCGATGCTGTCATTACATATACCGATGGCTCGACCGTAAGTATTACAGCTGTTGTTTTTCAAGATACCAACGGCAACACCTATTGGGCACCGGAATTTCAGGATAACGCGGATCAGGACGCGATCGACGCAAGCGCGATCGAGTCGATTCAATTGGTCTCGCCGATCTATGCGAACGGCTTCAATACCGGATACTCGCTGTTCGGGGAAAGGGCCGATTCCGATCCGTTGTGTTTTGTGCGGGGGGCGTTGATTGCCTGCCCGGATGGGCCCAGGCCCATCGAGTCCCTGAAAGCGGGAGATCAGGTGCTGACCATGGATAGCGGCGCACAACCAATTCGTTGGATCGGTCGACGTACGATGGCGGCTATTGGAAAATTCGCACCCATCCGAATCCGCGCGGGTGTTTTGGGCGCCGAGGACACATTCGAGGTCAGCCCGCAACATCGCCTTCTGTTACAAGGCGCCGATATCGAGTTGCAGTTTGCCAGCCCCCAGGTTTTGGCAGCAGCAAAGTATCTGGTTGACGGTGACGGAATATCTGTGCGCATCGGTGGCGAAGTCGAATATTTCCATCTGCTTTTTGATGATCACCAGATTGTCTGGGCCAATGGCGTCGCGTCAGAAAGCCTTCTTCTTGGCAAAGCGGGGACAGCCGCGCTGGATGAAGAGGATGTTTCGGAAATCCAGACGTTGTTTCCAGAACTTGATTTGCCATCAGGGCGGGGTCTTGAGGCTGCGCGCCCGGTTTTGAGATCTTATGAGGCGTCGTTGATGGCCGCAGGGCGTTCAACGGAAAATCCAGGCGCCCTTAGAAAGATTGCTTGAGGCGGCGGAATAATTTCCTGTTTTAGAATGGCACGGATCGGGGAACTCAAGCCTCTGCGTCTTGCGGATCAGGATAAAATCCCAGAAATATCTTTCAATTTCAGGCGTGTAGAGAAGCAGAAGCGCGAACGTGCGATATCTCGCAAATGCCTTGCTATGCGCAACAAGGTGATCCATCGCCTTTTTGGAAGTCGCGGTTTTGGTCGAGTGACCATTATTAGAGAGCTTTCCGCAAGAAACGGGTCGCGGTGTTGGGGGCGCGCGGACTAGTTTTTTGGGAGAAGTATTAACGAGGAACCGGCAACAAATGACTCCGCAGCCCATGCCATCAATGGATTTGAAGGCCACTGCCATGCTGCTGTTGCTTGCGGCCGTTTGGGGCGGTTCGTTTTTCTTCGGCGAGGTTGCCCTGACCGAAGTGCCGCCACTGACAATTACGCTGCACAGGGTGATCTGGGCGGTTCCTATTCTCGCCCTGATCGTCATAATCAAAGGATTGAGCGTGCCACGCACCCCTCGGATATGGGGCGCTTATCTTGTTATGGGCGCGCTCAACAATGCCATCCCATTCTCGCTGATCTTCTGGGGGCAAACGCAGATCGACAGTGGACTTGCGTCAATTTTAAACGCAACGACGGCAATGTTCGCAGCAGTTGTGGCTGGTTTGCTTCTCAAGGATGAGCCGTTGACGCCAAAGAAGATAGCAGGTGCTGCGCTAGGTATATTGGGTGTGGCCTTTATCATGGGGCCAAGTGCGTTGACTGAGTTCAATCCCAGCAACCTGGCACAGTTGGCTATCCTTGGGGCCACACTTTCCTATGCTTTTGCCGGCGTTTGGGGCAGAACTGCCCTTTCAGGCCAACCGCCGCTTGTGAATGCGCTCGGTATGCTGATTGGCAGCACCGTGCTTATGATCCCAATTGTTCTTGTGATGGATGGCGCCCCCAATTTTGATTTGTCTTTAGGCGTTTGGTCTGCGCTTCTTGGGATGGCCGCGTTGTCAACGGCATTGGCCTATGTTCTTTACTTTGCAATTCTTGCGCGTGCGGGTGCGGCCAATCTTCTTTTGGTGACGCTGCTGATCCCACCGTTTGCTATCGGTCTTGGCGTGACATTCCTTGGTGAGAGGATGGAGCCGAGTGCGTGGATTGGGTTCGCCATCATTGCTTTGGGCTTTGCCGTGACCGACGGTCGACTTTTTTCACGCATCGCTAAAGGCAAGCCCAGACAAGCGGAATGAGACGCATCTTTGAATTTCACCGCATAATGGCAGGCGCGAGAAACACGAAGTTCGAATATGGATAACTTCTACATGGAATGAGGGAAGTTTCAGTGCAACAGGACACTAGGCAACATGGAAACCGCCCAGCGGAGCTTAGCCGGAATAGGCGTGATCGTGTTTGCGGAGTCGATTGTGCAACAATTTGGCCACCCCAATCACGATGAGAGCTGCCAGAATGAACAGCCAGCCAAACAGAATATAGGCCCCCAATGCCATCAGGATAGAAGAACCGGAATATAAGGCAAAACCGCCAGCACATAGGCCAACAAGGATGGCTATTCCGAAAATTCCCATCATTTCTTTCGGCCCTCCGGCTGTGACCTTGGTCGTGTCCCCCTCCAAACTGGCAAGAGTGATGCCTTGGAGCGAGCGCCCACGATGATTCCGCGCCTAAATCATGGCAAAACTGTGAACCACCTTGGGTTAAAATTTGATTATTGTTACCTGACGGGGCAACGCCCCACTACTCGTTCGACACTGCGTATTTTTGAGGCCAAAAGAAGCCTGACCCAATTATTCCTTAAATTCCGTGCTGCGGCAATGCTTTCTGAAAAAGACCTCGAAAAATGTGCGAAGGTTTGCTTGCCAACATATAGATCTGTTGCGGGATTGGACCAGTCGCACCGGGCTTGTTTAGACCAGGCCTCAGGCTTGTTTCACCTGTGACAGGACAAAAACACCAGCGATGACCAGCCCGATGCCAACGATTTTTTGCAGGTTCAGTGTCTCGGAAAACAAGAAATATCCGACGACAAGAATGCCGACCATCGCCAATCCGGTGACGGCCGGGTAGGCGATACTCAGTTCAAGGCCGCGGATGGCGACAATAAAGCTGCTCAGCAACAGCAAACCACTGATCAACCCGGCCCAGGCCCAGGGCGAAACCACAAGGGCACGAATATCGAAAGGTCCTGAAAGCTGTTGCACAGCCAGTTTGAACGAGACGTTTGTGCAAATGTTCGCGCAGACCGCAAATAGCAACGCAGACCAGTATAACGACATAGTATTCTCCTTCGTTTTCGCGGCCATCATCAAAGGGTCAGGTATTTCGCAGCCAGGGTCACAAGAACAAACGCGCCACCGACCATAAGACTGATCCTGTCGCGCAGGGCAAACAGGACCGGATCGTCCGCGACCCGTCCGCGCCGGGCACCGACCCAGATGCGGTTGCCCCAGTACAGCAGTAGCAGACACAGCAGCCAAAGGATTTCGGGTGTCCGGTAAATCTCCTGCACTTCGGGGCTGTTGATATAAAGCGCCAGAATGACAACGGCTGCGGTGATATTGGCCACGCCCAGGCTGAACATGGTTTCGCTGTCGGCATAGGAATAATCCCGGCCATGGACATTGCCGTCATCTTCAGGTGCCGCGGCCACTTCGATGTAGCGTTTCAGATAGCCGAGGCTGACAAAGACAAACATCGAGAATGCCAGAAACCAGGATGACAGGACAATTCCGGTGGCCGCAGACCCCGCGATGACACGCAGCGTGTAAAGCGACGCCAGCACCATGACATCCGTTGTTGCAATCTGTTTGAGCCAGAAGGAATAGGCCATGGTGATGATCAGATAGGCAATCAGCACAACCGTAAAGACGGGTGGAAGGAAAGTCAGTGAGAGAGCAAAGGCGATAACGGGCAGCGCGATGGCCCCGGCAATGCCTGTATGCAGGGACAGATCGCCCGATGGCAGAGGGCGGTGCCGTTTGCTTGTGTGCTGGCGATCAGCGGCCAGATCGACCAGATCGTTCAGGAAATACACGCCTGACGCACAAAGACTGAAGCAAACAAAAGCCAGCAAAGACGCAAGAACCGACGAAAAGGGCAGATATTGTTGAGAGGTAAAGATCGGCGCAAAGATCAGGGCGTTCTTTGCATATTGATGCGGCCGCATTGATTTGAGAAAGGCGCGCCACAGCGGCGGGCGTGATGTGATGACTTTCTCGGCTGTGCCCGCCGCCTGCGCCGTTGCCACCTCGGATTCAGGAGCATTTACGAATATGTTCGACGCAGAGGCGGCCCAGATCGGGTTGTCGGCGGCGCTGTCTCCGGCATATGCAAATGCATCACCATGGGCGGCGGCGCGTATCGCGGTCAGCTTGTTGGCGCCTTTCAGGTTGTGATCTGCATCCGTTGCCAGCACGGACTCGAATATCCCCAGATGTGCGGCAACCTTATCGGCATATATGCGGTGCGAAGCTGTCGCGAGAACCAACTGCCTGCCATCCGCTTTCTGCTGTTCCAGGTATTCAAGAAGCGGGGTTTCGTATGGCAGCGTCTCGGCCCTGAGGGTGACCTCCTGGGCAATGCGTTCCTTGGCGTAGGGAATACCTTTGAACAACCATAAAAGGAGGGGAAAGATATTAAGCGGGTTCCTTTTCAGGAATTGAAGGATGGCCTCGACAAAAAGATCAGTTCTGATCAGCGTCCCGTCCAGATCAACAAAAATTTTCTCGGGCTTTTCACTCATTACAAGAATTCTACTTTTGATTTTTACCTCATTGAAAGTACGTAATTTTAGTAACCTTTTTTCTGTTTCAAAATTGCCGGACGCGTTGCACAGGGCTGATGTGTTCAGAGTTTGACGAGCTTGCCGCTTGTCACGGTAATTTCTGCTTTTTCAAAGACGTTGCGTGTGTCGAAGATCAGCGTCGCCGTGCGCGCGACCAGATCGTAATCCGGGGCGCTGTGATCGGTGATGACGGCCACCGCCGCATATTGTCTCAGGTTCTCGGCCGCCAGCGGCACAGACTCCCGGCCCGCAAGCTGCGGGTATTCACCGCCTTCCGGCAGTCGGGGGAAATACGGGTCGTGATAATCCACCTCGGCCCCCAGCTTCTCCAACTCATCCAGCAGCACCAACGCCGGGCTGCGGCGGGTGTCTTCGACATCGCGCTTATAGGCGATGCCCATCAGCAAAATATTCTGCCCGGTCAGCGGCTGCCCGGTTTCCGCCAGCGCCGAGCCGTTGCGTGCCGTCAGCTCTGCAGCCATGCGCGCAGCCAGCATCTGCGGGACGGCGTCGTTGCTGGAGCGTGCCAGGTTGATGATCGGCGTATCCGACCCCGCATCTGCGGCGCGCCACGCCAGATAGGCGGGGGACACCGGAATGCAGGCCCCGCCAATGCCGGGGCCGGGATAGAAGGGCATAAAGCCAAAAGGCTTGGTGGCCGCTGCCTCGATTACCTCCCAGACGTCCACATCCATCGCCTCAAGCGCAGTTTTCAACTCGTTGACCAAGGCGATGTTGACGGTGCGAAAGCTGTTTTCGACCAGTTTCACCGCTTCGGCTGTGGCGGCCGAGCTGACCGGCACCGCGCTGGTGACGATGGCGCGATAGAAATCCTCGACCAGTTGCCGCGACAGCGGATCGTCGGCACCTACCACTTTGGGAATACTGTGCGTGTCGAACTTGTCATTGCCGGGGTCTTCGCGTTCCGGCGAGAAGGCCAGAAAGAAATCAGAACCTGCACGCAGACCGCCGGCCTCAAGAATGGGCTGGACCAGAGTTGTCGTGGCTCCGGGCCAGACGCTGCTTTCCAGTACCACCATCTGACCGGGGCGCAGATGCTGCGCGATGGTTTGGGCTGCGGCAGCAACAAAGCGCATGTCCGGGTCCTGCGCATCGGTCAGCGGGGTCGGAACGCAGATCAGCACGATATCGGCCTCGGCCAGTGCGGCAGGGTCCTGCGTGGCGCGGAAACGCCCACTGACCACAGCCTGCGCGATCCGATCCGACGCCAGATACGAGATGACCTGATCGCCCTGATTGATCCGCGCCACCCGATCGGGGTTGAGGTCAACACCGGTCGTGTCGAACCCCTCATCATAGGCGGTCAGCGCCAGCGGCAGGCCGACGTAGCCCAACCCCACCACCGCGACCCGCGCGTCGCGCGCCGCGATAAGCTGCCCGAGGGACTGATGGTGCGAGGTTTCGTAGTTCATAATTTACCCTGATCTTACAAAGTCAGACTGAAATCAATTCACGGTATGGCTGTCGGAAATTCTAACCTTTTCCACGGATAGGAGGAAGGGGGTGCGAATCCAACAAATTTGTCAGCCTGGTTCCAGACTGCCGTACCGCGTTTCCAGTAAGGGTTCAATTCTTGGACGGACACAGAATTGTTGCGGGAAGTTTGAAAAAGGCGCGCCTGGGAAAAATTTCTTTACTTCGGGCTTAGCGCCGTTCGAAACGATGCCTCGGCCAGTTCTGCACCTTTGTCCCAGCTAAAGTTTGAGGCTTGCGCCATGGCTTTTTGCGACAGGTCACTTCGTAGTCCGGGTTCTGTCAGTAAGCGGATGGTTTGATCCGCAAGGGCCTGGCTGGATAGGGGGTCGAAATAAAGCCCGCCATCACCCACCACCTCGGGCAGACTGCCGCGATCCGAGGACAGAACGGGCGTGCCGCATGACATCGCCTCGAGCGCGGGCAGACCGAACCCCTCCCAAAGCGAGGGAAAGACCAGCGCATCGGCCGAATTGAGCAGAGCGGCAAGTTCGGGGTCATCAATCTCGCCGGTGAATAGGATGCGTTCGGACCGGGTGGCATCAGCGGCAGCACTGGCCTTGAGGTCTTCGACATTGTCCCAGAACCGCGCCCCGGTGGTGCGCCCGACAATAGCCAGCCGCGTTTTTGGCGCTTTCTGAAGGATCTGAGGCATGGCCTCAATTAGGCGCAGCACGTTTTTATGTCGGTTGAACCCGCCCAGATAAACTAAAAGCGGTGCGTCAGGTGGGATTCCATAGGTCTCTCGGGCTTTCACCAAAACCCGATTGTCGTGAATAGGCTGAAAGATGTCCTCGGCCCCTTCCGTGATCGTGTCAATTCGCGCGCGGGGAATGCGCAGAATACGCGTCAGGTCATTTGCCGAAGCGTCCGAAATCGTCATCACCCGCGTCGCCTGCACCTTGGCCAGCCAGCATTTGGCCTGCCACAGTCGGAAGTTCAGACGTTTTGGAAAGATCAGGTCGGGAAAGCGTTCGGGTATCGTGTCGTGATAGCAGACTACCGTGGGTCGCCGGGACGGCAGCGGAAAATAGGAATAAACCGCCGGGTAAAAGAACACGTCGCAGTCGATGTGTCGGGCCGCCTTGGCCATTGTCAGCAAATCGGCCCCGCCCCGGGCTTTGGCTCCCGATGAGGCCTCGGACATCGAAAATTCAGAGCCTGCAATGCGGGTTTCGACACCTTCCGGCACGGGTCGTGTCGGTTCCTGATCAAACAGGAGCGTATATCGAAAGCCGGTATCGCGGGCGGCCAGAGCAGTGACCAGATTCCGGGTGAACCGGCCAAAGCCTCGTTCGTTATCCCAGGGTGTTGCGTCAATGGCGATGTGGGTCAAAGGCCTTGGTCCCTGATAACATGCAGTAACTGGTTGCAATTAAACTATTTTCCATACCTGTTGCGCAGATAATCCTGCGTGGCCTCCAACCCAGAGTCGAGGTCGTATTCCGGTGCATAACCTAGTCTGGCCCGCGCATGGGTGATCTGGCAATGCCCCTTGGTCGAGAACAGTTCCAACATATAACGGTCCGGGTAAACCTCGCCCTGTTGCGGCAACCGTTGTTTCACCATTTGCACTATCCCCTCAAACCTCTCGCGACCGATCCAGCCTCGGGCAGCGGCGCTGATCCGGGCAGCCAGCGGCGGTGTGTCCGGGATTGTGCCGGGTTCCTCGGGTGGCAACCGTTCTGCGAGATCGGCCAGCGGAACATAATGAGTGCTGCCCCGACCGATGATGTTGGCATAGCCGGTCAGCAGAGAGGACCATGAAAAAGGACGCGCGCCTGAAATGATGAACCGTTCTTGCCCAAGCCCCTCCAGCACTGCGGCGCGCAGCATGGCCTGTACCAGATCGTCGACGAACACTGCGTTGCACAGCCCCTCGGGTTCGGGCAGCACCACACTGCCGGCGGCCATCCAGTCGGCCAACCGGTCCGTCCAGAGCATGCTACCCGGGCCATAAACCAGCGTTGGTTGCAGGATGGCAACCGGGCAATTTCCTTGTATCAGGGTCTGTTCCATCGCCATTTTGGCTTGGCTGTACGGTGTGCCTCCGGCTTGGGACGCGGGGCTGTCTTCGGTCAGATTTTCCTGTGGCCAGCCGTCATAGACGACGATGGAACTGATATGGATGATCCGTCCGACCTCGACAGCTTCGGCGGCCTGTCTGAGGGTGTCGAATGTTGCAAGGTTTTCGGCTGCAGGCGCGCGCATGTCATAGGCCAGATGAAATAGTACGTCCTGATCGCGCAGGGCGGATTTCATCGCAGCCCCATCCCCAAGCGATCCTGTCACAACCTTTGCGCCCATTGCCGCAAGTGCGTGCGCGCCATGGCGACTGCGCAGCAGAACGGTGACCTTGGCACCCGCATCCAGCAAGGCCGGAACAAGCCGTTTACCAACAAAACCGGTTGCCCCGGTCACGAAGACCGATTTGCCATTCAGGCGGTCCAATCCGGTGATGCTCACACTTCAAATCCTCTTTGATCTCGTTTTGTCGGCAAATGTCATCCTTCAGAAACCTAGCGTGGAGGCAGCGTCTGTGCTACTCCGCTTATAGGTGAATTGTTGTTAAAGATGCCGGGTGTAGCCCTGTTGCGCACCCGTGATTGTTAATGAGGAATTGAATGAAGATCGGTGTGATCGGGGCGGCCGGAAAGATCGGCCAAATGCGGGTTCAGAACATTCTTGAGTCTCCTGATGCTGAATTGGCGGCGGTTCTGGACTTGGAGTTTCATCGCGCTGTGGCTGTGGCGGATGGCGCGCCTGCCTTTACCGATCTCGACCGGTTTTTTGCCACGTCGATGGATGCGGTGGTGATCTCGACCCCGGCACATATACGTGAACCGCTCTGCCTGCGGGCCTTTGCCGAAGGCCTGAATGTGCTGACCGAAAAGCCGCTGTCTCCGACCGTGGAAGGGGCAAGGCGGATCGTCGATGCGGCGAAAAAGGCGGGCAAGGCTTTGGGGGCCGGGTTCAATATGCGCTACTACCCGTCGTTTGCGCATGTGAAAGAGGTCGCATCCTCGGGCGAGATCGGAGAGATCGACCATGTCCGCGTCTATGGCGGCCATGACGGGTTGGGCCATTTCACCCATGATTGGGAATATCAGGCCGAATTTTCCGGCGGCGGTGCGTTGTGGGATGTGGGTATTCACATGACCGACATGGCGCGTTTCATTCTGGGCGAGATTACCAGCGTTTATGGCGTGGCCACCAACACGGTCTGGAACGTGCCGGGCTCCGAGGATAACGCTGTGGCAATCTTCAAGAACCCAGATGGTATTCCGGCGATCTATCAGGCCTGCTGGAACGATTGGAAAGGCTATCAGAGCGTGATCGAGGTGTACGGCTCGCGCGGTATGGTGCGCGGGGCCTATGCGCCGATGCAGAACCTTGTCATCACCATGGACAAGCCCGGTGGTGCGCCCAAACGAGTGCGTAAATTTTATCCGGAAATCATGGTGCGCGAGAAACTGAAATCCTGGAAATCGACCGCGATCCTGTCCTTTGGCGACGAACTGGCCGATTTCATCCGCCTGACCCGCGGTGAAACCGGCCTGAACTGCGCCGACGGTCATGCGGGCCTGCGCGCGGTCGAAATCGCCGCCGCTGTGCCGGAAAGCACGCGCAGCGGTCAGCCGGTTGAACTGGACAATCTGGGGGACATGACAATCCAATGAGCAGCGATCCGATCCTTTCCATCGTTTTGACCATCGTACAAGGCGGCAGCTATGTGCGGGATTTCCTTGAAGCAGTACGCAGTTTCGATGATCCGCCACCGCTGGATGTGATTATTCCCTATGACGCCAGTGTCGCGGATGTGGCGCAATATGCCGATGACTATCCAGAAGTGCGGTTTCTGGACCTTGGCGTGATCGACCCGATCCGCCCGATCACCTCCGAGGCGGGCAAGCACGAGCTTTATGATCGCCGTCGTTCGGCCGGGCTGGCCGCGGCCACAGGAGATATTATTGGCATTCTCGAAGACCGAGGTCTGCCGCAATCCGACTGGGCGCGCACCATTGTGCGGTTGTACGAGGAAACCGGAAAGAACGTGATTGGTGGCGCAATCGAGTGCATGGAGCCGGTCAGCCCGCTGAACTGGGCCTTTTACGTCACCGATTTTGGCCGCTACGGGCGACCGTTTGAAACCGGTCCGGCGGATTGGGTGTCAGACGTGAACTTGACTTATAGCCGCAAAGCCTTGGATGAGACCCAGCACCTGTGGAAAGATCGCTATCACGAGCCAATCGTGCATTGGCACCTGATCGAACAGGGTGAGGAGCTGTGGCTCTCGAACGAGGTGGTCGTGCATCACCACCGGCCCAGGGCGACATTTCGGGAATTGCTGCCCGAGCGGTTCGATTGGGGTCGCCTGTTCGGTGAAATCCGGGTGCGCAATCAAAGCAACGCAAAGCGCCTGATGCTGATCCTGGCGGGGCCACTGATTCCGCCACTGCTTTGGGTGCGTCACTATAAGCTGCAGGCCAGCAAGGGGCGGGGGATGCGGTACCTCAAGACGCTGCCGTATGTCATGCTGCTGTCTACCGCTTGGACGCTGGGCGAAGTCTGGGGCTACATCACCAAACGTCCCTGATCTGCGGTCCTTTTTAGCGACCTGCCAGAGTGTAATAGGTCTTTTCGAATTGCTGGTGCACCCAATCCGGATTGAACCGGTCTTCGAGGCTGCGTTTCAAAGCATTTTCCGCAAGGGTTCGGCGGCGGTCTTCGTCTGACAAGACATCCGCCACGGCAGCGCAGATCGCATCGATATCGGCGATGGGCACGACCGCGCCAACACTGTCATCAATCAGTTCGACCACGCCGGAACAGGCGGTGGCCACCGCCGGGGTTCCGGCCTGGAACGCCTCGGCAATGGTGAAGGGCAGCGCCTCCCACCGCGAGGTCAACAGGAACAGATCCGCCGCGCGCAGGTGTCGGATTGGCTTGTCCGTGCGACCAACAAAACGCAAGTGCTTGCCGAGGCCCTTTTCCTGCGCCAGCGCGTGCAGCTGTGCCTCATCCGGCCCGTCACCTGCAACGATGAAACGATAGCCAGGATGGGTTTCTTTCATCCGCGCGACGCAGTCGATCAGAATGTCGATCCCCTTTTGCGGCAGCAGACGGGCCAGTGTGACGATCACCCGGTCACCATCCCCAAGCAACTCAGCGCGCAGGTTGGCAATGTCCTCTGCACTGTCCTGAGGCGGGGGTGTGACGCCCAGACCGATGACTTTCAGCTTGTCCTGCGGCACATTGCCGATGGTGGCCAGATCCTCGGCGGACCGATGACTGGGCGTGATCACCAGATCGCATTTCGCGGCAATCCGGCCGAATGCGGCGATCCGCTCGGGCTCGGACCCGTGATAGGTAACGGCGACGGGGATGCGCCGCCCGGTGCGGGCCAGAATTGCAACCAGCGCAGGGGCGGATTCATGGCAGTGGATCAGATCGACCGGATTGTTCGCCAGCCAGCGCCGCAACCGCCAAGCCGCGACTGCCGTATGGTGCAACCGGTTGGCGATGTTGCCGCCATCGCCAGCGACATAGCGGGTGGGCAGGTCGAGGAAATCCGGCTGCTGATCAGGCCCGCCCCAGATATCGGCGGTGCCAGCCAGCGTGACGCGATGATCGTGTGTCTGCAGCCACTCACTCAGCCCTAGGATATGCCGGGTGATGCCGCCCATACCGAACTGGGTGCCCATTTCGACAACATGAAGGGGGTCTGAAGAGGAATAGGTCTGCATCTGAAGCGGGATCGAGCCAATTTTCTGAACTATTCCCCGATCATAGCATGCGCACAGCATTTGCACATGCTGTGGTCATAGCCCGTGACAGCCTGCGTATGTTTGCAGCATGTCCGCAACACCGGTGGCTATCTGAGTGTCCAAATGGCTTGTTCCTTTCGATTGTCGCAGGGATCGTGTTTCATACCTGAAAGTTATTGGTTGTTTGGTACAATTCACATGCAGTCGCTGCGCATTCTGATGTTCACCACATTTTACCCGCCCTATTCCTTTGGCGGTGACGCCATAGGGATTCAGCGCATGGCCCGGGCGCTTGTGGCGCGCGGTCACGATGTGACGGTGGTGCATGACGAAGACAGCTATTTGATCCTGGGCGGAAAGCCGCAGGCTGAGGGCGACCCCGATGGGGTGCGGCGGATCGGGCTGCGCAGCCGCAATGGCATGATGTCGAACCTGCTGACCCAGCAGCTGGGTCGACCTGTTGTACACGCAGCCCGCATCCGCGAGATACTGGCCGAACGGAAACCGGATATCATCTGGCACAACAATACATCCCTGATCGGAGGACCCGGTCTGTTGCCGATGGGTGAGGGGCTAAAGGTTTATGAGGCGCACGAGCATTGGCTGGTCTGCCCCACCCATGTTCTGTGGCGGTACGGGCGGGAGCTGTGCGACGCGCGCCAATGCCTACGCTGCGTGCTGAATCACAAACGTCCGCCGCAGCTGTGGCGCTATACCGGCGCGCTGGACCGGGCGCTGGATCATATGGATCTGATCATTGCAAAAAGCGAATTCAGCCGCGCCAAACATCGCGAATTCGGTCTGCGGCAAGACATGCAGGTGCTGCCCTATTTCCTGCCCGATCTCGATCAGAGCGCCCTGCCAGAACCAGCGACCCATGAGCGCCCCTATTTCCTGTTCGTCGGACGTCTGGAAAAGATTAAAGGGTTGCAAGATGTGTTTCCGGCCATTGACCGCTATTCGGATGCCGATCTGCTGATCTTGGGCGACGGTGACTATGCGGATGAGTTAAAGAGCCAAGCCGCAGGCAATGACCGGATTAAATTCCTGGGCCGCAAAACCCTTGAGGAGCTTAACGCCTATTACCGCGGTGCGATCGGGTTAATCGTTCCGTCGGTTTGCTATGAGACGTTCGGCATCATCCTGATTGAAAGCTTCCGTCTGGGCACGCCGGTTATTGCCCGTCGGTTGGGCCCATTCCCCGAGATCGTGGAGCGGGCCGGAGGTGGGTCGCTGTTTGAAACCGAGGATGATTTGATCGCGGCGATGCGTGAATTGCAGCACCAGCCGGACCAGCGCGGGGTGCAGGGAACTGCGGCGCGCAAGGCCTTTCTGGACATTTGGCATGAGACCTCTGTGCTTGAAGCCTATGGTGCGGCGCTGGCGCGTGCGGCGCATGGAAAAGGTGATCGGGCGCTTTCTGCGGCTCTGGAAGCCGGTGCGTTAGAGAACGGAGCGCGTGCAGCATCACTTGCATGAATTGAGCGCTAGGGGGTCAGCGTTCCGATGCGATGGGCATTGGCCATGACCGAGAAGGTGATGGTTGTGGCCGGGATGCTGGGCAGGCTCGAGGCATCGACAAGATGCACCCGTGATAATCCATGCGGCCGCCCCAGGATGTCGGATTGCCCCGCGCCGGGGGCCTTGGCCATAGGGACCGAGCCGCCGACGTGAAAGCTGGACCCCACCTCACCCGGACGGCGGGCAAACGCCAGCGGTATGAGGCCGGCACGTTTCAGCACCTGTGCCAATCGGGACGTCACCCACCCCATCACCATTTCGGTTGCCTCATTGGTCTGCACCGTCGGGACCAGCCGCCTGTCAGTGGCCAGCGTCAGGTCGATCCGGGCGGAATGGGCCGAATGCAGAAACGCCTGCGCCACGATCAGCCGCCGCGCCAGCATCCGCCACAGAACGCCCGATCCCGGCAGTTTGGAGCCGTGGCTGTTGATCAGGTCATGGGCATAAAATTCGTTCCAGGTATAGACCTGCGCATGGACCAGATGGGGTGAGATGTTCGGATCATCCAGTTCGATGAACATCTGCGGCAGGGTGTGATAGGGCCTTTGATCCGGGCGGCGCGGTGTGCGCCAGCGGTGCAGGTTGGGCAGAAAGAAATGCTGGCTGTCCTGTAGTTGCAAACTGGTAGACGGATCCGGCGACGACGTCAAAAACAGCCGCGCCGTTTCCAGAACCCCGGCGGCCACAAAAATGCGACTGGCTTGCAAGGCCTCGCCATCCTCCAGCGTCAAGGTGACGTGGTCGGCCTGTTCTTCGAACCGGCGGGCGAGGCCAGCGCGATATTGAAAGGCCGGGTTACGGCGCAACTCAGTCAGCGTTTTCTGGGCTGAATAGATGTAGCCCCAAGGGCATCCATGTAGGCACTGGCCGCAATATTGGCATCCGGGGTCAACGGCCAGACGCGCCAGTCCGGCATGGGCGCCCAGTTCTGACAGGCTGGTTTTCTGATGCTCCAGACGCTGCAACAACTGCTGCGCCTGTGGGGACGGGGTCAGCGGCACCCGGTCCTGCATCGAAAGGGCGGGGAACAGGGTCTGCAATGCATCCTGCTGGCCGCTTACGGGAAGAAATTCGGCGACGGCGCGGTAATGCGGAGCCAGATCGTCAATTCCAATCGGCCAGTCCGCGATGTCCTCGGCGCGGTTGGGCAGAACCGCCGAACCCCAGAGATTGGACAGCCCGCCCACCGCATGTGAGGCCCGCAACCCGATCCGTTCGGGCGACACCAGTGTCTTGGCGCCCGGCACCATGGCAAAATCCGACCCGAACCGGCGCACCTGCCCGGGCGGTGTGTCGAATTGCGGGGCCTGCCATTTTTTTTGGTCCTCAACAGACCAGGTGTCGGGATCCGAAGCCGCAAGTTTGTCACGGCGGTCTTGCGCTGGGGCCTCCAGCCTGCCGCCCGGGTCCAGCATCAGAACTTGACGCCCCCGGTTCAGCAAAGCCATGGCCACAGACACGCCGGACGGCCCGGAGCCGATCACCAGATCAGTCACAGATGGGAACCTGACGGCTCATGCGGAAACCGGGGCCTGCATTTCAGTGATGATATCTTCGATAGTCTGCTGCAGCGTGCGCATCGGGCGGAATCCAGTGACGCGCTCCAGCTTTGACACATCGGGCAGCCGGCGCTGCATATCCTCGAACCCTTCTGGATATACCGCGTCATAGGGAACATAGCGGATTTCCGAGTTGGACCCGGTGAGTTCAATGACCTTTTCAGCCAAAGCGCGGATTGTGACTTCTTCGTTCGAGCCGATATTGAACACCTCGCCTTTTGCCTGTGGTGCGTTCATCAGCAACCCCAATGCCTTGACGACATCGGCCACATGACCGAAGCAACGCGACTGCTCGCCGCTGCCATGCACCATCAGGGGCGCACCCTCCAGCGCGGCTTTCACGAAATTCGGCAACACCATGCCATAGCGGCCCGTCTGTCGCGGCCCGGTGGTGTTAAAAAACCGCAGAACCGTGACCGGCAGACCGGATTCGCGCGCATGGGCCAGCGCCAGAAACTCATCCAGCGTTTTGGCACAGGCGTAGGACCAGCGCAGGTTGCGCGTGGCCCCAATGGTCAGATCGTCGTCTTCCTGAAACGGAAACTTCGCGCTTTTGCCGTAAACCTCGGATGTAGAGGCGACAAATGTATAGGTCTTGTTTGGCAGCGCCGCATCCAGAACATTCTCGGTACCCGCTACATTGGTTAGGATCGATCGGCTGGGCTCATCCATGATCAGTTTGACGCCAACGGCGGCGGCCAGATGAAAAACGACGTCAGCCGGACGAACCAGATCGGTGACCATCTGGCGATCCAGAATTGAGCCTTCGGTGAATGTGAAATTCGGGTGGTCTGCAACTGAGGTCAGATTTGCCAGCCGTCCGGTCGAAAGATCATCAAAGACCGTGACCGTGTGGCCATCCCGGATCAGCCGTTCCGTCAGATGAGAGCCAATAAACCCGGCGCCACCGGTAACCAGAATATGCATTTGTTCGTACCTGTTACTTGTTGAAAACCAATTTACCGGATCGTACAACCCGCGCTGCGTATCCGGCTATAGCCGCAGGCGGAAAATATCTGTTCACCACGGTTGCCCGCGTATTGCCGCGCGCACCCCCCGCATTGTCTTGCGCGCCGTCAGATAGGCTTTGCCGCGCCCTTCCAAATGCGCTTTCCAACGGGCGATGTCGGTAAAGTAAAACATCTCGAGCCGGGGCAGATCGTGGATATCGTCCCCCGCCTTGGCCACGCCCAGCCTGGTGCCGACCGAAGTGTCGTAATGCTGAGCGATCTGTCTGAGTACGCTGCTATTCGACGCGCCGTAAGGCGGTGCGAAATGCCGGACAGGCTGGCCCAGCCGCGCGGCAATGTCCTGACCGGAGCCACTTACTTCCTCTTCCAGCATGAGCGTATCCAGCGTGGTGAGATCGGGATGATTGACACTATGCGCGCCAAAACAGACCCCTTCCCCTGCCAGGGCTTCGATCCTGTCCCAACCCATCAGGGGGCGGGGCGGGATGTTGCCTCCGACCCAGTGGTCCATCCCGCCCATCAGGCCCGAGGGCAGATAGACGATGGGGCAGAAGCCATGATCGCGCAGAATGGGCCAGGCGGTATCGGCGAAATCTTCGAACCCGTCATCGAAACTGATGATGACCACGCGGGGGCCGGGCGGGTTGGCCAGCGCATCGGGCGTGACCACCGGCAGGCCGGATGCCGCCAGCGCCTGCATCTGGGCCTTGAACACCTCGGGCGCGATTGAGGTCGGTCCAGGCGCATCCGAGATCGAATGATACATCAGGATATCGGCCTGCCAGGCGGTCATGGGTCAGTCTTCCACCACATGAGTAGCAAAGACCTCGCGATATTTATTCCATTTCGCGCGGTCGACCTGACCTGTGCCGTTGATGCAATCCGCCGCGCCATAGGCCATGGCAAAGGCGTGGTGGGTGTTGTCATGGGCGAACAATCCCTGACGTCCAAATACGAGCAATCCGTCCAGATTTGAGAGCCACTGATCAACCGTATCAAACCGCGCCTCATACCCCACGTCGTAAACCGGATAGGCGTGGCTCAGCCGTCGGGATTCACAGCGGCGCACCGGCACGGTGACCGGCAGGCCCAGCTGGTCCAACCATTTGGTGAACTCCTGCCCCAGTTCTTCGTCGGACATGGACCACCACTTTTCATCCGGGTCGCAGGGCAGTTCGGCGCACAGCACGGTCACGCCCTTCGGCGCGCCACTGGCGTTATAGTTCTTGGGTTCTGACATCCGGCTGATCGGGATCGACAATTCCGGAAAGTAATGCGCGTCGAACTCGGTGAACTGGTCTGTCTCCAGCACCAGATACAGCAGGATCATGCCCCTAAACCGGATGGCGCGGGCGGCATCGACCACTTCCGGCGGAGGGGCGTCGATCAGGCGCGTCAACCCGGTCAGCGGAATGGTCGACAGGATCAGATCGCCGGTCACATGCCGCTCGCTGTCGCCCTCGCGGATCGTCAACCCGGTGATACGGTCGCCGTCCCGGTCGATCCCGGTGATCTCGGTGTTGAACATGAAGGTGGCACCATTTGTGCGCGCGCTTTCCAGCATCGCGTCCGAGATTTGTCCGAACCCTTTGCGCGGATAGAAAAATCGCCCGGCGGTTTCGCTGCGCAGCCCAGGCACCAGGCGCAGCATCTTCATCAGGATCTTGCCGACCGATCCGCTGCCGACCCGGCGCTCGGCCAGCTTGACGGCCAGCTTTTCCGGATCCAGCCCCCAGAGTTTGCGCACGTAGGGGAAATAGAAATTGTCCGAAATCGTTGGCCCCAACCCGTCATAAAGCACGGTCGAGAATGTCTCGGGGCCCGTGCTTTTCTTGCGAAAGGGTTTCAGCACCATGTCCCCGATCAGCGACGCGGCAAAGGGCTTGGGCAGGCGCATAAGCGCGTCGGTCAGTTTCAGCGGGAAGTGAATCCATTTGCCGCCCAGCCGGATACGCCCATGGCGCGGGCGCAGCAGCAGATCGTCACCCAACAGCGTTTTCACATCCTGCAACACCTCAGGCTCTGCCGCAGGGTGAAACCGGTGCGAGCCATAATCGCAAATCACGCCTTCGACCGGGAACGACGCCGAATTGCCGCCTGCAATGGGTGCGCGTTCGATCACGGTCACCTTTGCCTGCCCGGTCAGGGCGTATGCTGCGGCCAGACCAGCGGGTCCGGCACCGAGTATGATGATTTCAGGCTTATCCTCGCCTGTTGGTCGGGAAACATCCGTCACTTGCACTCTTCCTTTTGGGAATTCGCCGGAGCGCTAAACCGCATCCCGGACATTGTCAGAACCAGCGCGCCAAACCCGCCCGCTGTAAACAGAACAACCTGCCAGACCAGCCCGGCTGCCACGACGGCAGGGGCGCTGGCACCAAAGGCGGCCAGAAAGCCCGCCAGCGTGGCCTCGCGCAGGCCCAGCCCGTTCAACGACACCGGCAGAACTGCGATAATCTTGGCCAGCGGCCAGGCAAATATCCACGGTCCGGCTGCCACATCGACACCCGCCGCGATGGCCAGCCACCAGGCCAGCATGACCAACAACAACTGGATCAAAACCGACGCGATAAAGGCCGCCGCCAGCGTGCCGGGCTTGCGGCCCAACCCGGTCAGCGCATCGGCCAGACGATGCGCAAAGCCCTTACCAGGCAGAGACGGGACATAGCGCCAGGGCAGGGGCAGCAGGCGCGGCAATGCGACCATACCCGCCAGCGCCGCAAGCAGGACCAGCGCTACAGGCCAGATCATATGTCCGCCCTCGGCCCGTTCCCATGTCAGGACAAGCCCAAGGCAGGATAAGGTCAACAAGGCCACCATGTCGATCAGCCGATCCACGGTTGCGCCCGCGACGACCCGTGCCCCGTCTTTCATCGCCGCCTGCGCCATCCCGGCGCGCACTGTATCGCCGCCAATCGCGCCGGGCAGACACAGATTAGCGGCCAGACCGGCAAAATGCGCCCAGATCGCCAGCAGGGCCGGAAGCCCCCGACCCAACAACAGCCACCATTTCATCGCCGCACCCACATGGGCCAACAGGAACAGGACCAGTACGCTCAGGAACACCCAGATCGGGATTGCCTTGAATGCCGCCACGATGGCCTCGGCTGGAAGGATCCAGAACAGGATCGCCAGCACCAAAGCCGACCCGGCCAGCCGGATCAGCCAGCGCCGTTGAGTTGGATCGGAAAGCATGCCGCCGCTCATATCAAGGTCTGAGATGCAGCCGCGAAATCATGTCGGCAATCAACCCCAACGACCAGATCATGATCGCCGCCAGGAATGAGAACACCGCCGTTTCACTGAGGTTCCAGTAGAACATGTCGATAATGAACTTAACCGTGCCCAAAGTGAAAAACGCCAGACCCAGCGGGATGAACACCCGCAGCGGGTTAAACAACGTGCTGATGCGCAGGATCAGGATGATGAAGTTCAGAAAATCGATCGGTCGGATTTTCGATTTACCCACCCGCTTACCGTATTCGATCGGCGTATAGATCATCCGCTTGCCATTCGAGGTCATGCACAGTGTGATCGTGGTGGTGAACGAGAAATTCTGTGGCAGCAGTGGCAGGAACGGGATCAGCTCGGATTTGCGGAACACACGCAGCCCGGAATTGAGGTCGTTGATCTTGCGCTCGGCCAGGAATGAGGCAAAGGCGAACAGGAACTTCTTGGCCGGCCGCCGCAGCAGCGGCACGTTCTTCATTGCGGCGCCCCGATCGCCCACCACCATGTCCTGATCGCGGCACATGGCCAGCATGCCCGGCAGGTAACGCGCCGGATAGGTGCTGTCAGCATCAAGGATGGCCACATATTCATACTGTGCCATCCGCACCCCGCGTTTGAGACTGGCGCCGTATCCGGAATTGACGTCGTTGAAGGTGACGGTGGCACCGCTGGCCTCGGCCTCGGCGCGGGTGTTGTCCTGGCTGGCATCGTCGACCACGATGATCTCGTACGGAATACCCAGCGGTTCGAGATGGGCCCGCACATCTTCAACAGTGCCACGGACGGCGTTTTCTTCGTTATAGGCAGGGATGACCACGCTCAGGCTCATGCCAGAAGTATCCGGCGCACCGGTTGGGATGTTGTCCGGGGTGATCTGCTCGGCAACCTTGTTCATGAAAATGAAATCCCTTTGCGTACTTAATGTATATTCTGCCCCGCTTGGCATTCATGCCGTTCAGAGCGCAACGGGCTCAATTCCCATCGCTGCTTATTGTATTCAAACACAGACAGGCTGGATATAGACAATAATTTTGACAAATTTCGGTCTTTCCGGGGTCTGGTTGCCGGAATTCACCTATGCATGCGCTTACCCAGTAACGTAAAAAAGCCAGTGATGGTTTCAATTATACCCCGATGAGCCCTTAGGCCTCGGTGTAAGTTTGCTCTGATATTCGGTCATTTTTGATGAGGGGCATAATGTCTGGAGTGTTTCCAAATAGGAACCTATGCAAAGCTATGCGGCGCTTTGATCTCATAATGCTTGGAAACTCATGCAATGCAACACATGCGTCCTTGGCGGAATGTTGAGACGTTGGCAGGATATGCCCAGTGTCCACGACTTTTGTCCGAGGGGTTTTGAGAATGGAAGCAGGCTGGCCGCATCTCCAAGAAGCGACGGGTGATCTCGACAGCAGTGTTTCCAAACCGTTACGCTTTGATTCAGAATGCCCGCGGTTTCGCGTGGCAATAAGTCAGTGGGAAGGGTTTTGATGTCGCGGGGACGACGTTTCACCAGCGGCGTTGCTTGGATGTCCTTCGGCGTCTGGGCAGAACAGGCATTCAATTTCATTATAATAGCCATTCTGGCGCGGTTGCTTGGGGCCGAGGCCTTCGGCCTGTTGGCAATGGCTGCTGCCTTTGTTTTGTTTTCCGAGTTTCTGGTACGCGAAACCATATCCGAGATTTTGCTGACTCAGGACACGCTGACACCTGAACGGCTGAATTCGGTCTTTTGGCTTTTGGGGTTTCTGGGCGCTTGCCTGACCGCGTTGATCATTCTGAGCGCGGGGCCGGTATCGACCTTTTATGACGAAGCGATCGCGGGTCAATTGCTGATCGGTTTGTCGCCAACGGTGCTGATGATATCGCTCACGGCGGTGCCAGTGGCGCTATTGCGGCGAGAGATGCGGTTTCGGGTTCTCGCCTTGCGCGCAGTGCTTGGCGCAATAGTTGGCGGGGTTATCGGCATCGGTATGGCCCTTGCGGGATACGGAGTCTGGAGCCTGGTTGGTCAGCGGGTGGCGATGACCGCCACGAATATCCTTATGGCCTGGGGTGCGGTATCGTGGAGACCCACCTTTCACGTGTCGGGTCACCAGATGCGGCAGGTTCTTCATTTCAGTCACCGGGTCATCGGGCTGCGCGCGGCTGAACTGGCGGCGGTACAGTCACCTGCGGTTTTGATCGGCGCGATGCTGGGCCCGGTTGCAGCCGGGTATTATGCGATTGCCTGGCGGGTCGTGGAAACGGCCTCATTTCTGACCATCACGCCACTGCGCATGGTCTCGCAGCCCGCTTTTGCGGCGGTAACACGCGGCGGAGGGCGCGCGTCTGAGATGCTATTGGACGTCATGCGCCTGACCGGGTTTGTGACTTTTCCGACCTTTGCCGGATTGGCGGTTCTGTCCGAGCCGGTACTGGTGCTTTTGTTTGGTGAGAAATGGAGCCCCGCAGCCCCGGTTCTAAGTCTGATGTCCGTGTTCGGAATGTATCTCTGCACTGAAAGGGTACAGCAAACATTTTGCCTGGCGTCCGGCCAACCCGGTAGGTTGGCCGTGCTGTCGTGGATCGAGGTGGTCCTTGCAGCCATTGCGGTCACAGTTGCCGCCCCGTATGGCGTGCCGTTCGTCACCGCTGCCTTTACCACTGTCTTTCTGATCATGTGGCCGTTCAAATTCGCCAACCTGGCAGCGATCTCAGGCCAGCCTGTTTCCAGATTGGCATCACTGCATATCCTGCCTTTGGTCTCGGCGGGGATCATGGCAGCGGGGGTCGCGGGATGTCAGGCGGTTTTGGGGGATCAGGCAAACATCTTGCGTCTGATTGTGGGTGTCGTGACAGGTGTGGCGATCTACACCTGCCTTGCATTTGTAACGATGCGTGACCGGTTTGCGGTGCTGAAGGATTTGGCCGCTCGGGTCTGAGATCACCAGATAGGGCTGCCCATTCGGAAGGTGACTTTCTGTTCCGTACCATCGGGTTTCTTCAAGTAGGCGATGACCTCGTTTTCTGTCTCGAGGGGCTCAAATCTAAAACGGCCCAAAGCCTTGTCTCCGTCTCGGACCAGATTAACCGACTGTGCTGCAGTTCCGTTAACTTCGACCAAAGCTGCACTGACATCCGGTGCGCCGATCCGCAATTCAATCTCGATCAGGGTACCGCGCCGTAACGGTTCATGCAGGACCAGCTGTGCCACAGTGCCTTTGGCATCAACCGGATGCACGCGGGACGGTATATAGGCATCCGAGTGCAAGCGCCATGATACGGCGAAAAGAGTGGCCAGCAGCACCAGCAGGTATACCCAACGCAGTGGCCCCATCCTACGCCAGAAACGCAGGTTAGAACTGCCGGTTGAGACAGTCGGTGCCAGACGGGCAGCATAAACAAGCGAGCCGGTAAAAGCGAGAGCTGTGGCCACGAGCCCCAGAATAATCCACAGCACCATTGAATATGCTCCACCCCAAACTCCGTAATGAAGCAGCTCCATCAAATGGTTCAGGCGCGCAAGCCCCCTGAAGTCAGCTGGTGTGTAGATGTTGAGAACCTCTAATGTGAGGGGATCAACAGCTACGGTGATCTCTCCGCGTAGATACGAAAAATCCTGATGCAGCCCAAAGAAACGCAGACTGCCAGCCTTTCCACCGGGGATTGCCAGGTTGACCGGTTGAAAGCCTGGAAGCGCAGCCCGAGCGTGTGCTTCGGCTGCATCGATGACGGACCCGTCAAACCCGTCCGGCAGCGCGGCTTCACGCGGTGCAGGGGGTTGGAACTTTAGTTTTCCCCCCTCAATCCCAAGTCCACCCAGCAGAAAAAAGAAGCTTGTTATAGCAATCAAAAAGACCAGCGGTGCCGCCCAAAGAGCTGCTAGCCGATGGGCGCCGCCTGCCCATGATCTGAAGCCGCCCGAGCTGCTGGGCCATCTGAAAAATCCTTTCCAGAAACGCCGGTAGGTGATCAGCCCGCTGACCATCTGGAAAAGTAATGGGATGGACATCGCACTAATGAGAATGAACACAATTCTTTTATCGATCAGAAACGTATCGTGAAGCCCACCAAGAATGGTGTTGAACCCTATGTCCCTTGTCTCATGAATGACGGTGCCCGTAGTGGGATTTGTCCAGTAATTGATGTTCTCACCCCACCCTGTGCGCCCGTATGTGCGGTCCACGAACCACGAGGTTGGCTGCTTGAGGATCACGAAAACATCGCCTTCAGGATGGGCGGATTTGATCCCGTCATAGATTTGGCCAAAACTTGCTGTGCGCTTGTCTTCTTCTAGGGTCGTCCAGATCGCGGGCCGACCTATGGATTCAATCTCCAACCCGGCCACAAGCAATGTGCCTGTCAGAAACATGAAGGTGAAAAAGGCGGAAAGATATAATCCAATCCAAGTGTGAAGCCTGAATAATCGGTTACGAATTTTACGAGCCATATGAGGTCAAACTCCAATGAGTCCCGATCATAATAGATCAATAGGTCTGCTCTGAACAGCATACAAGCTTCTGATATCACGTTATAAAGCGCCAGCATTGGCGACATTGATCAACAGAGATACATAGTATTCTATTGAAAACCCAGCAACTTCGGCCGGACCCACGAAGTACCGTGACCGCGTCCCAAAGCAAGGTGATCTGCTATGGCCTGGGCTAGTCGAGTTGCTCTACAATTATTGGTCAGGTCGACGCCAAGTTTAAACCACTAACTGCGCCTGCTGATCGGGTTGCGTATCGTCTTTTCTCAGCCGGTGGACCACGACTTGGGGGGCTGGCTGCCCTGATAGGTGTTCATGATCTCAGGAGGGCCGAAGTGGTGGATTGCTTCTTTCATCACATCGACGAAGAAGTCGGTCTCTGTCGTGTTCGGGATGCGCCAGGCCTGAACCTTGCGTGTGTGCCAGCGTAGTTCACAGTCGAGCATCTAATTGGGCCAAGAAAAGGGATGCGTGATTTCCGGATCTACCCCTTCTTGGGTCCAGGAGTTGGAATTAGGGCTGTGGCGCTAAACACACTGCATTCTAAAACATTTTCGCTGATTGCCTGTTGCGCGAATCTGCAAGGGCGCACGATGATATAATTGTGACCGAACCGGCGGTCGGTAACCGGTGTTTGTAGTTGTCAAGCAAAGATATGATATGAAAACCATTTCTATTATCTCACCGTGCTTTAATGAAGAAAGCAATGTGGCGGATTGCTACAAAACCGTTAAAGCGATTTTCGATAAGGATTTGCCTGGCTACAAGCGAGAGCACATTTTCATCGACAATGCTTCAAGTGACCGAACCGTGGAAATTTTGCGGGAAATTGCCGAAAAAGATCAAGATGTGAAGGTCGTTGTGAATGCCCGCAATTTCGGGGTGTTTAGGTCAACGTTCAACGGTCTGCGTTACGCCAGCGGCGACGGTATCGTTGTCATGCTGCCGGTCGATCTACAGGATCCGCCCGAAATGATCCCCGAATTTGTCGAGCTTTGGGAAAGTGGCTATGACGTGGTGGCCGGCGCGCGCAGTACCCGAGAAGAAGGGTTCCTCATGCGCAGCGCGCGTGGAATTTTTTATTCTGTTGTCAATAGGTTATCAGATGTATGGTTGGAACCTTCGGTAGGAGAGTTTCAGTTGATCGATCGCAAGGTTTTGAAGGCCGTGCTGTCTCATAACGATCACTACCCTTATATCCGTGGTATCATTGCAAGCTGCGGCTTCCGCAGGGTTATCCTTCCATACGTTTGGAAGGCTCGGAAAAGAGGAATGTCCAAACACAGCCTGATGGCACTGACCGATCAGGCGCTGAATGCGATCTTCTCATTTACACGGGCACCAATGCGGTTCTGTACGCTCAGCGGGCTGGTGATCGCGATCAGTTGTATCCTGTTCTCGATCATTTCTACGCTGCTTTATTTCGTCGACCCGGATCAAGCACCGCGCGGAACCACGACTATTATCGTGGCGTTGTTTTTTCTTTCGGGTGTACAGATGCTGTTTATCGGTATGCTGGGAGAATACATCACTTCAATACACAACCAGGTCCGAGGTGGTCCTATTGTTACCGAACAGGAACGTATCAACATCGAAGGCCCTGCCAGGGACCCAGCAATGCTCAATGATGTAGATTGAGCATAAGGGGTCCATTCCGGGTTGGTCTTCTGAGCTGGGGCCGCGCTTTGAGTTGCGGGCCTGCGATTACGAATGCCACGCTAGCCAAGATGCGTATCTGTTATACCGCTATGACTACGGCATCGGTTTGGCTGACCCATGACATTCTGCTGCGTTCCGTCAGTCTGGAACGTGCCGATTTGATTGTCTTGCTTACGGCAACCTCTTTTTTGGATTCTGGCTGTCGGCGCATTCTTGATAGCGTATTCCGCGACGGTTTTCATGGTTCCAGCTGGCCTGTGGTGCTTGCTCCGAACAGGCTCGGGGTTGACGCTGTGGGACATTGCTCTGGTGCAACGGTTTGACAAAGTCTAACTTGGTAATGTTTTTCTGTTTTTGGGCGCAATTTCAGTTGTCAGTTTCGCCCGCTGGCGTAGGGTCTCGAAATACGAGAATTATGTCAATTATTCTTGCGACATAAGGTGGATGGCGCAGGCCGAAGATATTGGAAGTGCGCTGGTACTTGTGTCCGCACAACACAGCATAGGGCCTATCCTTTGCTTCATTGATCATTGGATAAACCGATTTTCCTGCGAGATTTGTGGCTAAGCAGAACGCGGCTGTGATCGAAACCTTCGCCGGACGTGAAGTTTATCTATCTGAGGGATGCCAACTAGGCCTAGGTGCGCTCACAAGGAGCGTTCGCTATAGGCTGGGAACTCTGGCGCAGGGCGGATTTGTCAGGCTTTCTGTTGCCAAGGAAAGCGATCTGTCAGCGCTCGAGAAATGGCTATGAATGCCAGAACGGCCGCAGGCAACACAATCAGCCCCTGCGCTATGATCGGCTGCAAACCAAGTGACAGCAAGCCTTCCAACGACAGAGCATTAAAAGCGTAAACCATCACGTAGGACAGAATATAGTGCGGCAATCGGTTCAGGCCCTTGGAGTCGAAAACAAGCCGGGCATGGGTTATGAAATTCCATAAAACCCCAACAGAAAACGAGATTACCAGCGCGACCTGAGGCGGTAGGCCGGATAGGCTGAGTACTGCAAAAAGTATGTATCCAAACGCTGTGTTCAATATTCCGACCAACACAAAGCGCATGAAGGAATTCCTTCGGGGGACAAGCAATTTTTTCACAGTGCCGTCCCCTCGGCCCGAAGAACATTTGCCACACCCGAAATCATGTCATGTTTTGGTACGAAACCGACCTTGTCGCGCAACCGGGTCACGTCGGCCGCCAACTGGTCTGGGTCGTCTGGCGCACGCGCAATTGCGCCCAGTTGGATCAGATCGGGATGATGCATCTGGGTTGCGACCTCTGCAATCAGGTCCCGAACCGCGATTGCGGTACCGCTGGCTACATTGACCGCGCCAACCACATCGGTGTCCAGCAGGCGCGACAACGCGCGGGCCAAATCGTCGACATGCAGGAAGTCACGCTTTTGCAGCCCGTCGGTACACTTCACTGGCTGACCCGCACGAAGGTTTGAAATCAGATCCCCAAGCAGCCGCCCCGGTGGCTCGCCCGGCCCGTAAACGAAAAAGATGCGGGCCCAGGCCAGCGAGAGGCCAAGCGCATCTTGCCCATTGCACAGCGCCAGACCGGTCCCGGCCTTGGCTGCCCCATAAAGCGTGCGAGGTCGCAAGGGGCTTGTTTCTGTGAGAGTCGGCTCAGACCAGTCATATTCGGCACAGCTTCCTGCGCAGACCGCGCGTTGGCCGCCTATGCGCGCAAATTCCCGCACCAGATGCAGCGTGGCCGCCATCCAGTCCAAATTGGCCGGCGAAGTCCAGCGATCGCGCGGCCCGTCATGCCAAGCCAGATGGACGAGATGGCTGGCTTGGGCTGTTTCAATGGCTGTTGTTGTGGCGATGGGGTTCAGTAGATTGCAGATGAGGTTGCTGGCCGGATTCCGGCCCAGTGTCACGACTTCATGGCCCGCCTCTGCCAAAGCCGATGCTGTCGCACGACCGATCAAACTGGTCGCTCCGGTCAGCATAACCCGTGCCATCAGCTGATCCTGACCTCTGGCACGGCCGTTGCGAACCGGGTGCCGCGGGCCTTGAGATCGGCCAGCTGATCGATGACTTCGTCCCGGATGTTCCAGGGCAGGATCAAAACATAATTGGGTGGTGTCTCGCGCAGCGCCTCGACCCCGTGAACAGGAATGTGACTGCCGGGCAATAGCGTGTTCTGCTTGGCCGGGTTGCGATCCACACAATATGAAATCAGATCGGGCCCGATCTCTGCATAGTTCAGCAATGTATTGCCCTTGGCAGCCGCCCCATACGCGGCGATGGTATCACCGCGGGCCGCGACTTCGCGCAGGAAGGCAAGCAGCCCGTCGCGTACCGCCTCGACCTGGCCAGTAAAGTTCATATAGCCCTCGGGGCGGTCGAATTGCGCCGCCGCTTCGTCAGCGCGGACCTTGGCAAGGCCCGGTCCTTCTGGGTGGCTGGCCCCTTCAAGACAGGCAAATACCCGCAACGAGCCGCCATGAGTGGGCAGTTCCTCGACATCGAACACGCGCAGACCGGCTTTGGCAAAAATCTTTTCGACCGCCAACAGCGACAGATAGGAATAATGTTCGTGATAAATCGTGTCGAACTGCACTTCGTTGATCAGGTTCAGAAGATGCGGAAATTCGACAGTATAGACCGCGTCACCAGTTAGCAAAGTGGCGATTCCGGCGACGAAATCGTTGATGTCAGGCACGTGGGCCAGAACATTAGCCGAGGCGATCAGTGCCGGTGGTTTCTCGGCTGCGGCGACCTTCTGGGCCAGTGTTTCGCCGAAATAATCGACAAGCGTGCGCACGCCTTTTTCTTCGGCGGCGGCTGCTACGCTACCCGAGGGTTCGATGCCCAGCACCGGAATACCCTTTTCGACAAAATATTGCAGCAGGTACCCATCATTCGAGGCGATTTCGATTACCAGATCATCCGGGCCCAGATGAAGGCGGTCGACCATGTTGTCGACATATGCTTTGGCGTGAGCCAGCCAACTGTCTGAATAGCTGGAGAAATACGCGTAATCGGCATTGAAAATTTCGTCAGCGGGCACCGCATCTTCGACCTGAACCAAATAGCAATCGTTGCAAACCCAGGCATGCAGCGGGTAACGCGGGCAGGCTGTGTTCGCGCGTTCGGGCGGTACATAGGAATTGGCCAGTGGCGACAGCCCGAGATCGACCAATGTTTGGCTCAGCGGTGCGGCACAGTGTCTGCAAATAGGTTGTGTCATTGCGGCATCCTCCAGCGCAGGTCCTCGCTCAGCACGCCATTGTGGATATGTTCTTCCAGCGCTTTCAGTCGCATCAGCGGTGAGGACCTGAAATCGGGGTCTTTAAAATGGATTTCATTCAACAAGTGCAGCAGATCGGCGATCGTACCCCTAAGCGTCTGGACGGGCTGATGTTCGGGCGCCAATTGCTTATACAGCGAAAAGTCGACCTTATACGAACGGCTGTCAGGGGCAGCATCGGGATTGATTGAATAGCTGGCCCCTGGCACGGCTTCAGCCACGGCCTGCGCGAGATCGCGGATCTGATAGTTCCACGCATCCGATCCGGCATTGACTGCCAACCATTGGCCACCGGCATCTTCGGTCCGGTTGATTGCCCATTCGATGGCTCGGGCCATGTCACGCACGTCGATGAGCGGCCGCCATGGGCTGCCGTCACTCAGCACAGTGATCTTACCTGCAGTGACGGCGCAAGCGGCAAAATCGTTTAACACTAGATCAAGCCGCAGCCGGGGCGATGGCCCGCAAGCGGTGGCAAAGCGCAGCGCAGTGCGCAGCATTCCTGGCGTGTTCATGGCCTCTAGCGCCCGCTCGGTTCCGATTTTGCTGCGGGCATAGGCTGTCAGTGGATTCAATGGTGCATCCTCGGACCGCGCATCGCCCTCGGCAAATCCATATACGGAACAGCTGGAGGCAAAGACAAACCGCGATACCCCGGCTTCGGCAGCCAGATGTGCGGTCTGTACAATGGCGTCCTGATTGATTTCCGTGGTGACGGTTTCAAACCGCGCACCCATCGGGTCATTTGAAACCGCCGCCAACGCAACAACTGCATCGGCCCCTTGGAACAACGAGGAATCGATGTCGCGGATATCAGCAATGATCTGTTGGTTCAGAAACCGTTCGGGCCATGCATTATGTGTGGTCAACCGGTCCGAGAAAAACCCGGGATCGACCCCGATCAGGTTGGCGTTGGGCCAGGATTTCCGCAAAGTGGCAGCAACAATCGGACCGATATAGCCAAGATTGCCCAGCAGGATGATTTTCGGAGAAGACCTCAGATTCATTCCCAGACCTTCCATGGGGCGTTGTTTTCCTGCCAACGCTCTTCAAGCTGGCGGCGATCGCGGAGTGTATCCATCGGTTGCCAGAACCCTCTGTGGCGGAACGCCATCAGATCACCGTCTGCAGCCAAGGACTCAAGCGGGGCGCGCTCCCAAATCTCACTATCTCCATGCAGCAATTCACCGACCGATGGATTCAATACGAAGAACCCGCCGTTGATAAACCCGCCATCGCCCCCCGGCTTTTCGGCGAAGCGGTCGATCCGGTCGCCGTCCAGTTCCAATGCCCCAAAGCGTCCCGGTGGGACCACCGCAGTCAGCGTTGCGCGTCTGCCGTGGTTTTTGTGGAACGCGATCAGTGCGCTAATATCGACATTTCCGACCCCGTCCCCGTAGGTCATGCAAAAGGCCTCTTCATCCTTGAGCAGATGCATGACCCGGCGAAGCCGCCCGCCGGTCTGGCTGTCCTGACCGGTATTGACCAGCGTCACGCGCCAGGGTTCCGATCTGCTGTTCGCGATTTCAAGGCCGCCATTAGCCAGATCAATGGTGACGTCCGAACTGTGCAGAAAGAAATTCGCAAAGTACTCCTTGATCACATAACCCTTGTAGCCAAGACAGACGATGAAATCCGTGACCCCGTGGGCAGCGTAGATCTTCATGATATGCCAGATGATCGGTTTGTCTCCGATCTCGACCATAGGCTTTGGTATCCTGACGGTCTCTTCGCTGAGCCTTGTTCCGAAACCACCAGCCAGAATAACGCACTTCATAAAATTGCTCCCTCTCCAATAAGGGGTCAGCCATCAATCGTTAACTACGAACGTCAGCCAGCGAGGACCTTGTTCTCAATAAACACCTACATGCAGTAGGCGGGAGCACGTTGCCCGTGTCAAGATTCAGTGGATAGTCAGGTTCGGCACTTGGCCATCGCAGCACAACTGACCCTCAAAAGCACACAATGAAGGAAAACGGGGTGTATTGTTGATTCGGAATTTTGGACGGAAGCGAAGTTGCGACAACACCACTCTTGTCCTTTTCTTCGTTCGGGCTGTTCTTTTGATGCCGTAGGATGGCGCGCTTAATTGCGACCAGACCTAAAGTTTTCCCAGCACAGGCGAAAGAAATTCATGTGCCGATCAGGGCCTGACGAAATAGTTCATGTAACTCAACCTGTTGGCTGGTGGCGTCGAAACTTTTTTTGCGACGTCCATCCCGACATCGGGCAGCATTTTTCCGAGAGGTCTGCTGTTAATGCACGCGATCTGGCGCAGTGCCTGCCTGTGGGATCGGCAGCCCAAAGTCATGGCAGCACAGATTGCATTTTGCCGAATACGGATTGGGTACGTGAAAGGCCTGGGCATATTATTTGGACCAGTCATTAGGAATTTGTTATGAAATGGTGATAACCTCTAGTAGTTTGTAGTCAGTTTTTTTCGAGTATACGGGTGTTAGTCATTTGCAAAAAGATACCGTTCCTGTCGTAATTATCGGTGGCGGGCCTGCCGGGTTGACTGCAGCCCATGAGCTTCAGAAACTTAGTGACACACATGTTCCACAGGTCTTTGAGGCCTCGGACATGGTTGGCGGCATTTCGCGCACTGAAACTTTCAATGGTTACCGTTTTGATATCGGAGGGCATCGGTTTTTTACCAAGGTGCGCGAGGTCGAAGATATGTGGCACGAGGTGATGGGAGATGATTTCATCACCGTGCAACGCCTGAGCCGCATTTTCTATCGCGGCAAGTTTTATGATTACCCGCTGCGTATCTTCAACGCCCTTGGCAATATAGGCCCCTATGAGACCTATAAGATCATCGGCAGCTTCGTAAAATGGAAAATCCGGCCTAAAAAACAAGAAGATACCTTTGAAGAATGGGTCATCAACCGCTTTGGCGGGCGGTTATATTTACATTTCTTCCACAGCTACACCAAAAAGGTCTGGGGAATTCCGCCGTCAGAAATTCGGGCAGACTGGGCTGCGCAGCGGATCAAGAACCTGTCTTTGCCCAAGGCAGTCTGGAATGCGATTTCCGGTGCCAATGACACCGCCAGCTTGATTGAAGAGTTTCAGTATCCCCGCCTTGGCCCCGGTATGATGTGGGAAAAAACCCGCGATCTGATCCGGGAAAGGGGCGGCAGTGTTGAGACACATTCCGAAGTGGTGCAGGTCAATCGCGACGGCAACCGCGTGACGTCGATTGATGTGCGTCATTGGGACGAAAACGGCGACAAAACGACCGAACGGGTAGAGGGCGAAGAGTTCATCAACTCGATGGCCGTGCGCGATCTGATCCATGCATTTGATCCGCCGCCGCCGCCAGAGGTTGTCGAGGCCGCCGATCGCCTGAGATACCGCGATTTCCTGATTGTGACTTTGATGCTCGATCACGCCGATCCTTTCCCGGACAACTGGATCTACATCCATAGTCCCAAGGTAAAGGTCGGGCGCATCCAGAATTTCCGCGCCTGGTCCAAGGAAATGCTGCCCAACCAGGACACTTCGTCCATCGGAATGGAGTATTTCTGCCAGAAGGGTGACGGGCTGTGGTCGTCCTCAGACGCGGACCTCAAAGAATTGGCCGGTCAGGAACTGGAACAGTTGGGTTTGGCCAAGGCAAGCGATGTCATCGATTTTACAGTGATCCGGCAACCCAAGGCCTATCCGGTTTATGATGGCGACTACAAAGAAGCGCTGGATATTGTCAGTGATTGGCTGAAGACGTTTGAGAATTTTCAGACCGTCGGCCGCAACGGCCTGCATCGTTACAACAATCAGGATCATTCGATGTTGTCCGCCATGTATGCCGCGCGCAATATTTTGGGCGAGGAAAACGACGTTTGGGATGTTAATGTCGAACGGTCCTACCACGAAGAATTCGAGTCAAAGCCTCGAAATAAAGGGTCTGAAACCGCGTTTGAGAAAGGAAACCGCACTCGAATGAGCGGATGAGCTTCGAGCCCGCTTGGTTTGTGCCGGACTTTTTGGACCAACAATTCTTAGAGTTCGAAATGATTGAATGACCAGAACTATGAAGCAATTTTTTTATCTTGGTTTGCTGGCAATTCTGGTCGGCATCGTCTGGATGGGACAAAACATAGCAGGTCAGATTGCAGCAAAAGTTGCATTCGCAGAGGGGCCGTCCCCCTATTTTATCGCCAAGGATGCGTTTTTTTTGTATGTCTGGGCGCCTCTGGTGGCATTGTCGGCGTCGATACTAATTGTCACCCCCGGTCTGCTTTTAGCGCTGGGTATTGCTCGACCCGAAGACCGTTTTGAACATTTTCTGTTGAAAGGTTTTACGCTTTCCCTTTTTGGCGTACCTACGATTGCGGCGATTGTGCAGGCTGTCAGCGGTATCCCGATGACAGGAACAGCTTTCATCGTGTTGGTCGTTCTGCTTTGCCTGCCCGGGGCTGGCTTAACCATCAGACGGCCTGCGCAGGACATCTTCCGGGGCCGGGGATGGGATGTGGCCGGTATGGTTCTGCTTCCCTTGATTGTTTTGCTGTTGTTGTCGCCCAAATTCTATTGGGAAGCTCTCAATGACGATGGGGCGCATAGCTTACTGAGCGCTATCCTGTTCATTTCTCGGGGACTGCCGTTTTGGCCTTTGGATGCTGGTTCAATGACCGGTTACCCAAATCCGAAAATGATGACTGAGGTATTTCTGCAAACCAGCTTCCTTCGGGTGTTTGGGTCGTCCGAAGCGGCCCTTCGATTTGCTTATCTGCCTGGCGTGTCGATTTTGTTCGGAGTGATGCTGGCATTTATCCGTTCGCCAAACAACCGCACCGATGTCTGGTCTGTTTTCGGACTGGGCGCAGCCTTGCTTCTGTTTTCCTTCGTGATGGCGTTTAATCCATCCTACAATCCATATTTTGCAGACATTGCCATGCCAATGACGCGCGAACCGCCCATTATACTGGGAGTTTTGGGTTACATCTTGTTCTTCCGCGACCAAAAACTCGGCTGGATGGCGGTTGTGTCAACGCTAGCTCTTTGCTCGGCACCAAACGGCATTCTGCTGATAGGGTTCTTTCTTTCGGCGCACCTGCTTTTGAATTGGTTTCAACCCATTAAGCAGGTGATCGTCGGAGGGTTGATTGCCCTGGCAATTGTGATCCTGGGTTCTTTTTCTTTAGCCATACTGGCAAAAACGGGTGTGACGGGCGTATCCGGTGAGTTCAGTACGGGGTCAATTCTGCGTCGTCTGCGCTATGTGACGCTATTCGATACGCAGCGGATTTTGTTCTGGCTTCTGCCCGGTGGGCTTTTGCCTGGACTAGCGCTTTTGGCCTGGCGCTGGCAGGATACGTTTTCCAGAACGCTGACACTCATGACTGTGGGGTATGTTCTGTTCTTCTATGTTCAGGCTTATCGTATTCTGCCGCACCATTTTGCACCGGCTGTTCTGTTGCCGCTGATTGTCTTCTGGCGGTTGCGCCCGGTTCAGGCAGCGCCGGCCTCAGCCTTTGTGATGGCGTTGGCAGGGCTTGCTGTCAGTACTTGGCTGAGTTGGCCTACGACTTTGCGCCCATTTACAGTGACCCGCGATTTGGGGCAGCGTATCGCGATTGAAATCGACGCTGACCCGTTTTTTGACCTTGAGGAGATCCGGATTACGCCAGCTCTGATAAGGAAGGCCTTTCCCCCTGGTTGGTCAGATGTCGAATTGCAGGACCAATACTTAGCGGGAACTGTCTCGGTCTATGTGTACGCACAGATGCCGGTTCCAGCCAATGTCACGCCTACTTACTTTGTCCGTTTGGAAACTGAGGCTTTGGCGCCCGATGAAATTCGATTGGGCGAAGCCGTGGAAGGTAGGGTTTTGGTGACTGATCATTTGCCCACCTATGAAGAAGATTTTAGCAATGCAGACGTCCCGGTGAGCATTGCACCCATTTACAAAGTGCCTCGGGAAACAATCTTCGGTCGCGGAGCACAAACCTCTCCACGTCAGGTCTGGGATATTGCAAAGCTATTGGGCCTAAGATAATCAAATCGGCCCCATGCGAAATGTCTATTTCCGAGAAAACGTCTCTTCGCGCTCGTCGTAATACAGGGCGGGGCGTCCCGGAAAAGCCTTAGTCACGGCGTCATTCGCTGTGCCTCCCAGATCCTTTGCGAAAACCGGCTCGTCCAAGGGAAACGAAGGATCATTGAAGAACAGTGCCGAAGCAATTTGGCTTTTCGGATTGATTAAGACCAGCGGTTGGACAAGACCTTCCGTGTCAGGCAGCGACAGATAGCGATAGTGGTCATCATAGGTACGATGCTCGTGATATCTTGTGACGCCTCGGTAGGACAAAAATACTGTCACTGAAAACAAACACAGAATAAGAAGCACGGCGTTAAGTTTGTCCGAAGCTGACGAAAGGCCAATGGTTTCCAATCGGATGCCAGTTTCCAGAACTCCTCTGGCACTCAGGAACACCAGGGGAGCGATCATCATGAACCAATATCGTGGGCCCACGTAGAAGCTGGCTACGAACCAATAAAGGGCGTGTGCACCCGCTACGACGATAATGATCGCAAGCATCATCCGGTCCGTGGCGTTGATGCGGCCATAGATCAGCAAGATCCAGACAAATACGAGCGACCCGATCCCCCAACCCATGAAATCGGTATGAAGCGCGCTGATATTGGTCAGCGTGTTGACCAGACCTTCAAACGGGGAATGTTCATGCGGGCGCAGTTCCATGTGGCCCCAGCCTTCTGGGGAGCCTATGTTTTGGCCAAACCCAAAGGCGTTGGATCCATCAACCCAGGTTCGTTGATAATAGTCTGATAATGTTGTCAACAGCGGGTCGCCAGTGAAGTAGTAATTATAGAAAAAGATAAGGCTTCCGGTTGCCACGCATCCCACGCTGTAGCTGAGTACAGTCAGGGGATGGCGTAAGGCACCTCCGCGCCACAACAGAAACAGACCCGTCAGAATTCCAAGCAACAGGCCGTCAAGGTTGCGGGTCAGGAACAACCAACCCAGTGCCAAGCCGGCCACAAACACCAGTAGAACGGCCCGTTTCAATTCACCTTCTTCGGCGCGAAGGATCAAAAGCCAGGCCAGCAAGACAAGAAACAGGGCGAATGTATGGGACATCAGTGACGCCGACATCGCGATGAACCAGGGGGAGGTCGCCAGGATCAGAGTGCTGATGCTGGCCGTACGGGCATTTGTTAACCGTTGCATCACCCCCTGCGCCAGAAAGATGGACGCAGTGCCCAGAATTGGGTTCACCAACCAGGGCACTCCAAAAAAAACTCCCACCGCCAGAAATGCAGGCCATCCGGGCGTGAAGACCGATATCCAGCGCCCGTTATGATGATCTAGCAGATAAAACTCAAAAGCTGCGCGGGGACCTTCCGGCAGTGCCGGCACATAAAGGGCGCCACTCGCATAGGTCTTGGCCTGAAACATATAGGCAAGCTCATCCTGAACATGCGGCACCCGTTCAAAGGCCAACCATTCCAGCACCAATGTCGCAATCAGAAAAACAGTGGCCATGCAGCCTGCCCATCGCCATCCCGCGGGCAGAGTAACCCCTCTGGGCAAGGTGGCAGCCAATGCGATCACCGTCACCAGGTTGATGACCACAAGGATCAGCCCCGCCGCAAGCTGAATGAAATAGACGTCGATTTCGTTTTGGCGAAGATGGTCGAGGATCGGTATGGTGAACGCACCGCTGAGCAAAAGGAACAGAGCAGTGCGTTTTACGCCCAAATCGCTGATAACCTGAGAGAGTTTGCTGTCACTAGAATTTCTAAACAACACAAAAGCCGAAAGGGCGCCCTGTCCGAAAATTATGGCATACATCGCCATTTCGATGGTCGTTCTGGGCGGGAGGCGTAGCGCCGGGTACCAAAGCGGTTGGGTCACATAAAGCTGCGATGCCCCGCCCACAAACAAAAGCAGCAGCATCAAACCCGATAGCGTCAGATCCCACAAAACAAAAACGGAAAAGAGGGTCAGCGCTAGCGCGACCATCAGCATCCACCATTGCGCCAGATCGCGGATGCCGGGCAAGGCACTCTGTACTGAAAAAACAAGTATCAGCACTGCGACCAGCCCGGCAAACCCAGCAAGCGCAATGCGCCACGGACGAGACGGCGCAGGCGATGATTTTAGAAAAACAGTCATGCGCGCGAAGACTGGTTTGAAGCGCTGGCCTTCTGTCTGTTCAGCTGCAGAACTGTATCAACGACCGCTATTAAAAACAGCAAGGCGCCAATGGTTGCCAAACGCGAGCTTGGAAAGATCTCGACCCCGTCCACATGGAAGGCCCAGATATCGACAAGGTTTTCCGATCGCCAGATCAGCAATGCGCCAAGCCCGGCGAACAGAGTGCTGACGATCCGCCCCCTGAACAGCAGCGTCAGCGGGGAGGCCAACAGCACAAAATCATATATATGCAGCGGCGCCAGCGCGACGATAGCTGCGCAGGCCAATCCGAAGATCTGCCAGCTATGTTTGTTGGCGTCGCAGGCGCGCGTCAGCCGGGTAGGGCCATGACACAGCACCACAATGATCACGAGCGTGATGATCGTGGCCACAGAGCTACCGATATCACGATCCGTAACCTCCCAAATGATCAGCCGCAGACCCGTCATGGATTGTGGAAGGTTGGCAATTGTAAAACCGTCATAAGCAGCCAGATTTTGAAAGAAATCCAAAATGGTACTTGGAGCGACCAAAAGCGGCGGCACTGTCAGCAGGGCGGAAAGAAGCACGGCCATCAAAACCACTTTCCGAGAGTGCGCATCAAACAACAGGTATAGGACCACAAAAGGCGCTCCGATCTGCGGTTTGAGCAGTACCAGCGTCAAACCGATGGCTTCGAAAAAGAGGCGTCCGCCGACGCGGCTCCACAGCATAACGGCAATGCCAAGCCCTGCGATCAGAGTCGTCTGACCAACGGAAAACAGGATCGCGGTAGCTTCGAGGATCGCTAAAAGAAAGAACACCACACTGAAAAGCGGAAAAAAAACCTGACCTCCCGTGAACTCGCCGATCATCTGGGCGCGCCCCGGAAATGCGGTGGTAAAAGCGCTGGTCAACATGCCGCAAATTGCGATGACGATCACCAGACCGAAGATATTCCAGACGACACTCGAAGTGTTCAAATCCAGCGCCCCCAAAGGCGCGGCAAAAATCCACCAAGTCGGTGGGTAAGGCCACAGAACCGGGACATGTCCGACCTCAATATTTGCTTCGCCATGCGCCAAAAACGTCGGGCCGTAGGGGTTTATGCCACTGTGCCACATGTCACCCGCCACCCAGATGAACCGGAAATCATACCCTGCGGGAAGGGCAGACAGTTGCGTGATCTTCAGCAGCAGATAAGCCAACGCCAAGGCAAACATAAGCAGCGAAAGACAAAGGGTAACGCGCCGTGCAATAACGGGGCTGATGAACAATCGTCGCGCATTGCTGTCCGGTGTCATTCGCGACGAAGCTGTTGCTCTGTCAATGTCGTCCATAAAAAACTGTCACCACTAAATCACCGTCGCCCGGTACTAATTGCGATCGACCGGACAACAGCCCATAAAACACAGGGCTATTCTAAAGCATGCTGCTCAAAATCAAAGTATTGGTGGTTGCACCTTGGCAGAAATGCAAAACGACAAGTACGGCATGCACATTCTGCTGGATTTGGGGGAATTGTTGCCAGAAGTGCGATCAGGCTCGCCAGGAGCTTAGATCGCGGTCCAACAGATGTTCCAAATCTTCGATTTCCGGCAGCAACCTTTCACGCAGGATCGCGCGTGCGCGGTCTGGCATTTCCACCTCGCGTTTGAGGTTGAATTGGGACAGGCGATCCCTGATTTTCCAGCGCAGTTCCTGTGACATGACACGGGCGATCATTCCGGTGATCGGGTTGGGTTTCATCAGGAAATCCTGAAACAGACGGCTGCGCGGCACGCCGCCGGCATTTACCCGCGATGACAGGTCAGATTGGAAGCTTGTATCGGCCCCGATGAATGCAGTGATGCTGTCGATGACGTCTTTCGGATCGTCCTGAAATTCTTCGTAGGTTCGGATCAGGAATTGGCTGCGGTCGAAAAGCTTGAAATAGCGCGATAATTGCTGTGCATAGAGCGGAAAGCGCGAATACCCAAACAGGGGTTGCCAACCTGCGGCAAGCCGTTCGTTTTCGGCGTCCAATGCAGCGGAAAAATCCTCGAGCGGTTCGATCCGTTGCTTTACCGCATAAAGGTAATGGGACAAGGCCTGATCTATTGGATTTCGCAGAATAACCACCATACGCACCCGGGGAATACGGCGATGAATGCGTTCAGGCGCCTTGGGTGCATAAAGATATAGCGGGGATGCTTCTCCGCAGACCGCCTCCACTGGCGCATCGGAAAACAGGGCATGATAGTCGGCGATCTGCGTGACCGAGTTGTTGACATAGTCCGCGCCCGGCCCAGAGAAATTCAAGGCTTCGCCCTCGAAAGCAAAGAAATTGGGCTCTTTGGCGGACGGCATGAAGATACTCGGGTTTTGCCGCAGATGGCTGTACAGCGCCGTTGTACCGGCCCGCGCGGCGCCAAGGATTAGGAAATCCGGCATCCGTGCCGCAGGGCCCGAAATTTCAGTTTCGGGTGACATGGAGTTTCTGCTTTTGCCCCAGAACGTGATACTCGAACAGGCACCAGACATAGATCGTGGCCGAATAGACGTAATACACTTGGTGATACAGTAGGCATTTAAAGGCAAACCATGCCCCACCATGCCCGGCCATCGTGCGCACCAGATCGAAATTGGCGACCAAAGCCGCCACTAGCAAAAGCAAAGGCAGGGCCCATGCACCCGGCCAGAAGGGCAGGGCCAGAACCGACAACAACAGCAGACCAGCAATCGCGGCCCGAACCCGTTCGGCCATCGAGGTGTTCAGATCGTCTGTCAGCCCTTCGCGTGAAATCATCAGCCGGGCCCAGGGCAGTGCGCGGCAATAGATGTCAGTGGTCAGGCTGTTGCGCATGGTCCAGACCTTCAGATGTTTGCCCTGCAACTGCGGCTCGACAAGGATGCGGTAGCCAGCATTGGCAATCCGATACCCCAGCTCGATATCTTCAATCGACGGGACCTCATAGGTTTTGACGTCGAACCCGCCGACCTCAAGGAAAACGTCGCGCCGGATGGCACCGCACCCAGCCCAGAAAGTTTGGGCCTCGCGCCGTGCGCGTTGGTGGTGATAACGGTGCAAAAGGTTTTTATAGCGCGAAAACCAGGACTGCCCGTCCGGTGCATCATCATACGAGCCGAAAACGGCAGCGACATTATCTTCGGACATGGCGCGGCGGATATGTTCCGGGCCGTCAGGCCAGGCGATGACGTCGGAATCGACGAACCATAGTATATCGCCCGTGGCGTGCTGCGCAGCCAGGTTGCGGGCTGCGCCCGGCCCACCATTGACCGGTGTTGTCAGGACCGTCGCCCCCATCTCGTGTGCAAGCGCGGCCGTTCCGTCTGGGGACTGGTCATCCACAACCAGAACCTGCTGCACCTGTCCGACATTCAGCAATTCAATCAGCGGGGTCAGAACGCGGGGCAACATATGCTCGGCATTGTAGGCGGGCATAACGACACTAATGGACAATGAATGATCCGACATCACAAATCCCTTTTGGTGGCGGCGCGCAGGGCAGGGGGCCACCTTATGATAAGAAGAAAGGCTGCAGTGAACGGAAGCAACCACATCACGCGAGCGCCATATCGGTCCGCTGGCTGTGACACCCCACCACAAACCAGCGCATTGACCGCAATTCCTATCAGGATGAATAGGGCAAATAGCTTGATATCGCGCGGCACGCTGCGCGGGGTCAGCAAAAAGACCACGATAACAGCAAACGAAACGGCATAGATAAAGCCGTGCAGCGCATTAACCGGCGTAAGCCAACCGCGATCCTTGGACAGCAGGCCGCCTTGAATCAGATGCAGTTGAGAGTCGTCTAACCGTGCAAGATGGCGAGCGTTGTCAAGCGCCTGCTCTGTCGGGATTGTCATCCAAACGCTGTCACGCAAAATTTGGCGATAACCATTCTTGGCCAGGGCCCAAGATGTGGCAATGGGACGGGAAAGAAACACAGCCTTGGCGAAGTCACGCTGGGAACGTGCAACCTTCTTCTGGTCTTCTGCTGACATAAGCCGGAATGATCCAAGCTTGGGCGAGCGCTCGAAAATGATATGCGACACAGTCAACCGATAGGGATCATCAGACCATGAAAGGGCCTCGTGCAGGGCGCATGTCGGTATGTTTGTGTCGGGGCAGGCGTCGTTCAGGTAGTCCATGCCCGGCCCATCTACAATCAGCCGCGCGGTGATGTGGGGTGTATAGACGACTTCTTTGTTTGTTTTGGTTTCCACCGCGATCTGAAAGGCTTTGCGCTCGGCCACTGCAATCGCAAGCACGATCACAAGCAATATCACTGCCCGCCATCGCCCCCGTGCTTTCATGAATAGGGCGGCCAGGATCACAAAAGGCACCATAAGCCCAGCGATTGCCAGATGTGACGGGTGTGAAATGACGGAAAACACAGCCAGACCTGACATCACAAAAAGTTCCCAGCCTCGCATTGTGCGACCGACCGCCGTCAGCGCAGCGATTACGATCAGCAAAACCGGCGCAAATATGTCCGGCATCATATAGGCGATGTAAAACGGCAATGAGGAAAGAGCCGCAACCAGAAGCGGCACTGTGGTCAGCAAAGATGTGCTGCGGGCCTCTTCCAGAGTGCGGTTTGTCGTCCGCGCCAGAAGCCAAACAACCAGAAATATGCCAGCCATATGAAAGATTGGAACGGCAATAAGGGCGCCCGCGCGAAAAAAGAGGGCCATGACAATGCCATAGATCAGTGACCGGGATCCGGTTGCGGTATTGTCCTGATCCGCAGCGCTACTTCCACCTGCGCTGCCGCTCTCGCTTATTGTTGGCAGCAAACTGTTCAGCGCCACGTTGCCCTGTCGAATATAACTGCCGGTGTCGAAGTAGTAGAGAGGCCCGCCATTTATCAAAAGCACGGACAAACAGGCAAGCACCGCCGCGGCAAGCAGCAGAAATCCTCCAATTCGCCAAGATGGCCTATCAGAGGAAACCGATACGTTCATATCCGTTCTACAGCGCTCTCCGCCGCCACAGCTATGCGCCGGAAATAGGCGATTGTTGCTTCCAGCCCTTCTTCCAGCGGTACGTGAGGTGACCACCCCAGCTGTTCCTGGGCTCGCGTGATATCCGGCTGGCGTTGGATTGGGTCGTCTGGCGGCAACGGGCGCTGCACCAGCTCAGAGTTCGAGCCGGTCTGGCGGATCACTGACTCGGCCAGCTCACGAATGCTCAATTCCACCGGATTGCCCAGGTTAATCGGCCCGGTCACATCATCAGAGGATTCCATCAGCTTAATCAGCCCGTCAATCAGATCGGATACATAGCAGAAGGACCGGGTCTGACTGCCGTCACCGTAAATGGTGATAGGCTCTCCGTTCAGGGCTTGCATGATAAAATTGGATACGACACGCCCATCATCGGGATGCATGTTCGGCCCGTAGGTGTTGAAGATCCGCGCCACTTTGATCGGCAGGTTGTGCTGGCGGTAATAGTCAAAGAACAACGTCTCGGCACAGCGTTTGCCCTCATCATAACATGAACGCGGTCCGATCGGATTGACGTGGCCGACGTAATCCTCGGTTTGCGGGTGAATTTGCGGATCGCCGTAAATCTCGGACGTCGAAGCCTGCAGAATTCGAGCACCGACCCGCTTGGCCAGTCCCAGCATATTGATCGCACCATGCACAGCCGTCTTGGTCGTCTGGACCGGATCGTGCTGGTAATGGAACGGAGAGGCCGGGCAGGCCAGATTGTAAATCTCATCCACTTCAACATACAGCGGAAAGGTCACGTCATGGCGCATGACCTCGAAGCGGGGGTTTTGTAGCAGGTGGTGCAGGTTTCCGCGCCGACCCGTGAAAAAATTGTCGACACACAAAACCTCGTGCCCTTGTTTCAGCAGGGCCTCGCACAGGTGCGAGCCGAGAAAGCCTGCGCCACCCGTAACCAGAATCCGCTTGGCGGTTAGATGCATGTCGTTGGGATCAAAATCAGACGCGTTCATCAGCGCTCTCTGCAGTTATAATCCGACCGGTATTGCTTCGCGTCGGTTTTCTAAAACGATCAGGCACTACAAACGAATAAAACAAATAATTCGGCTGCAAATTTGAGCGCCTGCACTCAGTATGTACATCGCGGTTGAGGCTACACGAAATTTAGAGAGGGACGAAGGATAAATATGCGCGCTCTGCGGTTTTTGTGGTTTCCGGTTGTATGAGCCATGTTTCAGAACCAGTTACCAAAGCTGGGCTAAACAATTGTGCGCTCAGACCGAGACTGTTCCGAGTACGTCAAAAAAATAACGTTAAGCCTTTTGGAGCCAAGCGGGGACCAAATGCGGGTGTAACGCATGTTTCAAGACGTGGAATCAATGTTATGGTAAATTTAAGCCGTGCTTACTTACCGGACCTCGTTCAGATGGAGCCACCGGCGGCCTGGCGCAGCATCCAGACCATTCGCGTACACCTGAGCCGGATAAGAGTGGCAATAGCTCGCAAGGTTTCACCGGTTGAATTCAGTCTGCTGCTGGCCAGAACCTTTGGCGTATGTACCATGGCACTGGCAGGCATTGCCAATCCGCGAATTGCCCATCTCAGGCGTGCTTTGCCTCCGGTTCCGTTCAACTGATACGCTTCCTGCGTCATGCGTCGCCATTTCGTCCTGAGCGCGAACCAATCTTGTCTTGACGGATGTTTGACACGAAACCGATCCTCGTACACCAGACTATAACCTCGCGCGACAGCACGCATGGTCCATTCCTGATCTTCCGATATACCGTTTATAAACCCGCCGATCGCGTCGAACACGTCGCGGCGCGTCAGCAGATTGCCTGCACCGGAAAACCCCTGAACCTCGATATATCTGCGGAAATTGAATGCAAAAACGGCCTCGAACGCCTCGGCCCCGCTGCGCGGTGGTGGGGTTTCGTCAAACACGTCAACTCGGCCCCCGACAAGGTCAGCCCGGTTGGCGATTGCGCGGCCGACCGTCAGCCAGTCAGGCGCTGGAACGCAATCGGCATCTATGAAAAACAACCTTGGCGCTGTGGTTGCGGCAATACCCTTGTTTCGTGCATGCGCCGCGCCCTTCTGGGTTTCAGTGATGAACCGCACATCAGGAAAGGCCAGCTTCACCTCGTCCAACGAGACCGGAGACGCGTTGTCTACAACCACGATTTCTGTTTCGGTGGTGTCGTTCTCCATCAACGCCCGCAGGCATCGTTCCAGTCTATCAGGGTCGTTGTAATGGGGAATAATGACCGCATCCGTCGGAGCCGGATCAGTACGAGCCGTACTCATAGCCGAAAGCCTCGCTGATATAGCGACATTTGTTCAGCACGATGCCCATGACCTTCGTCAGCTCTGCCAGTTGCTGTTCGGCCAGGTCAACATGGTCCACGCTGGTTTCTTCGGCGGCACCCAATAGCAGGGCACAGTCAACGTTCTTCAGGAACCCGTGGCTGTCGTCGCTGGCCATCAGCGGCGGAGTATCGAACAGCATGATATCCGGCTGGTACTCTGCTTCGATTTGTTCCAGTGTTTCGATCATGGCCCGGCTTTGCAGAATCTCGGCTGGATTGCGTGTTGACGAATAGTTCAATCCAAAGATTACATTTTCACCATGGCGCAGCGCATGCTGTTCAAACGAAATGTTTCCATTAATGACATCGGACATGCTGTGATTGCCGGTCTGCCGCAGGATTTCGGCCAACCCTCTGCGTCGCATATCAAAATCAATGACGATTGTACGCAGGTCCTTCTGTCGGCTCAGACTAAAGGCAAGATTTGCGGCCGCCGTGCTTTTACCACATCCGCTGTACGGGGATGTCAGGGCGATGCGCCGCCAGCCGTTGGACTGAAGTTGCTGAATCATCTTTGTCCGCAACATATCGTAGGGGGCAGCTTCAGGCCCGCCGTGATAGGCAATCAGACGATTACGAGCGATCAAGTTCTGATCAATCTGCAACTCGGGCAGAGAACTCCAGGCATCTTGGCTGTCATCAGTTGGAACAGGCTGCGGAGCCCCGGGTTGCAGAATAGGTTCCGCTTGGCGGCTTTCGCGTTCATTGCGAGCTTTGCGAATTGCCTCTTGAAGACGATCCATCACACCCTGTCCAATCTTGTAGATACAAAAGTCACCAATAGACCTCCAACTTTTCGATCACTTGTTCTGCAATCAAATCCAGCGGCAAATAATACGTATGAAAGGCCCAAACTGCCGCGGGCACACCAATCAGAATAGCCAGGACAACCATGCTCCAGCCAATCCGGCGCCTAATCATCTCTCCTCGTGAGGGCAAATAGGGAATGGTTGCGATCGGCCAAACTTCGAGCTTGTTGATCAAATCCTCTGGACGACGCACCGTACGGTTGAGAAGTTCCAGCAGAACAACCAAAGCCAGGCCAAGCGAAATGCCAAAGGCAGTTCCCCCTGCCGCTACCATCATGCGGTCGGGTTTTGTCGGTGCAGCTGGCGCGACAGGATATTCGATTACCGATATGCGCTGACCCTGTGCTGTCACTTCAATCCGTTCACCGGTCGATGCCGCCGCCAATCGATCGACCACACTGTTATACTGGGCCTGGATGTTGTCATGATCCCGCTGCAGCTCTGCAAGCGCAATCGCGTTGGCCGGGGTCTGATCAATCGTCAGCGTCAGCTTGGCCAAGCGGTCCACAATTGAAATCCTTTGATCCTCAAGGGCCGAAATCTGAGAATCAAACTGGGCCAGTTGTAGATCCAGCGTCGAGTTGCCCGTCTGAGGGTTAGTCGCTGCTGTATTGGCTGCCTGTTCGGCAACTACAGTTTCTTCCAATTTGGAAATTCTGGCACGCAGAAGCCTTATCTGCGGATTGGTTTCCGAATAGATCGCGAGCTTCGAGTCGAGTTCGTTCAGCAACTGATCCAGCTGCGCCTGCGCAGGTGTTCTGTTTTGCTGTGCTACGCCCACGATCTGGCCGGTTGAACCATAAATCTCCAAAAGTTTCTCGCGTTGGCTTTTAAGCGAGAAAATCTGCTGATCCGTTTGTTCTAGATTGGTCTGCAATGCCGCTTGCTGCGCGGTTCGGAACTGAAGGTTACTTGGCAATGCGTCGGAATTTTCTCTCTCGAATTCCAATATCCGGGAACTGCGTATATCAAGCTCCTTCCCAAGACGCTCGACTTCTTTTTCAAAAAAACTAAGCGTATCTGACGCGCGGTTCTTGCGATAGGTCACGTCGAGCTTCTGAATCTCGGTCAGGTATTCATTCAACACCCCGGCAGCGATCTGACCCGATCGCGCATTGAAGAAAATTGTCATTAGGTTGGCTTGGCCCTGACCAGAGCTGATTTGAATCGTCGTGTTGTTGCGCATGACACCAACAATTTGATCGGGGCTTGCATTGTCTATGTTTTCCAGAACCAACTGCTTTCGCGCTATTTCCAGAAGAACCGGCCGTGTGAGCAGGCGCTGCTCAACGATCTGCATCTGTTCGAAAGCAGGAGTATTGACAGTACTGGACGCCAGGTGCCCAGAAATCTGAGGAGATTCAACGATCAGCCGCATTTGAGCCTCGTATGACGGAGGCAACGTTATCGCTATGATGACGGAAGCCACCGAAACAACCAAAGACACAGCAAGGAAATACGGGAGCCGCCTCAGAAAAATGGAAGAATAGTAACGAACCGGGCCCATTTCAGACTATTGCCTCCTTTTCTAGTGAATTCCCCCCGAAGAATACACCATCTTCGACCACTTGATTGACAACATCTTCATCAACTTTGTCAGCTTCGTTGGTCCAAGCGTACATCAGGGCGAAATCGCAAAACTGATTCACCAGGCGCGGAACGCCGCGGGTCTGCTGAAAAATCAGTGCGCAGGCGTCATCCGTGAACTCCTCGCCTGAGCCACCCGCCGTCTTCATCCGGTGCCGGATGTAGGCTTCGACCGAAGCTTCATCCATCCGCTCCAGATGGAAACTTGCAGCCACCCTTTGCGTCAACTGGCGCATTTTCGGGTCCAGAACCAAATCACGTAGTTCGGGCTGTCCGACCAGAACAAGCTGGATCAACTCATCCGTGTTGGCATTGATGTTGGTCAGCATGCGGATTTCTTCAAGCCCTTCGACTGTCAGGTTCTGCGCTTCATCGAAAATCAGAGCCACCCGCCGCCCAGCGGCATATTCCGAGACCAGAAAATCCTGCAGCGCCCTGAACAGCTGCACGTAGGTGGCGTCTTTATTAATCGGCAAACCCAGCGCATGAAGCACCCATTGCAGCAACTCTCCTCGCCCGCCCTGTGCGTTGGAGATCAGCCCGACGGTGATCTGCTGCTCCATTTCGCTCAGAAGTTGCTGAACCAGGGTCGTCTTGCCGGCCCCGATCTCACCAGTCAGCAGCGTAATCGGTGCGCAGCTCATGATCCCAAATTGCAGCACCGAATAACCGCGTTTATGCAGCGGTGACCAATACATAAACCCAGGGTCCGGAAGCAGCGTAAAGGGGCGCCGGTCCAGCCCGAAGAATTCTAAATAAAACCCGTCACTGGACGCCATTGCACCACGGTTGCCTTCCGCCTTGTCAAACCTCGTACTGGCCCCCCGGAGATTACCCACACTCATACCCTGAACCACCAGAAACCTCTTACACGATACACATATTACATAAATCAAATGCAGCTGGGGACTACTCTGCCACAAAATCACACTAGCAATCAGCACTAAATTTCACACTTGGTGATTTGGCGCTCGCCCACCTCAATCCCTGGTGGTATCCGTCGTAATGCCCATCAAACACTTGAGAAGACTGTGCAGAAAAGCGGCAAAGAGACCAAAGACTAGCCTCACAAAGAAAATTCCCGCCCCGCCGCACAATGCAGTATTAAGCACCAAAAACTAAGTTTTATGCAAATTGTTGCAGTATTGGATACAGAATCTCACAAGACCCTCAATCAGGTCTGGCGCATCCCAGCTCCAAACAACCCTGAAATACCCACTCTTTTCAGGTTCTGCGCACAAAGCTGTCATGATTAATGTTTTGCAAGATGACCAGAATTTGTTAATCTTTGCGAGTGGAGCAGGCTGGTATCGTGTGTGTAAACGGCAATGCTCTGCAATATAATAAAACAATATTTCTTAAATATGTGACGAGGTTGAGCGTAGTCAGTTTCTGAGTTGGGTAAGTGGTTCTTGGTTTTTTGTTTGTGCTGGGGGTTTAAATAGTGACAAGTCATTCGAAGGACGTAGCCGATACTGGCTACTCTAATATTTCTGTTGCACCTGCCCTGGCGACCTACCCAGGGATTTACAGAAGTGTAGGAAAACGCATCTTTGATATCGTCTTTGTGCTGCTTGCAGCGCCGTTTGTTGTGCCCATGGTTTTGTTCTTGGCCGTATTTCTGGCCTGCCAGGGTGTGACGCCTTTTTATCGGCAGGAACGGGTCGGCAAAGACGGCAAGATTTTCAAAATGCTCAAGCTGCGCACCATGGTGCATGACGCCGAGACAGTTCTCAAAAAGCATCTGGCAAACAACCCGGGCGCACGGGAAGAGTGGGATCGCAATCAAAAGCTCCTCAATGATCCGCGCATCATCAAGTTCGGGTCGTTTCTGCGCAAATCCTCGATGGATGAGCTACCGCAGTTCTGGAACGTTTTCACAGGCGAGATGTCCATGGTCGGCCCCCGCCCTATGATGGTGAACCAGCAAAAACTGTATCCTGGCGATTTCTACAATTCCATGCGGCCGGGCATCTCTGGGCCGTGGCAGGTTTCCAAACGCAACCAGTCTACTTTTGCCGAGCGTGCATTTCATGATACTGAGTATTGGAAGAGTATGTCGTTCGGCACTGATCTTTCCATCCTGATCAGGACGGTTTCCGTTGTTTTGCGCGGCACCGGCTGCTGAGGCAGGGCACGCCACAAGGTGGGTACCTTTCGTAGATTCTGCGGGAGTACAGCGTTGCGTGTAACTTTTTTATCCTTTGGCAACAGATTGGCGGCTGTTTTTTTGGCGGCAGTTCTGGTGTTGAGCGCATGTGACACAGCCGAAGAACGGGCCGAGGCACATTTTCAGGCTGGTCTAGCCCTCCTTGAAAAGGATGATGTCGAGAGCGCGCTGTACGAATTCAAAAACGTCTTCAAACTGAATAGCAAACACAAAGAAGCCCGCCTGATCTATGCCCGGCTGGAACGTGAACGCGGCAATACCTCGATCGCTTACAGCCAGTTTCTGTTACTGGTTGAGCAATACCCGGACAACCTCGAAGGACATCGCGCGTTGGCTGAGATGGCTTTGGAAACTGAGAACTGGGAAGATCTGCGCCGCTATGCGGGTGTTGCAAAAGAACTTGCCCCCGATGACATCGAGATCAAATCCCTCAACAACTCGCTGAACTATACCGAGGCCGTCAACACCAAGAAAACAGCCGAGGCAGAACTCACCGTCGCCATCGCCCATGATTTCCTAAAGGACCGCCCCGACCTGTTGTCCGCGCGACAGATCGTCATCGACGATCTGGTCCGCTCTCAGGATTGGGAAACTGTGTTAAGCGAAACCGATATTGCTCTAAGCTTTGCGCCGCAGCAGGCCAAGTTGCATACCATTCGGCTCGGCGCTTTGCAGGAACTGCAAAAGCCCGAGGAAATCGAAAAACAGCTGATGCAGATGCAGCAGGTCTTCCCCGAGGACACAAGCATTCAGCAAAGTCTTTTCGAACATTATATTAGCTATAAGAAACTGGATGCCGCCGAAGGCCTTCTGCGGGAACAATCAGAGCAGGAGGCGCAGGACCCCCTTTCGACGCAAAAACTCATCGCGTTTCTGGCAGAGTACCGTGGCCCTGACCTGGCGATTGCCGAGTTGGATCAGATTATTGCTTTGGACACAATCGATACGCCGCGATTCAAAACCACGCGGGCAGTGCTAAAATTCCAGATCGGGGACACGCAAACCGCACTTGGCGAGATGCGGGAGTTGCTTGCGAACGCAAAGCGGACCACGCAAACCCGCGACAGCGAAGTGGAATTCGCCCGGATGCTATTGGATGTCGGCGAGACCAAGGAAGGCCGAGCTTTGATTGAGCGCGTCCTTGTCGAAGACCCAACACACATTGAAGCTGTAAAATTGAAGGCAGCGTGGTTGATAGAAGAAAATAAAATCAACGACACAATCGTGCTGTTGCGCAAAACGCTGGATGTCACACCTCGGGATTCACAGCTTATGACCTTGATGGCGCGCGCCCACGAGCGCAACGATGATCGGGTTGTGATGGGTAAAATGTTGGCACTCGCGACAGAGGCGTCCCGGAATGCACAAAAAGAGACACTGAACTATGCCCGGTTCCTTCTTGAAGAGGACAATCTAGTAGTTGCCGAACGCGTATTGAACGACGCTTTGTACCGGCTTCCCGAGAACCCTGAACTGTTATTGGCTCTCGGCAATGTGTACCTAAACCTGCAAAACTGGGAACGACTCGATGTGGTGTTGAACAAACTCCGCAATCTGGACGACCCAAGCGCGCGTCAACGGTTAGACGACCTCAGATCACAAATGCTGTCGACCCAGCAACGCAAGGATGAACTGACGGCTTTCTTGGACGAACTGGCAAACGATCCTGAATTTGGCCTGTCAGCCGACATTGCGCTTATCCGGCAGATGTTAATACAGGGCGACGTGACCGGTGCCGCCAACCGACTTGATGAATTGCTGGCGGAAGACCCGGGATCGCTGAACCTGCGCTTTATGAAAGCTCGCGTTCTGACGGGTGAAGGTAAGCTCGACGAAGCCGAGCAACTTCACCGCGCGATCCTCAAAGATCACCCGGACGCGGCCCGTGTCTGGGCCAGCTTGTTTTCATTGCATATTCAGCGTGAACAGCTTGAACAGGCCCAAGCCATATTGGATGAAGCGCTATCAACTCTGCCGGAGAATCCAGATCTTTTATTGCTGCAGGCGACAGAACACGAACGCGCCCGGGAACTAGACTTGGCGATTGCGGTCTATGAAAAGCTGTACCCTCTCAGCAACCAGTCTCAGATCGTGGCCAACAAATTGGCAAGCCTTCTGACGAGTCACCGCAACGACGACGAAAGCCTGCAACAAGCGGCGCATCTGGCGCGACGGTTGCATGGGACAAGAATACCCGAATTTCAGGATACTTATGGCTGGGTTGCCTATCAGCTGGGCCGCTATCAAGAAGCGCTCATATACCTTGAGCCAGCGGCCAGGGCTTTGCCGGACCAACCCTTGGTACTTTACCATCTGGGCAAAACCTATGCTGCAATTAACCAGCCACAAGCGGCGTTGCACGCCTTTAGGGCCGCACAAGAAACTGGGGTTACAATAAATGTATCTCCAACATTAGAGGATGAAATAAAGCAATTGAACGCAGCAAATATCGCTGGACAATAATGCGGGGACGGAACGCTGCATTTCTGCCGCACCATGCCCCTGTCAAAAAACCAACAGATTGTTTTGAAAATAACATAAAGGTAAAAAGGGAGGGAAAAGTGAAAGATTTATATATGCGTACAGTTATAAGAGCATTGATTTCTCTAGTCTTCGCCATGGTCGCAGCATCAGCATCGTGGGCGCAAGGCTCGTATCAAATCCAACCGGGTGATGCGCTTCAGGTCGAAGTTCTGGAAGATCCCACGTTGAACCGAACCATATTGGTTCTGCCGGACGGCTCCATTAACTTCCCGCTTGCTGGCTCGCTTCGCGCAGCCGGGCAATCCACCAATGGGCTAAGCTCGTCGCTCTCGTCGGCGCTGTCTTCCAACTTCAATGCACCGCCGACTGTATTTATTTCGGTGGCATCGCTTGCACCACCCCCGTTGCAGGGCGCGCTCGCCCCAACCGGTCCGACGATCGACGTTTTCATAATGGGTGAGGTCAACGCACCTGGGAAACATATTGCGACAGAGGGTACGACCATTCTTCAGATTTTGGCTCAGGCTGGCGGCTTGACCAATTTCGCGGCCAGAAAACGCATCGAATTGCGGCGGCCCGACACTAAAACAGGCGTGATGAACAGATACACCTACAACTACAAAGGCACGGGCGGCGGCATCCAGGGAAATACTTTGCTCAAACCCGGAGACGTTGTTGTTGTTCCAGCACGCCGCTTGTTCGAATAGGGGCTTATACAGGTGGGAAAATTTAGGAACAGGCTGTCCGCTTCGCTGGGGTGCGGGGTAGCTTTTGCTGCATCATTGACGCCAGCAGTTGGTCAACAAAGCCCAATCCCACAACCGCCGATACAGCAGACGACGGCACAGACCACTGCTGCAACGCAGACACCGCTGCAGCAGTCGACCGCCCAATCAACGGTTGTTCAGCAAACGCCCAGCCAACAGCTGATTGCACAACAGGCTCTGCAGAACCCAGCCCGGCAGGTTGGCCCACCCACAATTGTCCAGTCAGCCGGTACGGGGTCTGACTTGATTGTCACGCTAGATTACCTGTCCTCACTGCGGCATGATAACAATCTCAGACTGACAGATCCGTCTCTCGGATCAACTACTTGGTGGGAAAACGAGCTTGCCCTGAATATCCTGAAGCAAGCAAACGATTCCACTTTGGCTATCGATTTATCGGGCTTATACCGGATCGCCAACGAACCGATCATAGGGACTGAATCATCGTTTTCTGATCCATCCGCGCAATTGGCTTATCAGCGTACCCGATTGAACAGCAGCCTTGACCTGCTGTTGGATTATACCGAACGGGATTTGGCCTTTAACCGGTCGCTGACAGACACCAACCTGGATGGCATCATTGATTCCGCCGACGTACTCGGAACCGCCGGAGATCAGATCAACACCCTTGCGAACCTGAGCTGGGCCGTGGGTCTGAATGCCCCTGTGGGATTCCAGTTCGACTACAGCCACCGCGAACGCCGCTATAAGGACACATTCGACCCGAGTCTGATCGAAAACAGATCAGATATTTTTGATTCAGCACTGTTGTTCCAGATTTCTCCGGTTTTACAGGGAAATTTGAGCGTCGGTTACGAAGATTTTACGGCCGAAGACAACGTGCGAACTGAAACGCAGACTACAACTGTTTCAGCGGGTGGAGCATATAACCTCTCTTCCACGACATTCGTCTCGTTGGATGCCGGATACAGCCAGGTCGACGATACGCAACGTGCGACAAATACGAGTAACACCACTGAAAGCTTCGTCTGGAACTTTGCTTGGAACAAGGCGCTGTCAGATGGAAACGCCGACATACGGATCAATCAAACATTCGGCGTGAACGGCACTAGGCTGAATGCAACTGCCGGACGCAACTACCAGCTAACAAACGGAACGTTGAATTTTGATATTGGTTTCACCCGGGGGCCTTTTGACGAGATAACCCCGATCGGCCAGCTCAACTATTCGTACCGGCTGCTTAGTTCCCGGATCGGTGCAACGATCCAACGACGGGTTGGTACCAGTACCGACAGCTTGGAAACACGCCAGACATTAGCCTTTCTGACATATGACTATTTCATTAATCCTGTTTCGGCGCTCTCTTTCAGTGTCGATGTTCTTGATCAGCAAACAGAAGGTTCAGGTCCATCAAACCCACGCACCCGGGGCACGATCAGCGCCTCTTACAGTCGTGCAATCACAAAGGACTGGGCGATGAATATTGGCTACCAATACGAAAGGGATGACCAAAATAACTTTACTGCCAGCTCAAGCACGGCGTTTTTGACCCTTGGGCGGCGATTCACTCTTAAACCCTGAGCCGCATTAAAATTGAATGCTCACCGGTCCCTTGACGCAGGCCGAGCGTGGCCGTGATCATCGGGATTTTGAGTAACCCGATCCGTCTTTGGATCGGCAGTACATTGGTGTGCTTTGCCACCTAAATCCTGCTGGCAACAACGCCGGGCCAAAGACAAGTGATCGGACCACTTGTTCACCCGCGTCAGCCCATCGCATTCAAGGGAAATAGATTCGACGCATGGTTAGCTTCTTTTAGCTTCGTTTCCGCCTTGTTATTCCTGCATACGGTAACTGCAGGTGGCGGATTCTACGTGGCACACGCTAGACCAGAGATTTGGCATTGTCCTGTGGGGGGGGGGCGATAAGAGGTCTTCTAATAGGGTTTGCGAATCGATAGTCGCATGAAGCTTGCCGTATTACTCCGTGCAGTGCTGGATCTGATCACACCCCCAAACTTATTTGGTGGCGGGCATCTAAGTGCGCGTCCCCTTCTTTTTTGCTAACGCTTCTGGCTTCAATCCTGTCTTTGAAAACACTCTTACTGGCGATCCGTGATCGCAACGCTCGTGGGGTCGTTGCTTTTTTTGGAGAGTACCACAGACCCCAAGTCTTATGGCCCCATTGCATACCCTTGTCTTCTCTTATGATCTTCAACGAAACCCCAGTGCCGACAATTGGCAACCCCACACAACAGCCCAATCGGGTGGCCGGATCACTAGGCGATTTACAGGCTACACTTGAAAGATCAGCGAGGATACTGATCGCACGGCAGCTTCAGCTTCAGCTGTTTTGCCTCAAGCAATAGCGGATACCGTCGTAATCTGTGCGATGGATTCTTTTGCAGCAGAAGATCGATGAGTTCAGGGTATTGGCCGCAGCCAAACCGTGGACGCTGTATCAACGCATAGCAGCCCAATAAACTATCTTACGCGCAAATAGAGCCCGTCTGCTCTGCTATTGTGATCTGTGCCTTGCACTCGTTTTCTCGGCGAGTAACTGATTAGATAACCGCACCAATCGCCGCTCTACGTAAAGGAAGTAAAGATGTGAGATCAGAATGTTGATCAAAAAAATCGCAAATGAGAGGGTGAGAAACGCGAAAAGGCTCAAATCGTCCAATTGTGGGATGAACGCCATTAGAAGCGGAATGAGAATCGCATGGATGAGATACAGCGCGTAAGAGGAATCCCCAAGCGGGCTGAGCCAACGAAAAAATCGCTGTCCAACGCCACGCGCCTCCAACGAAATGCATCCAATGACCAGCAATATACTTGGGATACCCCATAAAATTACCGAAGGGTATTGTTTGTAACCCAACCAAAGGCTTAGGCCAAACCCAGCCGCAGCTATCAGGATCATGGCGCTTGCTGAGCTGACGGTCGCCTTTAACCCACTTGTTGCCATCCACCCGATCCAAGCACCGGCTGCAAATTCAAGAAGTAAAACACTGGTGACCAATTTGGGAATCCCCATGAACCCCATGCTGGGAGGGATCAAGAAGACGCCCACAAAGATGCTGGCTACAAAAAACACGGTCAACCACAGAACCCGGTAGAACGCTGGCAAACCAAGTGCCAGTGCCAAGGCAAACAGCAGATAAAAGTAAACTTCGTAGGCCAGTGTCCAACCCACAAAGATCAATGAGCTTGCACCTTCTGGCAGCAGGAAAAAGGCGCCAAACCATTTTTCTGCGGTGTCAGGCAGTTGCGCACCCAGATAGAGGGCTGCCGGAATGCTCAGCGCCGCAATTAACCAGTAGGACGGGTAGATGCGCGAAAAGCGTTTTCTTAGAAAGGAACGCCAGTTGCTGCTGCTGTCTTGGTTGGTCCACATCATGATGAAGCCACTGACAACAAAAAAGATATGAACACCGGCAGAACCCAAGCCCGAAATGTAGTTGCTTACCGGAAAAGCGTCAGTGCTTGAAATATCAACAAAATACACACTGTGACGCAATGCAACGGCAGACGCGGCAATCGCCCTGAGCGCTTGAATAGAATATAGCAATACAACATTCCATTTGCCGAAAAGGGAGAAAAACTATGACATGAATTGGTAATACGTCAAGCAAAGTGCCTGGATTCACTTGTTTGCATGCCTTCTCATGCGAGAACTGTTTCCTGAAAATCGCTAAATAGCCAGGGCGGCCCCTACCCTTTCCAAATACGCTGATACGCCGCGATCAGAGCGGGTATCTGATGGGGCCAGGCCATTTCCGCCTCAACCCGCGCACGGCCATACCGGCCCATGGTGGCGCGACGTTCGTCATCCGCCAGCAATTCAGTGATCTTGTCCGCCATATCCACTGGATCGTTGGCTTTTGCATAAAGCGATGCCTCCTGCGCGGAAAAGCGCCCTTCGGTCACGTCGAACTGAACGATGGGCTTCTTGAACGCCATGTATTCCAGAATCTTGTTCATGGTGGATTTGTCATTCATCTCGTTCACCCGGTCCGGGTTCACGCAGACATCGGCGGTTGACAGGATTTCGAACAGATCGTGATCCGGGGCACGGCCAGTGAAGGTGACATAATCCGACAGCCCCATATCCACCGATTGCTGGCGCAGTTTGTCCAGACTGGGACCACCGCCCACAAGGCAGAACTGGATATCGTCACGCCCCTGAACCTGCACCAGATGCGCCACCGACTCCAGCAGCAGATCGATCCCCTCCTGATCGCCCATCACGCCGACATAACCCACCATATACTTGCGCCCGTTGCGCCAATCGGGGTTCGGGGGCAGGTGCTGTAGGCGGCTGAGGTCCGGGCCTGAGCGGACAACAAAGACATCTTCGGGCGCCATGCCACCGCGCTCGATGGCGATCTTACGATAGCTTTCGTTGGTCGCGATCGACACCCGCGCCGAGGCAAAGGTCAGCCTCTCGAATTTCTTCATCAGTTTCCAGAAGAAACCCCGCTTGTTGAATTTGGCCTCGTACAGCTCGGGGTTGATGTCGTGGTGGTCAAACAGATAGCGCACCCCGAACAGTTTGAACGGCAGCGCCACCAGAAAGATCAGATCGGGCGGGTTGCAGCCATGTATGACATGGAAACCGCGCGTCAGCTTGATCCGCAACGCCAGCCAGCTTTCCCAGAACAGCGCCGCGCCGTATTCCAGCAGGTAGCCCAGTGCCCCGCTGGCATCCAAAGGCAGAGGGTGGCGATAGACTTTGATCCCCTCGTCTTCCCACACGCGTGCCTCATGGCCTTTGCCGGTGGGGCAGATGACCGACACCAGCGCGCCGGCGGCCGCCAGCGTGCGCGCCTCCATCCAGACCCGGCGGTCGAAAGGCACGGGCAGGTTTTCGACCACGATCAGAACTTTCAACCCCTTCAGGGGTTGGGTCTGGCGCAGTTCCTCAAACGAGATCGGTTGAACGGCAGGCGGCGGGCTAGTCATATTCATAGGTCCGCACCACCTCTGTATCGCCAAGGTTCAGATCATTGATAATCCGGTTCGATCCAATCACCAGATCCCAGGGCCCGGCCTCGGCCGTGGCTCGGTTCACCAGCAGGCTGCCCACATTGGGCAAATGGGTGAAGGCATAGCCCAGGTTCTGTCCCCGCAGATCAGCAGGTTCGATGGCCGGATCATAGATCGACAGTTGATAGCCTGCGTCCAGCAGCCGCCGGGCGATATCGACATTGGGACTTTCGCGCAAATCATCGGTTCCGGCCTTGAAGGCCAGCCCCGCCATCAGCACCCTGCCCCCCTCGGGCAAGCGAGCCATGATGTCCTGCGCCTGATAGGTCTTGTGCGCCTGATTGGTCTGCAAAAGGCTATCGATCAGATGCGTATGCGCCCCGACCTCGCTGGCGATATGCTGCAGCGCACGGACATCCTTGGGCAGGCAAGACCCCCCGAACGCGCCCCCGGGACGGGTGTAGTAAGCCGAGATGTTGAGCTTGGTGTCCGAGACAAAAATCTCATGCATGGTTTTCGCCGACACGCCCATCCGGTGACAGATGCGACCGATCTCATTGGCGAATGCCACCTTGGTCGCGTGCCAGGTGTTGTCGACGAATTTCGTGATCTCGGCCTCTTCGAAGGCGGTATAGAACACCGGGGCGTCCAGATTTTCGTGCAGGGCGTCCATCACGTCAGAGCGATTTCCATTCGCTGTGCCGACGACGATCTTGGGCGGGTTGAAGTAATCGTCCACCGCCGACACTTCGCGCAGGAATTCCGGGTTGTAGATGATTTCGACGGCCTGCGCCGTCTGATCCCCCAGTTGGCTCCGGAAGATCGGCTCGATCAGTTGGCGCACCGTGCCGGGCCGGAAGGTCGACCGATACGCAACCGTCAACGGTCGCACCCGATCAGGCGACACGGTCTCGGCAATCTGGCGCGTCACCTCAGCCACAAAATCCATGTTATGCGACCCGTCAGTCGCGCTAGGGGTGCCAACACAGACAATGGCCAAATCTGCATCAGACAGATCCGGTGTTTCCACCACCGCATGTATCAGGTTCTTGCTAAGCGCTTCGGTCAGCAGTTCAGCCACTTTGGGTTCTTTAATCGGGGGCTGACCAGCATTGATTTCAGCAACCTTATCGGCGTTCACGTCGATGCCGATTACCGCGTGCCCTTCGCGGGTCAAACAGCACGCCGCCGTGAAGCCCACATAACCCAGCCCGAAAATTGCAATTTTCATACCGCAATACCGCTCTAAAACTCAGCACCCAATTATCTATCCTGCCGCGACAAAAGACATGTAAACCGTCGTGCTTGGCTTCTTTCTGCATTTGGTGTCCAATTCATGACACCAATTGAGAATGTACTTTGAAACAGAATTCAACGTACGGGTACGAGATACGAGTATCATTTGACAAATAAGACAAAACCGTTGCGAGGCACATACAAAATAGCACTATGCTGACACTTATCAGTCGTCTGGTCAGAACACCAGAATCGCGATCTCACACGTCTAAGGACCTCACAATGGATCGCGAATATGGAAACATTAATGCAGATATGCGTCATTTGTTATGAGTTTGGGAAGTTAACAGTTTGAAGCAGCCGTCCGATCCTGTTGTGGATAAAAGCACGTCTGCCCGCACGTCCGCTCTTGCGGTGGGGGCAACCACATTGCTTGCCTCCAGCCTGTTTCGGCAAGCGCTTGGATTGATCACACTGATCGTAACCGCCCGGCTGCTTACACCAAAAGATTTCGGTATCGCCGCCTATTTCCTGGTCGCCACGGCCTTTTTGGAAATGATGCAGCGGCAGATCGCAACAGTTCTGATCCGACTGGACGATGTCACTCTTGAGCATCTCAAAACCGTTTTCACCTTTCAGGTAATCCTTGGCGTCGTTGCTGCGCTGTTTTTCTACGTTACCCAGCCATTGCTTGCCCTGCTCGAAATACCCGAGCTGATCCAACTGGCACCCATTCTTTGTGCCCTTTCACTGATTATAGCTCTGAAAAGCCCCCGCTTCGTCCTTTTTGAACGCAAACTACGGTTCAGTTTCGCCGCCGCCGAAGAAACGATAAGCCGGATCGTGTATTCGATCATTGCAATCAGTCTGGCGTGGCTTTGGGGTGATTTCTGGTCAATTATCGTCGCCAGTGTCTGTGCGCTGATAACGCGCAGTATCTGGACCTACAGCATGGCCCCCATGACCATACGATTGTCATTGGCACGCTGGCGCGATTGTTTGTCCTTTTCGGTCTGGACCACGGGCGCCCAAGTCTCATTGTTTTTCTCGAACAACATGCCGCAACTTATCATCGGTGCCACCCTGGGGCTGGCCGATGCGGGTGTATTCCGGCTTGGGAACAGGTTGAGTACACTTGTCACAACACAGCTGTTCGCCCCGTTGCAACGTGTGCTTTATCCCGGGCTTGCAGATATATCGCGCAACACCGACCGCCAAGATGAGGCGTTTAATCGGCTGAACGAATTGCTTCTTGCGATCGTGTTACCGGTTTCCCTTGGGATGGCATTAGTGGCCAATCATATCGTCGTGGTCGTGATCGGCTGGCAGTGGTTGGGCATCGTACAGGTCATATGGATTCTGGCCCCGCTCAAGGCGCTTGAAACGCTGCACGAAAACGTGCGGTCCGCCGCCTATATTGAAGGCTCTACCAGGATACTGTTTATCCGGAACACGTTCCTTTTGGTGTTCGTCTGCCTGCTGATGCGCGAAGGGGTGGAATTCGGTTTCTCAGGCGCGCTGATCGCAGCAGGCATCGCCAGCTTGGTCACAATCTTTACAACTCTGATGATTGCGAAACGTTATGGAACCCGCACGTTTTTTGGGCCAATAACTGTTGCCTGGCGGTCATTTGTGTCCACTCTGGCGATGGTTTCTGTTGTTCTGTTCGTCAGCAGCGCCTTTGGCAGCGGCGACGCGGTGGGTTGGGCCTATGAAACAGAGGAAGACCTGCCATTGCTGCGCTTTCGATTTGCGATCAAGGTTCTGGTCGGGATCTTGACCTACATCGGTACGCATTTCCTGCTTTGGAAGCTAAGCGGTAAACCCAAAGGCGTCGAAAGCATGACATTGGAGTTGGTGGCCAAAATAAGATCCAGACTCGTCACGGCGCATTAAGGTTCTGCATTGGACTTCGCCTTACTCAGGACATGTCCCGCACCTCAGCTCGAAAGCACTTCTTGCAGAGCGGATACAATGTGATCGATATGATCCTCTGAAAGATATTGATGCAGCGGCAAGGACAGAACTTGGTTCTTTAGCGCTATTGCCTCATCCTGACCGGTCCAATCCAGATTTCGATGGAACCCAGCCCACCAAGGCGTGGCACCGATACCACGCGCCTGCAAATCACGCGCTGCCCGGTCGCGCCCGTTCACCACAAGCGGCATGATCAGTGGGCAAGTCTCGGTTTCGAGTTCCGACTTCAACATCTCAACGCCCTGTACCTTTTCGAGACGCTCGCGATATCGATGCCAGTTGGCTCGTCGGATTTTGATGGTATCAGACACCGAAAACGAACGAAGCTGCCGAGACGCAACGACGCTGATACGGCGCCTCTGCAAATCTGGATCAAAGTAATAGTGCCCGGGAATATCGTCCATCTCGTCGGTTGTTACATGGTCCGGTTCTGTCATCCCAGACCCGCCGGACAAAGCACGTTTCAGGATTCGGGCCCGGGTAGATCCCAGCACATTTACCAAGGTTGACCGTGCCACTATCTTCGCGACCACTTTTCCCGGTGCCGGGCGTGGAAACGGCACAGCCGCGGTCAGATCGGGGGCGTTCACGACCAACGCCCCGCCTTCCGGCACCGGTACGAATTTGTGAAAGCAAAAAACCGAGATATCGCCGGTGCGCCCTTCTGCCGGGCTTTTTCCGCTCAGAAGGCTCAGCGCACAATCTTCGATCATCCGCAGCCCATAGTTGTTGCAAAGCGCGCGCAGGGCGGTCAGTTCAGGCTGAATAATTCCAAAATAATGCGTGACATAGATTGCCCGCGTTCGGGCCGTAATCAGTGGCTCGATCCGAGCGGGATCAGTACGCAGGTCTTTACCGACCGGATAAAGCCGCACCTTCAGTCCGGCCTGCACAAGCGGGTCAACCTCTGATCCGCAGTTATAAGCCGGTGCCAGAATTTCGTCCCCGTCCTGCAGCCCCAGCACATCACACGCAGCATGTATCGCGACCCGTGTCTGAAATGCATAATGCACCTTCCGGTTCGCAAGTAGTGCGAGAATACCACCCTGCGCATCCTGCTTCCAAAAACTGCCTGCCCTCATGGGCATGTTCGCAACGGCGTCGGCAATTCGGTTCCGCGTCATCTTGTCAGCGGCTTCCAGCTTTGGCGGGACGTAAAGCGCGATTCATTGTGAAATCCGATCAACCTGAAGCCAAGTTTTTCTATGTTTCTCCGTGACGTGTAATTGTATTCGTGACAGGCGATAAAAAAGCGCCGCGTTCCCGCCTGCAACCTTTCGGCCATCATGGTCCGATGTACCCTGACCTGCAAGCTACGCCCCCTGAATTCAGGCAGGACAACGATCTGAAAAAGTATTTCTGCATCTGACGGCACCGCGCAGAAGAAGTGTTCATCTTCATCGGGACCCAAAATCCAGGCAAGGCAACAGACCTCTCCGTCGAGGGTTGCCGCCCATAGCCAGCGATCTTTGTCGAACCAGCTCTTGTCGCCCCATTCCAGGTTTTCCTCGCCGGATTCCAGTCGCCGCCGCAGGGTCTCGGGCAGATCGTGCCAGCCTGAAACCCTGCTAACTTCAAGTGTTGGATCATCCGCAGGCTGGTTTTTCAGAAAGTCATCCCCATCAAGCTGAAACACCAAATTTCTTCGACGCAATCCGATATCTGCAACGGTTGCCCAAGCTTGATGCAGAAAAGCCCCGGCGCCGCGATGGGCCGCACTACGCAGCAGGATCAGCTTTTTTCTCTGTCCTAATCCAAACACGCGTCACACCTCCTGCAGCGCCGTGGCCCCTACCCCGATTTGGTCAGGGCCTGCGCCGCCCTGACACCGCGCCGTGCGACCTGTTTCAACTGTGACGGAACCACATTTGCCCGGTGGAACAGACGATGAGTGACCAATGTATGTTCTGCCACGCGTCTGACCGGGCGTGGCTTGAAATAGGTTTTATATTCAAGAACGCTGAAATCAGGATGGCTGCGGTCGATATCGGGCAGATACCCTTCGACATCCAAGTTTTTGCATCCCTGCTCCATCGCCCACTTCATCCCCCTGAGCCAAAGCAATGGAGCAATGCGCAGATTACCAATCAGGCTGGCCGCGGCGGGGTCCGCCACAAAACGCCGGGCAAAGGCCGTAATCCGACTGCGATATAACAAAAACCCGCCCAAGAATGTGTCCTGGTGATAAGCGGTGAACAGAACCCCGGCCTCGGGGTCGTTATATACATTCTGAAATCCGGCTTCGTATTCGGGGCGTGTGACCGGGGTCAGGTTGTTGGGCTTGATCACCAGCGCGTTTAGGCAATCAAAAAAAACCGCGATCTGATCAGGCGACGTGATGTGACGGATTTCGACATCCGTTGCCTCGATATTGCGCAGATTTCGACGCGCACTTCTTGAAAACGAGCTGCGCAACTCATCCAAAGAACGGTCGAGGCCAATCAGCCCGGTATCACGATGGGGCGCTGGATCGGTTATCTCCAACCCGGCTTGCGTAAATCTCTGATGCAGCTGATCGGCGTCATCATCCAGCCAATATGGCGTGACCTTGATGGCATCGACCTTTGCAAAACGAGGGTGACCTGACACGGCGACCACAAATTCAGTCAGCGTCTCGGGATCGTCGCAGATCGGCCCGCTCAGCGCCAGGGCTACCGAATATCTACCCACCAATATCCGGCTGCGGTACAGCGAAAACAGGCCTACGGCGCAAATTTCCCCCTGTCGACGCGCGATCGCAAAAACCACAGTTCCGCCGATTGCACGCTCGACATCGGCAAACCGAGGGTCCTGTCTGGGGTGCTGATGCTGGCAGCTAGCCACAAATTCACGCCATTCATGTATTTGTTCACCGGTCAGGTCATCGTAACATTCGATATCCATTAACCACTCACTTTCCTGGCGCGACCACAAACCGTCAGCCAAAAATACAAAACCTGTTAAAATCGCCATCCTTTTCAAAAATATAGAAGGTATATGCCACAAAATGTAAAAATAATTCACCGCCTCGGTGGTTTCGCGCGCAGAAATGCGGATCATTGGCCTGTGTATTGGGGAATTAAGCGCCTGTTGCGATGTGTGTTTCCTCGGAATCGAGAGTTACATGAGTGTTTTATCTGAATCAGAAAGCACGGGATGCGCTGTTTCGATTGTCATCGTAAACTGGAATACGCGCGATATTTTGCACGATTGTCTTCAATCCATAGAAAATCAGACACGCCTGCCTCATGAAATCATTGTGGTGGATAACGCCTCGGGCGATGGCTCGGCCGAAATGGTCAGTGAAAATTTTCCCAACGTAAAACTGATCGCCAACCCCAGTAATCGCGGCTTTGCTGCGGCCAACAATCAGGGGTTGGAGATTGCCAAAGGCGACAAGCTTTTGCTGCTCAATCCCGATACGATCATCCTGGACCATGCGATCGACGTCATGAGCGGATGGCTCGACGCGCATCCGGATGTTGGGTGCGTTGGATGCCAGGTGTTCGAAGACCCCGAAACCATACAGCTGACCTGCTTTGCCGATCCCGGACCGCTAAGCGTGGCGGTGATCGAGTTTGGGCTGAAACGGCTGCTTCCATGGCCGGAATACGGCGGTTGGGACCGGACCACACCGCGCGACGTGGATGTGGTCTCGGGCATGTTCATGATGGTCCCGCGCCCGGTGTTCGAAAAGGTCGGGCTGCTGGACGACGCCTTTTTCATCTATTCGGAAGAGGCCGACTGGTGCCGACGTATCCGAGATGCAGGCTGGCGCTGCGTCTTCGCCCCCGAAGCTCGGATTCTACATCTTGAGGGTGGATCGAAAAGCACCGCACAGATCAAGTCCCGCATGTATGTGCAAAAGCAAAAGAGCAAGACGATCTATGCACGAAAACACTATGGCCGGGTCGGAGAGCTGATAACGCGCAGTATCTTCGTCACCAGCGCGCTGCTGCGGGGCACCACCTTTGGCCTGCTGGGTCTGGTGCGTGCCACACCTGACCGCTCGGCCCGGTTGCGGCTGTCGGGAGCCGCGATCCGGTATCATCTGTTTGGGCAGGAACCTGCCACGTGATGGATGCGGTTTCCACCAGATCACAAGAAGCGCTCGAATGCCTTCAGGCACCGGCCCAGGCCCTTGCCATAAGGGCTGAATGGGATGATCTGGTCACGGCAACCGGCGCCGATATCTATTTCCTGAGCGATTGGCAGGTCGCCTGGTGGGACCACTATGGCAAGAGCTTTGCCTCCAGCCGCCGTCCTGTGTGTTTCATTCTGCGGGACGGGCCCGAGTTGATCGGTGCCTTGCCTTTTTGCATCGAAACGATCTGGGCCGGACCAGTTCCCGTACGCATCGCTCGGCTGGCCGGGGTCGATCCCAATTTCGCGGTCATGGCCTTGCCTATTGCCACCGGTCACGAAGAGGCCGCCCTGCGCGCCGCCTTCACGCATCTGACCCAGCAACTGAACTGCGCCGCCATCAGTCTTTCCCCGATGTCAGAGCGTTCGGTATCGCTGAAAATCCTCCGCTCCATGGATGTGCAAGACGTGTTGCTCTTGCGCGACGACAGCCCGCGCGGACACACTTTGATGGACCTGCCCGACAGCTTTGATGGGTTCATGAAGACGCTATCGAAAAGTCGGCGGCGCGAGGTACGACGGGATATCAAGCGCTTGAATGAAATAGCGCCTTTAAACAACACCAGCTCAAGCCCGGATATGGTCGATCCAATGATGGACCGGTTCATCGCGCTGCACACAAAACAATGGCGGGCCGCTGGGAAAGGCGGGCATTTCTCGGATTGGTCCGTAGCCGCCGGATTCTATCGCGACCTACTGCACCGGCTGGCCCCCAGTGACCGGGCCATGATTGATGAGCAATGGCAAGGCGACAGGCTGCTGTCGAGCCAACTGCGCTATACTCAGGGCGACAAGGCCTATTGGTGGCTGAATGCCCGTGAAACAGATCCTGAATTTGAAAAAGTCGGGCTGGGGCGTGTGGGGCTGATCGAACGGGTAGAGCGGCTGATTACGGATGGTATCCAGCTGGTCGAGGCCGGAGCCGGGGAATACGAATACAAACTGAGTTACGGCGGTACGCTGGTGCCGATCCATAACATCGTGCTGGCCGGGAACCGTCCTGCGGCGCGGCTGAGGGCGCGGGCTTTGCTGTGTTGGGCGGATGCGCTGCACCTGTTTTACTACCGCGCCTGGTTTCTGAAGATTCGACCCCGGCTAGGGCTGAAACCCGGCAAGCTCTGGGCCAGCTGGATACGGACACGACTATGACCGGGTCTCTGACACTGCAAACCGTTGCTGCCGAAGACTGGCCCCGGATCAGTGCCGAATTTCGCGACCTGACCTATGAGCAAACCCTAACCTATGCGCAAGCGGCGGCACGGCGGATCGGGGCCCAGGCGCAATTTGTCAACCTGTCAGATCAGACAGGCAGACCCGTTGCTGCGGCCTGCCTGCGCCTGAAATTAGTGCCGGGCCTGGGGCGAGGCATCGTCTGGATCCCGGCTGGTCCGCTTGTACATCACGAGACCACGCCACAGACACTAGAGGCCGTGTTTACTGCCCTGCGCACCTATGCTGAGCAAAGCGGACATATCCTGCGGTTCCGACTATCTGCGTTATCGGCGCGCAACGTCTCGTCGGTAGATCAGGTTGCCGCTGGGGCTGGCTTTGTGCCAACGGATCGGGCGTCTCACTACAGGACGGTGATCGTCGATTGTGAGCAGGATGAAGACACCTTGATGCGCGCTTTGCACGGCAAATGGCGCAATCCTCTGCGCAATGCGCTCAAGGCGGGGATGGAACTTGAAACTGGTCCGATAACGAACCTGTTCGGGCGCTTTTCCAAGCTCTACGAACAAGTGCAGGCCGCCAAAGGGTTTCAGCCGGACATCCCACCGGAATTCTATTACGCCCTGTCTGGGTCGGATTTCGAACATGACGTTTTAATTGCACGCAAAGACAACGTGGATATCGGCGCGATGACGATCGGATATACCCGCCACAACGCCACTTATCTGTTCGGGGCGACATCGGATGCAGGACGGAGGCTTAATACAGGGCATTTTATGATGTGGCAGGCCATGCTTTATTGTCAGGACCGAGGACTCAAGTGGTTTGATCTGGGGGGCATTGATCAGGACGCCAATCCAAGTGTCACCCGCTTCAAACTCCGCACCGGTGGTGTGAACACTATGGCGGCGGGTCCGTTTGAGGCCCGACAAAGTGGGCTTGGCACAGGTCTAATCAATCTTGCTGAAACACTGCACAGAAAGCTGAAATCCTGACATGGCCCGATTGATTGGTCTCAACTTCCACGGCATAGGCACACCGGCCCGCGACCTTGAAGAAGGCGAGGCACCCTACTGGCTGTCTGAGGCACAGTTTTTTGACGTTCTAGACCGGGTTGCAGACAGCCCCACCCCGTCGACCTACTGCCTGACTTTTGATGATGGCAACCTCTCGGATTACAAGATCGCCCTGCCCGCCTTAAAGCAGCGGGGGCTGACCGCGACGTTCTTTGTTTTGACGGGACGATTGGACGAGCCCGGCTCCCTGACCCGCGATCACGTCAAAGCACTGATGTCTGCCGGAATGGGTGTTGGCAGCCACGGGATCGCGCATGTCGCCTGGAATATGTTAGGAACAGCCGCGCTTGAGCAAGAGCTGACCGGCTCACGCGAAGTGCTGCAAGAACTAAGCGGTGCTGCGGTGACCAAGGCGGGGATACCCTTTGGCAGATACAACGCCCGCGTCCTACGTGCCCTGCGCCGCACTGGTTACAAAACCGCGTTTTCCAGCGATGCGGGATATATGAGCGACACCGCGTTTCTACGCCCGCGCACATCCTTGCGCGGGGATATGACACCGGCTGAGATTGACGCGATCCTTGCGGGTCGGATGCCTGTCAGCAGACGAATGCGTCGCACGGTCAGCATGATCAGAAAACAGTTTTTACCCCTGGAAAAAAAAATCCCTTAGACAGCGCCCGTCGAACCTGTAACTGGGGTTCGGGCGTATCCGAATTTTTCCAGAACCTGTCCCAGTTCCTGTTCAATATATGCCACATGCTCGGGCTCTAACTCGTCTTTCCACTGACCGCTGCGGCTGCTGCGGATATGCGCGCCCTCATTGGTTTTCGTGGCAGAGACCTTACTGCGCTTTCCGGCCTCAAACAGACGCATCAGGCGGACGCCCAATTCATGCTCTTGCCCCTGCAACCCCAAGAAATTGAACATCTCGGAATAGACCGCATCACGCTGATCCCCCATCAGATCGTCGTATGACACCTCAAGAATATTCGGATCATCCAAATCCCAGGTCTCAAGAATTTCGCGGCTAAAAAAGATGAAATGACGGATTGTCATGAACAGGCCTTCGGTTTTGTCCGCGGCCTGCAGCTTTTCCTGATAGGTCTGCCCGTTTTCATCCGGGATATGGGCCCAAAGCTCATTGGTCCACAGATGATAGTGATAAGAGGATACGATTATGTCGCGCGGATCACGCATGATATGTATCCCCCGATAGGGGCCAACTTCAGACCAAGGCGTCCGGCTATGGGCCGATAGAAAGACCCTGGTTTCAGGCTGAGGCGCCAGTTTCGAAAGCTCCTCAAATCGCGCATCCAACCCAAAAGCCAGAAACTTTAGCACAGCTTTGAAATAGGTGGTCATGGCCTTGTGGTGCGTCGCGACGAAAATTTTGGGTTGATCTTTTTCGCCAGTACGCGCGCGCCACCTGTTGGACATTAGAAGTGGCAGAATTTGCCAAAACTCAGGGTTTTTCAAAAGCCCATAGTTTTTGCGAAACGAGATGGGAACCTGTGTCAGTTTCTTTTTCAGCGCCGATCGCTTCGGCTTTCGGCCAATTCCGGCATCCGTCGTAATTTTACTTTGCTGAACTGACACTTGTCGAAATCCTCTTGCATCGTTCACCGAACACGCGTCTGTGCCGCCGCCAACATTGGCCCATTCACGTGTCTTCCGACCCAAATCGAGTATATCTTATTCGCCGCCTTCCGCTTTGTTTCATCTCAGATTGTGGCTGATCGCTTTCTTCTTTGGCATTGACCATCCAAAGACCTGCGCCCAGCAAAAACATCAAAAGACACAATGTTGCATCCCAGACGTGCACGGTAACGGCTGCAATGCAAAACCCGGTCAGAGAAAAAAGGTACCCCAGTCGGAAATTTTCCAACCTGCTGGGCAATTGGGCTCGGCCTAAAATCACATAGATCACAATTATGGCAGCCACCAAAAATATGAGTGCTGGCAACCCATAGCGCAAAGCGATGACCAGCCAAAAATTGTCAACGCTTCCAAGCATCCATCGCGGACGTGTCCAGGGATTGAACCCAAGCCCGAATATTGGATTTCTCATCACATCATCTGACGCATAAATAAAAATATTAATCCGGTTAAAAGCTGTTGACTTCTTAAACGTCAGGTAGGCTGCAAACAGCTGGGCAGGAGGTCGATCCGCGGCGATTTCGAGGAACAAGTACAGCCCGCCAAGCATATACAACAACATGTTCCACTTTTTCTGAAAAAACGCGAATACGTTCTTCCAGGTCATCAAACCAAGCTGCACCATGATCGCAAGCCATGCCCCTGCTGACAAAGACACAAAAGTGGCCAGAAAGACGCCTCCTGACCTGCTAACTTTGTATGTGAAACCCCTGTCATTCCCCAGGACGTACCAAACCAAAGAAAAGGCTACGCTGCAGAAAACACCGTAAAGGATCGGGTGCGGCATCGGCCCCTGTGCCCGGAAAAAGCCCAAGCGCGGTTCGAGTGGAATTGTAGGATATACGTTCCCCACCTTGCTGAACAAATCGAGAAGCACAGAATTGTTCGAAATGAACTGATTGAGGCTAAACGGCAGCATGAGCAGTACCGCAATGAACATCCAGCGCACAAAGGCACGGAATGCATGCTCGTCCCGTATCAACCAGCGCGCTATGAAATACGGACCCGTCGCCTCGACAAATGCGATACCGTTATATTCCCATCTCGAAAACCCGTGGTGGAACACGATCGCCAACACTGTCCAGAATGCAAATCCTAAAATCAGGTAGTCCGGCGCATAGTACCCTCCGGACCCATCAAACCAACGGATCATTGCCGGTACAAAGAAAATCAACAAAACCATGCGATAGCCGCTGAGTTGCAGCCCCGCAACCTGAAAATACAGCGGTAAAATGAAGCTTAGAAATAGCAATGGGAGGATAAACGACCCAGACGAGCGGCCGGTACTGTCACCCGTCGCCTGCAAAGCCCCTCTTGTACCTGTCGATGCTACCAATGAAACTCACCACCACTTTGCTCTTATGATACCAGAAATACCTCTGACCTGTCTGTTATCCCCACTACAGAACGCAGAAAAAAATCCATTTCTTGATGAATATCACAAAGGCAGTGGCTTTCACCCGGTTTAAATCATAGCAGCGTTGGATTTAGTTATGCTGCAACATCCTCGAGCGCTTTTTGGTGAAAAGCAAAATCTGCCGCATAATAGTCTTTCACGAAATTACGCAATTCGGGTTCCTCAAAAACAGAAGGCAAGACGGAACCACTTGGCTTCATTAATATTTTTCGGGCTGAAACGCGCAGCTTCTCATGTATCGGGTCGGGCAATACTCGCTTGGCAACTGCGCTGCCTGCGTACATGACGCGGCTCAACCCCTGGTAACGAAACACCGTAGTCTGGTTGATATGACCAATTTCCAGCGCGTCTGTCCCGATATGGCGGGCTAGATCAGAAACGAAACAATCCATCCGTTCGACAGGGTATAGGTTCCTGACCAGCCGTTTTCCTTCGACCTCGATGAAGCCCGATTGCCGGCTGAAATGGATATATTCCGGCGCAATCACGGCAGGTTCTGATTGTAGATAGGTGACAACCTTGCCGATCTCGTCGCGTATCTCTCGATCCTCAAGCTGCGCGAACTCTTTGCCCAGATACATCTTCGCACGTTGGGCCATGGCAGACCGGAACCGTTGAAACGGATCGCGCAAAAGCGCGTAGCTTTCATAGGTCTCAAGCTTGCTGAACGCTTCGGGGTCCAGGTCTCGCAATAAGAGCAACGGCAAGTGGCGAAAATCAATCTCACCCAGTTTCGGATGGTTCTCTACAGCTTTCAAGAACCGGCTGTCGGCGTCATGAAATGGTAAGACAGCGTTTCGAACCGATGTTCCCGCGCATTTGGGAACATGAATGAAAATGAAACGATAGCGATCAGACAAAATCATAAATCACGATCATAGACAGAATACAGAACTTACATAGCGTTATGTGAAAATACAGGTATCGCAATCAGCGACGGGGCGCAATTTTGCGCCCCGTCCAAGATGTTTCACTTTGCCTGCTGGCTGAATATAGCGGCGTCAGGCAATCAGCGCGTTGTCGAAAACAGTGGTATCAACAAACTCGACCTCATCATCGATCGCAAAGGAGCTGACCTCACCATCGATATCGGCCCGCCATTGTGATCCAATCGTCCAATTCCGGTTGTTTACATCGCTAAAGTCGAAGTCCACGCCGGTTTCATCAATGACAACCTGATCATCAACAAGAACCTGCAAACGGTCCTCGTCTTCATCCACCAGAACGGTGATCTCATGTTTTTCGAGATCGTTCAGGCCAATGTCCTTTGCTTTGAAGCCTTTGTGGAATTTGGCGTCATTATTGGCGACTTTCACGACCAACCCATCGTCTTTGAGAATCAAGCCAATTTTCTGGTGATTCCAAACAAGGCGCTGCGCGCTTCCATCGGCTTCGTCCCGGGCAAATTCGACCGTAAACCCAAGCTCACTTGAACCACTGAATTCTTCGAGTCGACCCAAGTTTATGTAGTCGTCCTTTCCATCGAATTCTACAACGGGGCCGGATCCGGTATTCACGACGGTCGTGTCACCCTTCAGTCCGATGTCGTCTTGATTCAGCAAACCTCCAATATCGAGAACAAAGTCATCGAACATCATCTGAGACGATTGGCTTGAATCTGGTTGCGTGACCCCGTTGTCAGGTTGGGTTGTCCCGCTATCAGGTTGAGTTGTACCGCTGTCAGGCAGAGTCGTCCCGCTGTCAGGCTGGGTCTTCCCGCTGTCAGGTTGAGTTGTCCCACTGTCAGGCTGGGTTGTACCACTGTCAGGTTGGGTCGTCCCGCTATCGGGTTGCGTGGTCCCACTGTCAGG